>NZ_JAVDUW010000006.1:0-5422 GCF_031456495.1 Phycicoccus sp. 3266 | reverse complement strand
ATGCAAAAGGGCCACCCGTGATGGGTGGCCCTTTTGGTGAAGTATGTTCGGCTGCGTCCTACTCTCCCACACCGTCACCAGTGCAGTACCATCGGCGCTGAAGGGCTTAGCTTCCGGGTTCGGAATGGGACCGGGCGTTTCCCCTTCGCTATGACAGCCGAAACTCTATGGAGATCTCAATCGGTTGAATCAGTTCCCGACCCTGGTGAGGGGTTGGGGGGTTCCCGACCGTGTCTCGGGAACCACACAGTGGACGCGTAGCATCTTTGTGATGTCAAGTTGTCGGCTTATTAGTACCAGTCAGCTACACACATTACTGTGCTTCCACGTCTGGCCTATCAACCCAGTAGTCTAGCTGGGAGCCTCTCGCACACTAGGTGCATGGAAACCTCATCTTGAAGCGTGCTTCCCGCTTAGATGCTTTCAGCGGTTATCACTTCCGAACGTAGCTAATCAGCCGTGCTCTTGGCAGAACAACTGACACACCAGAGGTTCGTCCATCCCGGTCCTCTCGTACTAGGGATAGCCCTTCTCAAGTTTCCTACGCGCACAGCGGATAGGGACCGAACTGTCTCACGACGTTCTAAACCCAGCTCGCGTACCGCTTTAATGGGCGAACAGCCCAACCCTTGGGACCTACTCCAGCCCCAGGATGCGACGAGCCGACATCGAGGTGCCAAACCATGCCGTCGATATGGACTCTTGGGCAAGATCAGCCTGTTATCCCCGGGGTACCTTTTATCCGTTGAGCGACGGCGCTTCCACAAGCCACCGCCGGATCACTAGTCCCGACTTTCGTCCCTGCTCGACATGCCTGTCTCACAGTCAAGCTCCCTTGTGCACTTACACTCAAAACCTGATTGCCAACCAGGCTGAGGGAACCTTTGGGCGCCTCCGTTACCTTTTAGGAGGCAACCGCCCCAGTTAAACTACCCACCAGGCACTGTCCCTGATCCGGATCACGGACCGAGGTTAGATATCCAGAACGACCAGAGTGGTATTTCAACGTTGACTCCACCGACACTGGCGTGCCGGCTTCACAGTCTCCCACCTATCCTACACAAGCCGTACCGAACACCAATACCAAGCTGTAGTAAAGGTCCCGGGGTCTTTCCGTCCTGCTGCGCGTAACGAGCATCTTTACTCGTAGTGCAATTTCGCCGAGTTCGTGGTTGAGACAGTGGAGAAGTCGTTACGCCATTCGTGCAGGTCGGAACTTACCCGACAAGGAATTTCGCTACCTTAGGATGGTTATAGTTACCACCGCCGTTTACTGGGGCTTAAATTCTGAGCTTCGCACCGAAGTACTAACCCGTCCTCTTAACCTTCCAGCACCGGGCAGGCGTCAGTCCGTATACATCGTCTTGCGACTTCGCACGGACCTGTGTTTTTAGTAAACAGTCGCTTCTCCCTGGTCTCTGCGGCCGTTCTCCCTAGGCAGCAAGTGCCTTCAGGATCTGGGCCCCCCTTCTCCCGAAGTTACGGGGGTATTTTGCCGAATTCCTTAACCACGATTCACTCGATCGCCTTGGTATTCTCTACCTAACCACCTGAGTCGGTTTGGGGTACGGGCGGCTCGAACCTCGCTAGAGGATTTTCTCGGCAGCATAGGATCACCCTGCTTCCCGCATACGCGGTCACTATCAGGTCTCAGGATATGTGCCAGACGGATTTGCCTATCTGACTCCCTACACCCTTGGACGTGGACAACCATCGCCACGCGGAGGCTACCTTCCTGCGTCTCCCCATCGCTTGACTACTACTAGATCGGGTCACGCGCTCCACTGAAGTCCTCAACCCGAAGGTCTTGGACAACAGCTTTGGGCGTTTAGCATCACTAGGTTCGTCATGGGCGGTTCTTCGCCGGTTCCGGAATATCAACCGGATGTCCATCGACTACGCCTGTCGGCCTCGCCTTAGGTCCCGACTTACCCAGGGCAGATTAGCTTGACCCTGGAACCCTTGGTTATTCGGCGGACGGGTTTCTCGCCCGTCATTCGCTACTCATGCCTGCATTCTCACTCGTGTGGCCTCCACGGCTGGATCACTCCGCCGCTTCCCTGGCCACACGACGCTCCCCTACCCATCAACACGCTTGGACCACCAACCCGCAGGTGTGGTGGCCGGGCAGATGTGTCAATGCCACAGCTTCGGTGGTGTGCTTGAGCCCCGCTACATTGTCGGCGCGGAATCACTTGACCAGTGAGCTATTACGCACTCTTTAAAGGGTGGCTGCTTCTAAGCCAACCTCCTGGTTGTCAATGCAACTCCACATCCTTTCCCACTTAGCACACGCTTAGGGACCTTAGCTGGTGGTCTGGGCTGTTTCCCTCTCGACTACGGAGCTTATCCCCCGCAGTCTCACTGCCACGCTCTCACTTACCGGCATTCGGAGTTTGGCTAACGTCAGTAACCTGGTGAGGCCCATCGGCTATCCAGTAGCTCTACCTCCGGTAAGAAACACGTGACGCTGCACCTAAATGCATTTCGGGGAGAACCAGCTATCACGGAGTTTGATTGGCCTTTCACCCCTACCCACAGCTCATCCCCTCAGTTTTCAACCTAAGTGGGTTCGGTCCTCCACGACGTCTTACCGTCGCTTCAACCTGGCCATGGGTAGATCACTCCGCTTCGGGTCTAGACCCAGCGACTAAAACGCCCTGTTCGGACTCGCTTTCGCTACGGCTTCCCCACACGGGTTAACCTCGCCACTGAGCACTAACTCGCAGGCTCATTCTTCAAAAGGCACGCCGTCACCCCACAAGGAGGCTCCGACGGATTGTAGGCACACGGTTTCAGGATCTATTTCACTCCCCTCCCGGGGTACTTTTCACCTTTCCCTCACGGTACTTGTCCGCTATCGGTCACCAGGGAATATTTAGGCTTAGCGGGTGGTCCCGCCAGATTCACACGGGATTTCTCGGGCCCCGTGCTACTTGGGATACTGCTCAGGAGTTCACGCCATTTCGTCTACGGGGGTAGCACCCTCTGTGCCGGGCCTTTCAATGCCCTTCGACTATAACGCGAATTTTTGACTCCCTGCCGGCCTGTCAGAGCCAACGGAGCAGTCCCACGACCCCTTACCTGCAACGCCTGACAGCTATCACACAGATAAGGTTTAGCCTCTTCCGCTTTCGCTCGCCACTACTCACGGAATCGCGGTTGCTTTCTCTTCCTGTGGGTACTGAGATGTTTCACTTCCCCACGTTCCCTCTACTCACCCTATGTGTTCAGATGAGAGTGACTGGACTTGCCTCCAGCCGGGTTTCCCCATTCGGAAATCCTCGGATCACAGTCTGGTTATCGACTCCCCGAGGCTTATCGCAGATTCCTACGTCCTTCTTCGGTTCCTGGTGCCAAGGCATCCACCGTGTGCCCTTAAAAACTTGAGCCACAAAGATGCTCGCGTCCACTGTGTAGTTCTCAAGAAACGGGCGGCCCCCTGTCGAACCCGGTGCCTACCAGCCAACAGGCCAGCGGTTCATCCGCGACAAGGGTCCAAGCCAGTCCAAGACCGGCCCGAAGGTCAAGCTCTCGCCCGAGCCTTCAGGACCCAACAACGTGCCAGGCACCACCACCACCCGCACCGCGTTCCACTGCCAGGCCCCGCGAACAGGACCGGCTTGTACTAACGAGCACGAACAGTGCCAGCGCCAACTAATCGATGTTCCACCCTTGAGCACCCGCTGCCCCACACTCGGGGACAGACCGGGCTCTGGATCGCTTGCGCGACCAGTGCTCCTTAGAAAGGAGGTGATCCAGCCGCACCTTCCGGTACGGCTACCTTGTTACGACTTAGTCCCAATCGCCAGTCCCACCTTCGACAGCTCCCTCCCACAAGGGGTTGGGCCACCGGCTTCGGGTGTTACCGACTTTCGTGACTTGACGGGCGGTGTGTACAAGGCCCGGGAACGTATTCACCGCAGCGTTGCTGATCTGCGATTACTAGCGACTCCGACTTCATGGGGTCGAGTTGCAGACCCCAATCCGAACTGAGACCGGTTTTTTGGGATTCGCTCCACCTCGCGGTTTCGCAGCCCTTTGTACCGGCCATTGTAGCATGCGTGAAGCCCAAGACATAAGGGGCATGATGATTTGACGTCATCCCCACCTTCCTCCGAGTTGACCCCGGCAGTCTCCTATGAGTCCCCACCATCACGTGCTGGCAACATAGAACGAGGGTTGCGCTCGTTGCGGGACTTAACCCAACATCTCACGACACGAGCTGACGACAACCATGCACCACCTGTATGCGAGTGTCCAAAGAGAACGACATCTCTGCCGCGTTCTCGCATATGTCAAGCCTTGGTAAGGTTCTTCGCGTTGCATCGAATTAATCCGCATGCTCCGCCGCTTGTGCGGGCCCCCGTCAATTCCTTTGAGTTTTAGCCTTGCGGCCGTACTCCCCAGGCGGGGAACTTAATGCGTTAGCTGCGGCACGGATCTCGTGGAATGAGACCCACACCTAGTTCCCAACGTTTACGGCATGGACTACCAGGGTATCTAATCCTGTTCGCTCCCCATGCTTTCGCTTCTCAGCGTCAGTAGTGGCCCAGAGACCTGCCTTCGCCATCGGTGTTCCTCCTGATATCTGCGCATTTCACCGCTACACCAGGAATTCCAGTCTCCCCTACCACACTCTAGTCTGCCCGTACCCACTGCAAGTCCGGGGTTGAGCCCCGGATTTTCACAGCAGACGCGACAAACCGCCTACAAGCTCTTTACGCCCAATAATTCCGGACAACGCTCGCACCCTACGTATTACCGCGGCTGCTGGCACGTAGTTAGCCGGTGCTTCTTCTGCAGGTACCGTCACTTGCGCTTCTTCCCTGCTGAAAGAGGTTTACAACCCGAAGGCCGTCATCCCTCACGCGGCGTCGCTGCATCAGGCTTTCGCCCATTGTGCAATATTCCCCACTGCTGCCTCCCGTAGGAGTCTGGGCCGTGTCTCAGTCCCAGTGTGGCCGGTCGCCCTCTCAGGCCGGCTACCCGTCGTCGCCTTGGTGAGCCATTACCTCACCAACAAGCTGATAGGCCGCGAGTCCATCCCCAACCGAAAAACTTTCCAAACAGTACCCATGCGGGTCCGTTTCATATCCGGTATTAGCCCCGGTTTCCCGGGGTTATTCCAGAGTCAGGGGCAGGTTACTCACGTGTTACTCACCCGTTCGCCACTGATCACCAAGGTGCAAGCACCTCAGGTCACCGTTCGACTTGCATGTGTTAAGCACGCCGCCAGCGTTCGTCCTGAGCCAGGATCAAACTCTCCATTGATGTTTGCCACCCACCACAACACGTGCGGCAGGAAAAGCGAAACCCTAGAAGGGTCAATTCACTGACTGAGCAAGAACAACTAGCAATTGCTAGAAATTCATTGTCAACCAAAGGAAATTCGTTCGAAGCAACCCACAACCAAACCATC
>NZ_JAVDUW010000005.1:0-89831 GCF_031456495.1 Phycicoccus sp. 3266 | reverse complement strand
AGCATGGCTGCACCACTACAACCACCACCGACCCCACACCGCCTGCGGCAACAAGCCACCCATCACCCGCTTGACCAACCTGTCAGGTCAGTACAGCTAGGCCGGGTCAGGGGGCTCGACCGTCACGCGGTCGGGCCGCGCCGCGTCAGGACTCGACGGCGACCGCTGGCCAGCCCGGCCCGTGCGTTCCGGGGACGCTCGAATGCCCGGCTGCGGCGTGTGCCGGTGCGCGGGTCCTAGGACTCGAGCGCCACGGCGGGCCATCCCGGCTCGGCAACGGGGGCCCCGGTGGGCGTGGTGACGTCGTCGGAGATCACGGTCACGTCGTGCGACGCGACGAGGTCGGGCTGTCCGGAACCGTCAGGGTGCTCGGAACCGCCGGTGTCCGCGGCCCTGGAGTGGAGGGCGTTGGCCTGGTCGACGAAGTGCCTGGCGATCTCGCGCAGGTCCAGACGGCTCTTGTGCGACAGGGCGCTCAGGTAGGCGAAGGCGGCGTGGTCGTCGAGGCCGAGGCGCTCCATCGCCAGGCCGACCGCCTTGCCCACCACCCGGTTCGTCTCGAGGGCGACCGTGAGCTGGTGCTCGCGCTGCGCCTGCGCCAGGGCCAGCGCCGCCTGGCCGGCGAGGAGCTTGGCCTGTGCCAGCCGAGCCATGTCCACGGGCTGGTATGCCGCGGAGTACAGGTTGAGCGCCCCGAACGTCCTGTTCCCGAGGACGAGGGGCACGCTGAGGATCGACCGCACGCCGGCCTCGACGGCGCGAGACATGAACGGAGCCCAGCGGTGCTCGCTCTCGGCGTCGTCGGTCACGACCGTGTGGTCCTCGCGGAGGGCGGTGAGTCCCGGCCCCTCGTCGAGGTCGTTCTGCAGGGAGTCGAGGTCCCAGACGAGCTGGTGGTTCGCGACCAGGGTGGTGTACGTGCCCGACCGGTTGGCGCCGCTGATGCCGACGAACGTCCCGGGCGCCCACATCTCGGCCATCTCCAGGAGGGACTCCAGGGCCGGCAGGACGGCGCCCCCGCACCAGGCCGAGGCGCGCCCGTCGAGGGCGACGACGTGCGTCGATGGCGAAGGCTTCACGGCGACTCCGATCCACTGCGGTGAGGTGGTCACCAAGCGGTCGCGTTGCTGGGACGAGTCGCCTGAGGGTCACGAAGGGTGCCCGGTGCGGCCCGGGCCTGGACCTTTGCGCATCCTACGCCGGTTTTCGACCAGATCGCCCCCTGACCTGCGCATTGTCAGCATTGACGGGCGCGCCACGTCCACCCGTGCGTCATCGGGCACCGGTCGCCGCAGGCGTCGACCGCGTGTCAGCGATGCGACCCGCGCCCGTCCTCGTGCCGACTACACTCGGTGTTGGATCGCACAACCGACGTCGTGTCGGGCCGCGATGGAATCGAGAAGCCTGATGGCTGGCAACTCCGGACTGCCCCATCATTCGGTGCAGGCACTCGCCCACTTGGTCAGCGTGGTTCGGCAGGCTCGTGTCGTCGTCGAGGACTGCCGCTCGGCGCCGCACACGCAGCAGGACCTGGTGCAGGCCCGAGGCGATCTCCTCGCGGCGATGCAGGAGTATGCCGGCGCTCTGCGTGACAACAACCTGCCGGTTCCGCCACGACTTCGGGACGAGCTGCGCCTGTACCTCGACCTGAACCGGTCCCGTCCGGTCGACGGCCGACGCGGTCTGTAGACGTGCCGACGTGGTCTGTGGACGTGCCGACACGCCCCCGAGGCTGAGGGACCCGGCTGCTTGAGCCCCTCAGCCCTGTTCCTGCGCTACCCCGGGTGAGGTGAACCCATGTCCGTCCGGCCGAAGTTTCGGTGGCGGGGTTCGGCGGCACCGTGGTTCGCACGGACCGGTCGGCGCTGGGATCCGCAGAGACGTCTGGTGGGGCAGGTCGGGCTTGAACCGACGACCGACGGATTATGAGTCCGCTGCTCTGACCGACTGAGCTACTGCCCCGCGCCAGCCCGGCTCGCACCGCGCTGGGCGCCGGAAGCCTATCGGCCTGCGCAGGGTCGCTTCACAGGGTGGCGCCGACCTGACAGCGGGCGCACGGCTGCGGCTGCCCGCCGCCACAGCCCCGGCCCCGACGGTGGAGGTCCACCACCCGAAGGAGAACCCTCGTGAAGATCCGCATCGTCCCCGTCGCCGCCGGTCTGGCCGCAGCCGCAGGCATCGCCATCACCGGCGCGTCCCTGGCCAACGCCGCGCCCGCGACCTCCACCGTCGCCACGGCATACACCGCCCCGCAGGGGAGCGGCGAGATGCCGGGCGGCCAGCCGCCCCGGAGCAACGGCAACACCGACCCCAGCAAGCCCATGCGCAGCGACGAGAGGCTGCTCACCGGCGACGTCGCCGCCAAGGTCACCGCGGCGGCCAAGAAGAAGGAACCGACCGCCACCATCCAACGCGTGGAGACCGACTCCGACGGCGTGTACGAAGCGCACATGGTGCGCACCGACGGCACCCAGATCATCGTGCAGGTCGACAAGGCGTATGCCGTGACGAACGTGCAGGTGATGGGGCAGGGCGGCCCCGGCGGCCAGCGCCCGGGCAGTTCTGGCAGCTCCCAGCAGGGGCAGACCTCAACGCCCAGCGCCACCAGCTGACCCCTGTCCCGGCGGGGCGGTCCCCACTGGTGTCCGCCCCGCCCGACGCGGCACGGGCGTGATTCTTGGGAATGCTGGTGCTGCCGGTGCTTGTGGTGCACAATGGGGCCTCAGCACGCACAACTGAACAGCCGCGGCACACACGCCGAGCTCTCGTGACGAGGTCGTTGGGGAAGACGTCCCTCACACACGAAGGAGGCCCGGATGTCTGTCGCGATGCCGCGTGTCATGACTCGCGGGGTGGTGTTCGTCCACTCCACCCCCACGGCGCTGTGCCCGCACATCACCTGGGCGCTCGAGTCGGTCCTCGAGACCAGGCTCTCCATCGACTGGACGCGTCAGCCTGCCGGTGCCTCACTGGTCCGCGCGGAGTTCCCGTGGAGCGGTGTGCAAGGCACCGGCGCCAAGCTCGCCTCGACCCTGCGCGGGTGGGACAACCTGCGCTACGAGATCACGGAGGAGCCCAGCCCGGGCGCCGACGGCTCTCGGTGGTCGCACACGCCCAGCCTCGGCATCCACCACACGTGGACGTCGGCGAGCGGCGACGCGGTCGTCAACGAGGACCGCCTGCGGGAGGTGCTGCGGCTGTCCCAGGGCTCGCCCGAGGCCATGGCCGAGATGCTCGACGAGCTGCTCGGCACCGACTGGGACGACGAGCTCGAGCCCTTCCGGTATGCCGGGGACGGGGCCCCCGTCCGCTGGCTGCACAAGGTGGGCTGAGCCCCACCGGGACACCCGCTGCGACCTGCACGTTTCCTGCCTTCCGGGGCTCGGCCGCTACCCTTCTGCGCTGATCCTTGACCCCAGGAGGACCGTGTGAGACCCCGTCATGCGCTCACAGGCGTCGTGGCAGCGGTCGGCGGCATCGCCCTGCTCTGGTGCGCGTGGCTGGTGCTGCGGGCCGACCTGACCACCGGCACGACCGTCGCCGTCGTCGTGCTCTGGCTGCTCGCCGCCGGCGCCGTCGCGACCCTCGCGGCATACGTCCGCGAGGTCGAGCGGCACCGCGCCGACCGGGCACGGCACCGGTCCTCGGCCAAGCCCCTTCCCGGCCTCGTCCTCCTCTGGGTGGCCGGGCTGACCGCGCTGGCCGCGTTCCCGTTCATGCTCTCGGAGTCGAGCGCGGCGGGGGCGAGCTCGGCGGACCCCGACCCCGCCCCGGCCGGCGCGGTGGACACCCCGGCCGCCCCGACGAGCTCGAAGCCGGTGCCGTCGCGGACGTCGCCGACCAGCCCGTCGCGGGGAGCCACCCGCACCCCGTCGCCCACCAGCACGTCGGCTGCTCCCAGGACGACGTCCCGTCCGGTGACGACGTCGACCACGACGTCGACCGTCCGCCCTTCGACGACGACCACCACCACGCCGCGGCCGACCACGTCGACGACGACCTCCGGGCCGCTCATCACGATCACCGTGCCGCCGGTGCGGACCAAGGGCCACTGAGCGCCCACCTCGGCGCCGGCGGGTCAGCCCACCAGCAGCGCCATCGGGAACGGCCGTCGGCCGGCGCGCTGGCGCAGCGCGACCAGGCTCGCCGTGTCGAAGACCTCTGCCGGCAGCAGCCAGTACCGCCCGGTCATCGCCACCACGACGATCCCGTCGAACTGCTCGACGGTGTGCAGCAGGTCGTAGCTCACCTCGTGCGAGCAGTGGTGCCCGCGCACGCGCAGGGAGTGCGGGCCCACGACGACCCCGACGAGCTGGCCGGGGGCCAGGTTGCGTGCGACTGCAGCGCTCGTCGACAGCCGCACCATGGCGAGCGCGACCACCGGGCACAGTGCGGTGGCGCAGACGAGGATGCCTGCAGACGACGCCAGGAGCTCGGGGCGCAAACCGGGGCCCGTCAGCTCCGTCGTCACGGTGGGCAGCCACAGCAGCGCAACCGCTCCGAGCAGCATCGCGAGGGTCTGCGGTCGGCGAAGGACGTGGCGGCGTGCGGCCCGCAGCGCGCGTCGTGCCATCTGCTCGTCGACGACGACGATCGCCTCGCGTGCGCCCTCGTCGGCGCCGACCACTTCCCGCATCGTGTTCCCTCCTGCTGCCCCGGCAGGAGGCTAGGACCCGCTGACCGCCCCGTGGGTGCTGTGACCTGCAGGTCTGACCGAACGGATGAGGACGGGAGCGCGTCCCGCCCTCACAGGCAGCGGCCCTACTCTGGTGAGCTGCCCCACGGAACCAAGGAGCACGCGTGACAGCCCTCGTCCTCGTCGCAGTGGTCGCCACCGTCCTGACCACCGCGGCGTTCCTCGTCGCTGCGCGCGACCGCGACCCCGCCGACGCCCGGCACGCCCGCGGCGCGTCCCCGGTGGCACGTGTCCTGGGCCCGCTGCCCGGGCTGGTCCTGGCCGGGGCCCTGCTCGTCCCGGTGCTGCCGGCCACGGATGTCGCCTGGTCCGTGATGGCCCTGTGGGCCACCACGCTGGTGTGGGTGCCCGTCACCAGCCGCTGGTCGTCCCTGGGGCACGCGAGCTGGGCACTGTCCGCCTCGACGGGCATGGCGTACGTCGTCGCCATGGCGCTCTGGACGACGTCCTCGGGCCTCTCCGGCCTCAGTGCCGTGGGAGCGTGGGCCCTCTGGGCACTCGAGGTGGCGGCGTACGTCCTCGTCCTCGCCTACGGGTGGGAGATCCACGACGCGCTGGCGTCCCGGACCTGGCGTCGTCGTCTCGGCCGCGGCGCCGGTCCGGCGCCGGTGGGGGCGGACGAGCACCACCCGTTCGTGTCGATCCACGTCCCGAGCCACCGCGAGCCGCCGGACATGGTGATCGCCACCCTGCGGTCCCTGCTCGACCTGGACTACCCGGCATACGAGGTGCTCCTCGTCGACAACAACACCGACGACGACGCCCTCGTGGCCCCCGTCGAGGCGTTCTGCCGGGCGCACCCGGAGGTGCTGCGGTTCCACCGGCTGCTCGACTGGCCGGGGTTCAAGTCCGGGGCGCTCAACTACGCCGAGGAGCACAGCGACCCGCGGACCGAGCTCATCGCCGTCGTCGACGCCGACTACCAGGTGGACCCGGGCTGGCTGCGGGACACGGTGGGCGCGTTCGCCGACCCGTCGGTCGCCTTCGTCCAGACCCCGCAGGACTACCGCGACTGGACCGGCTCGCAGTACCTGCGGAGCCTCTACTACAGCTACGACTACTTCTTCGCGGTCTCCCAGCCCTCCCGCGACGAGCGGAACAGCGCGATCTTCGGCGGCACCATGGGGCTGGTCCGCCGCGAGGCGCTGCTCGACGTGGGCGGCTGGGACGAGTGGTGCGTCACCGAGGACGCCGAGCTCTCGCTGCGCCTGCTCGCCCGGGGGTGGTCGGGCCACCACGTGGACCGCACGTTCGGGCACGGCGTCATGCCCCTCACGTTCGAGGCGCTCAAGCGCCAGCGGTTCCGCTGGTGCTTCGGCGGCATGCAGATCCTCAAGCGGCACTGGCGCATGCTGATGCCCTGGCACCGCGGCACACGGCTGGGCCTCGCCCAGCGCGTCGGGTACCTCAACGGCGGCATCCAGTGGCTCGGCGACCTCGTCGGCCTGCTCTTCAGCCTCCTCGTGGTGCTGAGCCTGGTCGACCTGGCTCTGGGTGGTGGCCTCGTCGTCCGGCGGCTCAGCGGCCTGCTCGTCCTCGCCGTGCCCGCGCTCGTCCTCGTCGGGCTGCTGCGCGCGGTGGCGGTGGTCAAGGCCGTCGGACGGGACGCCACCTGGCGCGATGCCGTGGGGGCATTCCTCATCTGGCTGTCCCTCGGCTGGGTCGTGGCGATGGCCTGCGTCCGCGGGCTGGTGGAGCCCCGGGGTGTCTTCCTGCGCACGCCCAAGGTGCGCGGCGACGTCCACTGGTTCCAGGCGGTGCGAGCCCACCTCGTCGAGGTCGGGCTTGCCGTCGTGGCGCTCGCCAGTGCCGCCGCCGGCGTCGCGACCCGCCCCGGCTGGGTGACGGTGGGGCTCACGGGCCTGCTGGTCGTCCCCGTCGCCGGGTGGCTCGCCGCCCCGGCCCACAGCATCGCGGCGATGCGGGCGGACCTGCCGGCCGACCTGCGCCGCCGGCGCACCGCCGAGTGGGCGCGCGGGTGGTGGGGTCCGCGGGCTCGCACCTCCGTGGCGACCGTCGCCGGCGTCGGCGCCCTGGCTGCCGTGGTGATGCTCCTCGTGCAGCCGACCTCGCACGAGGCACCGCGCACCGCCGCCGTCCCGCGGGTGGGGCCGTCGCCCACGCACCAGTCCTCGGCACGTCACGCCCCCAGCACGTCGGCCACCACCACGTCGTCGACCACCTCGGCGGTCGGGGTCGCGCCCCTCGGGGTGACGACCTCGCCCACGAGCAGGTCCGAGTCCTCCTCGACCTCGCCGTCCTCGACCACCCGGTCCACGTCGGCATCCCCGACGCCCTCGGGGTCGCCCACGACGGTGCCGTCGCCCACGAGTGTGGGCAGCCCCACCTCGGCCGGCAGCCCGACGTCGGTGGGCAGCCCGACGAGCCGGCCGACCCGGACCACGCCCACGCCCACGCACCGGCCCACGACCACCAAGCGCCCCTGACCCGACTCCCGGCATCACGGAGCCGGGCAGCGACCCGGACACGCCGGGGTCGGCCATCGACCCGGACGTGACGGAGCCGGGCAGCGACACGAGGTGCCGCTGCCCGGCTCGGCGACCGGGAGGTCGGTCAGACGCTGGTGAAGAGCACGGCGACGTTGTGGCCGCCGAAGCCGAAGCTGTTGTTCAGCGCCGCGATGTCGCCCTCGGGCAGCTTGCGCGCCTCGCCGCGGACGACGTCGAGGTCGATCTGCGGGTCGAGGTCGTCGACGTTGATCGTCGCCGGCGCGATGCGGTGGTGCACCGCGAGGATCGTCAGCACGCCCTCGAGCGCGCCGGCCGCGCCGAGCAGGTGCCCGGTCATCGACTTCGTCGCGCTGACCGGCATGCCGTCGGCGTCGGCGCCGAAGGCCCGGCGGATCGCGTTGGACTCGGCCACGTCACCGACCGGCGTGGAGGTGGCGTGAGCGTTGATGTGGACGACGTCCTTGGGCGTGAGGCCGGCGGACTGCACGGCCTCGCGCATCGCCCGGGACGCCCCGGCGCCCTCCGGCTCAGGGGCCGTGATGTGGTGGCTGTCGGAGGACATCCCGATGCCGGAGAGCTCGGCGTAGATGGTGGCGCCCCGCGCCTTGGCCGCCTCGTACTCCTCGAGCACGATGACCGCGGCACCCTCGCCGAGGACGAACCCGTCCCGGGCGGTGTCGTACGGGCGGGAGGCGCGCTCGGGGTCGTCGTTGCGGGTCGACAGGGCCTGCATCGCCGCGAAGCCGGAGATCGGCAGCGGGTGGACGGCGGCCTCGGTGCCACCGGCCACCGCGATGTCGGCACGCCCGCTGCGGATCATCTCCGCGGCATACCCCATGGCCTCCAGGCCCGACGCGCACGCGGACACCGGAGTGTGGGCGCCGGCCCGCGCACCGAGGTCGAGGGACACGGCGGCGGACGAGGTGTTGGGCATGAGCATCGGGACCGACAGCGGGAAGACGCGTCGAGGGCCCTTCTCCCGCAGCGTGTCCCAGGCGTCGAGGAGGGTCCACACGCCGCCGATGCCGGTGCCGATGCACGCGGCGAGCCGCTCGGGGTCGACCTCGGGGGCGCCGGCGTCGGCCCACGCCTCTCGCGCCGCGATGAGCGAGTACTGCGCGGACGGGTCGTTGCGGCGGACCTCGACCTTGGTGAGCACGTCGAGCGGCTGGGTGTGGATGGTGGCAGCGAAGTGCACCGGGAGCTCGTACTTCTGCACCCACTCGAAGTCCATGGTGCGGGCGCCGGAGCGGCCCGCGAGGATGGCGTCCCACGTCTCCGTGGCGGTGCCGCCGACCGGGGTGGTGGCGCCGATGCCCGTGACGACGACGCGTCGCTGTGCGGTCATGACTGGGGGTGCTCCTTCGTTCGCGTGGGGTGCGGTGAGGGGCGGCGGCCCACGCCGGGCCCGTGTCCTGGCACCAGTGTGCCGGGTGGCCCGGCGGGGCCGCCGCTCCTGCGGGCTCAGCCCTGGTTCTTGGCGATGAACGAGACGGCGTCGCCGACCGTCTTGAGGTTCTTCACCTCGTCATCGGGGATGCGGACGCCGAACTTCTCCTCGGCGTTGACGACGATCGTCATCATCGAGAGGGAGTCGATGTCGAGGTCGTCGGTGAAGGACTTCTCCGGCTGCACCGACTCGGTGTCGAGACCGGTCTCCTCGTTCACGATCTCGGCCAGACCCTCGAGGATCTCCTGCTCGCTCTGCGCCATTGGCTTGCGCTCCTTAGATGTGTGTCGCTTGCGTGTCGTGCATCGGTCGGTGGCCCGGTTTCCCGCGGGCCGTCGGGGGTCTCAGGGAAGGACGACGACCTGCGCGGCATACACCAGGCCGGCGCCGAAGCCGATCTGGAGTGCGAGGCCGCCGTGGGGCGCCTCGCCCTCGCGCAGCATCCGCTCCGTCGCGAGTGGGATGGAGGCGGCCGAGGTGTTCGCGGTCTGGGCGATGTCGCGGGCGACGGGGATGTCGGCGGGCAGCTTGAGCTGCTTGATCATCGCGTCGATGATCCGCATGTTCGCCTGGTGCGGGATGAACGCGTCGAGGTCCTCGGCCCGCACGCCCGCCGCGTCGAGCGCCTTCTGGGCGACGGGGGCCATGCCCCACACCGCCCAGCGGAAGACGGACTGGCCGGCCATGCCGATCGCGGGGGAGCCCACGCCGTCGTTCTGCTTCAGCTCGACCCACGAGTCGCGCTGGCTGATGGTCCGCCACTGCGAGCCGTCCGAGCCCCAGACGGTCGGGCCGATGGCCGGGGTGTCGGACGGGCCGACGATCGCGGCACCGGCGCCGTCGCCGAAGATGAAGGCCGTGCCGCGGTCGCGGGGGTCGGTGAAGTCCGACAGCTTCTCGACGCCGACCACGAGGACGTGCTGGGCCGAGCCGCCGCGGACCATGTCGCTCGCCAGGCTGATGCCGTGGCAGTACCCGGCGCAGGCCGCGCTGATGTCGAAGGCGGCACCCCGGATGCCGAGCCGGTCGGCGAGGATCGGGGCGGCGGCCGGGGTCTGGTACGGGTGGGTCACCGTGGCCACGATGACCGCGTCGACCTGGGCCGCCTCGAGACCCGCGGCCTCGAGGGCCTGCCGGGTCGCGGCCTCGGACATGTCGACCACCGACTCCTCGGGCGCGGCGAACCGGCGCTCGATGATGCCCGAGCGCTCGCGGATCCACTCGTCGGAGGAGTCGATCAGGTCGACGATCTCGGAGTTGGGCACCACGCGCTCGGGACGGTAGCCGCCGACGCCCATGATGCGGGCGTAGCGGGCACCTTCCGGTGCGGTGATGGTGCCGGTGGCCTTGGGGGCTGGGGTCGTCATGTCAGGCTTCCTGCGCATCGGTGGGGGAGGTCGGTGCGCCGGCGGGGTCGCCGCCGTGCTCGCGAAGGAGGGTGCGGGCCGCCTCGAGGTCGTCGGGGCTCTTCACCCCCAGTGTGGCGACGCCGGGCATCCCGCGCTTGGCGAGGCCGACGAGGGTGCCGGCCGGGGCCAGCTCGAGGACGGCGGTGACGCCGAGGTCGACGAGGGTCTGCATGCAGCGGTCCCAGCGCACCGGGTTGCTCACCTGGGCGACGAGCCGCGACAGTGCGTCCGCGCCGTCGCCGACCGCCGCGCCGTCGGCGTTCGACAGCAGCGTGACGCCGGGGTCGCTGACGTCGAAGTCCGCGCTGAGCTCGCGCAGCGCGTCGACGGCGGGCGCCATGTGCGAGGTGTGGAACGCGCCGGCGACCTGCAGCGGGATGACCCGCGCCTTGGCCGGCGGGTCCGCCGCGAGGGCCTGCAGCTGCTCGAGCGTGCCGGCCGCCACGGTCTGGCCGGCGCCGTTGGCGTTCGCGGGGGTGAGGCCGTGCCGCTCCAGCACCGCCAGCACCTCCTGCGGGTCGCCGCCCAGGACGGCGCTCATGCCGGTCGGGGTGACGGCGGATGCCGCGGCCATGCCGGCGCCGCGCTCGCGCACGAAGACCATGGCGTCGTGGTCGCCCAGCACGCCGGCGAGGGCGGCCGCGGTGATCTCACCGACGGAGTGGCCGGCCACGGCGGAGACCCCGGCGGCGGCTGGGCCCTGGGGCAGCAGCACGCTCGCGGTGGCCAGCCCGGCGGCGACGATCAGCGGCTGGGCGACGGCGGTGTCCTTGATGGTCTCGGCGTCCGACGTGGTGCCGTGTGCGACGAGGTCGATGCCCGCCACGTCCGACAGCGACTCGAGCCGGGAGCGGAACTCCGGCAGCTCGAGCCACGGGGTGAGGAAGCCGGGGGTCTGGGAGCCCTGTCCGGGGCAGAGGATCGCGAGCACGGCCCCAGCCTTCCGAGTACGCGGGGTCGGGGTCGTGACCGTTCGCGACGAACTTGGCGGGCGTGGTTTGGAGGATTCCTCCAAACCACGCACCCGGTGTCACGTCGGTGTGGTCCGTCTCACAACCCCCGCGGGACGGCTCAGGCGGCCGAGGGCGAGGGCGATCCGCACCGTGTGCGCGTCGTGGGGGTCGGTCAGCTGGTAGCCGGTGAGGTCCGCGATCCGCCCGAGGCGGTACCGCACGGTGTTCGGGTGCACGAACAGCAGCCGCGCGGTGCCCTCCAGGCCCCCGCCGGACTCGAGGTAGACCGACGCGGTCTCCAGCAGGACGCCTCCGGAGTGGGTCGTCAGCGGGTGCCAGATCCGGTCGAGCAGCAGGGCCCGGGCGGGGGCGTCGCCGACGAGGACGCGCTCGGCGAGGAGGTCGTCGGCGGCGACCGGGCGGGGCGCCTCGGGCCAGGCCTGCGCGCAGCTCTGCCCGGCCAGGGCCGCCCGGGCCGAGCGCCCTGCGGCGAACAGGTGCGGCACGGTGGGCCCCACCACCAGGGGCCCCTCCCCGAAGTGGTCGCCCACCTCGCGGGCCGCCGCCAGCGGGTCGTCGACGTTGCCGAAGATGCACACCAGCCGCCGGCCCTGGACCGCGGCGAGGGTGTCGACGCCGACGCGTTCTGCCGCCCGCCGCAGGCCGTCCACGACGCCGGCCGGGCTGCCGTGCGGCGTGCTGCCGGCGACGACGGCCACCCGCGTGGTCGAGCCCCAGCCGAGCGCCGCGGCCCGGGACTGCATCGAGTCGTCGGCCTCGCCGCGGAGCACGGCGTCGACGACCAGGCCTTCGAGCCGGGCGTCCCAGGCGCCGCGGGCCTCCGCGGCGTGCGCGTAGACCTCCGCCGCGGCGAACGCGATCTCGCGGGAGTAACGCAGCACCGCCTCGCGCAGGGCCTGCTCCTGCCCGGGCTCGGCGAGGGCGGTGGCGTCCTGCTCGACCACGTCGACGACCGAGCGGACGAGGTCGAGGGTGTGCCTCAGGGTGATGGACCGGGTGAGCTCGCGCGGGGCGGTACCGAAGACGTCCGCGGTCACCGGCGCCTGGTCGCCGCCGTGGCGCAGCCAGGCGATGAAGGCCGCGATACCGGCCTGGGCGACCAGCCCGACCCAGGACCGGTCCTCCGCGGACAGGGCGCGGTACCAGTCGTGGGACGCCTCCATCCGGCGGGTGGCCGCGCTCGAGAGCTCCCCGGCCGAGCGCTCGACGCGCTGGACGGTGTCCGACGAGAAGCCCAGGTCCGCAGGCGGCATACGCGGGAGTCTATTTGTATGCCGCCCACAACGGCTGCATGCCGCCGGTGACCCGGCGCGCGGGTCCGGCAGGTGGCCCTTTCGGCCGGAATCGCGCAGACCGGTCGAAAAGCCGCAGGGGGCCGCCGGCCGTGCCCTAGAGTCCACCGCCGTGGGGGACCGTCTGCACAGGACCGTGCGTGCTCTCGCGGCGGCCGCGGCGCTCGCCGCCGGGCTCGCCGTCGCCGCTCCCGGCCCGGCCGGGGCGCTGCCCCGGGACCCGGACCGGGTGCCCTCGTTGGTGTCGTCGGCCATGGTGGTGGCCCACCGGGGCGCGTCCGGCTACCGGCCCGAGCACACGCTCGAGGCCTACCGCGTCGCCGTGGCGCAGGGAGCCGACGCGATCGAGCCGGACCTCGCCTCGACCCGTGACCACGTCCTCGTCGACACGCACGACGTCGAGCTGTCGAGCATCACCGACGTCGCCGACCACCCCGAGCTCGCCGACCGCAGGACCACCAAGCAGGTCAGCGGAATCACCCAGACCGGCTGGTTCGTCGACGACCTCACGCTGGCCGAGCTGAAGACGCTCAGGGTGCGCGAGCGCATGCCCGCGATCCGCCCCGCCAACACGGCCTGGGACGGCACGTTCGAGGTGCCGACCCTCGACGAGGTGCTGGCCCTGCGGGCCGAGCTCAGCCGGTCGACCGGCCGCGCGGTCGTCGTGTACCCCGAGTCGAAGAACCCCACCTACTTCCGGGCCGAGGGCCTCCCGCTCGAGGAGCCGCTGGTGGCCGCGCTCCGGGCGAACGGGCTGGACTCCGCGACCGCGCCGGTGCTGGTCCAGTCGTTCGAGCCGACCTCGCTGCGCCACCTGCGCAACGACCTCGGGGCGCGCACCCGGCTCGTGCAGCTCGTCGGCGGGGGTCGCCCGTACGACTTCACGGTCTCCGGCGACCCGCGGACGTTCGCCGACCTGTCGACCGCCACCGGACTGGCCTGGGTCGCCCGGTACGCGTGGGCGGTCGCCCCCGACGTGTCCCTGGTGCTCCCGCGGCGCTCGGACGGGCGGCTCGGCACGCCGACCGGGCTGGTGCGACGCGCCCACGCCGCCGGCCTGCGCGTGCACGTCTACACGCTGCGCGCCGAGAACCTGTTCCTGCCCGTCGACTACCGCACCGGCACGGACCCCGCGACCATCGGCCGGGCGGTGGACTACGACGGCGCGGTGCTGCGCGCCGGTGTCGACGGCATGTTCTGCGACCAGCCCGACCTCTGCCTCACCGCCCGCGCCCGCCACCACGTGCTGCTGCTCCGCACCTGGCACAAGCCGCGACGCTGACCCGCGGCTCGCGCGCCCAGGTGGTGCCGCAGCGTCCGCCGGGCCGACGGCCCGCCGGAGCCGCGGCCCGCCGGAGCCGGCGGCCCCGGTCAGACGTGGTCGCGCCAGGAGTGCCGCGGCTCGTACCCGAGGACCCGCCGCGCCTTGTCGATGCACAGCAGCGTCTCGTGCTCACCGAGGTCGCGACGCACCTCCACGCCGGGGTACACCTCCGCCATGAGCGACGCGCTGGACCGGCTCATCACGGTGTCGGCGTTGGCGATCACGAACACGTCCGCGCCCGGCACGTCGTGCGCCAGACCACGCTCCACGGCCTGCGCCCCGTCGCGGGCGTCGATGTAGCCCCACAGGTTCCAGCGCCGCGCCTGCGGGTCGGCGTCGAACGACGGGAACTGCGCGTAGTCCTCGACCTCCATGACGTTGGAGAAGCGCAGGCCGACCGCGACGAGCTCGGGGTCCCAGCGGCAGAAGTGGCGCGCCATCTCCTCCTCGAGCGCCTTGTTGAGCGAGTACGTCGACTCGGGCCGGGGCGCGTACTCCTCGTCGACCGGGGCGTAGGGCGGCGGGGTGTCGAACGGCAGCCCGAGCACGGTCTCGCTCGAGGCCCAGACGACCTTGCGGATGCCGAGGGCGCGCGCCGCCGCGAAGACGTTGTAGGTGGAGGCGGAGTTGTTGGCGTAGGTCACGGCGTTGGAGTGCAGGCCCGGCTGCGGGACCGCAGCGAGGTGCACCACCGCGTCCGCGGGCCCGTCGTGCTCGTCCACGCTGCCCGACAGGGCCTCGACGACCTGCCCGTAGTCGGTGAGGTCGACCAGCATGAACTCACCCTCGACCTGCCTGGGGTCGCGGCCGCCGGCCCGGTCGACCGCGAGCACGTCGAGGCCCAGGTCGCGCAGGTGCGCGACGACGGCGCGGCCGAGCTTGCCGGTCGCCCCGGTGACGACGACGCGGCGGGGGAGTGAGGCGCTGGGAGTGGAGGTCATGGGTCCATCCTCGCGGCCGCGCGTGCGTCCCGCACCCGTCGCAGGACGCCCGGCGCCGGTCGCCGGCCTTCGTGCGGGCCCGGACAGCGGTATGCCGCCCGCTCGAGGTGAGCGGGCGGCATACCGTTGGTGCGCCTGGGAGTCGGACGCGTCAGGCGTCGCCACCCGCGGTGCCGGAGGTGCCGGCGGTGACGTCGAGCAGGCGGTACCGCTGCGCCGCCTCCCGCGCCATGCTGGCGTCGACCTCGCCGCGCTGGACGAGCATCTGCAGCGCCCGCACCGCGACCGAGGGGCCGTCGATGTGGAAGAAGCGGCGCGCGGCCGGACGGGTGTCGGAGAAGCCGAACCCGTCGGCGCCTAGCGAGGCGAAGTCGCCCGGCACCCACTGGGCGATCTGGTCCTGCACCTGGCGCATGTAGTCGCTCACCGCCACGACCGGGCCCGGCCGGTCGCGCAGCTTCTCGGTGACGTACGGCGTGCGGTTCTCGCCGTCGGGGTGCAGGAACCGCTGCTCGTCGCACGCCATGGCGTCGCGGCGCAGCTCGCTCCACGAGGTCACCGACCACACGTCGGCGACGACGCCCCAGTCGTTGCGCAGCAGCTCCTGTGCCTCGAGCGCCCACGGCACGCCGACGCCGGAGGCGAGCAGCTGCACCCGCGGGGCGTCGTCGGGCAGGCCGTCGGAGATCCCCGGCGCGAAGAGGTACATGCCGCGCAGGATGCCTTCGCGGTCGACGTTCTCCGGCTCGGACGGCTGGCTCATCGGCTCGTTGTAGACCGTCATGTAGTAGATGACGTTCTCCGGGTCGTCGCCGTACATGCGGCGCAGCCCGTCCTCCATGATGTGGCCGATCTCGAACGCGAACGCCGGGTCGTAGGACACGACGGCCGGGTTGGTCGCGGCGAGGATGGGGCTGTGGCCGTCGGCGTGCTGCAGGCCCTCACCGGTCAGGGTGGTGCGGCCGGCCGTGGCGCCGATGAGGAAGCCACGGGTCATCTGGTCGGCGGCCGCCCAGATCGAGTCCGCGGTCCGCTGGAAGCCGAACATCGAGTAGAAGACGTAGATCGGCACCATCGGCACGCCGTGCGTGGCGTAGGACGTGCCGGCCGCGGTGAACGCCGCGACCGAGCCGGCCTCGTTGATGCCGAGGTGCAGGATCTGGCCCTGCGCCGACTCCTTGTAGGAGAGCATCAGCTCGGCGTCGACCGAGGTGTAGTTCTGCCCGTGCGGGTTGTAGATCTTGATCGTCGGGAAGAACGCGTCCATGCCGAACGTGCGCGCCTCGTCCGGGATGATCGGCACCACGTGCTTGCCGAACTCCTTGTCGCGCATGAGCTCCTTGAGCAGCCGCACGAACGCCATCGTCGTGGCGACCTGCTGCTTGCCGGTGCCCTTCTTCACCACCGCGTAGGACGAGTGGTCGGGCAGCTTGAGCGGCTCGTGCTCGACCCGGCGGGCAGGCAGCGGGCCACCGAGCTTCTCGCGGCGCTCGCGCAGGTACTTGATGGTCGGGTCGTCCGGTCCCGGGTGGAAGTACGGCGGCGCGTACGGGTCCTTCTCGAGCACCTCGTCGGTGATCGGCAGCTTGAGGCTGTCGCGCAGGCCCTTGAGGTCGTCGAGGGTCAGCTTCTTCATCTGGTGCGTGGCGTTGCGGCCGGCGAAGTGCGAGCCGAGGCCGTAGCCCTTGATGGTCTTGGCGAGGATGACCGTCGGCTGCCCGTTGTGGTTCATCGCCGCCTGGTAGGCCGCGAAGACCTTGCGGTAGTCGTGGCCTCCGCGCTTGAGCTTCCACCAGACGTCCTCGTCGGACCAGTCCTTGACCATGTCGCGGGTGCGCGGGTCACGGCCGAAGAAGTTCTCGCGGACGTACTTGCCGTCGTTGGCGCGGAAGGTCTGGTAGTCGCCGTCGCTCGTGGTGTTCATGAGGTGCACCAGGGCGCCGTCGCGGTCCGCCGCGAGCAGCGGGTCCCACCCGCGGCCCCAGACGACCTTGATGACGTTCCAGCCGGCGCCGCGGAAGAACGCCTCGAGCTCCTGGATGATCTTGCCGTTGCCGCGCACCGGCCCGTCGAGCCGCTGCAGGTTGCAGTTGATGACGAACGTGAGGTTGTCGAGCTCCTCCTGGGCGGCGAGCTGCAGCAGGCCGCGCGACTCGGGCTCGTCCATCTCGCCGTCGCCGAGGAACGCCCAGACGTGCTGCTGGCTGGTGTCCTTGAGGCCGCGGTTGTGCAGGTACTTGTTGAACTGGGCCTGGTAGATCGCGTTCATCGGGCCGATGCCCATCGACACGGTCGGGAACTGCCAGAAGTCAGGCATGAGGCGCGGGTGCGGGTACGACGGCAGCGCGAGCGGCTGCCCGGCCACGATGTGGCTCTTCTCCTGGCGGAAGCCGTCGAGCTGGTCCTCGGACAGGCGGCCCTCGAGGTAGGCGCGGGCGTACATGCCGGGGGAGGCGTGGCCCTGGAAGAAGACCTGGTCGCCGCCGCCCGGGTGGTCGGCCCCGCGCCAGAAGTGGTTGAAGCCCACCTCGTACAGGGTCGCCGCGGAGGCGTAGGTGGAGATGTGGCCGCCGACGGAGATGTCGGGGCGCTGGGCGCGGTGCACCATGACGGCGGCGTTCCAGCGCAGGTACGCGCGGTAGCGGCGCTCGACCTCCTCGTCGCCGGGGAACCACGGCTCCTGCTCCGGGGAGATCGTGTTGATGTAGTCGGTGGCGGTCAGCGACGGCACGCCGACCTGCTGCTCGCGGGCGCGCTCGAGCAGCTTGAGCATCACGTACCGGGCCCGGTTGCGCCCGCCGGCGTCGATGACGCCGTCGAGCGAGTCGAGCCACTCCCGGGTCTCCTCGGGGTCGATGTCCGGGAGCTGGCTGGGGATGCCGTTGAGGATGGGTCCGGCTTCCTCGCGTGCGGCCACGGTCGTGAGTCCTTTCTCGCGCTGCGGCCGCGGGGGTGCCTGCGGCCCTGTGTCCATCTTCCACCCCGACGAGGTGCACGTCACAACCGGCCGTGCCTACTGACCGGTATGCGGAGCAGCCGGCGGCCGGCGTCGTCGCCGGTCAGAGGCCCAACCGGTACCCGCCGGCGTAGACGGTCATGCGCGGCGGGCGGGTGAAGCCGACGAGGGTGAGGCCCGACTCCGTGGCGAGCTGCACCGCCAGTGACGACGGCGCGGACACCGCCACGAGGGCCGGGATGCCAGCCATGACGGCCTTCTGCACGAGCTCGAAGCTCGCCCGTCCGCTCACCACCAGGACGTGCCCGGTGAGGGGGAGCAGTCCCTCGCGACCGGCCCAGCCCACGACCTTGTCGACGGCGTTGTGCCGCCCGACGTCCTCGCGGACGACCAGCGGCTCGCCCTCGGCCGTGAAGATCCCCGCGGCGTGCAGCCCGCCGGTGCGGTCGAACACCTTCTGCCGCTCGCGCAGCCGGTCGGGCAGTCCGGCCACCACGGCCGGCGACAGGCGCACCGGGTCGTCGGCCACGGCATACGGGCTCGTCGCGGTGATGGCGTCGACGCTGGTCTTGCCGCACACCCCGCACGCGCTGGACTGGTAGCCGGAGCGGGCGGTCCGGTCGAGGTCCGGGACGACGCCGGGGGCCAGCGTCACGTCGACGACGTTGTAGGTGGGGGAGCCGGACTCGTCCTCGTCGAGGCAGTGCATCAGCTGCGCCACCTCGACGGCCTTGGTCACGACGCCCTCGGTCAGCAGGTTGCCCAGGGTGAGGTCGAAGTCGTCGCCGGGGGTGCGCATCGTGACCGTGACCGGGTGCCCGGCGACGCGGATCTCGAGCGGCTCCTCCACGGCGAGGGTGTCGGGACGCGACGTGGTGCGCACGCCACCGTCCTCGAGGACCTCCACGCGCGTGCTCGGCGCCCGCTGCGTCACCCGTCCCATGCCCCGACTGTATGCCGGGTGGCCGCGAGGGGCTCGGGACGTGACCTGCGGCGGATAGGTTGGGACCGTGAGCGACGAGCCAGCCGCCCCCGCCCCGGCGCCCCTCGCCGTGCGGCTCCACGAGGACGGGGCCGTGCCGTGGCAGCCGGTGTCGCCGCGGCTGGTGGTCGCGCGGTCGCTGGTGCTGCTCGCGACAACCGCCCTGCCGCTCGTGGGAGCCGTGGTGCTCGCCGTGCTCGTCACTTCCTGGGCCTGGCTCGCGGTCGTGGTGGTGCTCGCTGCCCTGGCCTGCGGAATGTGGGTCGTGCGCCGTCAGGTGCCGGCCATCACCTGGGCGGAGGGGCCGGAGGAGCTCGTCATCCGCAGGGGCCGGCTGTTCCGCAGCCTCGTGAGCGTGCCGTACGGCCGCCTGCAGTTCGTCGACCTGCAGTCCGGACCCCTGTTGCGACGCCTCGGCATGGCGACCATCGAGCTGCACACCGCCTCGCCGGCGAGCGGCGGGTCGATCCCCGGCCTGCCCACCGAGCTCGCGGAGGGACTGCGCGAGCGGCTGGCGGCTCGGGGCGAGTCGCAGCGGGCGGGCCTGTGACGCAGCCCGGTCCCGACGAGGCCGGCCTCACCCCGAGCGGGGTGCCGGCCCCGGTCCCGGACGTGGCCCGGGCAGGGGTGGACGAGGCCGACGGCTGGCAGCACCTGCACCCGCTGTCGCCCCTGCTGCGCGGTGGGATCGCGTCGGTCGCCGTGCTCGCGTACATCCTGTCCCAGCAGCTCGACACGCTCTTCGGCGCCGACCGCGAGGACCCCACCGGGGGACACCTGGGCTGGGCCGCGGTCGCGGTGCTCGTCGTCCTGGTGCTCATCGTGGCCGGCGCCTGGGTGTCGTGGCGGTTCTCGCGCTACCGCCTCGGCGGCACGCTGATCGAGCTGCGGACCGGCGTGCTGTTCCGCCAGCACCGACAGGTGCGGTTCGACCGCATCCAGGCCGTCGACGTGGGGCGACCCCTGCTGGCGCGGCTCGTCGGCCTCTCCGAAGTGGTCGTGCAGTCGGCCGGCGGGCGCGACGCCAACCTCAAGCTGGCGTTCCTGGGCGACCCGACCGCGCGGGCGGTGCGGGAGCGGCTCGTCGAGCTGGCCCGGTACAGCGACGAGGCCACCACGACGAGCGCGGCGGAGCCGGTGGAGCGCGACCCGGCCGCAGCGTCGCACAGCGACGGGCTCGCGGCCGCCGCCCCGGTCACCGCGGCGACCCGCGTGCTGACCGTCCCCAACACCCGCATCGTGCAGTCGATCGTCTACACCGGGCCCGCGCTGACCTTCCTGCTCGCGGTGCCCGCCCTGCTCACCTCCCTCGCCCTCGGCGCCGGCGGAATGGTCGCCTGGCTCGGGCCGACGACGCTCGGCATCGGCGGCTCGCTGCTCAAGCGGCTGACCCGTGAGGCGAACTTCGAGCTGCACCACCAGGGCGACCGGCTCCGCATCCGGCACGGCCTCACCGACCTGCGGACGACGACCGTGCCGCTGCACCGCGTCCAGGCGGTCGAGCTGCGCCAGCCGCTGCCGTGGCGGCTCCTCGGGTGGTGGCGCATCCGGGTCAACGTCGCGGGCGTGGGCGGCAGCCGTGAGGAGGACACCGAGACGGTCGTGCTCCCCGTGGGCACGCGGGAGGAGGCCCTGGGGGTCCTCGAGCTGCTGCGACCCGGCATACCGGACGACGTCATGGTGGGGGCCATGCAGGGCAGCGGCGCCACGCAGGGGTTCGTCATAGCGAGCCGCCGGGCGGCGCTTCTCGACCCGCTGGGCTGGCGCCGCCTCGGGTATGCCGCCCTGCCGGACTGCCTGGTGCTGCGGCACGGCCGGCTGTACCGGACCGCGCAGGTGGTCCCGCACGCCCGCATCCAGTCGATGCGGGTCACCCAGGGCCCCCTGCAGCGGCACCAGGGCGTGGCCACGGTGTCGCTGGTCTCGACCCCGGGACCGGTCGGCCCCGTCGTCGAGCACCTGGACGTCGGGCAGGCCCACCGGCTGCTGGACGAGCAGTCCGCCCGCTCGGGCGCCGCGCGGCGGCTGGCGGTCCGGCCGGTGCCCTGACCAGCGGCGATGGGGCCGGTCCGGTTGCGGGTGGGGCCGACGGCCGCTCCGGGCCAGTCCGACGGCTGGGAAACGGTGGCATCTTCGGCTGACTCGGTTGCATATCGGGTCCGGGCGCGGTGGACTGTCCCGCAATCGGTCCGCAGAGGGAAGTGGAGAAGGGTGTGAGCACGCCAGCTCGTCCGGCGCAGCAGCCGTCGGTGGGCCGCCTCGGCCTCACTGCGGGACAGGTCGTGCAGGAGTTCGGCTACGACTCGGACGTGGACGACGACTTCCGGTTCGCCATCGAGGACCTCACGGGCACCGAGCTCGAGGACGAGGACTACGGCGACGTCGCCGACGCCGTCCTCATCTGGTGGCGCCAGGACGACGGGGACCTCGTCGACGCGGTCGTCGACGGACTCACCAACCTCGCCGAGGGCGGGTCGATCATCGTCCTGACCCCCAAGGCCGGGCGTCCCGGGCACGTCGACGCCAGCGACCTCGAGGAGGCCGCGACGACGGCCGGCCTGCACACCTCCGGCGCCGTCAACGCCTGCGACGACTGGACGGCCACCCGGCTGGTCGCCCCCAAATCGGTGCGACGCTGAGTCCGCTGGCAGAATTCCTGCCATGACCGCACCCCTCGCCGTGGGCGACAGCGCCCCGGACTTCACGCTCAAGGACCAGAACGGCCAGGACGTCACGCTCTCGGAGTTCCGCGGGCAGAAGAACGTCGTCATCGTGTTCTACCCGTTCGCCTTCTCCGGCATCTGCACCGGCGAGCTGTGTGAGATCCGCGACAACCTCGGCGCCTTCGTCGGCGACGACGTGCAGGTGCTGGCGATCTCGTGCGACCACATGTTCAGCCAGCGCGCCTGGGCCGACAAGGAGGGGTACTTCTTCCCGCTGCTGTCGGACTACTGGCCCCACGGCGCCGTGGCCGAGTCCTTCGGTGTCCTCAACGAGAAGGCGGGCGCCGCGGTGCGCGGCACGTTCCTCGTCGACCGCGAGGGCGTCATCCGCTGGTCGCTGGTCAACGAGATCGGTGAGGCCCGCGACTTCTCCGGCTACCACGCCGCGCTCGCCGAGCTGCGCTGACGGCGACGCGGACGCACGCCGACCGTCGACCTGGACGCCGCCGCTCCCGCCAGCGGGGGACGGCCGGGACCTCCGTCGCTGCTAGCCTCACGCCTGACCCGCCGCCGGTGGGTCAGGGGCCTGTAGCTCAGCTGGCAGAGCGCCACGTTTACACCGTGGATGTCGTCGGTTCGACCCCGGCCGGGCCCACGTGCAGCTCACCCTCGCCGACGTCGTCGGCGTCCTCGAGGACCTCTACCCACCCCACACCGCGCAGTCGTGGGACCGCGTCGGCCTCGTGGCCGGTGACCCGGCCCAGCCGATCAGCCGGGTCCATTTCGCCGTCGACCCCACCATGGCGGTCATCGAGGAGGCCCGTGCGCTGGGCGCCGACCTCCTCGTGACGCACCACCCGCTGCTCCTGCGCGGGGTCCACAGCGTCGCCACCACCAGCGCCAAGGGCGCGAGCGTCTCCGCGCTCGTCGTGCACGACATCGCCCTCTGGGTCGCCCACACCAACGCCGACGTCGCCGACCCGGGCGTGAACGACGCCCTGGCGCACGCGTGCGGGCTGACGGACCTCGAGCCGCTGACGGTCGTCGAGGGGCAGGCCCTCGGGCGCGTCGGCGTGCTGACCGAACCGCTGCGCCTGGCCGAGCTCGCCGAGCGCCTCCACGCCGCGCTGCCGCACGCCGCCGGGGGGCTCCGGGTCGCCGGGCCGGCTGACGCCGAGGTGCGCCGGGTGGCCGTGATGGGCGGTGCCGGGGACGACCTGTTCGACGCGGTCCGGGCGAGCGGGGCGGACGTGTACGTCACCGCGGACCTGCGCCACCACCCTGCGCTCGAGGCCCGCGAGGAGGCGCGCGGCGGCACCCCGTACCTCGTCGACGCCGGCCACTGGGCGACCGAGTCGCTGTGGCTGGCGGGGGCGGCGGAGCGCCTCGTCGCGGCGCTTGCCGACGCCGGGTGGCCGCCATCTACAGTGGACACCCACATCTCCACCCTGCGCACCGACCCGTGGGACTTCGTCGTCGGAGCCACCCCTGCGCCCAGCGCACCACCAGATCTCGGAGGCACGTCCTGAACGCCGACCCGTCCCGCCAGTGGCGACTGCTCGACCTGCAGGCGATCGACACCCGGCTCGACCAGATCGCCCACTCCCGCAAGACGCTCCCGCAGCTGGCGCAGGTGCGGGCGCTGGAGGAGAAGGCGGAGGCGCTGGACTCGCTGCTCGTCCGCGCTCGCACCGAGCTCGGTGACATCCAGCGCGAGGTGGCCAAGGCCGAGGCCGACGTCCAGCTCGTCCGGGACCGCGCAGCCCGCGACCAGGCCCGGCTGGACTCCGGCACCGGCTCGGCCAAGGACCTCACCGCGATCCAGCACGAGCTCCAGTCGCTCGCCCGCCGCCAGTCCGAGCTCGAGGACGTCGAGCTCGAGGTGATGGAGCGGGCCGAGGACGCACAGTCCGCCGTCACCCAGCTCGAGGAGCAGAAGTCGATCCTGGCCGGCGAGATCGAGCAGGCCGCCGCGGCCCGCGACGAGGCGCTCGCCGACCTCGACAGGCAGGAGCGTGAGGTCGCCGCGCCGCGCGCCGACGTCGTCGCCGGGGTCGGTGCCGACCTGGTCGCGCTCTACGACAAGATCCGCGCCCAGAGCGGCGGCCTGGCGGCGGCGCCGCTGCGCCAGCGTCGTTGCGGGGGCTGCCAGCTCGAGCTCAACAACGTCGACATGAACCGCATCAAGGCGGCCCCTGCCGACGAGGTGCTCCGGTGCGAGGAGTGCCGCCGCATCCTCGTGCGCACCGCCGAGTCCGGCATCTGAGCGCCGTGGGTCGCGCGCTCGTCGTCGAGGCCGACGGCGGCTCCCGGGGCAACCCCGGGGTCGCGGGCTGGGGCGCCCTCGTCCGTGACGCCTCGACCGGTGCCGTCCTCTGGGAGGGGGCGGCGCCGCTCGGCAAGGCGTCGAACAACGTTGCCGAGTACTCCGGCCTGATCGCCGGGCTCGGGGCGGCGCTGCGCATCGACCCGGGTGCCGACGTCGAGGTCCGGATGGACTCCAAGCTCGTCATCGAGCAGATGGCCGGCCGCTGGAAGATCAAGCACGAGGACATGCGCCGCCTGGCTCTGCAGGCCCGCGACCTGTGTGCCGAGCTCAGCCGCGGCGGGGGGTCCGTCTCGTTCTCCTGGATGCCGCGCGAGAAGAACAAGGCCGCCGACGCCCTCTCGAACGACGGCATGGACGGCCGGACCATCGACCGCATGCTGCACGCGGGGGACAGCCCCGACTCCCACGAGGTCGTCGAGGAGCTGGTCGAGGAGGTCGTCGACCCCGAGCCGGCGACCGCGCCGCCCCACGGCGGCGACGTGACGCGGGTCGTGCTCGTGCGCCACGGGGTCACCGACTTCACGGCGCAGGCACGCCTCGACGGACGCGGGGGCAGCGACCCGGCGCTGAACGACACCGGCCGCAGCCAGGCGGCGCGCGCCGGTCGCGCCGTCGCGCACCTGCTCGCCGGCGCACCGGCCCGCGTCGTGACGTCCTCGCTGGCGCGCGCGGTCCAGACCGGTGCCGCCGTCGCCGAGGCGCTGGGTGTCGACCCCGAGGTGGACGCCGACTGGGACGAGCAGGACTTCGGCGACTGGGACGGCGCCAGCGTGCACGACCTGGCTCGCGATGCGGCGCAGGAGCTGGCCGCGCTCCGCGCCGACCCGGCATACGCACGCCCGGGCGGGGAGTCCCACGAGCAGCTCAAGACCCGGGTCCTGGCCGCGTTCCGGCGCGTCGTCGACGCGGGCGGCACCACCGTCGTGGTGTGCCACCGCAAGCCGATCATGGTGGTGCTGGCGGAGGTGCTCGGCATCCCGCACGACAAGGTGTGGCGGCTCGCGGCGGCGCCGGGGTCGCTCACCGCCCTCGAGGTCTGGCCGGACGGCACGGTCTCGGTGGCGTTCACCAACCGGACCTAGCGCCGGCGGCGCCTCGTACGCCGCCTCGGGCGGCGTCCACCACGTGACCCGCGCGTCTCGGCATGTGGGTGGTTCTCCTAGGCTGGGAGCATGAGCTACGCCGGAGACGTCACCCCCCAGGACGCGTATGCCGCGCTGGCGGCGGACGAGGACGCCGTCCTCGTCGACGTCCGCACGACCGCCGAGTGGAGCTACGTCGGGCTGCCCGACCTGAGCCCGATCGGCAAGCGGGTCGTGTGCGTCGAGTGGCAGCGGTTCCCCGACGGTGCGGTCAACGGCGACTTCGTCGCCCAGCTGCAGGACGCGGGCCTGCCGGACGGCGCGCCGCTGTACTTCCTGTGCCGCTCGGGGGTCCGGTCGATCGCAGCCGCCGAGGCCGCGACCGAGGCCGGGCTCGGGCCGGCGTACAACGTCCTCGAGGGCTTCGAGGGTCCGCCGGACGCGCACGGACACCGGGCCGTGTCCGGGTGGAAGAACTCCGAGCTGCCGTGGCGGCAGGCATGAGCGGGCAGCCGGTGGACGCCAGCGGGTTCCGGCCCGACACGATCGCGGTCCGCGGTGGCCTGGCCCGCAGCAACTTCGACGAGACGGCCGAGGCGCTGTTCCTCACGTCGGGCTTCGTCTACCAGAGCGCCGAGCAGGCCGAGGCGGCGTTCAAGGACGAGGTCGAGCACTTCATCTACAGCCGGTACGGCAACCCGACGGTCGCGATGTTCGAGCAGCGACTGGCCCAGCTCGAGGGCGCCCCGGCGTGCTTCGCCACGGCGTCCGGCATGTCGGCGGTCTTCGTCGCGCTGGCCGCGCTGCTCGGCAAGGGTGACCGCGTCGTCGCCTCGCGCGGCCTGTTCGGGTCGTGCTTCGTGATCCTCGACGAGATCCTGCCGCGCTGGGGGGTCGAGACCGTGTTCGTCGACGGCCCCGACCTCGAGCAGTGGCGCGAGGCGCTGTCGGTGCCGACGCAGGCGGTGTTCTTCGAGACGCCGAGCAACCCGATGCAGGAGCTCGTCGACATGCGGGCCGTCTCCGACCTGGCCCACGCGGCCGGGGCGCAGGTCGTCGTCGACAACGTCTTCGGCACGCCGGTCTTCTCCAAGCCGCTTCAGCACGGCGCCGACATCGTCGTGTACTCGGCGACCAAGCACATCGACGGGCAGGGCCGCACGCTCGGCGGGGCGGTGCTCGGCAGCACCGAGTTCGTCGACGGACCGGTGAAGAACTTGATGCGCCACACCGGCCCGGCGATGTCGCCGTTCAACGCCTGGGTGCTCGTCAAGGGCCTGGAGACGCTGACGCTGCGCGTCGAGAAGCAGGCCGCCAACGCGCTCACCGTGGCCCGGGCCCTGGAGGCCCACCCGCGGGTGACCGGGGTGCTGTACCCCTGGCTGGAGTCCCACCCCCAGCACGAGCTCGCCCGGCGGCAGATGCTCGGTGGCGGGACGGTCGTGACGTTCCAGCTCGACGGCGGCAAGGACGAGGCGTTCACCCTGATGAACGCCCTGCGCATCGTCGACATCAGCAACAACCTCGGCGACGCCAAGTCGATGGTCACGCACCCGGCCACCACCACCCACCGGCGCCTGGCTCCCGAGGCCCGCGCGGCGGTGGGCATCACCGACGGCACCGTGCGCATCTCGGTCGGGCTCGAGGACCCGCAGGACCTCGTCGAGGACCTCACGGCCGCGCTCGACGCCCTCGGCTGACGGCCCTGACGCCCCTGAGGGCTCTGCCGGGCCGCGGGCGCGGGCGCGGGGAGCCGCAGGTCCTCGTCAGCGGACGAGGACGAGGGCTCCGAGGGCGAGGCCGCCCGACAGGACAGCGCACGCCAGGCCCTGGACGGCGAGCCTGCCCGCGTGGATCCGGACCCCCCGCGCCCGGCACCGTTGCGCCCACAGCAAGGTCGCCAGCGAGGCCCACGGCGTGACCAGCGGACCCACGTTGACGCCGACGAGCAGTGCCATCAAGCGGGTCGGGTGGTCCGCGGTGACCGCCTCGAGGGCCGCGTAGGCGGGGAGGTTGTTGACCACGTTGGCCCCGACGGCCCCGACGGCCCCGACACGCAGCAGGGCGCCGTCGCCGGTACCGCTGCCCGCGACGTCCTGCAGCACCGAGCGCAGGCCGTGGCCGAGGGCCACGTCGACCACGACGAACAGCACCGCCACCCCGACGGCCATCTGCCACGGGACGCTGAGCCGGCGCAGCGTCGCGGGGGAGCGGAACGCCACGGCGACGAGCAGCACCAGCGCGGCCGCGCTCGACACCCAGGCGGGCGAGAGCCCCACGGCGAAGAGCGGCCCGATGGCCAGGCAGACCGCGGCCGAGACGCGCAGCAGCACCGTGTCGTGCGGCTCGGCCGGTGCCTCGAGCTCGTACCGGCCGGAGAGGTCGCGCCGGTGCAGCAGCCAGAGCACGACGACCGTCCCCACCACTGCCGCGGCCGCGGGGGCGGCAGCCAGTCGGACGTAGTCCCCGTGGCTCTTCCCGAGCTCCTCGAACCGGTGCAGCGCCAGCAGGTTCGTCAGGTTGGAGACCGGCAGCAGCATGGAGGCGGTGTTGGCGAGCCACAGGGTGGTGAGCGCGAACGGCACCGGTGACACCCCCAGCTGGGCCGCCACGGCCAGCCCCACCGGGGTCAGCAGGACGGCCGTCGTGTCCAGCGACAGCACCACGGTGCACACGACGGCGAGCACCACGAACAGCAGCCACAGCACGAGCGTCCGGTGGCGCCCCGCGCGGGCCGTCCAGTGGCCCGCGACGTCGAACACGCCTGCGGTGTCTGCGATCTCGGCTACGACGGTGATGGCGACGAAGAAGACGAGGACCGGGCCGATGCGGGCCGCGAGGTCGGTGAGGTGGGTGCTCACCGGGCCGTCGTTTCGAGCACCCACGGACGGCCGGAACCCGTGGGCTCCTGCAGCTGCACCTCGAACCGGTCGGCCAGGACGTCGGGCAGCGCCGTGACCCGCCGCGGGTCGGCACCCTCCTCGCAGAGCGCCCGGGCGACGAGGCCACGGGTGTGCTTGGCCATGTGCGTCGCACCTGGGACCTTCACCTGCACCCAGCGCTCGGCGAGGGCGCCCGTGGGCGTCCACGCGGCGGCATACGTGCTGGAGCGGCAGTCGACCACGAGCCCGCGCCCGGCGGCCTCGGTGAGGGGACCGGCGAGCTCGGGCTTCCACACCGAGGCGAGCGGGCCGAGCCCGGGAAGGTTGACGGCCATCGAGAGCCGGTACGGCGCAACGGAGTCCGTCGGGCGGACCGCGCCGTAGAGGGCCGACACGACCACGAGCCAGCGGTTGGCGCGTCGGCGGGCGGCAGGGTCGAGGGTGGCGTACGAGAGCGCGTCGTAGAGGACACCGCTGTAGACCCGCGACGCGGGCAGCGCGGGGGCGGTGTGCAGGACGAGGTTGCGGGCGATCTCCTCGGTGAGGTTCGGGCTCACGCCCAGGGCCGCGGCGGCGTCGGGGCGGCCGCTGACCTCGGCGAGGGCCTCGGCGACGGCCTTGCGGGTGTCGGTGAGCGCGGGGAACGAGAGCCGTTCGTGGTCCACCGCGTTGCCGCGGGTGCGGCCGGTCTTGGACTCCGACGGGGGGAGCAGGATCAGCACGCGCGACAGCCTAGGTGCGGGTCCGCGACGCCGCTCGACCGGTCCACCGACCGGTGGGACGGTCGCCCGGTGGCTACCTTGGGCCCATGCCCCTGCGCAGGATCACGGTCCAGGCCCCCGAGCACCCCACCGACACCCAGGGCCCGGCGACCGCGGCGCTCCAGCAGCGCTTCGTCGCGATCCGGGCGGAGAACGGTGTGCCCGAGTCCTTCCCGCCCGAGGTGGTCGCCGAGGCCGAGCACGCCGCGACGTCGCCGACCCTGCCGGACCGGGACGAGACCGACGTGCCGTACCTGACCATCGACCCCGCGGGCTCCATGGACCTCGACCAGGCGATGCACCTCGAGCGCGACGGCGACGGCTTCCGGGTGAGGTATGCCATCGCGGACGTCCCCGCGTTCGTCGCCGCCGGGGGAGCCGTCGACACGGAGGCTCGGCGTCGCGGGCAGACCGTGTACGCGCCCGACGAGCGGACGCCCCTGCACCCACCGGTGCTCAGCGAGTCCGCAGCCAGCCTGCTGCCGGACCAGGTGCGTCCGGCGTTCGTGTGGGACCTGCGGCTCGACGCGGTGGGGGAGTGCACCGCTTTGGAGGTGCGCCGTGCCCTGGTGCGCAGCACCGACCGGCTCGACTACGCGGGCGTGCAGGCGGCGCTCGACGACGGCTCGGCCGACGAACGGCTGCAGCTGCTCAAGGAGGTCGGGCTACTCCGGATCGAGCTGGAGCGCAAGCGTGGCGGGGCGAGCCTGCCCATGCCCGAGCAGGAGGTCAGCGAGGACGAGCAGGGTCACTTCCGGCTCGGCTTCCGGCCGCCGCTGGCGGTCGAGGACTGGAACGCGCAGATCTCGCTGATGACCGGCATGGCCGGGGCCGAGCTGATGCTGGGGGCGAAGGTCGGGATCCTGCGGACCATGCCGGCGCCGGACGAGCGCGCCGTGCGTCGCTTCCGCCACGCGGCCCGCGCGCTCGGCGTCGAGTGGCGCGAGGGGACGGCGTACGGGGAGTTCCTGCGCACGCTCGACCGCGACAACCCCAAGCACCTGGCGCTGATCCACGAGGCGACGGCCCTCTTCCGCGGGGCTGGCTACACGCCGTTCGACGGGCAGGCGCCCGCCGAGACCGAACACGCCGCCGTGGCCGCGGCATACGCCCACGTCACGGCGCCGCTGCGCCGGCTGGTGGACCGGTTCGGGCTCGTCGTGTGCGAGGCGGTGTCGCAGGGGCGCGACGTGCCGGGCTGGGTGCGCGACGCGCTTCCCGGGCTGCCCGAGGTGATGGCCGCGAGCGACAAGGTGGCAGCCGGGGTGGAGCGGGCGTGCGCCGATGCGGTCGAGGCGGCGGTGCTGGCCGACCGGGTCGGGCAGGAGTTCCGGGCCATGGTCGTCGACGAGCGCGACGACGGTCACGTGCAGATCCAGATCGACGAGCCGGCCGTGCTGGGTCGCGCGTCCGGGTCCGCCGAGCTGGGGACATGGGTCACCGTGCGGCTCGTGGAGGCCACGGTCGCGACCGGCGTGACCCGGTTCGAGGTCGTCGCCCCCGCCTGACCCCGCGCGCAGACCCCCGCAACACGGCAGTTGCTGGCACGAAACGGCAGTCCTGGACCCCCGTTTCGTGCCAGCAACTGCCGTTTCACCGGGGTGGGTCGGGGAGTGGGTGGCTCGGGTCGCGACGCCGGTATGCCGCGTGGCCGGCTGGCCGGCATACGTCCCCTATCCTTGGGGGCGGATGAGTCGGTCAGGCGGTCGCGTCGGTGGGAAACCACCGCCGAGGAACGTCCGGGCTCCACAGGGCAGGGTGGTGGCCAACAGCCACCCGGGGTGACCCGCGGGACAGTGCCACAGAGAACAGACCGCCACGACGAACCACCCGGCTCCGGCCGGGCAGGCGTCGCGGCAAGGGTGAAACGGTGGTGTAAGAGACCACCAGCGGCCTGGGTGACCAGGTCGGCTCGGTAAACCCCACCCGGAGCAAGTCCAGACAGTGTGCGTCCGAGGGCGGCCCGCCCGAGCACACGGGTAGGACGCTGGAGGCAGCCGGCAACGGCTGTCGTAGATGGATGACCGTCGCCGCGTCGCTGGTAACGGCGGCGCGGAACAGAACCCGGCGTATCGACCGACTCATCCACCCCGCCGCCGTCGTGGTGGCGCGGCCCGTTTCCGGAGCTCGGAGCCCGATGGTGCTGCCCGGCCGCGCAGTCCGGGCCGTCGGGGCTCTGGAGAGGGGAGCCTCAGCGGTCGACTTGTACCGCGACGACCACGATGGCGAGGACGAGGAGGGCGGCCAGCACGAGCGCGACGTCCCGGACGCGGGAGGCTGCACTCGAGCGCTGCCACAGGTGCCACCGGTGTCGCAGGTGGCTGGTCCGGGTGCTCACACGGTCAGGATGCGCCCGCAGGCTGGGCGTTGCCTGAACGGACACTGTCGACGCCGTCACGACGTCATCGGCTGCGACGCCCGCGCCGGTCGTTCTGCACTGCGGCGGCCGCGCTCCCGGGATCCCGAGGGCCCGGGCGGGGCAGTGACCTGCCCGAGGCTCAGACGGCCTCGGAGTCCAGCGCCTGCTGCGCCAGTGCCCAGTGGGCCAGGCGGCGGCGGGTGGGGTCGGCGGCGCCGCGGCCCAGGACGAGCCGCCGACGCAGCTCGGCGAGCAGCTCCTCGTTCGTCGCGAACCGCAGCACGTACACGCGCTCGCCCTCCATCGAGCGGGCCAGCCCGCACGCGGATGCCGCGGTGATGACGAGCTCCCGGTACGGCAGGTCGAGGGCGGAGCTCAGGGCCTGCAGGGTCTCCTCGTCCGGCATCGCCGCCAGCTCGGCCGGGCCGACCAGCTCGGCCACGACGTCCGGATCCAGACCGGCGGTGTCGACCAGCCGCGTCAACGGCCAGCCTCGCTCCTCCAGCCGTGCCTCGATGATGCGACCCAGCTCGTTGCCGTCGTGCTGCATGTCCTGCCTCCCTGCCCTGCCCGGTGCGGGCGGCGATGTTGCCGCCTCGTGTGCTGCCCTTGTAGCAAAGCGCAAAGGAGAGGCAAAGTGCAGGCAATCGCTTGGTATTGAAGGTAAAGACTTGTTAAAGCGTCTGTTCGCCTGCGGACGCGTGGGCTCACCTGCGATGACGTGCGGGAGCCGATCCACCGGCCGCGCCCGCGTGGAGGCACACCTCCGGTGATCACAGCCACCGTAGGGGGCGGTGGGGCGGCCGGGCGAGGGGTTCGGGTCGCCGGGGCCCGGGTCCGGCCGAAGGGCCGCGCGGCGCTCGTCCGTTCGGCCGAGGACCGCCCCGCGCGGGTGACTCCAGCGCGCCGCCGGTGGACGCGCCCCGTCCCGCCACCCGGCATACGGTGGCTCCATGCGGATCACCTCCCTCGGCCACGCGAGCCTGCTCGTCGAGCTCGCCGACACCCGCGTTCTCCTGGACCCCGGCGTGTGGTCCCCCGGCGCGGCCGGGCAGCGCGACGTGGCCGCCGTGCTCGTCACCCACCAGCACCCCGACCACTTCGACCAGGACCGGCTCCCGGCCCTGCTCGAGGCCAACCCCGGTGCGCAGGTGCTGGCCGACCCGGACACCGCGAAGCTCCTGCAGGACAAGGGCATCGACGCACGAGCCGTGGTGGCCGGTGACGCCGTCGAGGTCGGACCCGTGACGGTGACCGGCGTGGGGGAGATGCACGCCCTCATCCACGAGGACCTGCCGCGCATCCACAACACCGGCATGCTGCTGCGCGCCGAGGGCGAGCCGACCTTCTTCCACCCCGGCGACGCGCTCGACGCCGAGCCAGGCCAGGTCGACGTCCTCGCCTTCCCGCTCAACGCTCCCTGGCAGCGCAGCCGCGAGATGACCGCGTTCCTGCGGCGCCTCGCCGCCCCGCACGCCATCCCCGTGCACGACGCCCTGCTGAGCGAGACCGGGCGCGGCCTCTACCTCGGCCAGGCGCGCGACCTCGGCTCACCGGACACGCAGGTGCACGACCTCGCCGGCGGCCGCACCGAGGAGTTCGCCGCCGGCTGACCGGCGAAACGCCGCGAAGGCGCCTCGGCGCAACGGGAGCGCGGGGTAGCGTCCGAGACATGCCCAGCCCCGAGCCCGCCCTGAGCCTGCGCGGACTGACCAAGCGGTTCGACGACGTCGTCGCCGTGGACCGGATCGACCTCGACGTGCCGCGCGGCGCCTTCTACGGGCTGGTCGGGCCGAACGGCGCCGGCAAGACCACGACGCTGTCCATGGCGACCGGGCTCCTGCGCCCCGACGCGGGGACGGCGCACGTCCTCGGGGTCGACGTCTGGGACGACCCGGTCGCCGCGAAGTCCCGCATCGGGGTGCTCCCGGACGGCCTGCGCCTGTTCGACCGGCTCACCGGCCAGCAGCTCGTGACGTATGCCGGCCTGCTGCGTGGCATGGACCGGGACCTGGTCGCGCAGCGGGTGGCCGAGCTGCTCACCGCGCTCGGGCTGACCGACGCCGCCGACAAGCTCGTCATCGACTACTCCGCCGGCATGACCAAGAAGGTCACGCTGGCCTGCGCGCTCGTCCACGCCCCCCGCCTGCTCGTGCTCGACGAGCCGTTCGAGGCCGTGGACCCCGTCTCCGCGCGCACCATCCGCGGCATCCTCGAGGACTTCGCCGGCAGCGGCGGCACGGTCGTCCTGTCGAGCCACGTCATGGAGCTCGTCGAGAGGATCTGCACCGACGTCGCCATCCTCGCCGGGGGTGTCGTGCGCGCGGCCGGCCCACTCGACGACGTCCGCGGTGGGCGGAGCCTGGAGGACCGGTTCCTCGAGCTGGTCGGGGGCGCTGCAGACGTGGAGGGGCTCGCGTGGTTGCGCACCTCGTCCGACTGAAGCTGCAGCTGCTGCGCAACAGCCTGCGACGCGGCGTCGCCGTCATCGTCGGGCTCGTCGTCGGCGTGCTGTACGGCGGCGGGTTCCTCCTGGCCGCGCTGGTCGGCCTCGTCGGGGTGCGCGTCGCCGGCGACCCCCAGCTGCTGCGGACCGTCCTCCTCGTGGGCGGGTCGGCGCTCGTCCTCGGCTGGTCGGTCCTGCCGGTGGTGCTCTTCGGCACCGACCCGACGCTCGACCCGGCGCGGTTCTCCACCTTCGCCGTCCCCGAGCGGACCCTCGCCGCCGGTCTCGTGGTCACCGGTTTCGTCGGGCTGCCGGGCCTGGCGACGGTGCTGCTCGGGCTCGGGGCCGTCGTGGCCAGCTCGTTCAGCGTGGGGTCGCTGCTCGTCGCGCTGGTCGCCGTCCCAGTGGCACTCCTCGGGTGCGTGCTGCTCAGCCGCATCGTGACCGCCGCCGCGGCGGCGGTCCTCGCCAGCCGGCGGGGCCGCGACGTCGCCGGTGTCGGCGGCCTCGTGCTTCTCCTGGCCGTCGGACCCTTGGCGGCGAGCCTCGGCAGCGGAGGGGTCACCGCGCAGACGACCCGACGGGTCGCCGACGTCCTCGCGTGGACGCCGCTCGCCTGGGCCTGGGGCGCACCCGCCGAGGCCGCCGCCGGGCACTGGGCGCACGCCCTCGGCCTGCTCGCCCTCGCGGTGGCGTGGACGGGGGTGCTCCTCGTCGCGTGGGAACGGCTGCTGACCTCGGTCCTGCGCAACCCCCGCAGCACCGGTGGCGGGGGAGGCGGTCACCGCGGTCTCGGCCTGTTCGGGCGCCTGCCCGCCACCCCGCTCGGCGCGGTCGCCGCGCGGGCCGGGACCTACTGGGTGCGGGACCCGCGGTTCAACGTCCCCGCCCTCATGACCATCCTGCTGCCCTCGGCGCTGCTGTTCCCCGGGCTGGCCAAGGACTCGGAGCTGGCCCTCGTCGCGATGCCGCTGGTGTCGGCATACCTGATCGGCTGGGGGCAGCACAACGACGTGGGTTATGACTCCACCGCGTTCTGGATGCACGTCAGCGCCGGCATGGACCCCGTCGCGGACCGGCTCGGCCGGCTCTTCCCGTCGGCGGTGATGGCGACCGCCTGCATCCCGCTCTACGCCCTCCTCGGCCCGCTCGTCGGGGGCCCGTGGCGCCTGCTGCCGGCCACCCTGGGCGTCGCGGTCGGCCTGGTGCTCAACGGGTTTGCCGTCGCGTGCGTCACCAGCGCGGTGAAGCAGTATGCCGTGCCGCCGCCGGGGGAGAACCCGTTCAGCAGCCGCCCAGGATCCGTCGGGGTGACCATGGCGGTGCAGACGGTCTGCGGCGGCGCGGTCATCGCCCTGTCGCTGCCGGCGCTCGCCCTGGGGGTCGCGGCCTGGTACGGCTTCCAGTGGGCGGCCTGGACCGCCCTGGTGGTCGGTCCGGCGCTCGGCGTGGTCGCCCTTGTCGTCGGGACGCGGTTGGGGGCAGACCTGTTCACGCGGCGCCAGGCCCTGCTCCTGCAGGACCTCGTCGCGATGCGCTGAGCAGCGTTACTTGTGGGCGGCCAGCCAGGCCGCCCCGATGATGCCGGCCTTGTTCTCGAGCTTGGCCGGGACGATCGGGGTCTTGAGCTTGAGCAGCGGCAGGAACTCCTCGTGGTCCTTGGACACGCCGCCACCCACGACGATCAGGTCCGGCCAGAGCAGCGCCTCGAGGTGGCTGTAGTACCGCTGGAGCCGCTTGGTCCACTCCGGGTAGCTCAGCCCCTCCTTGTCCTTGATCGAGGAGGCGGCGCGCGTCTCGGCGTCGTAGCCGTCGATCTCGAGGTGGCCCAGCTCGGAGTTGGGGATGAGCACGCCGTCGTAGATCAGCGCGCTGCCGATGCCGGTGCCGAGCGTCGTCATGACGACCAGGCCCTTCTGGCCCTTGGCCGCCCCGTAGTGGAGCTCGGCGACGCCCGCGGCATCGGCGTCGTTGACGAGCACGACGTCGTGGCCGAGCTTGGCCTCGAACAGCTTCTCGCCCTCGAAGTCGATCCACGACTTGTCGATGTTGGCGGCGCTGCGGACGACCCCGTGGGTCACGACGCTCGGCATGGTGATGCCGATGGGCGAGTCGCCGCGCACCTCGTCGAAGTGGTCGACGATGCCGTGGATGACGTCCGCGATCGCGTCGGGCGTGGACGGCACCGGGGTGTCGACGCGCATCCGCTTCGCGGCGAACGCCCCCTCGTCCAGGTCGACGGGTGCGCCCTTGATGCCGCTGCCACCGACGTCGATGCCGAGGGGAAGTCCGTGCTTGGCCATGTGTCCGCCTCCTTGCGGTCGCCGTGCGTCACGGCGTGGTGAGGGTGTCGCCGCGCGTCACGGCAGGGTCAGGATCTCGTTGCCGCTGTCGGTGATGAGGATGGTGTGCTCGAACTGTGCCGAGCGCCGGCGGTCGCGGGTCACCACGGTCCAGCCGTCGTCCCACATCTGCCACTCGTGGGTGCCGAGGTTGAGCATGGGCTCGATGGTGAACGTCATCCCCGGCTCGATGAGGGTGTCGTATGCCGGTGCCGCGTCGTAGTGGGGGATCACCAGGCCGCTGTGGAAGGACCGGCCGATCCCGTGGCCGGTGAAGTCGCGCACAACTCCGTAGCCGAAGCGCCGGGCGTAGCTCTCGATGACGCGACCGATGACGTTGACGGACCGGCCGGGCTGGGCCGCCTTGATGCCCCGGGCCAGGGCCTCGCGCGTGCGCTCGACCAGCAGGCGCGACTCCTCGTCCACATCCCCGCAGAGGTACGTCGCGTCGGTGTCGCCGTGCACGCCGTCGACGTAGGCGGTGATGTCGATGTTGACGATGTCGCCGTCCTCGAGGACCCGGCTGTCGGGGATCCCGTGGCAGATGACCTCGTTGACGCTCGTGCACAGCGACTTCGGGAAGCCGCGGTAGCCGAGCGTCGACGGGTACGCCTTGTGGTCCATGAGGAACTCGTGGCCGACCCGGTCGATCTCGTCGGTGGTGACCCCCGGGGCGATGACCTCGGCCGCGGCCGCCATGGCCCGGGCGGCGATCCGGCCCGCGACCCGCATCTTCTCGATCGTCTCCGCGTCCTTGACGTCGCCGTCGAGGTCGCGCCGCGGCTGGGGTCGGTCGACGTACTCCGGGCGGGCGATCGAGGCCGGCACCGGACGACGTGGCGAGACCACGCCGGGCGCCACGCTTGCGTACGTCAACGGCATACGGTGGAGTCTAGGGACGTCACCGCATCCGTCGAGTGGGAGGTCACCCCATGGCTTACTGGTACAACGTCGACACCGGACAGGTGGAGACCGACGAGGACAAGAGCCAGGGCGCCGACCTCATGGGGCCCTACGACAGCCAGGACGCCGCGTCCCGCGCGCTGCAGACCGCCCGCGAGAAGACCGAGGCCTGGGACGCTGCCGACAAGGAGTGGGAGGAGGGCGAGGACTGACCTCGCCGCCGGCCCGGTCGCTCGCCGAACCCGGTCGTCGAGGAGGCCCCGTCCGCGGGGAGCCTCAGTCGTCGAGGTGGTTGACCGCGACGACGTAGCCCGACTCGGGCCGCCAGACCTGCTTGTCCCATGTCGCGTACCGGGGGCCGACCGACAGCCCGGCCACCGCGCAGGCCCGGTCGTACTCCGCGAGCGGGGTGACGGGGCAGCCCTGGGGCAGGTGCGCGGCGTCGAGCCCGAACCCGGCCACGACGATCCCGCCGGGCCGCAGGTGGGCCGTGACCCGCTCCACGGCCTGCAGCAGGGTGCCCGGCGCGAGGAGGGGGACGACGTTGCCGGCCAGGACGGCGACGTCGAAGGCCTGGCTGCGCAGCTGCAGCCGGCTGAGGTCCTGGCGCACCCAGCGCGTCTTGGTGTCGCGCTGCTCCGCCACCGCGATCATGTCGGCGTCGGCGTCGACCCCGACGCACAGGTAGCCGAGGGCGGTGAGCTGGGTCGCCACGCGCCCGGTGCCGCACCCGGCGTCGAGGACGCGCGCGGGTGGGGGCAGCAGCGCCTCCACGAACGCCGCCTCGCCGTGGATGTCCACCCCGCTCGCCGCCAGGTCGTCGAAACGCTGTTGGTATGCCGTGGCCGCACCGATGCCGCCGGACACCTCCGACCACCTCGTGCGGGGCTCGCCCTCCAGTCCGTCGCTCATGCCCACAGCGTAGATTCGCCTGCGCTGGAACGGAACCCGGCGCTCACCCGAGCTCCCGGAGGCCCGGGAGCACGCGCTCGGCGAACGTGGTGAGGAACCGGGACTGGTCGTCGCCCGGGGCGTGGAAGACGAGGTGGTCGAAGCCCAGGTCGACGTAGGGCCGCACCGCCTCGACGACCTCCTCCGGGTCGTCGGAGACGATCCAGCGGGAGGCCACCTGCTCGTCGGACAGCTCGTCGCCCAGCCGTTCCATCTCGAGCGGGTCGCTCGTGCCGTGCTTCTGCTCGGCCGTCAGCGACAGGGCCGCCCAGAACCGGCAGTTGGCGACGGCCCGCTCCCGGTCGGGGTCCCAGGACAGCTTGACCTCGATCATCCGGTCGATGTCCTCGCGGGTGCGGCCGGACTTCTCGAGGCCCTCGTCGACCGCAGGGACGAGCTGGTCGCGGTAGAGCTCCTCGCCCTTGCCCGAGGTGCAGATGAAGCCGTCGCCGGACCGCCCGGCATACCGGGCCACCAGGGGGCCGCCCGCGGCGACGTAGACGGGCACCGGCTCCTCGGGGCGGTCGTAGACGGTGGCGTCGGTCAGCGTGTAGTAGTCGCCCTCGAAGCTGACCCGCTCGCCGGTCCACAGGGCACGCATGAGCCGCACCGACTCACGCAGCCGGGCGAACCGCTCCTTGAACTCCGGCCACTCCTGCACCGACCCGACGACGACCTCGTTGAGCGCCTCGCCGCTCCCGATGCCGAGGGCGACGCGGCCCGGGTACAGCGACCCGAGGGTGCCGAACGCCTGGGCCACGACGGCCGGGTTGTACCGGAACGTCGGGGTCATCACGGACGTGCCGAACTGGACGTGCTCGGTGCGCTCACCCAGCGCCGCGAGCCAGGCGAGGGAGAACGGCGCGTGCCCCCCGTGGTGGCGCCAGGGCTGGAAGTGGTCGGAGATCCACACGCTGTCCAGTCCCACCTGCTCGGCCTGCACGGCGTAGTCGAGCAGCTCGCGGGGTGCGAACTGCTCTGCGGAGGCCTTGTACCCGATGCGCAGCGTCATGGCGCCACCGTATGCCGCGCCCCGGTGCACGGCGCGACCGGGAGCCCGCAGTGGCAGGCTCGAGGGGTGCGGAGCGAGGACGAGGAGACCCAGCGGGACACGGCGGCCGGCGTGCTCGAGGGTGAGGCGCTGGAACGCGCAGTGCTCGACGCGGTCGACGAGGAGGCGTTGCTGGCGGACCTCGCCGCGCTGGTCGCCGCGGCGCCGGTCGGTGGCACGGTCGGCGAGGTGGCCGCGCAGCGGTGGGGAGCCCAGCGGCTGCGCGGGCTCGGCCTGGCCGTGGACGAGTGGGACGTCGACCTCGACGAGCTGCGTGCCTCGGACGGCCACCCCGGCGAGGAGGTCGACCGCTCCGAGCTGGTGGGAGTCGTCGGCACCTGGGCAGCCGAGCCACCTGTCCCGGGTGCTGACGAGGTGTCCGCGCTCGTCCTGTGCGGGCACACCGACGTCGTCCCGGTGGGGGACCGCTCCGGGTGGACCGACGACCCGTTCCGGCTCGCGCGGAAGGGCAACCGTGTCGTCGGTCGAGGGGCCTGCGACATGCTCGGGGGAGTCGCAGCCGTGCTGGCCGCGGTCAGGGCGCTCCGGTCAACGCACGTGCAGCTGCGCCGGCCGCTGGCGGTGCACCTGGTCAGCGGCGAGGAGGACGGCGGGGTCGGCGCGTACGCCACCCTGCGAGCCGGGCACCGCGGTGCCGCCTGCGTCATCGCGGAGCCGACCGGTGGTGCGGTGATCCCCGCGAATGCCGGGTCCCTCACCTTCCGGTTGGAGGTCCCGGGGCGCGCGGCCCACGGCTCGACCCGCACCCTGGGGGAGAGCGCAGTCGACCACCTCGCCCCCGTCCTGGCGGCGCTGCGGGACCTCGAGGCACGAAGGAACGCGGGTGTGGCTGGGCTGTTCGCGCACCTGGACCTCGCCGCCCCGCTGTCGGTGGGTTTGCTGCGTGGGGGCGACTGGGCCAGCACGGTGACGGACCTGCTCGTCGCCGAGGGGCGCTACGGCGTGCTGCCGGGTGAGTCGCTGGACGAGGCCCGGGCAGCCTTCGAGGAGGCTGCGGCGGCGGTCGGCCACCAGGATGCCTGGCTGGCCGAGCACCCGGTGCGCGTCTCCTGGCCCGGGGGCGCCTTCGCGCCCGGCTCGCTGCCGGAGGGCGACCCGCTGCTCGGGCAGGTGCTCGAGGCCGCTGCCGCAGCGGGGGCCGCTGGCGGGGACGGTGGCGGTGACGGCGCGAGCGGCCGGCCCCGTGTCGAGGGCGCGCCGTACGGGTCGGACCTGCGGCACTACGCCGGGCACGGCATCCCGACGCTGCAGTACGGGCCGGGGCTCCTCGCGGACGCCCACGCGGTCGACGAGGGGGTCGCCGTCGAGGAGCTGGTGGCCTGCGCGCGGGCCTACGTGCTGCTGGTCCTGCGCCGGTGCGGCGGCACGGGACCTGCAGCGTGGACGGGACGGGCGGCGCACCTCGGACGAGGTGCGCCGCCCGGATCGGACGAGGCGGCTCGGCTCAGAAGGTGATGCCGCGGGCGGCGAACCGGTCCTTGACGAGGGCGGCGGCCTTCGCGCCGTCACGCGCCAGCGCCTTGTCGTAGATCGCCTTGGCCGCGGCGGAGAACGACGTGTCCGGCGCGAAGTCGAACTGGGCGTCGATCATGGTCGTGTCCCAGGCGGTCGTGGTGCGGCCCATCGCCTCGTAGCCCTTGCGGATCTCCCACAGGGCCTGGCTCCAGATCTGGCCGTCGTAGTGCACCTCGCCCTTGCGGGTCGCCACGGTCAGGTTGCGGTCGAAGCGCCGGATGCAGTGCGGTGCCGCGGTGTACGACGTGGAGTCCCAGTCCATCGGGCAGGCCTCCTCCGCCTTGACCGGCCAGCCGTACTGCTTGGCCGCGGCGAGACCCACCGAGACGCCGAAGTAGTCGCCGAACGCCTCGCCGATCGACCCGGCGTCGAGCGACGTGCCGTAGCCGGGCACCTGCGACGCGTGGACCGCGTGGCCGTACTCGTGGACGATCACCTCGGCGTCCTCGGCGTCGTCGACCCCGCCCTTGCCGAGCCGGATCCGGTACGGCTTGTCGGTCTGGTAGCTGTTGTCGCCGCCGTACTGGTCGATCTTCACGTCGAACGGCTGCTTGACGATCCCCGGCAGGGTCGACCCGAAGCCGAGCGACTGCAGGTACTCCTGCGCCTGGTTGACCCAGAAGTAGCCCATGACCTGCTCGAACTGGTCCTGGTGGCGGGTGTAGACGAACGTGTTGGTCGAACTGAACGCCGGTGTGCCCGTAGCGGACTCGACGGTCACCCACTTGCCCCGCAGGTAGCCGGACCCGTCGAGGTTGCGCAGCTGGACGGTGGCGTAGGCGCTGGCCGGGACGGCGGCGTCGGAGTCGTTCTGGTCGGTCAGCGACTCGTCCCCGGACGACTGCACCGGGTTGACCATGAACACCGAGGCGGTGCCGGTCGCGGTGCCGGGGGTGGACTTGGTCGCGGCGGCGGGGGCGGCGACCGCGAGGGTCGCGGCCAGCCCGGTGACGGCGACGGACGCCAGGGCTGCGAGGTGGTGACGGCGCACGGGCACGGGTTCCTCCATACGGGTGGCGGCCCCCGGTTCGGGGCCGGACGCGGCGACGTTAGCCGCTCCGGCACCCGTTGTGGGTCCTACCGCTGCACGACTTCGGTGTGTCCGTCCGACCGCTGCAGGGCGGGACGACGGTCACGTGTCGGGCCCGAGCGCCTCACTCCGGGAACGAGTGCTCCGCCGCCGGGAACGCGCCGGAGGCGACGTCCGCGGCATACGCCTGGGCCGCCCGGCCGAGGTCGCCACGCAGGTCCGCGTACTTCTTGACGAAGCGGGGCGCCTTGCCGCCGCGCAGACCGGCCATGTCCTGCCAGACGAGCACCTGCGCGTCGCAGTCGGGGCCGGCGCCGATCCCGATGGTGGGGATGCCGAGGACCTCCGTGACCCGTGCGGCCAGTGGCGCGGGGACCATCTCCATGACGACGGCGAAGCAGCCGGCCCGCTCCAGCGCCACGGCGTCGTCGACCAGTCGGTCGGCGGCGTCGCCACGGCCCTGCACCTTGTAGCCGCCGAGGACGTGCTCGCTCTGCGGGGTGAAGCCGATGTGTCCCATGACCGGGATGCCTGCGCGGACGAGGAGCTCGACCTCGGGGACCATCGCCGCCCCGCCCTCGAGCTTGACCGCGTGCGCCAGGCCCTCCTTCATGAAGCGGGTCGCGGTGGCCAGGGCCTGCTGCGGGCTGGCCTGGTAGGAGCCGAAGGGCAGGTCCGCCACGACCATGGCGTGCCGGGCCGCGGACGTGACCGCACGGACGAGGGGGACGAGGTGGTCGACCGTCACCGGCACCGTGGTCTCGAAGCCGTAGACGTTGTTGCCGGCCGAGTCACCCACGAGGAGCACGGGGATGCCCGCCTCGTCGAAGATCTCGGCCGAGTACATGTCGTATGCCGTGAGCATGGCCCACTTGCGCCCCTCCTCCTTCCACGCCTGCAGGTGCGGGATGCGCACGCGACGCTGCGGTGCCGCCTGCACCCCCGTGCCGTACGGCGCGGTCGTCTCGGGGGCGGGGGAGGACGGGCTGGGCTGCTCGGTCATGGCGGCATCCTAGGAGCAGGGTCGTGTGTCGGCGGGGGAGCGGCCGGCACGGGTCGGGCCGACGGTGGAGGTGGTTGCGTCGCGCAACGAAGTTGGTTCCTCGCTGCAACCAAACGGACGCAAGTGGCCACGGACGCCCACCAATTCTCGACCGATCGGTCACAAATTTACGAACTCCTTAACAGCAGGGGTCTAGGTGTGGTCCGCCCTGCCGTGTTTGGCTCGCCCCTGTGTGTGCCGAAGGGTGCGCAACACACATAAAACTGGAGGATCCGTGAAAAGACGTCATCTGAGCGTCATCTCGGGCGCGGCCATCGCAGCCGTCGCCCTGAGTGTCGCGACGGCGCCGGCGCAGGCGACCCCCGCGCCGACCCAGAACGAGCCGAAGGCCGCCAACCGGGCGCACGACCTGCCCAACCCGCTGGGCGACGCCCAGCGCGCGCTGCGCAAGGAGGCGGTGGAGAAGCTCGTGAAGGGCGAGGCCACCACCGAGACCCGCGGCGGGCAGCGCGTCATCAAGCTGAAGGGAAACGCCAAGGCCGCCAAGGGCAGCAAGGCCGCGCAGGACCGCTACGTGTCCTACCCCGTGGAGCGTGAGGAGGACATCTTCACGATCCTCACCGACTTCGGGACCCAGACGATGCCCGCCACCGGTGGGACCGCGGGACCCGTCCACAACAACATCCCGCAGCCGGACCGCAACTGGGACGGCAACAGCACCGATGACAACTCGACCGCGTGGACCAGCAACTACGACCGCCAGCACTACCTGGACATGATGTTCGGCGACGGCGAGTCGTTCAAGGACTTCTACGCCAAGCAGTCCAACGGCCGGTTCGCCGCCAAGGGCGACGTCTCCGACTGGGTGACGGTGCCGTACAACGAGTCCCGCTACGGCCACAACCCGGTCAAGGGTGACGGCACCAGCGAGGCCGACGGCTACTGGAACTACATCAAGGACACGGCCACCGCCTGGTACGACGACCAGAAGGCACAGGGCAAGACCGACGCCCAGATCGCCGAGTACCTCAAGCAGTTCGACAAGGTCGACCGCTACGACTACGACGGCGACGGCAACTTCAACGAGCCCGACGGCTACATCGACCACTTCCAGGCGATCCACGCCGGGGAGGGCGAGGAGGCCGGTGGCGGCGCCCAGGGCGCGGACGCGATCTGGTCGCACCGCTGGTACGCCTACTCCACCAACCAGGGCAAGACCGGCCCGGACTTCAACAAGCTCGGCGGCGTGCCGCTCGGCAGCTCCGGCATGTGGATCGGTGACTACACCACCGAGCCCGAGAACGGTGGCCTCGGCGTCTTCACGCACGAGTTCGGCCACGACCTCGGCCTGCCGGACCTGTACGACACCCAGGGTGGCGACAACGGCACCGGCTTCTGGACGCTGATGTCGGGTGGCTCGTGGCTCAACCACGGCACCGACTCGATCGGCACCACCCCGGGCTACATGGGTCCGTGGGAGAAGCTGCAGCTCGGCTGGCTCGACTACAAGGTCGTCCCGTACGGCCAGGACTCGACCGTCAAGCTCGGCTCGGCCGACAAGCCGGCGAGCCGGTCCGACTACCAGGCGCTCATCACGACCCTGCCGGACAAGACGGTGACCACCGACTACAACAAGCCGCACGGCGGCTCGATGGAGTGGTGGGGCGGTGCGGACGACAGCCTCAACAACACGCTGACCCGCACGGTCGACCTGACCGGCAAGAGCTCCGGCTCGGTCTCCGCGTGGCTGCAGTACAACATCGAGTACGGCTACGACTACCTCTACGCCGAGGTCAGCACCGACGGCAGCAACTGGACCCAGCTCGGCTCGCCGATCAGCGGACCGGTCGACAACGAGGCCATGACGCCCTGGGCGCAGCAGACCTGGGACCTCACGCCGTACGCCGGCACGAGCGTCCAGTTCCGCTTCCGCTACGCCACCGACGGCGGCCTCCACTACGAGGGCCCCTTCGTGGACGACGTCACGGTGAGCGCTGACGGCGCACAGGTCTTCAGCGACGACGTGGAGTCCGGCGACAACGGCTGGACGGCCAAGGGCTTCACCCGCATGGGTGGCTCGACCTCCGTTCAGGCCAGCCACTACTACATCGCCGAGAACCGCACGTACACCGGCTACGACAAGACGCTGCAGACCGGCCCGTACAACTTCGGCTGGGCGAAGACCAAGCCCGACTGGGTGGAGCGGTTCCCGTACCAGAACGGCATGCTCGTCTGGTACATCGACGGCCAGTACACCGACAACAACACCAGCGGCCACCCCGGTGGCGGCGAGGTGCTCCCCGTCGACGCCCGTCCGGCCCCGGTGCGGTTCTACGACGGCACCAAGCTGGGCAACCGGCGCCAGCCGTTCGACGCCACCTTCGGCCTCGAGCGCACGGACGCGGTGACGTTCCACAAGAACGGCATCGCCACGGACGTCCCGTCCCGGCCGGGCATCCCCACCTTCGACGACAGCAACCCGAGCGCCTACTGGGACGCCACGAACCCGTGGAGCTCCACGAAGGTCGCCGGTTCCGGCACCGTCATGAAGGTGAGCAAGTCCGAGGACGGCGGCAACGAGCTGCAGGTGCAGGTCAGCTTCAAGTGAGCTGACCGGACGCCCTGAGCGCCCGTCCCAGGAGCCCCGCGACAACGGCGTCGCGGGGCTCCTGCGTGTCCCGCCCACGGAAGGGCCCCGCCGGCTGCTGCCGGCGGGGCCCTCCGTGGTGCTTGTCGGACCTGTTACCTGGGGGCCACCGTGATGTTGAGGTGACCGCCGTTGGCCTTGCCGTTGACCGTGACGGTCGTGCCCGTCCTGGGGACGTCGACGCCGTACCAGCCCGGCTCGTACCGGCCCGCGTGGGCGCCGGTGCAGGCGTGCTCGTCGCAGTTGCTCCACCACGACTTCGTGTCGTCGAAGACGCTCACCGCCGGCTTGGAGGCGATGCTGCCCGCGACGCCGTTGTTGTGCAGCGTGATCGGGTCCGTGGGCTCGACACCGAAGGTCGAGTCGTAGGACAGGATCCGGTTGCGCATCAGCGTGCCGTCCGGCCAGTGGCTGAACTGCGGGTGGGCGTCGACGGGCAGGACGAGCCCGCCGCCCGGGTGGTCACCGACGTTGTTGTCGCTGAACGAGTCGTCCCAGTACGACACGAGCAGGCCGTCCTGGTACGGGTAGGACTCGACCCAGTCGGGACGGGTGTTGAGGAAGCCGAAGTTGTACGCCGTCCTGAGCGAGGCGTCGTACCCGTCGTACTGACGGTTCTCCAGCACGTAGGCGTTGAAGAAGAACTGGTCCTCCGACCCCGTGGTCGAGACGAAACCGTCCAGCGTCCACGCGGAGTCCGCGACCGCCGTGCCACCGACCGCGACGGCGTCCACCTGGAAGCCGGGCTCGACCGCGGCCGCGTCCGTCTCGTAGTGGAACCGCATCCGGGTGGTGCCCGCCGGCAGGGTGGCGGTCAGGTCCACCCAGCTGCCCGCCGTCGAGCCCGTGATGCCGGTGCCGGAGTCGTTGAACCCGCTCTGGTTGTGGCCGGTGTGCGGGCCGGTGTCGGACCGGTTCGTCGGGACCTTCGTCCACGTGGTGCCGTCGGGCGACGCCTCGAGGAAGGCGTAGTCCCAGTCCTGCTCGATCTGGTACCGGACCTTGGCCGTCACCGCTGTACCGGCGACCGGGGCGGTCATGTAGGTGTTGAGGTCGTTGCCGGCCGTCGACCAGAAGAAGGTCGAGCCCTCCGCCGGTGCGCCCAGCTCGAGCGGGACGTTCTTGTCCGGCAGGACGACGAACACCGCCTGCGGCGACTTCGTGGCCGGCGTGTTCGGGCCGAGCTTGTGCGTCGACTTCTGGCCGGCCCTGGCCACCTCGTAGAAGGGTCCGTTGTCTCCCTGCGGCGAGAGCCACCCGAGCTGGAACTTCTCCCACACGCCCATGTCGGTCGGTGCGTCACCGATGCCGTCGGGACCGCCGTCGCCGATGTTCGCGCCGGACGACATCAGGGTCCAGAACGCCGTGTTGTTCTCGGCGCCACCGGTGTTGCCCGAGGTGTCGTAGAGGTCCGGCAGGCCGAGGTCGTGGCCGAACTCGTGCGCGAAGACGCCGAGCCCGCCGTTCTCCGGCTGGACCGTGTAGTCGCCGACCCAGACGCCCGTGGGGTTGTTCGGCACCTGCGCGCTGGACACGAGCCCGGTGTTGGAGCCGATGTTCACGCCGGGAAGGCCGCCGGGGCCGCCACCCTGGAGGTTGGCGTACGACCGGTGGCTCCAGATGGCGTCCGAGCCCTGGTTCGGGTCGCCGGCGGCCTGGTCGCCGCCCGCGTGGACGATCTGGAAGTGGTCGATGAAGCCGTCGGGCTCGGCGAAGTTGCCGTCCCCGTCCACGTCGTACCGGTCCTGCTGGTCGAACGTGCGCAGGTACGCCTGCACCTGCGCCATCGTCATGCCGCTGTCGAGCTGGTTCTTCGTCCACACGGCGAGCGCGTCGCGGATCAGGGCCTTGCTCGTGTTGCAGACGATGTCACCGCAGTAGTCGCGGCCGTACAGCGCCTCGTTGAAGGGGACCCTCACCCACTCGGTGACCGCGCCGTCGACGGAGTACCGGCCCGAGGACTGCGCCTCGTAATACTTCCGCATCCGGTTGAAGTACATGTCCTGGTAGTGCGCCCGGTCGTAGTCCGGCTGCCACAGCGTCGAGTTGTCGACGGAGCGGTCGGGGGCCGGGATCTCGTTGCGGCGCGGGCCCGTGACGTCGGTGGCGCTGCCGTCCGGCGGCGGCCCCTGGAATCGCGGGTCGGGGTACTGCTGGTCCCCGAACTCCGCGAGCACGACGAAGATCTTGTCGGTGCCCTCGTTGTCGAGCTTGACGTACTGACCCTTGCCGACCTTGGCGACCTTGCCCTGCATGGCCTTGTCGCCCTCGAGGCGTCGCTGGAGGGCGGCTTCCTTCTGGGCCGCCTTCTTCTGCGCGATGGGCAGGGGGTGGGGCCGGTTGTCCGACCCGCCCTTGCCCTTCCCCGCGGCCGTGTCCGTCGGTGGGACGGCGCTGGCCGGGCCGGTGGTGAGGAACGCCCCCACCACCAGCGAGCTTGCGGCGAGCAGGCTGTAGACCCGCCGCCGTCGTGCGCGGACTGCTTGTGTCACGTGGACCGTCCTTGTGTCGCTGGAACTCCTCCTGGTGACTCGGTCGGCCCCGTCGATCAGGTGCGGCTGACCGGGACGGGGACAGTGAACGCCCCGCAGCCACCGCTTGTGATCACCCGACAACCGTTTCGTTATGCACTCGTGACCTCCGGCCGCCTCGTCCCGCAGCGCGGACGGGGAGCCGAGACCGTCCCATGACATCGGTCATGGGTCCCGGGGAGCCGCCCGCGCCGTCCTCCCGGCCACCCGTAGGCTTCCGGCCGTGGACTACGACGACGTCGTCATCGGTGCCGGGCACAACGGGCTCACGGCCGCGGCATACCTCGCCCGTGCCGGGCGGCGCGTCCTCGTCCTCGAGGCCGCCGACCACGTCGGCGGCGCGGCCGTCTCCGCGCAGGCCTTCGCCGGGGTCGACGCCCGGCTCTCGCGGTACTCCTACCTCGTCTCGCTCCTGCCCCGGCAGGTCGTCGGCGACCTCGACCTGGACCTGCGGCTCATCCGGCGCCGCTTCTCCTCCTTCACGCCCGTCCCCGCCGACCCGGCGCGCGGGCTGCTGGTCGACAACGCCGACGAGGCGGCGACCGCCGCGGGCTTCGCGGCGCTGACCGGCGGGCAGGGCGAGCACGCCGCGTGGCAGGACTTCTACGGACGCGTGCAGGCCGTGGCGGGGAAGGTCTTCCCGACGGTCCTGGAGCCGTTGCGCACGGAGGAGGACCTCGCTGCCCTCGTGGGCGACGACGAGCTCTGGGCGGCCCTCGTGCGCCGCCCCCTCGGCGAGGTGCTCGAGGAGCGCTTCGCCGACGACACGGTGCGCGGGGTCGTCGCCACCGACGCCCTCATCGGAACCTTCGCCGACCTGCGCGGCGACGACCTGCGCCAGAACGTCTGCTTCCTCTACCACCTCATCGGCGGCGGCACGGGCGACTGGGACGTCCCCGTGGGCGGCATGGGTGCGGTCACCGAGGGGCTGGCCCGCGCGGCCACCGCCGCGGGCGCCGAGATCCGCACGGGCACGAGGGTGCTCGCCGTGGACCCGGACGGCACCGTCGACTGGGACGGCGGCTCGGCGCGGGCCTCGACCGTCCACGCCGCCTGCGCGCCGGCCGTCCTCAACGAGCTCCTCGCCGCCGCCGGCGCCGACCCGGTCGAGACCGAGGCGCAGCCCGAGGGGGCCCAGCTCAAGGTCAACATGCTGCTCTCGCGCCTGCCGCGGCTGCGCGACGAGGCCGTGGACCCGCGCGCCGCCTTCGCGGGGACGTTCCACGTCAACGAGGGCTACGCCCAGCTGCAGGAGGCGTATGCCGCGGCCGCCGACGGGCGCGTGCCGCAGGTCCCGCCGTGCGAGATCTACTGCCACAGCCTGTCGGACCGCTCGATCCTCGGGCCGGGGCTCGCCGGGTCGGACGCCCAGACCCTCACGCTCTTCGGGCTGCACCTGCCCGCGCGGCTGTTCCGGGGCTCGCAGGAGCAGCACGACCAGGTCAAGGACCTCGCCCTGGCCCGCACCCTCGAGTCGCTGAACTCGGTGCTCGCCGAGCCGATCCAGGACGTGCTGCTGCGCGACGGCGACGGCGCCTACTGCCTCGAGGCGCGCACCCCGGTCGAGCTCGAGGCCGACCTCGGGCTGCCCGGCGGCAACATCTTCCACCGGTCGCTGCAGTGGCCCTGGGCCGAGCGGCCCGAGGAGGTCGGTACGTGGGGTGTCGAGACGCGGCACGAGAAGGTGCGCCTCGCGGGTGCCGGCGCGCGACGCGGGGGCGGCGTGAGCGGCATACCCGGGCACAACGCGGCACGGTCGGTGCTCGAGGGCTGAGCGGCCCGCGGCAGGTAACCCCGGCGAAACACGACTAGGGCAGGATTCGTCACATGGATCGTCAGCAGGAGTTCGTCCTCCGCACCATCGAGGAGCGCGACATCCGCTTCGTGCGGCTGTGGTTCACCGACGTGCTCGGCACGCTGAAGTCGGTGGCGGTGGCGCCGGCCGAGCTCGAAGGGGCGTTCTCCGAGGGGATCGGCTTCGACGGCTCGGCGATCGAGGGCTTCGCCCGGGTCTACGAGGCCGACATGCTGGCCAAGCCGGACCCCTCGACGTTCCAGGTGCTGCCGTGGCGCGGTGACAACCCCGGCACCGCCCGCATGTTCTGCGACATCACGCTGCCCGACGGCGCCCCGAGCTTCGCCGACCCGCGCCACGTCCTGCAGCGGGCCCTGGGCAAGGCGGCCGACCTCGGCTTCACCTTCTACACGCACCCGGAGATCGAGTTCTACCTGCTCAAGCAGGGCTTCGCGCCGGGCGAGGTCCCCGAGCCGGTCGACCAGGCCGGGTACTTCGACCACGTGCCCCACGGCACCGGCCACGACTTCCGCCGCGCGGCCATCACCATGCTCGAGTCGATGGGCATCTCGGTGGAGTTCAGCCACCACGAGGGCGGCCCGGGCCAGAACGAGATCGACCTGCGCTACGCGGACGCGCTCTCGACCGCCGACAACATCATGACCTTCCGCACGGTCATCAAGGAGGTCGCGCTCGAGCAGGGCATCTTCGCCTCCTTCATGCCCAAGCCGTTCGCCCAGCACCCGGGGTCCGGCATGCACACCCACATGTCGCTGTTCGACGGCGACAGCAACGCCTTCCACGAGCCGGGAGCGCCGTACCAGCTGTCCAAGGTGGGGCGGCAGTTCATCGCCGGGCTGCTGCGGCACGGTGCCGAGATCACCGCGGTGACCAACCAGTGGGTCAACTCCTACAAGCGGCTCTGGGGCGGCGGAGAGGCCCCGGCCCACCTCACGTGGGGCCACAACAACCGCTCGGCCATGGTGCGGGTGCCGATGTACAAGCCCACCAAGGGGCAGAGCAGCCGGGTCGAGGTGCGCACGCTCGACGCCGCCTGCAACCCCTACCTGGCGTTCGCGCTCATGCTCGCCGCAGGCCTCAAGGGCATCGAGGAGGACTACCCGCTGCCGCCCGAGACCGAGGACGACGTGTGGGGCCTGACGTCGGCGGAGCGCCAGGCGATGGGCATCGAGGCGCTGCCCACCTCCCTCCACGAGGCGATCCGGGTCATGGAGCGCAGCGACCTCGTCGCCGAGACGCTGGGCGAACACGTCTTCGACTTCTTCCTGCGGAACAAGCGGGCGGAGTGGGACGACTACCGCGGCGAGATCACCCGCTTCGAGCTGGAGCGGTACCTCCCCGGCCTGTGAGCGGACGCACCCCGCTGACGAGGGGAGCCCTCACTAGGGTGGTCGGGTGAGCACCGGTCGGTCGTCGTCGCAGGCCGGCACGCTGGCCAGGCTCGGGTTCGCCGACGCCCAGCGGGCCGGGCAGCTGCTCGCCGACCCCGCGCTCGCCGGCCTCGTCGACCCGCTCGACGACGTCTTCCGCGACGGGCTGCCCGACGCCCTGGGGGCGGTCGCCGACCCCGACCTCGCCCTGCTGTCGCTCGTGCGGCTCATGGAGTCCCTGCGCGCCAGCGAGCCACGCCGCCGCGACGAGGAGGACGGGCCCGGGGCCGAGGTCCGTGGCCTGCTGGCAGCGATGCGCCACCCGGGGCCCGCCCGGGACCGGATGCTGGCCGTCCTCGGCGCCTCGACCGCGCTCGCCGACCACCTCGTCGCCCACCCCGAGCACTGGCGCAGCGTCGCGCACGCCGCACCGGTCGAGGTCGACGACCGCGTGCACGACGTCGTGGCGGCCGTCCGCGACCGCGGCGAGGACACGGCATACGACGCGCTGCGCATCGCCTACCGGCGCAACCTGCTCGGCATCGCAGCCCTGGACCTCACCGCACCGGACGCCGTCGAGGAGCTGCCCCGCACGGCGGCGGCGCTCGCCGACCTGGCGCAGGCCGCGCTCGAGGGGGCGCTCGTCATCGCGCGCGAGCAGGTGGGGGAGCAGGCAGACGCCTGCGACTTCGCCGTCATCGGCATGGGCAAGACGGGCGGCCGCGAGCTCAACTACGTCAGCGACGTGGACGTCATCTTCGTCGCCGAGCCCCGCGACGGCGTCGAGGAGGCCGTGGCCATGGCCGCCGGCACGGCGCTCGCGACCCAGCTCATGCGGGCCTGCTCCACCTCGACCGGGCAGGGCACGCTCTGGCCGGTGGACGCGGCGCTGCGCCCGGAGGGCAAGAACGGGCCGCTGGTGCGGACGGTGGAGTCGCACCGCGCCTACTACGAGCGCTGGGCCAAGACCTGGGAGTTCCAGGCGCTGCTCAAGGCGAGGGTCGTCGCCGGGGACCGCGACCTCGGGGAGGCCTACCTCGGCGCCCTGCGCCCGATGGTGTGGCAGGCCGCCTCCCGCGAGAACTTCATCGAGGACGTCCAGGCGATGCGCCGCCGGGTGGAGCAGCACGTGCCCGCGGCCGAGGCCGACCGCCAGCTCAAGCTCGGGCCCGGCGGGCTGCGCGACGTCGAGTTCAGCGTGCAGCTGCTCCAGCTCGTCCACGGGCGCACCGACGAGGCGTTGCGCTCGGGGACCACCCTCGAGGCCCTCGACGCCCTCGCCCGCGGCGGCTACGTCGGCCGTGACGACGCCGCGGTGCTCGACTCCAGCTACCGGCTGCTGCGCACGCTGGAGCACCGGATCCAGCTCTACCGCCTGCGCCGGACCCACCTCATGCCCACCGGCGACGCCGACCTGCGCCGCCTCGGCCGGGCCCTCGGCCACCGGTCCGACGCCGCCAAGGCGGTCGTGGACCAGTGGCAGAAGCAGGCGCGCGAGGTCCGGCGCATCCACGAGCGCCTGTTCTACCGGCCGCTGCTCGCCGCCGTGGCCCGGCTCAGCAGCAGCGACGCGCGGCTGGGTCCCGAGGCCGCGCGCGACCGGCTCTCCGCCCTCGGCTTCCGCGACCCGGCCGGGGCGATCCGGCACCTCGAGGCGCTGACGTCGGGCGTGAGCCGCCGCGCCGCGATCCAGCGCACGCTGCTGCCGGTCATGCTCGGGTGGTTCGCCGACGAGGCCGACCCCGACGGGGGGCTGCTCGCGTTCCGCAAGGTGAGCGAGGAGCTCGGCTCCACCCACTGGTACCTGCGGCTGCTGCGCGACGAGGGCTCGTCCGCCGAGCGCCTCGCGCACATCCTCGCGCGGAGCCGGTATGCCGCGGACCTCCTCGTCGGGGCGCCCGAGGCGGTGGCCATGCTCGGCGAGGCCGGCGGGCTGCGGCCGTTGCCGCGTGAGGACCTCGTCCGCCGGATGACCGCCGCCGCGGGGCGCCAGGACGACCCGGACAAGGCGGTCCGCACCGCGCGCGGCCTGCGCCGGCAGGAGCTGTTCCGCGTGGCGGCCGCCGACCTGCGGGGCGAGCTCGACCTGCAGGAGGTGGGCGTGGCGCTGACCGACCTCACGGCCGCGCTCGTCGAGGCGGCCCTCGCCGTGGCCCGGCGCGTCGTCGAGCAGCGGCACGGCGACCTCGTGACCCGCATCCTCGTCGTCGGCATGGGACGCCTCGGCGGACGGGAGGTGGCGTACGGCTCGGACGCCGACGTCCTCTTCGTCCACGACCCGCTCCCGGGCGCCGACGAGGGCGTGGCCCAGGACCAGGCCCTGGAGGTGGTGCAGGAGCTGCGCCGCCTGCTCGGCTCGGCCGGGCCGGACCCCCAGCTCGGTCTCGACGCCGACCTGCGACCGGAGGGCAAGAACGGGCCGCTCGTGCGCAGCCTCGCCAGCTACCGCGCCTACTACGAGCGGTGGTCGCTGACGTGGGAGTCCCAGGCGCTGCTGCGGGCCGACCCCATCGCCGGGGACGCCGAGCTGGGGGAGGAGTTCGTGCGGCTCGTCGACCCGCTGCGCTGGCCGAGCGAGGGGCTGAGCGAGTCCCAGGTCCGCGAGATCCGCACGCTCAAGGCCCGGATGGAGGCCGAGCGGCTGCCGCGGGGCGCCGACCCCAAGGCCCACTTCAAGCTCGGCCGGGGCGGGCTCAGCGACGTCGAGTGGACCGTCCAGCTGCTGCAGATGAAGCACGCCCACGAGCTGCCCGGCCTGCGGACCACGAGCACGCTCCCGGCGCTCGCGGCGGTGGAGGAGGCGGAGCTGCTGCCGGCGGACCACGTGGCCGCGCTGCGCGAAGCCTGGACGCTCGCCTCGCGGCTTCGCAACGCGGCCGTGCTGTACCGCGGCAAGCCGGTCGACAGCGTGCCGTCCGACCTGCGCGTCGCCGACGGCGTGGGTCGGATCCTGGGCCTCGAGCCCGGCTCCGGAGCCGAGCTCGCCCAGACCTACCGCAGGGTCGCGCGGCACGCCCGGACGGTCACCGAGCTCGACTTTTACGGGACCCGGTAGCGAGGTACGGTCGAGCGCATGGTCAGGGGCAGGGATGGCGCTGTCGTGGTGCCCTCGTACGCCGAGGTGCTCCGGGCTCCGTCGTTCCTGCCGATCTTCGTCGCCTCCACCCTGTCCACCTGGGGCGACTACATCGCGCGGATCACGATCGCGGCCGTCGTCTTCGGCTGGACCGGCTCGGCGCTCGCGACCGCGGCCACCTTCGCCGTCTCCCTGGTGCCCACGATCCTCGGGCGGGGCCTCCTCGGGCCGTTCTGCGACCGGTTCCCCCCGAGGCTGACCCTCATCGGCGCCCACCTCCTGCGCGCCGTCATCGTCGGCCTGCTCATCCTCACGGTCACCACGACCCGTTCCGTCGCCCTCGTGCTCGTGCTCGTCTTCGCGCTCGAGTTCGTCGGTGGCCCGGCCGCCACCGCGGGGCAGATGCTCCTGACCGACGTCTTTCCCGACCGCCGCCTCTACGCCCGCGCCTTCGGGCTCAACACCCTCGCCACCCAGGTCAACCAGGCGATCGGCCTCGCCGTCGGTGGCGCGGTCGTGGGGGTGCTCGGCGACACCAAGGCGCTGATGCTCGACCTGGTCACCTTCGTCGTCGGGGCCGCCGTCCTCGCCGGCATCCGCCCCCGGGCCTCGGGGGTGGCCCGCGACGACACCTCCTTCGTCCGGGACCTCGTCGCCGGCTGGCGGCAGATCCGCGGCAACCGCGTCCTGACCCGCCTGCTGGCCCTCTCGCTCGTCAGCGGGCTCGGCATCGCGGCGCCCGAGGCCGTCGCGCTGCCCTACGCCAGCACCCACACCGGCTCCTCGGCCTGGGGCGGCCTGCTCATGGCCGCGCCCATCGTCGGCGCCGTGGCGGGGCTGCTGCTCATCGGCCGGCTCCCCGCGGAGCGGCAGTCCGGCCTCATCATGCGTCTCGCCCTGCTCATGCCGCTGCCCCTGCTCGTGACCGTCTTCGAGCCGCACCTCGGCGTGGTCTGGGTGGCGTGGTTCGTCTGCGGCGCCCTCCAGTCCTACATGCTTCCGCTGCAGGCCGCCTTCACGCTCCTCGTCCCCACGGCCATGCGCGGGCGCGTCTTCGGCCTCGCCGGTGCGCTGTCGGTCGGGGTCACCGGCCTGTGCTTCCTGGCCGCCGGGTGGGTGTCGGAGAAGACCTCGCCCGCGGCGTCGGTCGGGGTGTGCGCCGTCGTGACGTTCGGCGCGCTGGTGCTGCTCGCGGCGCGCTGGCCGCGCGAGGAGGTCGCCGGCCGGATCCACGACACCTTCGCCGGCCCGGACGACCACGAGGCCGCGCACGAGGTGGTCGACACCACCACTCCGCCCACGACCGCGCCCCCGGCCCGCATCGTCCTGGGCGACTCCGAGGAGGGGCCCGCGGCACGTGCCGCGTCCGACCAGCGCAAGGGCACGGTTCCCGGGGGCTGAGACCGCCGCAGGGGCCACTCCGGGGGCTCCGTAGAATCGTGACCATGATGGCCACGATCGACCTGCGCGGACGCGCGCTGGGAGCCCGCGAGCTGCGGGACCTCCTGCCGCGGGCGGACTTCGACGTGGCGGCCGCCGTCGAGACGGTGCGGCCGCTGTGCGAGGACGTGCGCCATCGCGGTGCCGAGGCCCTCTACGACCTCGGCCAGCGGTTCGACGGTGTCCGGCCGCCCCGCCTGCGCGTGCCCGCGGAGGTGCTCGCGGCTGCCCTCGAGCAGCTCGACCCGCAGGTGCGCGAGGCGCTGGAGGAGGCGGTCCGCCGCACCCGCCAGGTGCACGAGCGCCAGCGCCCCACCGAGACGACGGTCGACGTCGTCGCCGGCGGCCGCGTCGAGAACCGCTGGCTCCCGGTGGACCGCGTCGGCCTGTACGTGCCCGGCGGCCGGGCGGTGTACCCGTCCAGCGTCGTCATGAACGTCGTGCCGGCCCAGGTCGCCGGCGTCGGCTCGCTGGCGGTGGCGAGCCCGCCGCAGCGCGAGAACACCGGCATCTTCGAGGGCTACCCCCACCCGACCGTGCTCGCCGCGTGCGCGCTGCTCGGCGTCGAGGAGGTGTATGCCGTGGGCGGCGCCCAGGCGGTGGCCGCCTTCGCGTTCGGCTTCACCGACGGCGAGGACTCCTGCGAGCCGGTCAGCCTCGTCACCGGCCCGGGCAACATCTACGTCGCGGCGGCCAAGCGCTACCTCAAGGGCGTCATCGGCATCGACTCCGAGGCCGGCCCCACCGAGATCGCCGTCCTCGCCGACGACACCGCCGACCCCGTGCACGTCGCCTCCGACCTCGTGTCGCAGGCCGAGCACGACCCGCAGGCGGCCTCCGTCCTCGTGACCCCGAGCGCCGCGCTGGCCGAGGCCGTCACCGCCGAGGTCGCGCGTCGCGCGGCTGCCACCAAGCACTCCGGCCGCGTCACCGAGGCGCTGTCCGGCCAGCAGTCCGGCGTCGTGCTCGTCGACGACCTCGACGCCGGTCTCGCCGTCGTCAACGCCTACGGCGCCGAGCACCTCGAGCTGCAGGTCGCCGACGCGGAGGCGGCCAGCCGCCGGATCCGCAACGCGGGTGCCGTCTTCGTGGGTCCCTTCTCGCCCGTGAGCCTCGGCGACTACCTCGCCGGGTCCAACCACGTCCTGCCGACCGGTGGCTGTGCCTGCCACAGCAGCGGCCTGTCGGTGACCTCGTTCCTGCGCTCCGTCCAGGTGATCTCCTACGACGAGGAGGCCCTGCGCGAGGTGGCGGACCGGGTCGTGGTGCTCGCCCAGGCCGAGGACCTGCCCGCCCACGGCGAGGCGGTCTCGGCCCGGTTCGGCGACCGGTCGTGACCGGGCTGCAGGAGCTGCTGCGCGAGGACCTGCGCGGCAGCACGCCCTACGGCGCGCCCCAGCTCGAGGTCCCGGTCCGGCTCAACACCAACGAGAGCTCCTACCCGGTGCCGCCGGAGGTGGTCGCCGAGATCACCTCCGCCGTCGCCGCGGTGGCGCCCGACCTCAACCGGTACCCCGACCGGGAGTTCACCGCGCTGCGCACCGAGCTCGCGGCATACCTGACCCGCACCACCGGCACCGCGGTGGACCCGGCCCAGGTGTGGGCCGGCAACGGCTCGAACGAGGTGCTCCAGCACGTCGTCCTGGCGTTCGGCGGACCCGGGCGCACGGCACTCGGCTTCACCCCGGCGTACTCCATGCACCCGATCATCAGCCGGTCCGTCGGCACGACGTGGGTCGACGGCCTGCGCGGGCAGGGGAGCACCCAGGCGTTCGACCTCACCGCCGAGTCCGCCGTGGAGCAGGTGCGCGCACACGACCCGCACCTCGTCTTCCTCTGCTCGCCCAACAACCCCACCGGCACGGCGCTGGGGCTCGACGTGGTCGAGCGCGTGTACGACGCGGCGGAGCGTGCGGTGGTCGTGGTGGACGAGGCGTATGCCGAGTTCGCCCGGCCGGGGACGCCGAGCGCCCTGGGGTTGCTCGAGGGCCGGCCGCGCCTGGTCGTGACCCGCACCATGAGCAAGGCCTTCGCGTTCGCCGGCGGCCGGCTGGGCTACCTCGCGGCGGACCCCGCCTTCGTCGACGCGCTGCGCCTGGTGCGGCTGCCGTACCACCTGTCCTCGCCCACGCAGGCCGTCGCGCTGGCGGCCCTGCACCACGCCGACACCATGCTGGCGACGGTCGAGGCGATCAAGCACGAGCGCGACCGGATGGTCGACGGGCTGGCCGCGCTGGGGCTCGAGCCGGTGCCGAGCGACGCGAACTTCGTGCTCTTCGGCGGCCTCGCCGACGCCCGGGCGACGTGGCAGGCGCTGCTCGACCGGGGTGTGCTGGTCCGGGACGTGGGCATCCCGCACTATCTTCGTGTCACGGCCGGGACCCCGGCCGAGACCGACGCGTTCCTCGCCGCCATGGCGCAGGTCGCCGGTCAGGACGGTTTCGGGACGGACGACGGGAGCACGCGGTGACCGCAGGGGACCGCACGGCGGCACTGAGCAGGACGACCTCGGAGTCCAGCGTCGAGCTCGAGCTGAACCTCGACGGCACCGGCCAGGCGGACGTCGACACCGGCGTCCGCTTCTACGACCACATGCTGGCCTCGCTGGCCAAGCACTCGCTCCTCGACCTGCGGGTCAAGGCGACGGGTGACGTCGACGTCGACGTGCACCACACCGTGGAGGACGTCGCGATCGTCCTCGGCGACGCGCTGCGGGAGGCGCTCGGCGACAAGAGCGGGATCGCGCGCTTCGGCGACGCCACCGTCCCGCTCGACGAGGCGCTGTGCCAGGCCGTCGTCGACGTGGCGGGGCGGCCCTACGTCGTGCACACCGGCGAGCCCGAGGGACAGCAGTACGCCCTCATCGGCGGCCACTTCACCGGCTCGATGACGCGCCACGTCTGGGAGTCCTTCGCCGGACGAGCCGGGATCGCCCTGCACGTGCGGGTGCTCTCCGGCCGCGACCCGCACCACATCGTCGAGGCGCAGTTCAAGGCCGTGGCGCGGGCGCTGCGGGCCGCGGTGGCCCGCGACCCGCGGGTGGTCGGCGTCCCCAGCGCGAAGGGCAGCCTCTCCACGTGAACGAGCGGTGGCAGCCGGCGCAGGAGATGCGCGGGCTGCTCCTGGTGCGGGCCGAGCCGCCCGCCGTGACGAGGTGGGTGCGCGGGGGACTCGTGGCGTGCCAGCTCGTCCCGCTCGCGTCGTGGACGGCCGTCGTCCCGGTCGAGCCCGCGTCCCGGGTGCAGGCGCCCTACGACGGTGCCGCGTCGGTCCTCGTCGGCCGTCCGCTGCCCCGACGGCTGCGGCCCGCCCTGGGCTTCGTCGTCGCCGACCACCGGGCCGCGGTGGTCGTCCGTGCGCGGGGGCTGCGGGACTCGCCACGCTGGCTCCTCTGGGAGCCGGGCCGGGGTCCGGTGCGGACCCGCGAGCTCCAGCAGGCCGGGCCACGGGAGCTGGCGGCAGCCGCCGGGCACCCGGCCGCGGCCCGGGAGGTCGCCGCCGTCGTGCGGGACCGCTCGGGCGACGCCCAGCGCCTGCTCACCGACCTGTTGACGGTGCTCGGCCTGCCCGGTGCGGACCTCATCGGGCCGCACGTGGGCCTGCGCGGGCAGGTCGTCGCGCCCACGGCCCAGGCCGTCGCCCGGTTCGAGCGCCGCATGGCCGAGATCGCCCGCCACCACAGGGAACTGGAGGACAGCTGATGACACGGGTGGTCGTGTTCGACTACGGCAGCGGCAACGTCCGCTCCGCCGTCCGCGCGCTGGAGCACGTCGGCGCGCAGGTGGAGCTGACGGGGGACCGTGCCCTCGCCCAGGAGGCCGACGGCCTGTTCGTGCCAGGGGTGGGCAACTTCCACGCCTGCATGGCGGGGCTGCGCGCAGCCGACGGCCCCCGGGTCATCGAGAGCCGGCTCGCCGGTGGGCGCCCCGTCCTCGGGGTGTGCGTGGGCATGCAGGTCCTCTTCGAGGGGTCCGACGAACCCGGCGGCTCGGTCGCGGACGGCATGGGCGAGTGGCCCGGGCGGGTCGAGCGGCTCAAGGCCGACGTCGTCCCGCACATGGGCTGGTCGACGGTCGAGCCCGGGGCCGGGTCGCGGCTGTTCGCCGGGATCGAGCGCGAGCGGTTCTACTTCGTCCACTCCTACGCCGTGCAGGACTGGGTCCTGCCCGACCCGCACGGGCCCATGGCCGTCATGACGCCCACGGTGACGTGGGCCGAGCACGGTGGCCGCTTCGTCGCCGCGGTGGAGAACGGTCCCCTGTCGGCGACGCAGTTCCACCCCGAGAAGTCCGGTGACGCCGGCCTGGCCCTGCTGGAGAACTGGGTGCGCTCGTTGTGACGCCCCACGGCGGCCACGGCTCCGGCACCCCGCACGGACGCCCGCCGCGACCCTGACACCCCCACCCGTCCCGACCCCGACGCCGTACCCGACGCCGTACCCGAGGAGAGAGCTTCCCCATGACCCAGAACCCCCGTCTCGAGCTGCTGCCCGCCGTCGACGTGCAGGGCGGTCGCGCCGTCCAGCTCGTGCAGGGCGTTGCCGGCAGCGGGGGCGAGTTCGGCGACCCCTGGGAGGCGGCCCTCGCCTGGCAGGAGCAGGGGGCGGAGTGGCTGCACCTCGTCGACCTGGACGCCGCGTTCGGCCGGGGCTCGAACCGCGAGCTGCTCGCCGACATCGTGGGCCGGCTCGACATCAAGGTGGAGATGAGCGGCGGCATCCGCGACGCCGCGTCGCTCGAGGCGGCCCTGGCGAGCGGCTGCCGGCGGGTCAACCTCGGCACCGCGGCGCTGGAGGACCCCGAGTGGACGGCTGCCGCGATCGCCGAGCACGGTGACCGCGTCGCGGTGGGCCTCGACGTGCGGGGCACGACCCTCGCGGCTCGGGGCTGGACCAAGGACGGCGGCGACCTGTGGGAGACGCTGGCCCGGCTCGACTCCGAGGGCTGCGCGCGCTACGTCGTCACCGACGTCAACAAGGACGGGATGCTCAAGGGTCCCAACCTCGAGCTGCTCCGCGACGTCTGCGCCCGCACCGAGCGCCCGGTCGTGGCCTCCGGTGGCGTCTCCACGCTCGAGGACATCGCCGCGATCCGCGAGCTCGTCCCGCTCGGGGTCGAGGGCGCGATCGTCGGGTCCGCGCTCTACCGGGGCGCGTTCACCCTGCCCGACGCCCTCGACGTGGCGGGCCGCCCGTGACCGGCCCGGCGCACCCGACCGGCGGTCCCTCCGACTCGGCCGGCGTCCCGTTCGGCGGCCGCGAGCTGACCGGGACGGGCTTCGACGGCGACACCGGTGCCGCCGACGCGGCCCTGGAGCAGGCCCTCCGGGACCCGGGCGACGAGCCCGCCCTGGTGTCCGCCGTCGCCGCGGCGCGGCTGCTGGTGCCGGTGGTGGCCGAGCCCGCCGAGGTCGACGAGACCGGAGCCCTGGCCGTGGAGAAGCAGACCGACATGGCCGCGGTCACGCTCGTGGCCCCGGACGGCACCCGTGCCCTGCCGGTCTTCACGTCGATGGCCTCGCTGGCATCGTGGGACCCCGCCGCGCGGCCCGTCCCGGTCACGGCGGCACGCGCGGCGCAGGCCGCCGTGTCCGAGCGCTGCGACGTCATGGTCGTCGACGTGGCCGGCCCCACCACCGTGGCGCTGCGACCCTCGATGGTGTGGGCGCTCGCCCAGCAGCGCGACTGGGTGCCCGCCCACGAGGACGACGTCGTCGCCCGCGCGGTCGCGGCGGCGGTCCGCGAGCAGCCCGACGTGCTGGACCACGAGCTGTCGGCGGGGGAGCCCGGCCAGGGCGTCCTGCGCGTCGTGCTCGAGCTGAGCCCGGGCCTCACGGCGGAGCAGGTGCAGGCGGTGGCGACGGCTGTGGGGGAGCGCCTGGCCACCGACGGCGAGGTCCGCGCCCGGATCGACGGGCTCGCGTTCTCGATCCGCTGACACCCGGCCGGGGCGTCAGTCCCGCGCGTCGTGGGGCGGCAGCAGCTCGGTGAGGCCCACGACGGCCGACACCGGCAGCGGCCGGTACAGGTGCGGGAACGTCTCCCCGGTCTCCGGGTTGCCGACCTCGACCACCGGGGGCTCCGGCAGCAACGACTCGTCGACCTCGAGCAGCAGCAACGGTGTCGCCACGTCGGCATAGAACGACCGCCGCACCACCGGCCACTGCGCCGCAGACGAGCAGTGGACGAACCCCTCGTCCTCGAAGGTCCGGCCCCGGGTGGACTGCGTGTAGCTGCCCGTCTCCCGGGCCCGCTCCCAGTGCTCCGGCTCGGCGAGGTGGTAGATCGTCACCGGGCGAGCGTATGCCGCGTGCCCCGGCACCGGGGCACGCGGCACACCGGCTCGGGCTAGCTGCCCGCCTGCGTGTGTGGGTGGGGTGCGTTCTCTCGTCCCGGCGTGGGCGCGAGCAGCCCTCCCACCCTCTCCCCGCGGGCGCCGGGGCGCATCCGCACGAACCGGTCGATACCGGTCGGGCCCGCCGACGTCCGTCCGGGCTCGCCGATATCGGGTCGACCAGCGTCGGTGGCCGCTGGGACAGTGGTGCCGTGCTCACCCGCTACCGCCGTGTCCTCGTCGTCCCCGCCCTGCGCCGGGCGCTGGTCCTCGGGTTCCTGGTGCGCATGCCGATCTTCGCCGGTGGCGTGGTCATCACGCTGCACGTCGTGAGCCACCTGCACCGGTCCTACGGCGCGGCCGGGCTGGTGTCGGCGGCGGCCACGGTGGCGATCGCCATCAGCGGTCCGTGGCGGGGCCGCCTGCTCGACCGGCACGGGCTGCGGCGCGTGGTCGTCCCGTCGATCGTCGTCGCCGCCGTGTGCTGGTCGGTCGCGCCCTTCGTGGGCTACTGGCTGCTCATGGCGCTGGCGGCCCTGGCCGGCCTGTTCGTCATCCCGTCGTTCTCGATCATCCGCCAGGCGATCATCGCCGCCGTGCCCGAGGTCGACCGCCGCACGGCGATCTCGCTCGACTCCGTTGCCGTGGAGCTGTCGTTCATGATCGGTCCGGCGGCCGGGGTGTGGGCCGCCACGGTGTGGTCCACCGACTGGGTCCTGTTCGCCATCGAGATGCTCGGCGTGGCCGCGGGCGTGCTGCTGTGGTTCGCCGACCCCGTGCTGCGCGAGGCGCCCGAGGAGGGCGACGACGACGAGGCGGTGGCGGCACCCGTGACGCGGGGGCAGTGGTTCCGGCCCGCCTTCGTCGTCGTGTGCCTCGGCGCCGCCGCCACGACGTTCGTCCTCGGCGGCACCGACATCGGGATCGTCGCCGCCCTGCGCGACTTCGACGCCCAGTCCTCGATCGGGTGGGTCCTCGCGCTGTGGGGGTTCGGCTCGCTGCTCGGCGGCCTCGTCTACGGCGGGCTGCACCGGTCGGTGTCCGCCTTCTGGCTGCTGGGCGCCCTCGCCCTCGTCACCGCCCCCATGGCCTTCGGCGGGGGCCCGGTGTCGCTGGGGGTGCTCGGCTTCGTCGCCGGCCTCTTCTGCGCGCCGACGATCACCGCCACCGTCGACCAGGTCAGCCGCGTCGTGCCGTCGGCCGCCCGGGGCGAGGCGATGGGGTGGCACGGCTCGTTCATGACGGCCGGCATGGCGCTCGGCGCACCGGTGGCGGGGTTCGCGATCGACCACCGCGGGTGGTCCAGCGGCTTCGTCGCCGTGGCGGTGGTGGGGGCCGTCGTCGCGGTCGTCGGCGGCATCGGCACCTCCGCGCGGGCGCGGGAGCGCCGGGCCCGCGCGGTCGTCCCGCACGAGGTCCCGGCCGGGCGATAGCCTCCCGCCCGTGCCGACCCGACCCGACACCGCTGGTCCCCGTCCCGACGGGGATGCCGCGGCGACCACCCGCGACCCGGCCTCAGGCTCCGGCCACACCAACGAGTACGGCCAGCCGGTCGGGCGGCCGGTCCCCGGCTGGGTCCCGCGGCCGCCGGTGGCGCCCGTGACGCTCGTCGGCCGCACCTGCCGCCTCGAGCCGGCCGCCGCGCACGCCGAGGGCCTGCACCGGGCCCTGGACGTGGAGAGCCACCCCTCGACCTGGGCGTACTACCCGCAGGGGCCGCTGGCGGACGCGTCGGCCATGGCGGCGTGGGTGGCCTCGCTCGACGCCTCGCCGACCTCGGTCCCGCTCGCGGTGCTCGACCCGGACGGGACCTCCCTCGGCATCGCCAGCTACCTGCGGATCGACCCGCCGAACGGCTCGGTCGAGGTCGGCGGCATCGTCCTGTCCGACGCCCTGCAGCGCACCACCGCCGCCACCGAGGCGATGTACCTCATGATGCGGCACGCCTTCGACGACCTCGGGTACCGCCGGTACGAGTGGAAGTGCGACTCGGCCAACGAGCCCTCCCGCCGGGCCGCCGGCCGCCTCGGCTTCTCCTACGAGGGCACGTTCCGCAACGCCGTCGTCTACCGCGGCCGCAACCGCGACAGCGACTGGTACTCGATCACCGTCGAGGAGTGGCCGGCGGTCCGGGCCGAGCTCGACCGGTGGCTCGACCCCGGCAACTTCGACGCCGATGGCAGGCAGCGCACGCGGCTCGACATGGCGACGGCGCTGGGCCAGGAGCCGCTGCGGGCGCCCCAGGACCGCTGAACCCGTCCGACCGGGACCGGCAGGACGAGCGGGCCGGAGCACCGGCGCAGGTGCGGGCTCCGTCGAAGGGCCGAGCCGACGGTGGCGGCGCAGCGGGCATGCTGGCCGGCGGAGGTGGACCGCGATGTCCTTCATCGAACCAGCGGCGGCGGGGGAGTCGGACCCGCAGGTGGCCGCCATGTATGCCGACGAGCGCGCCTCGTGGGGGTACCTGCCCAACTACGCGGAGCTGTTCAGCCACGAGCCGGCGGTGATGGCCGCCTGGCGCCAGCTCGTCGGCTCGGTCCGCGGCAACCTGGACCGGCGCCGGTTCGAGCTGGTGACGCTGGCCGCCGCGCAGGCCCGGGGGTCGAGCTACTGCTCACTGGCGCACGGCAAGTTCCTCGCCGACCTGTTCCACTCGCCGGACGAGGTCGCCGGGCTGGCCGGCGCGGCCGACGAGCCGGTGCCGGCCAGCGAGGTCGACCTGGCCCTGATGGAGCTCGCCCGGCACGTCGCGCAGGACCCGTCCACCGTGGACCGCTCCGAGGTGCGCCGGCTGCAGGACCTCGGGCTGGACGACCGCGAGATCTTCCTCGTGGTGGCCGCCGTCGCCGCGCGGTGCTTCTTCGCCACCGTCCTCGACGGGCTGGGGGCCGAGCCGGACGAGCAGCTGGCCGCCCTGCCGCAGCCGATGCAGGCGGCCCTCACGGTCGGACGGCCGGTCGCCGCGTCCCCGTCGGGGGCAGCCGCCGCGGACGCCTGACCCGCCACCACCTTCGCAGGTCGCAGCTCATCCTTCGGGTGGAGTTGCGGGTGGATGCGTTGACTTACCGTGACACACCGGGAGAGACGTCCGTCCTCCGCCCGTTGCCTCCAGGCCCGTCGACTGAGGTAGACCATGACGCGTCCGACCCGTCCCCGCCCCCTCGTGGCCGCCACGGCAGCCGCGGCCGCCGCTGCGGCACTGGTGACCCTGACGCCGGGACCTGGCGTTGCCGCTCCCGCCGGGACCGTCCACCTCCCGGACCTGCAGACGGTCATCCCCACCGATGCCTTCAGCGTCGTCACCACGACGACCGGCAGGGAGTTCAGGTACACGCACCTCGTCTACGACGCCGGTCCCGGACCGCTCGAGGTCCAGCCGACCTACGTCCAGTCGACCGGTGGGTACCGGGGGACCCAGGAGGTCTTCACCCACGACGCCTCCGGCACCTGGAGCCAGGTGGCGCAGTACCGCGTGCCGGACGTCTTCGTCTACCACGCCGAACACGGCCACTTCCACTTCCCGCTCGCCAGCTTCGGCCTCTATCGCGTGTCCGCGACCGGGGGCATCGGTGCGGCCGTGGCGCTGTCCCCGAAGGTGGGCTTCTGCATCGACGACTCCTACATCTACAGCTCCACCGTCGAGCACTCCGGCACGTTCGTCGGAACCCGCAGCAGCTGCACGGACCCCAGCGGCCTGCGGGGCCTGTCCGTCGGCGGGGCGGACGAGTACGACTACCGCGACCCGGGCCAGGCCATCCCCATCGACGGGGTCCCCGACGGCACCTACTGGTTCAAGGCCGTCACCGACCCGAACAACGACTTCGCCGAGGCGAACGAGGCCAACAACGAGACCGACGTCAAGGTCACCATCAAGGGCTCGACGGTCACGGCGGGGGAGGTCCGCCACCCGGACACGACTCCGCCGCAGGTGTCCCTCGCCGCCCCGACCGAGGGGGCCACCGTGCGTGGCTCGGTCGTGCTCCGCGCGACCACACCCCTCACCACGCCGGCGAAGGTCGAGTTCGTCGTCGACGGCACCGTCGTCGGCCCGGCCGTCGCCGGCGGCACGGGCTGGACCTACACGTGGAACTCGGCGTCGGTGGTCGACGGCTCCCACTGGGTCGCCGCGCGGGTCACGGATGCCCTCGGCCGGGTCGGCACCAGTGCCGTGGCCGCGGTGGACGTGTCGAACGTGGCGCCCCCGCCGTCCGGTCTCCCGCTGGCCGTCGCCGGCACGGCATACAGCGACGGTGCCGGGGCACGGACGGCGACGGTGACGGGCCTGCGGGGAGGCAACCTCGCGCTGGCCCTGGTCGCCTCCGACGGGCCGTCCGGTGACCCCGAGACGACCACGGTGGGCGGCAGCGGCCTGACGTGGTACCTGGTGCGCCGGGCGAACACCTCCGGCGGCACCTCGGAGGTGTGGAAGGCAGTCGTCCCGACGACCTCGACGTCGGTGTCGGCGACGGCCACTCCCTCCGGCAGCTCGTACCACGCGTCCCTCACCCTGCTGGCCTTCGACGGCTCCGCCGGTGTCGGCACCGGCGTGGCCCGCAGCGCGACGACGGGCGCGGCGACCGCCTCCCTGACGACGACCCGCGCCGGCTCGTGGCTCTTCGGCGTCGGGAACGACTGGGACGGGGCCGTCGGGCGCACGCTCGCCACCACCCAGACGATGCGCCACCAGTGGGTGGACACCTCCCTCGGCGACACCTTCTGGTCACAGTCCACCAGCGCGCCGACGCCCGCGAGCGGGACCGCCGTCACCCTCGGCACCACGGCCCCGACCACCCACCAGTGGAACCTCGCCGGGGTCGAGGTGCTGGCCTCGACCACCACCCCGCCGCCGGCCGACACGACCCCGCCCACGGTGTCCGTCACCGACCCGGCCGCCGGCTCTACCGTCGGCGGCACCACGGTCCTGGGGGCCACCGCGGCCGACAACGTCGCCGTCGCGTCGGTGACCTTCCTCGTGGACGGGGTGGCGGTGGGCCCGGCGGACACGGCCGCGCCCTTCATGGCGAGCTGGGACAGCACGAAAGTCACGTCCGGCAGCCACACCGTGACCGCGCGTGCGGTCGACACCTCGGGCAACACGGCGACGTCGGCGCCGGTCCCCGTGACGGTGGACAACACCGCGCCACCCCCGCAGGTCGTGACGGTCGACGGCCGCAGCAGCGTGCAGGCCACCGGCACCCTGACCGCGACGGGGCTGACCACCTCGACCGCGGGTGACACCCTGGTCGCGTTCGTCGGCCTCGACGGTCCTGCCGGCGCCGGCCAGCAGAGCGCCACCGTCTCCGGTGCCGGGCTGGCCTGGACCCTGGTCAAGCGCGCCAACACCCAGTCCGGTGACGCGGAGATCTGGACCGCCCACCCGACCGGCACGCTCTCCGCGGCGTCGGTGACCGCCACGCCGTCACGGGGCGGCTTCGCAGGTGCCCTCACGGTGCTGGCCCTCAAGGGTGCCGCCGGTACCGGGGTGGCCGGGGCGGCGGGTGCGCCCTCGGGCGCGCCCTCCATCTACCTGCCGGGGGTCCAGCGCGGTTCGTGGGTCTTCGCGGTGGGCAACGACTGGGACAACGCCGTGGCGCGGACCCCCGTCTCCGGGCAGGTCCTCCAGCGCCAGGACGTCGTGACCGGCGTCGGGGACACCTTCTGGGTGCAGTCCCCGAGCGCGCCCGCGGCGGGTCTGTCCCTCGTCACCGTCGCCGACAGCGCCCCCACCGGCGACCAGTGGAACTACGCCGCCGTGGAGGTGCGCGCCGCCGCGGGCTGAGCGGCCGGGCGGGTCAGACGACCGAGCCGGTGAGCTTCTCGCCCGGCCCCTGCCCTGGCGGGTCGGGGATGACCGAGGCCTCGCGGAAGGCCAGCTGGAGCGACTTGAGCCCGTCGCGCAGGGGAGCGGCGTGCTGGCTGCCGAGGTCGGGTGCCGAGGCGGTGATGAGGCCGGCGAGGGCGTTGATCAGCCTGCGGGCCTCGTCGAGGTCGAGGTGCTCGGCGGCGTCCGGGCCCTCGGCGAGCCCGCACTTGACGGCGGCCGCCGACATGAGGTGGATGGCGGCGGTGGTGATGACCTCGACCGCCGGCACCTCCGCGATGTCGCGGGTGGCCTGCTCGGTGGGGTCGACGCCGTCGGGATTGGGAGATTGCGTGCTCACGCTGGTAGCCTTGCAGATCGACCGGCCGTGCCCAGCGCCGGGGGACTCCGACGGAGGCCTCCACGAAGGGGACGGTGTGCAAGTGAAGCAGCACCTGCTTCCACCCGCGACGACCACCAGGTCGCCGGGTTCCCGAGGTCACCGAGGCGTGTGCCGCGGGGCGTGAGCTCCACGGCATACCGGCCCTTGGTGGACCCCGAGACGGATCAGGTGAGGCTTCCCGCGCAACGGCGACGGGAAGCCTTTCTCGTTGTCGCGGACACGACCCTGGATCCCAGCACAAGGAGACACCCATCAGCGAGCCTCGCATCAACGACCGCATCCGGGTACCGGAGGTGCGGTTGGTTGGTCCCAACGGAGAACAGGTCGGCATCGTGCGCGTCGAGGACGCGCTGCGGCTGGCCGCCGAGGCCGACCTCGACCTCGTCGAGGTGGCCCCGATGGCCAAGCCTCCCGTCGCCAAGCTCATGGACTTCGGCAAGTTCAAGTACGAAGCCGCCATGAAGGCCCGGGAAGCCCGCAAGAACCAGGTCAACACGGTCATCAAGGAGATCAAGCTCCGCCCGAAGATCGACCCGCACGACTACGGCACCAAGAAGGGCCACGTCGAGCGGTTCCTCAAGGGCGGCGACAAGGTCAAGGTGACGATCATGTTCCGCGGCCGCGAGCAGTCCCGCCCCGAGCTGGGCTTCCGGCTGCTGCAGCGCCTCGCCGAGGACGTCGTCGAGCTCGGCACCGTGGAGTCGGCCCCCAAGCAGGACGGCCGCAACATGATCATGGTGCTCGCGCCGACCAAGAAGAAGTCCGAGGCGATGGCCGAGCAGCGCCGCGCGCGCAAGGCGCCGGCCGCGGACGCACCGGCTGCGGACGCACCGGCTGCGGACGCACCCGCCGCGGACGCACCCGCCGCCGAGGCGCCGGTCGCGGACGCACCGGTCGCCGACGCTCCCGCAGCGGAGCAGGCCCCGGCCGAGTAGGCCCCCGAACCACCCGAGCACCACCCACCAGACGAACACGTCGGACAGAAGGAGATCGGCAGCCATGCCGAAGAACAAGACGCACTCTGGCGCCAAGAAGCGCTTCCGGATCACCGGCAAGGGCAAGGTCATGCGCGAGCAGACCAACGGCCGCCACCTGCTCGAGCACAAGTCCTCGAAGTACACGCGCTCGATCGCCAACGACGTCGAGGTGTCCAAGCCGGACGCCAAGAAGGTCAAGAAGCTCCTCGGCCGCTGAGCCGGTCCACCCCTGACAGCAGCGCACCGGGCTCAGCACAGCAGCAGCCTCGGATCGTCTAGAACCAAGCAAGGAGAACTCACGTGGCACGCGTGAAGCGGGCGGTCAACGCCCAGAAGAAGCGCCGGGTCGTCCTCGAGCGGGCCAGCGGCTACCGCGGTCAGCGCTCGCGCCTGTACCGCAAGGCCAAGGAGCAGGTCACCCACTCCCTCGGGTACGCCTACCGTGACCGCCGGGCCAAGAAGGGCGACTTCCGTCGCCTCTGGATCCAGCGGATCAACGCCGGCGCCCGCGCCAACGGCATGACCTACAACCGCTTCATCCAGGGCCTGAAGGCCGCGGAGATCGAGGTCGACCGTCGCATGCTGGCCGAGCTGGCCGTCAACGACGAGGCCGCCTTCGCCGCGCTCGTCGAGATCGCCCGGGCCAACGTGCCGGCGACCGCCGACGCCACCGCCTGAGCTCCGCCTCAGCGCACACCGAGCGCCGGGACATGCCCCCGCTGAGCGCCCCCCTGACCAACCCCAGGTCGGACCGGGTCAAGGCGGTGCGGGCGCTGTCCCGGCGCTCGGTGCGTGAGCGGGCCGGCCGGTTCCTGGCCGAGGGCCCCCAGGCCGTGCGCGAGGCGGTGCAGCACCGCCCCGACTGCGTGGTCGACGTCTACGCCACTCCGGCTGCCGCGCAGCGGTATGCCGCGGACATCCTCGAGCCCGCACTGGCGGCGGGGCTGCACGTGCACGAGGTCGACGACGAGGTCCTCGCGGCCATGTGCGACACCGGGTCGCCCCAAGGGGTGGCCGCGGTGTGCCGGGTCCTGGCAGCGGGCCTCGATGAGGTCCTCGCGACCAGTCCCCGGCTGCTGGTCCTGCTCACCCACGTCCGGGACCCCGGCAACGCGGGGACCGTCATCCGCGGGGCCGACGCCGTCGGCGCCGATGCGTTGCTGGTGACCGACGCGTCCGTTGACGTGTTCGGTCCCAAGGTCGTCCGGTCCACGGCCGGGTCCCTGTTCCACCTGCCGGTCGTGACCGGCCTCGCCTTCGAGCCCACGGTCGAGCGGCTGCGCGCCGCCGGCATACGCACGCTCGCGGCCGACGGCGCGGGGGACCGGGTCCTCGGCGACGTCGACCTGCTCGGTCCGCACGCGTGGGTCATGGGGAACGAGGCCTGGGGGCTCCCGGAGGAGACCCGGGCCCGGTGCGACGAGGTGGTCCGCGTGCCCATCTACGGCCGGGCCGAGTCGCTCAACCTCGCCATGGCCGCGACCGTGTGCCTCTACGCCTCGGCGAGCGCCCAGAACGGCTAGGGTCGCCGCCATGGAGTTCACGCCCGGGATGCTCATGGACAACGAGTCCGCAGGCATCGCAGCCGAGCTGATCCCCGACGGGCTGGTCGCCGCGGACGCCGACGCCCGGATCCTGTTCCTCAACAGCCGGGCCGGCCGCATCCTGGGCCGTCCGCGCGAGGAGCTCGTGGGCGCCGACATCCGCGAGGCGGTCGACCTGCAGGACAGCGACGGCAGCTCGTGGTGGGAGACCACGAACCCGTGGGGCGGGCTGCGGATCCGCACCGGCCACCGCGAGAAGATGCTCATGCTCCGGCACAACGGCCGCGAGGTCCTCGTAACCGCCAAGTACCTGCGCCCCGGGCGCAACGAGCCCGTGAACCGGGTCAACATCCTCATGCGCGACGCCCTCTACCGGCGTCGCCAGGAGGCCGAGAACGCCGCCGTCATCTCCACCGTCGCGCACGAGCTCCGCTCGCCCCTGACCAGCGTCAAGGGGTTCTCCTCGACCCTGCTACGTCGCTGGGACCGGTTCACCGACGAGCAGAAGCGGCTCATGCTCGAGACGATCGAGGCCGATGCCGACCGCGTCACCCGGCTCATCACCGAGCTGCTCGACGTGTCCCGCATCGACTCCGGCCGGCTGCAGATCCGGCCGCTGCCGCTCGACGTCTCGTCGGTGTTCCACCGGCACGTGGAGCGGGCGGTGGCCAGCGGCCTGGAGCGCGACCGGTTCGCGATCGAGGTCGCCGAGGACCTGCCCGAGGTGTGGGCCGACCCCGACCGGCTCGACCAGATCCTGTCCAACCTGCTCGAGAACGCCGTCCGCCACGGCGACGGCGTGGTCACCCTGTCCGCCGTCCCCGCCGACGCCGACGCCCGGGCCGCGATGGTGGCCAAGGGCCGGGGCGAGGAGGGCGTCGAGATCGTCGTCAGCGACGAGGGCCCGGGCATCCCGGAGGACCACCGAGCCCTGGTGTTCAGCCGGTTCTGGCACGGCTCGGGCCGGGGGAGCACCGGCCTGGGGCTCTACGTCGTCCGTGGCCTGGTCGAGGCGCACGGCGGTCGGGTCGTGGTCGGCACCGCGCCGTCGGGTGGGGCGCAGTTCCGGCTCAGCCTGCCCTCGACCGCGCCCGAGTACCTCGCCTGAGTGGTTCGCCCGAGCACCTCGCCGGAGGACGGTCGCGGGTCCCTGCCCGTGGAACGCGGTTGCGGCTCGCTGCGGTCTCGCGCCACGCTGGTGCCATGACCGGCCGCACGATGCGATTTACCGCGCCTTCGGACGCGGCCGTCGTGCTGCGCTGAGGGCGCCCCACCACCGTCCCGCGGTACCCCGCGCGGCAGCTCCCCGGCACACCTCGCCGCCGTCTGGCGGCCGCCTCCGAAGGCACCTCCACCACCCGCCCCACGTGGGAAGGTCGCGCGCGGGCGCCCCTAGACTCGGGGAGCCGCGCCCCCAGCAGAGATGAAGGACATGTCCGGACCCAACAAGCAGTACGACCCCGTCGAGGTGGCCGCGCTGGACCCGGCGGCCGTCGAGCAGGCCGTGGACGAGGCCCTCGCCGCCATCGCGGCCGCCGGCACCCTGGAGGAGCTCAAGGCGGCCCGCCTTGCCCACCAGGGGGAGAAGAGCGCCCTGGCCCTGGCCAACCGCGAGATCGGCGCCCTGCCGCCGAGCGCCAAGGCCGAGGCAGGCAAGCGCGTCGGCCAGGCGCGCGGTCGCGTGGGGCAGGCGCTGGCGGCCCGGCAGGCCGAGCTCGAGGCGGAGCGGGACGAGCGCATCCTCGTCGAGGAGGCCGTCGACGTCACCGTCCGCGTGCCGCGCCGCCCGCTCGGCGCGCGCCACCCGATCAGCCTCGTCTCCGAGCGGGTCGAGGACATCTTCGTGGCCATGGGCTGGGAGATCGCCGAGGGGCCCGAGGTCGAGGCCGAGTGGCTGAACTTCGACGCCCTGAACATCGGCGCCGACCACCCGGCCCGCCAGGAGCAGGACACCTTCTTCGTCGAGCCCGCGGGCTCGGGGCTGGTCCTGCGGACCCACACCTCGCCCGTGCAGGTCCGCACGATGCTCACCCACGAGCCGCCGGTCTACGTCCTGTGCCCCGGCAAGGTGTTCCGCACCGACGACCTCGACGCGACCCACACCCCGGTCTTCCACCAGTTCGAGGGGCTCGTCGTCGACGAGGGCATCACGATGGCGCACCTCAAGGGCACGCTCGACGCGTTCGTGCAGCGGCTCTTCGGTGACGGCATCGAGACGCGCCTGCGCCCCAACTACTTCCCGTTCACGGAGCCGAGCGCCGAGATCGACTGCCGCTGCTGGGTCTGCGGTGGATCCGGGACGCTCGACGGCGCCTCCTGCCGCACCTGCGGCGGCACCGGGTGGATCGAGCTCGGCGGCTCCGGCATGGTCAACCAGCGGGTCCTGCGCGCCGCCGGCGTCGACACCGACCGCTACACCGGCTTCGCCTTCGGCCTCGGCGTGGAGCGCTCGCTGATGCTGCGGCACAACGTCGCCGACATGCACGACATCGTCGAGGGAGACGTGCGGTTCTCCCAGCAGTTCGGAATGGAGATCTGATGTACGCGCCCGTGTCCTGGCTGCGCGAGCTCACCGACGTGCCCGCCGACGCCACCGGCGCCGACGTCGCCGCGTCGCTCGTGCGGGTCGGTCTCGAGGAGGAGGGGCTGCACGGTGGCGACATCTCCGGGCCGCTCGTCGTCGGTCGCGTCCTGACCGTCGAGCCCGAGCCGCAGAAGAACGGCAAGACGATCAACTGGTGCACCGTCGACGTCGGCGAGCACGGCCAGCGCCTTGCCGAGGGCAAGGCCCAGGAGATCGTCTGCGGCGCCCACAACTTCGGTCCCGGCGACCTCGTCGTGGTGGTGCTGCCCGGCGGGGTGCTGCCCGGCGGCTTCGAGATCTCCGCTCGCAGGACCTACGGCCACGTCAGCAACGGCATGATCTGCTCCGCCAAGGAGCTGGGCCTCGGCGAGGACCACAGCGGGATCATCGTGCTGTCGGAGCTGCTCGGCGACGAGGCCGCGGCCGACCTGAAGCCGGGGGACGACGCGATCGCCCTGCTCGGCCTCGCCGACGAGGTCGTCGAGGTCAACGTCACCCCCGACCGCGGGTACTGCTTCTCGATGCGCGGCATCGCCCGCGAGTACGCCCTGTCCGAGGGCGTCGCCTTCCGCGACCCGGCCGACCTCGACGTGGCCGAGCCGGGCGAGGGCGGGTATGCCGTGCACCTCACCGACGAGGCGCCGATCGACGGCCGCGAGGGCTGCGACCGCTACATCGCGCGCGTCGTCCGCGGGGTCGACACCTCGGCGTCGAGCCCGCAGTGGATGCAGAAGCGGCTCACCCAGGTCGGCATGCGGCCCATCTCCCTGGCCGTCGACGTCACGAACTACGTGATGATGCTGCTCGGCCAGCCCCTCCACGCGTTCGACCTCGACACCCTGTCGGGCTCGGTCGGCACGCGCCGCGCCCGGGCGGGGGAGAAGCTCACCACCCTCGACGACGTCGAGCGCGCGCTCGACCCCGAGGACCTGCTCATCGTCGACGGCGCCGACACCCCGCTCGCGATCGCGGGCGTCATGGGTGGCGCCTCCTCGGAGGTCTCCGCCAGCACGACGAACGTGCTCGTCGAGGCGGCGCACTTCGACCCGGTCACCGTCGCCCGGTCCGCCCGTCGGCACCGGCTCACCACCGAGGCCTCGCGCCGGTTCGAGCGCGGCGTCGACCCGGACGTGACGGCCGCGGCGGCGCAGCTGGCCGTCGACCTGCTCGTCGAGCACGGTGGCGGCACGGCCGACCCGGCACACACCGACGTCGACCACCGGGTGGCCCGCGAGCCGTTCGACTTCGACACCACCCTGCCGACCCGCTACGTCGGCCTCGAGTACCCCCGCGAGGAGGTCCTGGCGACCCTCGCCGCGATCGGTTGCGAGGTGGAGCAGGGCAACGGCGACACCGTGGTGGTGCGAGCGCCGTCGTGGCGGCCCGACCTCACCGACGGCCCGGAGCTGGTCGAGGAGGTCGCCCGCGTGCGCGGCTACGACCAGATCCCGTCGGTCCTGCCGCAGCCGAAGTCCGCGGGCCGCGGCCTCACCCACGGCCAGCGCGTCCGTCGCCTCGTCGCGACGACCCTCGCGCACCAGGGGCTGACCGAGGTACTCAGCTACCCGTTCGTCGCGCCCGGGCTCTTCGACGCGCTGGCGTATGCCGCGGACGACCCCCGCCGGCGCGCCGTCCGGCTGGCGAACCCGCTGTCGGACGAGGCGCCGCTGATGCGCACGTCGGTCCTGGACTCCCTGCTCGACACGCTGCGGCGCAACGTCGCCCGCGGCACGCGCGACGCCGCGGTGTACGAGATGGGGCTCGTGACACAGGCCCCCGAGGCCCCGTTGTCGGCCCCGGTCCCCGCGACGGAGTCGCGACCCGACGACGCCACCCTCGCAGCGATCACCGGTGCGGTGCCCGACCAGCCGCGGCACGTGGCGTACGCCGCCGCCGGCGACGCCGAGCGGGGTGGCCCCTGGGGGCCGGCCCGCCCGGTCGACACCTCGGACGCCGTGGCCTGGGCCCTGGCCCTGGGGCAGGCCCTCGGGCTCGACCTGCGGGTACGTGCGGCCGAGCGCGCGCCATGGCACCCGGGACGCTGCGCCGAGCTCCTACTCGAGGACGGCACGGTCGTCGGCCACGCCGGCGAGCTGCACCCCAAGGTCGTCGCGGCGCTGGAGCTCCCGGCCCGCACGGTGGCCGGCGAGCTCGACGTCGACGTCCTCGTCGCCGCGAGCGGCACGCCGCACGGCGCGACGGCCCTGTCGACGTTCCCCGTGGCGCACACCGACGTGGCACTGGTCGTCGACGAGACGGTCCCCGCAGCCGACGTCGAGTCGGCCCTGTCGGTCGGCGCCGGTGCGGACCTGGAGTCGCTCCGGCTGTTCGACGTCTACCGGGGCGAGCAGGTGGGTGACGGGCGCAAGTCCCTCGCCTACCGGCTCACCTTCCGCCCGACGGCCCGCACCCTCACGACCGACGAGGTGTCCGCCCTGCGCGACGCCGCCGTGGCCGAGGCGTCGAGCCGCACGGGGGCGGTGCAGCGGTGAGCGCTCGCGTCGCGGTCGTCACCGGCGCCTCCCGGGGCATCGGCAGCCACGTCGCGGACGCGCTCGAGGCGGCCGGGTGGGTCGTCGAGCGCGGCTCCACCGCCGTGGCGCCGGTGACCGACCGGGCGGCCGTCGAGCGGTGGGTGGCCGACGTGGTGGCGCGGCACGGGCGGCTCGACCTGCTCGTCAACAACGCCGGGGTCATCGACGCGGAGGTGCCGCTCGCCGACAGCGACCCCGAGCAGTGGTGGCACACGATCGAGGTCAACGTGCGTGGCCCGTACCTCATGACGCGCACCGCCCTGCCGCACCTCGCCGCGACGGGCGGACGGATCGTCAACATCAACTCCGGTGCCGCGTACCGCAACTACGACATCGCGACGGCCTACAACGTCAGCAAGGGCGCGCTCGCCCGGCTGACCGCGGCCACCGGCATCGGCGGCCAGCACGGCGTCAGGGCCTTCGACCTCGCGCCGGGGGTCGTCCGGACCGACATGACGCTGGCCATGAAGGCGCACGAGGACCGCACCGAGTGGACCTCGCCGCAGGAGGTCACCGCCCTGCTCCTCGCCCTGGCGGACGGGCGGCTCGACGCGTGGTCGGGCCGCATGGTGCGGGCCGGGGTCGACACGGTCGAGTCGCTGCAGGCTCGGGCCGAGCGGGGCATCGGCGAGGGGGACCGGACCCTGGGCCTCCTGCGCTGGGGCGACGACGACCCGTTGACCTGACCCCTGAGAGCTCCGGCCCGGGCCGCCTCGGCCCGCCCCCGAGCGTGGTTGTCCGGACTTCGGATGGTCGTGCATGGGCATCCGTAACCGTGTATGTTCATGCACATGCGGAGAGTGGCGGTTGCCGGGGCGAGCGGGTATGCCGGGGGCGAGGTCCTGCGGTTGCTGCTCGGCCACCCCGAGCTGGAGGTGGGTGCGGTCACGGCCGCCTCGAGCGCCGGTCAGCGCCTGGGCACGATCCACCCGCACCTGACGCCGCTGGCCGACCGGGTCGTCGAGGACACGACGGCCGAGACCCTCGCCGGTCACGACGTCGTCGTGCTGGCCCTCCCGCACGGCCACTCCGCCCGCATCGCCGCCGAGCTTCCGGATGACGTGGTCGTCGTCGACTGCGGCGCCGACTTCCGCCTCCGGGACGCCGAGGCCTGGACGACCTTCTACGACACGCCCTGGGCGGGCTCGTGGGAATACGGCATGCCCGAGCTGTGCGTCCCCGGGGGCAAGCAGCGCGCGGCCCTTGTGGGCACCCCGCGGGTTGCCGTGCCGGGGTGCTACCCGACCGCGGTGAGCCTGGCGCTCGCGCCCGGCTACGCAGCCGGGGTGCTGGCACCCCACGACGTGGTCGTCGTCGCGGCCTCGGGAACGTCCGGCGCCGGCAAGTCCGCCAAGCCGCACCTGCTCGGCAGCGAGGTGATGGGGGCGATGTCGCCGTACGGCGTCGGAGGGGTGCACCGGCACACGCCGGAGATCGAGCAGAACCTGCGCGGCGTGGCCGGCGACGACGTCACCGTCTCGTTCACGCCGACGCTCGCGCCGATGCCGCGCGGCATCCTGGCCACCTGCACCGCTCCCGTCGCGGGCGGCGCGTCCGCGCAGTCCGTGCGGGCGGCCTGGGTGGAGGCGTATGCCGACGAGCCGTTCGTCCACGTGCTCCCCGAGGGGCAGTGGCCCTCCACGGCGAGCGTCCTGGGCAGCAACTGCGTCCACGTCCAGGTGACGCTGGACGAGCGCGTCGGCCGGGTCGTGGTCGTCGCCGCGGTGGACAACCTGACCAAGGGCACCGCCGGAGCGGCCGTGCAGTGCACCAACCTCGCCCTGGACCTCCCCGAGACCACCGGGCTTCCCATCGCTGGAGTCGCACCATGAGCCTTCCGTTGCACCTGATGAGGCACGCGGTCGAGGTGGCGTTCGTCCGCCTGCCGGCCGGCACCGAGCCCGACTTCGACTGGCGCACCGGGCCGCTGGCGTCCGTCACGTACACCGACAGCGAGACCTCGGTCGTGTGCGCGCACGACGCGGTCCCGGCGGGTGCCCGCGCCCAGGGACCGCTGACGGCGTTCGAGATCGCCGGTCCGCTCGACTTCTCGACCGTCGGTGTCCTCGCCGGGCTGCTCGACCCGCTGGCCACCCAGGGGATCAGCATCCTGGCGATGTCGACCTTCGACACCGACTGGATCCTCGTCGACGCCCAGCACGCCGACGAGGCGATGGCCCTGTGGAAGCGCGACGGCAACACCGCCGCACCGGCCAGGCTCTCCGGAGGTGCGTCGTGAGCGTCACCGCGCCCCGCGGCTTCCGCGCGGCCGGGGTCACCGCCGGGCTCAAGGCGTCCGGAGCGCCCGACCTCGCGCTCGTCGTCAACGACGGCCCCGACCACCACGCAGCCGCGGTCTTCACGAGCAACCGGGTCGAGGCCGCGCCGGTGACCTGGTCCCGGCAGGTCGTCAGCGACGGCCGGGTCGACGCCGTGGTGCTCAACTCCGGCGGGGCCAACGCGTGCACCGGCCCGCAGGGGTTCGCCGACACCCACGCGACGGCCGAGCACGTCGCCGAGGCGCTCGACACCTCCGCCGGCGACGTCGTCGTCTGCTCGACCGGCCTCATCGGCGAGCTGCTGCCCATGCCCAAGGTCCTGACCGGGGTCGACGCCGCGGCGGCGGCCCTGTCCGCGGACGGCGGCGAGGACGCGGCGGTCGCCATCAGGACGACCGACACCGTCCACAAGCAGGCCACGGCCACCCGCGACGGCTGGTCCGTCGGCGGGATGGCCAAGGGCGCGGGGATGCTCGCGCCGGCGCTGGCGACGATGCTCGTCGTCGTCACGACCGACGCGGTGGTCGAGCCGGGCGAGCTCGACGGTGTGCTGCGTACCGCCACCGCCGTCAGCTTCGACCGGGTCGACTCCGACGGGTGCCAGTCCACCAACGACACCGTGCTGCTCATGGCGTCCGGCGCCTCGGGGGAGCGCCCGTCGATCGAGGACCTCACCGCGGCCGTCACCGAGGTGTGCGCATCCCTGGCCCGCCAGCTCGTCGCCGACGCCGAGGGCGCCCACCACGACATCGCGATCGAGGTCACGGGGGCCGCGTCCGTCGAGGACGCCCTCGAGGTCGGGCGCGCGGTCGCCCGGAACAACCTGTTCAAGTGCGCGGTCTTCGGCAACGACCCCAACTGGGGGCGCGTGCTCGCCGCGGTCGGCACGACCCGCGCGGCCTTCGAGCCGCACGAGCTCGACGTCACGATCAACGGCGTGCAGGTGTGCCGCGCCGGCGGTGTCGGCGAGGACCGCTCCCTCGTCGACCTCACCGGCCGCGAGGTGCACGTGCTCGTCGACCTGCACGCCGGCGACGAGACCGCGACGATCTGGACCAACGACCTCACGCACGACTACGTCCACGAGAACTCGGCCTACTCCACATGACCGCGACCCAGCCCCCCGCAGGCCCCCGGACCGCCAACACCGTCCGCGGCCACATCGGCGCCGCCGCCCTGCGCGTCGCCCAGGGCAAGGCCCAGACCCTGGTCGAGGCCCTGCCGTGGCTCGAGCGCTTCCGCGGTGCCCTCGTCGTGGTCAAGTACGGCGGCAACGCCATGACCGACGACACCCTCAAGGCCGCCTTCGCCCAGGACGTGGCGTTCCTGCGGTATGCCGGGCTGCGGCCGGTGGTCGTGCACGGCGGCGGTCCGCAGATCGCCTCGATGCTCGACCGCCTCGGTCTCGAGAGCGAGTTCCGTGGCGGGCTGCGGGTGACGACGCCCGAGGTCATGGACGTCGTGCGCATGGTCCTCACCGGGCAGGTCGGCCGTGAGCTCGTCGGGCTGCTCAACCAGCACGGCCCGGTCGCCGTCGGGCTCTCGGGGGAGGACGCCGGCCTGTTCGGCGCCCGCCGCCGGGGGACCACCGTCGACGGCGAGGACGTCGACCTCGGGCTCGTCGGCGACGTCGTCGAGGTCGACCCCGGCGCGGTGCAGGACATCCTCGACGCCGGGCGCATCCCGGTCGTCTCGACCGTGGCGCCCGACCTCGACGTCGACGGCCAGGTCCTCAACATCAACGCCGACACCGCCGCCGCGGCGCTCGCGGTGGCGCTGCGGGCGCGCAAGCTCGTCGTCCTCACCGACGTCGAGGGCGTGTACGCCGCGTGGCCGGACCGGGACTCGCTGCTGTCCTCGCTGACCGTGAGCGGCGCCAAGGAGCTGCTGAGCCGCGTCGACGCCGGCATGATCCCCAAGCTCGAGGCGTGCGTGCGCGCGGTCGAGCAGGGCGTCCCGCAGGCCCACGTGGTCGACGGCCGCCAGCCGCACTCGCTGCTGCTCGAGGTGTTCACCTCCGAGGGCATCGGCACGATGATCGTCCCCGACGAGGAGAGGTCCTGATGGGCACCCACAACGACGCGCTCCTCGACCGCTACCAGCGCTCGGTCCTCGGCGTCTTCGGCCGGCCGCCGCTGGTGCTGTCGCACGGCGACGGCTGCTGGGTCTGGGACGTCGACGGCAACCGCTACCTCGACCTCGTCGGCGGCATCGCCGTCAACGCCCTCGGCCACGGCCACCCGGCGCTGGTCGCCGCCGTGAGCAAGCAGGCGGCCGAGGCGATCCACGTCTCCAACCTGTTCACCTCCCCTGCCCAGGTCGAGCTGGCCGAGCGGATCCTGCAGGTCGCCGAGGCGCCCGAGGGGTCCGCGGTCTTCTTCGCCAACTCCGGTGCCGAGGCCATCGAGGCCGCGATCAAGCTCTCCCGCCGCACCGGTCGCTCGGGCATCGTCGCGGCCGAGGGCGCCTTCCACGGCCGCACCACCGGGGCCCTCGCCCTCACGCACAAGGCCGCCTACCGCGAGCCGTTCGAGCCGCTGATCCCCGGCGTCACGCACGTGCCCTACGGCGACGAGGACGCCCTTCGCGCGGCGGTCACCGACGAGACGGCCGCCGTCGTCCTCGAGCCCGTGCAGGGTGAGGCCGGCGTCCTGAGCCCCGGTCCGGCATACCTGCGCCTTGCCCGCGAGCTCACCACCGCCCACGGTGCGCTGCTCGTGGTGGACGAGATCCAGACGGGGGTCGGCCGCACGGGCACCTGGTTCGCGTTCCAGCAGGCGGGGATCGTCCCCGACGCGATGACGCTGGCCAAGGGACTCGGCGGGGGAGTGCCGATCGGGGCGCTGGTCACCTTCGGGCGCGAGGTGTCGGGGATGCTCACCGTCGGCCAGCACGGCTCGACGTTCGGCGGCAACCCGCTGGCGGCCGCGGCCGGGCTCGCCGTCCTGGAGACGATCGAGTCGCAGGGCCTGCTCGCTCACGTCCGCGAGGTCGGCGAGCACCTCGCCGAGGCCGTGACCGGCCTCGGCCACCCCCTCGTCACGGGGGTCCGGGGTGCAGGACTGCTGCGGGCCATCACCCTCGCCGCGGACGTCGCGCCCGCCGTCGCCGCGGCAGCCCGCGAGGGCGGGTTCATCGTCAACCCCGTGGCCCCGAACGCCCTGCGGCTGGCGCCACCCCTCGTCATCACCACCGAGCAGGTCGACCTGTTCGTCGCCGCCCTGCCCGCCTTCCTCGACGCCGCGTCCACCCCGGCCGGCGCGACCCCGGCCGGCACGAACCCGGCCGGCACGAACCCGGCCGGCACGAACCCGGCCGGCACGAACCCGGCCGGCACGACCCCGAAGGAGACCGCGTGACCCTCCGCCACTTCCTGCGCGACGACGACCTCAGCGCCGAGGAGCAGGCGCTGGTCCTCGCGCGCGCGGCCGAGCTCAAGGCAGCCCCCTTCTCGCGGCAGAGCCTGGCCGGCCCGCAGGTCGTCTCGGTCGTCTTCGACAAGCCGACGCTGCGCACGCAGGTGTCCTTCACGGGCGCCATCGCCCAGCTGGGCGGCCACCCGCTCGTCGTCGACGGCACCCTGGCGCAGATCGGGGTCCGCGAGTCGGTCGCCGACACCGCGCGCGTCCTCGGCCGCCAGTCCGCCGCGATCGTGTGGCGCACCTACGGCCAGGACCGGATCGAGGAGATGGCCGCGTTCGCCGGGGTCCCGGTCGTGAACGCCCTCACCGACGACTTCCACCCCTGCCAGATCCTCGCCGACCTGCTGACCGTCAACGAGCGCAAGGGCGTGCTCGCCGGGCTGACCCTGGCCTACGTCGGTGACGGCGCGAACAACATGGCCCACTCCTACCTGCTGGGCTGCGCGCTGGCCGGCATGCACGTTCGCGTTGGCACCCCCGCGTCGCACCAGCCCCAGGCCGCCATCCTGGCCCGGGCCGAGGAGGTCGCCGCCGAGCAGGGCGGCTCGGTGGCGGTGGTGGACGACGCCGGTGCGGCCGTGGCCGGGGCCGACGTCGTCGTCACCGACACGTGGGTGTCGATGGGCATGGAGGCGCAGAAGGGCGAGCGGCAGGGCAGCGCCAGCCCGTTCGTCCCGTTCGCCGTGACGGAGTCGCTGATGGCTCAGGCCGACGCCGACGCGATCTTCCTGCACTGCCTGCCCGCCTACCGCGGCTTCGAGGTCGAGGCCGCCGTCATCGACGGTCCGCAGTCCGTCGTGTGGGACGAGGCGGAGAACCGCCTGCACGCCCAGAAGGCCCTGCTGTCCTTCCTCGTCGAGGAGTCCGCGTGACCATGCGCCGCCGGTACGTGGCCGGACCCGTCGTGGGGCGCCGGTGAGCATCGCCGGCACCCGGACCGCTAGGCACCAGCGCATCGTCGAGATCCTGGGGCGCACCGAGGTCCGCTCGCAGACCGAGCTGCTCGACCTGCTCGCCCAGGACGGCGTCGAGGTCACCCAGGCGACCCTGTCGCGCGACCTCGTCGAGCTCGGAGCCGTCAAGGTCCGCGCGGGCCGCGCGCTCGTGTATGCCGTGCCGGGGGAGGGCGGCGACCCCACGGCCCGCCCCGCCCAGGGGTCGCAGGCCGTGAGCACCCGGCTGCGCCGCGTCTGCTCCGAGCTGCTCGTGACGGCCGAGCCGTCGCACAACCTCGTCGTCCTGCGGACCCCTCCCGGGGCGGCGAGCTTCCTCGCCTCGGCCATCGACCACGCACGCATCGAGGGGCTGCTCGGCACCATCGCCGGGGACGACACCATCATGGTCATCACGACCGGCACGGCCGCCTCGCGGCGGATCGCCGACCACCTGCTCGCGCTGGCGGGCACCACGACGAACGAGGAGCAGCGGTGAACGAGCGGGTCAGCCTCTGGGGCGGACGCTTCGCGGGAGGCCCGGCCGACGCGCTGGCCGCCCTGAGCAAGTCGACGCACTTCGACTGGCGGCTCGCGCCGTACGACCTGGCCGGGTCCCGCGCCCACGCCCGCGTGCTGCACGCTGCCGGGCTGCTCGACGACGCCTCGCTCGAGGCGATGCTGGACGCGCTGGCCCGGCTGGCCGCCGACGTCGAGTCGGGCGCCTTCGTACCGGCCGCCGACGACGAGGACGTCCACACCGCGCTGGAGCGCGGGCTGATCGAGCGAGCCGGGGCGGACGTCGGCGGACGCCTGCGGGCCGGGCGCTCGCGCAACGACCAGGTCGCCACGCTGTTCCGCATGTACCTGCGCGACCACGCCCGCTCCGTCGCAGCCCTCGTCCTCGACGTCGTCGACGCGCTGCTGTCGCAGGCGCAGCGGCACCCCGACACCGCGATGCCCGGCCGCACGCACCTCCAGCACGCGCAGCCGGTGCTGCTCGCGCACCACCTGCTCGCCCACGGATGGGCCCTGCTGCGCGACGTGCAGCGGCTGCAGGACTGGGACGTCCGCGCGGCGGTGTCGCCCTACGGCTCGGGCGCCCTCGCAGGGTCGTCGCTCGGCCTCGACCCCGAGGCCGTCGCCGCGGACCTCGGCTTCGACACCTCCGTCGAGAACTCCATCGACGGCACCGCGTCGCGCGACTTCGTCGCCGAGTTCGCCTTCGTCTCGGCCATGACGGCCGTCGACGTCTCGCGTCTCGCCGAGGAGGTCGTCCTCTGGGCGACCAAGGAGTTCTCCTTCGTCACGCTCGACGACGCCTACTCGACCGGGTCGAGCATCATGCCGCAGAAGAAGAACCCCGACGTCGCCGAGCTGGCCCGCGGCAAGGCCGGGCGGCTCGTCGGCGACCTCGCCGGCCTCCTCACGACGCTGAAGTCGCTGCCGCTCGCGTACAACCGCGACCTGCAGGAGGACAAGGAGCCGGTCTTCGACGCGGTCGACACCCTCGAGGTCCTCCTGCCCGCGTTCAGCGGCATGGTCGACACCATGGTCTTCGACGCCGACCGGCTCGCCTCCCTGGCGCCGCAGGGCTTCTCGCTCGCGACCGACGTGGCCGAGTGGCTGGTGCGCGGGGGCGTGCCCTTCCGGGTCGCCCACGAGGTGGCCGGTGCCTGCGTGCGCGCCTGCGAGCAGCGTGGCATCGAGCTGTGGGACCTCACCGACGAGGACCTCGCCGCCATCTCGCCCCACCTCACCCCGGGTGTACGCAGCGTGCTCACCGTCGAGGGGTCGCTCGCCTCCCGTGACGCCAAGGGAGGCACGGCACCGGCCCGCGTGGCAGAGCAGAGGGAGCGGCTCGCCGAGGCCGTCGTCCGGGCACGCGCCTGGGCCGACCGGCCCGTCGAGGTGCGCTGACACCGCTGGACGTGGCGCCGACGCAGGACGCCGGCGCCCTCGCAGGTGCGCCCCCGGCATACCGGATGCTCCGGATGCGGGACATCGGACCGCGCATTCGCTAGGTTCGGTGACGTGGGTCACAGTCGACCCGCTCCGGCGTTCGAAGGGATGACGGCATGGGTGTCAGCGACGACCTCACCGCGGCGGCAGGGCACGTGGCAGGCCTGCGACGAGCGGTGACAGCCCTGTCCAAGGAGCTCGGCAACACCATCGACATCCAGCGGCTGCGCGACGACGTCGTGCGGCTCGCCGACGACGTCGACCTCGTGGCGCGCGGCGCCGGGGTCGGCTCCCAGGACCGTGCCGGCGGACCGGGCGAGATCGTGTTCATCCCGGACGAGGACTACGACCCCGCGATGTGGTCGGACGTCGAGGACGAGGGCGTCGGCTACCGCCGGGGCCAGTGACGTGACCGCACCCTTCAGCGGAGGCGTCCACGCCCCCGGACGCGCCCGCATCACCGCCCGCACCCTGCGCGAGGACCGGTGGTGGCTCCAGCCGCTCGTGACCTTCGTCTGCTTCACGGCCTGGCTGCTCTACGGACTCATCAGGGCCTCGATGCAGAAGGACTACTTCGTCGCCGACTACGGCTACCTCACGCCGTTCGCGTCGCCGTGCCTGTCGACCTCGTGCGTGCCGGGCTCGACACACTTCGGCACGCCGTTCGGCCAGTGGCCGCCGCTCATCCCGTTCGCGGTGCTGACGCTGCCGTTCCTGCTGCTGTTCCGGCTCACCTGCTACTACTACCGCAAGGCGTACTACCGCTCGTTCTGGCTGTCCCCGCCGGCGTGTGCGGTCCCCGAGGCGCACCGCGAGTACTCCGGCGAGACGCGGTTCCCGCTCATCGCGCAGAACCTGCACCGGTACTTCTTCTACGCGGCCGTCCTCGTCAGCCTCATCAACACCTACGACGTGCTGCACGCCTTCCGCGGCAAGGACGGCGGCTTCGGCATCGGGCTCGGGACGCTCATCCTGCTCGCCAACGTCGTGCTCCTGTGGTGCTACACCCTGGGCTGCCACTCCTGCCGCAACATCGTCGGCGGCCGGCTCAACCACTTCTCCAGGCACCCGTTGCGCTACAAGGCCTGGGGCTTCGTCGGCAGGCTCAACGCCCGTCACATGCAGTTCGCCTGGATCACCCTCGGCAGCCTCGTCGTCACCGACGCGTACATCGCGCTCGTGTCGTCCGGCACCATCTCCGACCTGCGCATTCTCAACTGAGGAGCCACGTGACCGACCTCGAGACGCACGACGTCGACGTCCTCGTCATCGGTGCCGGTGGCGCCGGCCTGCGCGCCGCCATCGAGGCGCGCGAGCAGGGGCTGCGCACGGCCGTCGTGTGCAAGAGCCTGTTCGGCAAGGCGCACACCGTCATGGCCGAGGGCGGCATCGCCGCGTCGATGGGCAACGCGAACCCCAAGGACAACTGGGAGGTCCACTTCCGCGACACCATGCGCGGCGGCAAGTTCCTCAACAACCCGCGCATGGCCGAGCTGCACGCCAAGGAGGCACCGCAGCGGGTGTGGGAGCTCGAGACGTACGGTGCGCTGTTCGACCGCACCCCCGAGGGCAAGATCAGCCAGCGCAACTTCGGCGGGCACGAGTACCCGCGCCTGGCCCACGTCGGCGACCGCACCGGGCTGGAGCTGATCCGCACGCTCCAGCAGAAGATCGTCAGCCTGCAGCAGGAGGACCGGCGCGCCACCGGCGACTTCGAGGCACGGTTGCGGGTCTTCGCCGAGTGCACGGTCACCGACATCTTCAAGGACGCGTCGGGCGCGGTCTCCGGCGCGCTGGCGTACTGGCGCGAGAGCGGCGACTTCGTGCTGTTCCGCGCGCCGGCGGTGGTGCTCGCGACCGGCGGGATCGGCAAGTCGTTCACCGTCACCAGCAACTCGTGGGAGTACACCGGCGACGGCCACGCCCTGGCCCTGCGCACCGGTGCTGCGCTCATCAACATGGAGTTCATCCAGTTCCACCCGACCGGCATGGTGTGGCCGCCCTCGGTGAAGGGCATCCTCGTCACCGAGTCGGTGCGCGGCGACGGGGGAGTGCTGCGCAACTCCGAGGGTCGGCGGTTCATGTTCGACTACGTGCCCGACGTGTTCCGGGCGCAGTACGCCGACACCGAGGAGGAGGCGGACCGCTGGTACAAGGACGCCGACAACAACAAGCGTCCGCCCGAGCTGCTGCCCCGTGACGAGGTGGCGCGAGCCATCAACAACGAGGTCAAGGAGGGGCGCGGCTCGCCCCACGGCGGCGTCTTCCTCGACGTGTCGAGCCGGCTGCCGGCCGAGGAGATCATCCGGCGGCTGCCGTCGATGCACCACCAGTTCAAGGAGCTCGCCGACGTCGACATCACGGCCGAGCCGATGGAGGTCGGCCCGACCTGCCACTACGTCATGGGCGGCGTCGAGGTCGACGCCGACACCGCGGCGACCAGCGTCCCGGGGCTGTTCGCCGCGGGGGAGGTCGCCGGCGGCATGCACGGCTCGAACCGGCTGGGGGGCAACAGCCTGTCCGACCTGCTGGTGTTCGGCCGGCGGGCCGGGGTCGGGGCCGCCGACCACGTGCGGGCCAGGGGACTCGAGGGCGGCGCGCACCCCGCCCCCGCGGAGGCCGACGTCGCGGCCGCAATGCGGGCGGCGCTCGGGCTGTTCGACGGCAAGAACGGTGGCCAGAGCCCGTACGACCTGCACCACGAGCTCCAGGGGAAGATGAACGACCTCGTCGGCATCATCCGGCGCGAGCACGAGGTCCGGGAGGCGCTCGAGGTCCTCGACGAGCTGGACGCCCGGGCCCGCAACGTCGTCGTCGCCGGCGGGCGGCGGTTCAACCCGGGCTGGCACCTCGCGATGGACCTGCGCAACATGCTGGCCGTGTGCCGCTGCGTGGCGATGGCGGCCCTGGAGCGCACCGAGTCCCGCGGCGGCCACACGCGCGAGGACTATCCGGCCATGGACCCCGAGTGGCGCCGGCTCAACCTCGTCGAGACCATGACCGACGACGGGCGGATCGAGATGCGGCGCCAGCCCGTCCCCGAGATCCGCCAGGACCTGCTCGAGCTGTTCGAGCGCTCCGAGCTGTCGAAGTACCTCACCGAGACCGAGCTGCAGCGGCATGGAGGGAGCGGGGCATGAGCTACCAGGGGAGCTTCCGGGTGTGGCGCGGCGACGTCGACGGGGGAGCGCTGCAGGACTACACCGTCGAGGTCAACGAGGGCGAGGTCGTCCTCGACATCATCCACCGGCTGCAGGCGACCCAGGCCCCGGACCTCGCGGTCCGCTGGAACTGCAAGGCCGGCAAGTGCGGCTCGTGCTCCGCTGAGGTCAACGGCCGGCCGCGGCTGCTGTGCATGACGCGGATGAGCACGTTCGAGGAGGGTGACACCGTCACGGTGACGCCGCTGCGCACCTTCCCCGTCGAGAAGGACCTCGTCACCGACGTGTCGTTCAACTACGAGAAGGCGCGCGAGGTGCAGGCGTTCAGCCCGCCGGAGGGCGTGGCGCCGGGCGAGTACCGCATGCAGCAGGTCGACGTCGAACGCAGCCAGGAGTTCCGCAAGTGCATCGAGTGCTTCCTCTGCCAGGACGTCTGCCACGTCGTGCGTGACCACGAGGACAACAAGGCTGCGTTCTCCGGCCCCCGGTTCCTCATGCGCATCGCCGAGCTCGACATGCACCCCCTCGACTCCGCCGACCGGCGGCCGGCCGCGCGCGAGAAGCACGGTCTCGGCTACTGCAACATCACCAAGTGCTGCACCGAGGTCTGCCCCGAGCACATCAAGATCACCGACAACGCCCTCATCCCGCTCAAGGAGCGCGTCGTCGACCGCCACTACGATCCCCTCGTGTGGCTGGGCAACACGATCCGACGGCGCAAGGGCTGACCGCTCCCGGGCCGGGACCGCGCCTCGGGCGGTCCTTCTTCGCCGAGGACGTCCTCGACGTCGCCCCCGCCCTGCTCGGAAGCCTCCTCACCGTCGGGCCCGTGACCGTGCGGCTCACCGAGGTCGAGGCGTATGCCGGGGAGTCCGACCCCGGGTCCCACGCCTTCCGCGGGCCGACGCCCCGCACGCAGGTGATGTTCGGGCGCGCCGGTCACCTCTACGTCTACTTCACCTACGGGATGCACTGGTGCGCCAACGTCGTCACGGGCACCGAGGGGCACGCCAGCGCGGTGCTGCTGCGCGCCGGCGAGGTGGTGGGCGGCGAGGAGGTGGCGGCCGGGCGACGTGCGGGCATCGCCCGGCGCGACTGGACACGGGGCCCCGCCCGCCTGGCGACTACGCTCGGGCTGCGGGGCGAGCACTCGGGCGCAGACGCCTGCGGGGACAGCGGGATCGCCTTCCACGCGCCGGGGACCCACGTGCCCGCGAGCCGCATCCGGACCGGTCCCCGGGTGGGGGTGAGCGGCGCCGGCGGGGACGCCGCGGCATACCCGTGGCGCTTCTGGCTGGCCGACGAGCCGAGCGTGTCGGTGTACCGCGCAGCGAAACCGCGCAGCCGCCGCCCCGGCGCATAGGGCAGGCTTGGCCCGTGCCGCGCGGTGCGGCGCACCGACCGAAGGAGACCGACGACCGTGACGAACGTTCTCGACGAGCTGCAGTGGCGAGGCCTGGTGGCGCAGACCACCGACGAGGCCGCGCTGCGCCAGGCCCTCGGCGACGGACCGATCACGGCCTATTGCGGGTTCGACCCGACGGCCCCGTCGCTGCACTTCGGCAACCTCGTGCAGCTCGTCGTGCTGCGCCACCTGCAGCGGGCCGGGCACCGGGTCATCTGCCTGGTCGGTGGCTCGACCGGCCTCATCGGGGACCCACGGCCGTCGGCGGAGCGGGTGCTCAAGACCAAGGAGCAGACGGCCGAGTGGGTGGCCAACATCCAGCGGCAGGTGCGGCCGTTCCTGGCGACGGACGGGGACAACCCCGCGGTGTTCGTGAACAACCTCGACTGGACCGAGGGCCTGTCGGCGCTGGACTTCCTGCGTGACATCGGCAAGCACTTCCGGGTCAACCAGATGGTCAAGAAGGAGGCGATCGCCGCGCGGCTGAACTCCGACGAGGGGATCTCCTACACCGAGTTCAGCTACCAGCTGCTGCAGGGGCTGGACTACCTGCAGCTGTACCGCGACCACGGGTGCACGCTGCAGACCGGCGGCAACGACCAGTGGGGCAACCTCACGGCGGGCTCGGACCTCATCCACCGGGTCGAGGGCACGTCGGTGCACCTGCTCACGACCCCGCTGCTCACCGACAGCTCGGGGGAGAAGTTCGGCAAGAGCGCCGGCAACGCCATCTGGCTGTCGCCGGAGATGACGAGCCCGTACGCCTTCTACCAGTACTGGATCAACGTCGAGGACGCCTCGGTGGTGACCCTGCTCAAGGTCTTCACCGACCGCACGCAGGAGGAGGTCGCCGAGCTGGAGAAGTCCCTGGCCGAGAAGCCGTACCTGCGGGAGGCGCAGAAGGCCCTCGCGGCGGACGTGACGACCCTCGTCCACGGCCCCGAGGCGACGGCTGCGGTGCAGGCGGCGTCCGAGGCGCTCTTCGGCAAGGGGGACGTGGGTGCCCTCGACGCGGGCACGCTGCTCGACGCCACGGCGGAGCTGCCCGGTGGTCGGGTGGAGGTCGGCACCTCCGTCACCGACGCTCTGGTGGCGGTGGGCCTGGTCGACTCGCGCAACGCCGCCCGCAGGGCGATCTCCGACGGGGGAGCGTCGCTCAACAACGTCAAGCTGGCCGACCCCGAGCAGCTGCTGGGGGAGGGGGACTTCCTGCACGGGAAGGTCGCCCTGCTCCGCCGTGGCCGCAAGTCCCTCGCCGCAGGGCGCCGGTCCGACGCCTGACGGGCACACCCGACGGATCCGCTGGTCCGGCGCCGCAGGGCGCTGACCAGCGGATTTGTCTTTTCGGCGAGGCCCCGTCTAATGTTCTCGACGTCAGCCCGACAGGGAGGAACGGACACCACCGCGGTCACCACCGCGAAGAAGGCCGGTCCCGCGGGTTGGAACCCCCGAAGAACTGCTCGAACGCTTCACCGCGTCCGAGGCCAGGAAAGGGGAATCTCCAGACCGGATCCCGCCGCCGAGAAGCGGATTTGGGAAAAGGAAACGGAGAGCGTAAGATTGAAGGGTTGCCCCGGACGCCGGCCGACAAGGTCTGCGAAAGGTGCGCGTCCGATCCTTGAGAACTCAACAGCGTGTCAAAAATCGATGCCAATTACCTCGTTTCGGGGTGGCTCGTGGCTGGACTTGATGGTTTGGTTGTGGGTTGCTTCGAACGAATTTCCTTTGGTTGACAATGAATTTCTAGCAATTGCTAGTTGTTCTTGCTCAGTCAGTGAATTGA
>NZ_JAVDUW010000004.1:0-90238 GCF_031456495.1 Phycicoccus sp. 3266 | reverse complement strand
TCAATTCACTGACTGAGCAAGAACAACTAGCAATTGCTAGAAATTCATTGTCAACCAAAGGAAATTCGTTCGAAGCAACCCACAACCAAACCATCCAGTCCAGCCACGAGCCACCCCGAAACGAGGTAATTGGCATCGATTTTTGACACGCTGTTGAGTTCTCAAGGATCGGACGCGCACCATCAACACTGCGATTTCTCGCGGATGTTTCCGGGGCAACCGTTCTAGGTTATTCGCTTCGCATCTTGGGCGTCAAATCCCCTCCGCCTCGAGAAGAGGCGGTCCAGGACCTCGCGCGCTTGGCGTTCGGCGATGACGAAACTGTAGCACCGCGCCGGCCGAGGACCAAAATCCAGCCCTTGCTCCCCCGCCCGCAGGCCGCTGACCTGCGCAGATGCCTCCGTGGGGTGCCTCAGAGACGGTCGAGGGCGTCCTGGAGGTCCTGCGGGTACGGGCTCTCGAAGGAGACGTACTTGCCCGTTCCCGGGTGCTCGAACCCCAGGCCGACGGCGTGCAGCCACTGCCGCTCCAGGCCCAGCCGGCGCGCCAGCGTCGGGTCCGCGCCGTAGGTGAGGTCACCGGCCAGCGGGTGGTGCAGTGCGCTGAAGTGGACCCGGATCTGGTGCGTGCGGCCGGTCTCGAGGTGGATGTCGAGCAGGCTCGCGGCGCGGAACGCCTCGATCACCTCGTAGTGGGTGACGCTCGGCTTGCCCTTCTCCATCACGGCGAACTTGTAGTCGTAGCTCGGGTGGCGGCCGATGGGCGCGTCGACGGTGCCGATGACCGGGTCGGGCAGGCCCTGGACGAGGGCGTGGTACTTCTTGTCGACCGACCGCGAGCGGAACGCCTGCTTCAGCACGCTGTAGGCGTACTCGGACTTGGCCACGACCATCAGGCCGGAGGTGCCGACGTCGAGCCGGGACACGATGCCCTGCCGCTCGCTCGCGCCGCTCGTCGCGATGCGGAAGCCTGCCGCGGCGAGTCCGCCCACGACCGTCGGCCCGGTCCAGCCGACGCTGGGGTGGGCCGCGACCCCGACGGGCTTGTCGACCACGACGAGGTCGTCGTCGTCGTGGACGATGCTCATCCCCGGCACCGGCTCGGCGCGGACCTCGACGCCGGGACCGGTCTGCGGCGACGGGAGGGCCACCTCGAGGAGGTCCCCCGCGCTCACCCGGTCGGACTTGCCCGCGCTGGAGTGGTTCACCTGCACGTGGCCGGACGTCGCGAGCTCGGCGGCCTTGGTCCTCGAGACGCCGAAGAGGCGAGCGAGTGCTGCGTCGACCCGCTCCCCCTCGAGGCCGTCGGGCACGAACAGGGTGCGCGTGTCAGACATGCGTCGCCTCGTGCCCGGCCTCGTGGCGCCCAGGCTCGGGCCGGCTGCCGTCGACGCTGATCCCCCGGAGCGCGAGCAGGCCGATGAGCACTGCGGCGCCCACGATGGCGATGTCGGCGACGTTCCCGATGAACAGGCCGAAGTAGTCGATGAAGTCGACGACGTGGCCGCGCCCGGGCCCCGGCTCACGCACCATGCGGTCGGTGAGGTTGCCGACCGAGCCCCCGAACAGCAGCCCCAGGGCCCAGGCCCACGACGTGCTGCCGATGCGCCGGGCGGTGCGAACGATGAACACGAGCACGCCGAACGCGATGAGGGTCAGCACCCACGTCGCGCCGTTGCCGATCGAGAACGCGGCTCCGGGGTTTCGGATGAGGTTGAGCCGGATGAAGTCCCCGACCAGCGGAACCGGGTCGCCGGGCGTGAGCGCGACGAGCGCCCAGGCCTTGGTCAGCTGGTCGGCGACGTATGCCGTGACCGCAGCGGCGGCGAGGAGCACGAAGAGCCGTCGCCGGTTCGGTGAGGAGGTGGGGGTGGTGGAAGGGATGTGGTCGTCGGCCGGGATCAGCGGCGCTCCTGCTTCGTCTTGCATGTCACGCATAGGGTCGCACGAGGAGCGGCCTGGAGGCGAAGTTTGCCGATCGGGTTGCCGCAGGACTCGCACACGCCGTAGGTGCCGTTGTCGAGCCGCTCGAGCGCGTGGAGGTTCTGCTCCAGCATCTCGCGGGCGTTGTTCGCCAGCGAGATCTCCTGCTCGCGCTCGAAGGTCTTGGCCCCGGCGTCGGCCTGGTCGTCACCGGCGCCGTCGCCCGCGTCACGCATGAGGCCGACGAGCTCGGCCTCGGCGTCGGTGATCTCGCTGCGCAGCCGCTGCACGTCCGCCTCGATCTCCGAGCGGACCGCCTTGAGCTCCTTGGCCGTCCACGGCGACTCGTCGGCCCGGACGACCAGCGACGCCGGCGACTTGGTGGCCTTCTTCGCAGCCGCCTTCGTGGCGGGGCCCGCCTTGGCCGGTGCCGCCTTGGTGGCGGGGGCCTTGGTGGCAGCGGTCTTCGTGGCAGCGGCCTTGGTGGCCGCGGCCTTCGTGGACGCAGCTGCCTCGGCAGCACTCTTCTTCACGGGAGCAGCCTTCGGAGTCGGTGTGGCCTTGGTCGCCGCGGCCTTGCTCGCGGTCTTCTTCGTGGCCGGCGCGGCCTTCGTCGCTGTCGCTTTGGTCGCGGTCTTCTTCGTGGCCGGCGCGGCCTTCGTCGCTGTCGCCCTGGTCGCGGTCTTCTTCGTGGCCGGCGCGGCCTTCGTCGCTGTCGCCTTGGTCGCGGTCTTCTTCGTGGCCGGGGCGGCCTTCGTCGCCGCAGCCCTGGTCGCGGCCTGTGTCGAGGCCGGCGCGGCCTTCGTCGCCGCAGCCTTGGTCGGGGCCTTCTTCCTGGCCGGCGCAGCCTTCGTCGCCGTCGCCTTCGAGGCAGGGGCCGCCTTCGCCACGCGGGCGGTGGTGGAGCTCCGGGACGGGGCTCGGCTGGCCGCCGCCGTCGTGCTGGCTCTCGCCGTGTCAACCATGGTGCCGCGCCCCTCGCTTCCACAGCGCTCGGCGGTCCGAGCGCGGACAGGTGCGGCGAGGATAAGCGCTGCACGCTGCGTACTCAACGGCAAAACGCGTAACTTCCGAAACACGGAAGCACCCTGGTCGCACCGGGGATGCGGGCAAGGGACCTCCGCGGCCTCCGCACGACGACGGCGCCCCGCCGCCGAAGCGGTGGGGCGCCGTCGTGCTCAGCCTGACCGGGGTCAGCCGTTGCTCTCGGCAGCGGCGTCCGCGGGCTCGACCGCCGTGTCGTCGAGGTCCTTGAGCTGGTCCTCGATGTAGCTCTTCAGGCGGGCCCGGTAGTTGCGCTCGAACGCCCGCAGCTCCTCGATCTTCTTCTCGAGCATCGTGCGCTCACGCCCGAGCTCCTCGAGGATCTGGGCCTTCTTCTGCTGCGCCTCGTGCACCATGCCCGTCGAGCGCTCGCGAGCCTCGGTGATGAGCTGCTCGTGCTTGGACTCGGCCTCGGCGACGAGCTGGTCGTGACGCGACTGCGCGGTGCTGAGGAGCTCGTCGTGACGGGACTGGCCCTCGGTCACGAGCTCGTCGTGACGGGTCTGCGCCTCGGCGATGAGCCGGTCGCGCGTCTGCTCGCCCTGGCCGACGTGCTCGTCGTGCAGGCGCTGCGCCATCTCCAGCAGCGCGGCGGCACTGGCGCCACCTCCGACGGCCGCACCGGCCAGCGCGGCGGCGCCGTTGCCCTCTCCCTGCTGGGCCGGCTGGGCCGCAGCGGCGGCCGCGGCCTGCTCCGCACGAGCCTGCGCCTCCTGCGCGCGGGCCTCGGCCTCCTCGGCGCGCTTCTGCGCCTGCTCGGCCTCCTGCTGGGCGGCGGCGAGGCGCTGCTCCGCCTCCTGCGCGCGGGCCTCGGCCTCGCCGGCCTGGGCCTCGACACCCTGCTGTGCCTTGGCGATCCGCTCCTGGGCTGCCTGCTCCGCCTCGGCGGCGCGCTCCTGGGCCACGCGCTCGGCCTCGTCCGCCTTGGCCTGCGCCTCGGCGATCCGCTTCTGGGCGGCCTGCTCGGCCTCCTCGGCCTGCTTCGCGAGGGCGGCGACGCGCTCCTCGGACTCACGCTTGGCGCGGGCCTCGGCCTCCTGGGTGGCCTTGGCCTCGGCGTCGCGCTTGGCCTGCGCCTCGGGGTCGGGCTTGGCCACGGCCGGCATGCCCTTGCTCTGGCGGCACTCGTTGAGCTGGTCGCGCAGGTCGTCGCTGTCCTTGACGAGCTTGCGCATCTCGGCCACGACCTCGTCCAGGAAGTCGTCCACCTCGCGCTCGTCGTAACCGCGCCGGAACTGGGTCGGCGTGAAGTTCTTGTTGAGGACGTCCTCAGGACTGAGCGTCATTAGTCACCTCGTTGGGCTGGCATGAGCAGTGCAGGTCAAGCATCGCAGAGTCGGGCAGTGCCGTCAGCCTAGAGGATGGGGTCGTCCCACTGGACCCGCAGGCCCCACCCGTCTCCCCGTGCGGACGACGACGACAAGCGGCTACAGGATTCCCATGAGCACGCTCGTCACGAGCATGAGCACGAGGAAGGCCAGGTCGAGCCGCACGGCGCCGAGGGTGAGCGGCGGGATGAGGCGCCGCAGCGCCTTCAGCGGCGGATCCGTGATGGTGTACACCGCCTCCGCCACCACGAGCAGCGCGCCGCGTGGCCGCCAGTCGCGGGCGAAGGCCTGGACCCAGTCCAGCACGAGCCGCCCGAGGAGCACGACGAAGAAGAGGAAGACCACGAAGCGCACCACGCTGGCGACGGGGTTCGAACCGAGCAGCATGCGCTCACCCTGCCATGCGGGGCTGTCCGGGGCCGGTGGCGGGGGTCAGCTCTGGTTGAACAGGCCGCGCGCGGACGGCGCGGGCACGCCCTCCTCGGCGGAGACCTCGACGTGGGCCGGCGACAGCAGGAAGACCTTGGACGTGACGCGCTCGATCGACCCGTGCAGGCCGAAGACCAGTCCGGCGGCGAAGTCGACGAGGCGCTTGGCGTCGGCGTCGTCCATGTCGGACAGGTTCATGATGACGGGGGTGCCGTCGCGGAAGCTCTCGCCGATGTTCTTGGCCTCGTTGTACGTCCGCGGGTGGATCGTGGTGATGCGGTTGAGGTTCCCGACCTCGACGTCGCGGACGACCCGGGCCACCGGCGTGCGCTGCGGCAGCGGCGTGACGGCGGCGGACCGCTCCTGGGCGGGGGCCTCGTGGCGCTGCTGCTGCTGCGGCTCGTCGTAGTCGTCGTAGTCGTAGCCGTCGTACTGCTCGTCCTCGGCGAGCCCGAGGTACACCATCGTCTTGCGCAGCGCCCCAGCCATTGAGAGCTCCCTTGGTCTTCTTCGTGTGTGCGGTCGTCCGCGACTGAAGTTACCGGTGTGACTGGCGCGATCCGAGGATTGCGGTGCCGACACGCAGGTGTGTCGCCCCGTGGGCGACGGCCTGCTCGAGGTCCCCGCTCATGCCCGCCGAGATCCAGGAGGCGTCGGGGTGGGCTGCGCGTATGCCGTCGGCGACGTGCCGCAGCCGGGCGAAGGCCGGCGCGGGGTCGGCGCCGAGGGGGGCGACGGCCATGACGCCGCGCAGGTCGAGGTGCTCGCTCCCAGCGACCGCGTCGGCGAGGGCCGGGGCCTGCGCCGGCGGCACGCCGCCACGGCCCTCCGCCTCGTCGAGGGCGACCTGCACGAGCACCTCCAGCCGTCGGCCCGCCCGGCCCGCTGCCCGGTCGAGGGCACCCACGAGCTTGGGCCGGTCGAGGGACTGGACGACGTCGGCGTACGAGACGACGGAGTGCGCCTTGTTGCTCTGCAGCTGGCCGATGAAGTGCACCCGGAGGTCGGCCCGCCGGGTCACCTCGGCGAACTTGGCAGCCGCCTCCTGGTCGCGGTTCTCCCCCACCGCCCGGACCCCGAGCTCGGCGAGCAGGTCGACGTCGGCCGCATGGAAGAACTTCGTCACGGCGATGAGCGTGACCTCCGCGGGGTCGCGTCCCGCCGCGGCGCAGGCGGCCTCGATCCGTGCGTGGACGGCGGCGAGGTTGCGTGCGAGCTCCGCCCGGCGGTCCCCCGCCTCGGCCAGCGGGGCTCCAGCGCTCACGCGGCGTCCAGCGCGACGACGCCGGCGAACCGACCGGTGCGGCCGTCCCGGCGGTAGGAGTACAGGTCTCGCTCCTCGCGGGCGCAGCCGGGCAGCCACTGCACCGAGACCCCGGTCGCCCGCAGCTGCGACACGACACCGGCCGCGACATCGATGGCCGGAGTGCCCGTCCACGAGACGGTTGCCGACTCCGGTGCCACCCGGGCGGACTCGGCCCGCATCTCCTCGGGCACCTCGTAGCAGCGCCCGCAGACCGAGGGGCCGACGACCGCGGCGATGTCGCGGGCGCCGAGGTCGCGCATGCGCTCGACGGCGACGCCGACGATGCCCGCGGTCATGCCGGGGCGTCCGGCGTGCACTGCGCCCACGACCCCCGCGTCGGGGTCGGCCAGCAGCACCGGCGTGCAGTCGGCGACGAGCACGGCGAGGCCGAGGCCGGGCTCGGCCGTCACGACGCCGTCCGCCGGGGGCGGGCCGCCGGGCGGCCACGGGCCGTCGGCCACGAGGACCTCGCGCCCGTGGCACTGGTCCAGGAACAGCAGGCGTTCGCGCGACAGCCCCATCGAGGTCGCGACGAGGAGCCGGTTCTCCTCCACGGCGGCGGGGTCGTCCCCGACGTGACCCCCGAGGTTGAGCGACGCGAACTCGCCGGCGCTCGTGCCGCCCAGCCGGTCGGTGACGGCCCACCGGACCCGGCTGCTCTCCTCGCGCCAGTAGAACACGGGCCCCAACCTACGACAGGGGGCGCCGGACGATGTCGTCCGGCGCCCCCTGTCGGCGTGTGGTCAGGACCTCACTTGAGGAAGTCGGGCACGTCCAAGTCGTCGCCCTCGTCGAACGTGACGGTGCGCGGCGGCCGGCCGGCCGGCTCGCGCGGCGCGGCGGGCTGGGTCTGGTGCGGCTGGGAGGTGCTGACGCCCTCACCCTCGTGGTTGCGCACCGGGGCCGGCTGCGGCTGCGCCGGCGCGGACTGCTCAGGTGCCGGGCGGTATGCCGGCTGCGGGGCCGCCTGCGGAGCGGGCGCCGCCGGGGCGGGGGCCTGCGGTGCGGCCTGCTGGGGCGCGGCCTGGGCCGGACGCGAGGACCCCTGGATCTGGCCGATCGCCCGCTCGTTCTCGCGCTTGAGCGGCGCGCCCCCGTCGAAGCCCGCCGCGATGACGGTCACGCGGACCTCGTCGCCGAGGGCGTCGTCGATGACGGCTCCGAAGATGATGTTGGCCTCGGGGTGCGCGGCCTCCTGGACGAGGCGGGCCGCCTCGTTGATCTCGAAGAGGCCGAGGTCGCTGCCGCCCTGGATCGACAGCAGGACGCCGTGGGCGCCGTCGATGCTCGCCTCGAGCAGCGGGCTGGAGATCGCCAGTTCCGCAGCCTGCACCGCGCGGTCGTCGCCGCGCGAGGATCCGATGCCCATGAGCGCGGATCCCGCCCCCTGCATGACCGACTTGACGTCGGCGAAGTCGAGGTTGATCAGGCCGGGCGTCGTGATGAGGTCGGTGATGCCCTGGACACCGGAGAGCAGCACCTGGTCGGCGGACCGGAAGGCGTCGAGCATCGAGACGGCGCGGTCGCTGATCGACAGCAGCCGGTCGTTCGGGATGACGATGAGGGTGTCGACCTCCTCGCGCAGGTTGCCGATGCCGGACTCGGCCTGGTTGGCGCGCCGGCGGCCCTCGAAGGTGAACGGCCGGGTGACGACACCGATCGTCAGCGCGCCGAGCCCCTTGGCGATCTTGGCGACGACGGGCGCGCCACCGGTGCCGGTGCCACCGCCCTCGCCCGCGGTCACGAAGACCATGTCGGCGCCCTTGAGGACCTCCTCGATCTCCTCGGCGTGGTCCTCGGCAGCCTTGCGGCCGACCTCGGGGTCGGCGCCCGCGCCGAGCCCGCGGGTGAGCTCGCGGCCCACGTCGAGCTTGACGTCGGCGTCACTCATCAGCAGCGCCTGCGCGTCGGTGTTGATGGCGATGAACTCCACGCCCTTGAGGCCGACCTCGATCATGCGGTTGATGGCGTTGACGCCACCACCGCCGATGCCGACGACCTTGATGACGGCCAAGTAGTTCTGCGGTGCTGCCACGGCGGTGGGCCTCTCCTGGGGGTGCTGCTGGGTGCTGGTGTCTAGACGTGAAGTTGAGAGTTATGCCTGGTGTCCCAACGACTTCCGGTGCGGCCGACGGTATGCGTGGGGCCAGTGGCAGGCAACGAGGTGCTCCGCGTGTCGCAGCACGGATTGCCGGCATGACGGTGTTTTGCGGACCGGGTCCGGCGAAGTCTGTCACACCCGTCACACGGGCCCCACGTGCCCCGTGCCGCACACTGCCGGGAGCCGAGGTCCCCCGCGGGCCGCGAGAAGCCTCCACCCACCGTTCCAGCCCCCGGCGTGTGCGTCTCAGCGGGTGACGGGCGTGTTCGGTGCGCTCACGTCGATGACGGCGTGCGGCGTGCGCAGCAGGGCCTGGACGATGGCCAGCTTGCGCTCCGGCTCGGCCACCCCGCCCCAGACGACCGTCGTGCGACCCACCCTCATCGTCACGAGGTTGGCGCTGCTGACGGTCACCGCGGACACTCGCCGCTGGAGCGAGTCGGGCAGCACCCGGACGACGCCGACCGCGGTGGCGAGGGCGTCCTGGGACAGCGCCGCGTCGGAGGCGGCGCTCACGACCGGCACCCCCTTGGGCGCGGTGGTCACCTCGGCGTACGCGACCCCGGTCTCGTCCACAACCTTCAGTTGACCTTGAGGGTTCTTGACGACCAGGAAGGGCACGCGCGGGCTCGCGTGGATGACCAGGGTGCTGGGCCAGGAGCGCTCGATGGAGACGTCGGCCAGGGTGGCCCGCTCGGCGACCCGGGCGGCCACGCCGCGGGTGTCGACCCGCGCCAGCGGCTCCCCCATCGGGACCCTGGCGAGTTCCGTGATGGGCGCGACCTCCGCCTCCGGCACGCCCACGACCTCGACGCTGCGCACCGCCAGCACGGGGCTCCAGGCGACCAGCCACACCAGCAGGGCGACGACGGCGACCGCTCCCGCGGCATACCCCCACAGGCGCAGCGGGCGGCGCCGCGCGAACGTGGCGCGCTGCTGGAACCGGTCGCGCGACGAGGCCAGGCCGCGCGGGGTGCCGCGACCGCTCATCCCTGCGCGAGGACCCGCAGGACCTCGGGGCCGATCATGGTCACGTCACCGGCGCCCACCGTGAGGACGAGGTCGCCGTCGGCCGCGAGCCCGGCCACCACCTGCGGCACGGCGGTCCACGAGGAGACCACCCGGACGTCAGCGCCGGGCTCGAGCTCGAGCAGGGCGTCGGCCACGAGCTGGGAGGAGACACCGGGGACGGGGTCCTCGCGCGCGGCGTACACGTCCATGAGGACGACGACGTCCGCCGGCTTGAGGGCGGCCGCGAACTCGCGGGCGAAGTCCCGGGTCCGGGAGAACAGGTGCGGCTGGAAGACGACGACGAGGCGGCCCTGCCCGGCGACCAGGTCGCGACCGGTCGAGACGACCGCGGCCACCTTGCCGGGGTTGTGCGCGTAGTCGTCGACGACCGTCACGCCGGCCGCCGACCCCTTGGGCTCGAACCGCCGGCGCGTGCCGGTGAAGCCGAACAGCCCGTCCAGCACGCGGGTCGGGTCCTGGCCCAGCCCCTCGACGGCGACGGTGTATGCCGCGGCGGCGTTGAGCAGGTTGTGCCGACCGGGGATGTTGACCCGCAGCACCCGCGGCTCGCCGTCGGGACCGGTGAGGGTCGCACGGGCCATGAGCCCCCGGAACGTCTCCTGCCCCAGGACGACGTCGGCCTCGGGCGACCAGCCGTAGGTCAGGACGCGGGTGCCGGCGGCCCGGGCCTGTTCGGCGAGACTGCGCGAGCCCTCGTCGTCCTCGCAGGCGACGAGCAGGCCGCCGGGGAGCACCGACGTCGCGAACTCGGCGTACGCCTCCTGGACGCGGTCGAAGGTGCCGTAGAAGTCGAGGTGGTCCGGCTGCACGTTGGTGACGACGGCGACCTCGGGGTGGTAGACGAGGAACGAGCCGTCGCTCTCGTCGGCCTCGGCGACGAAGACGTCGCCGGTGCCCCAGTGCGCGTTGGTGCCGTGCTTGGCCAGCTCTCCCCCGGCCGCGAACGACGGGTCGATGCCGCAGTGCTGAAGCGCGACCGTGAGCATCGACGTCGTGGTCGTCTTGCCGTTGGCACCCGCCACCGCGACGCGGCGCGAACCGGCCATCGTCGAGGCCAGCGCCTGCGAACGGTGCAGGACGCGCAGGCCGCGCTCGCGCGCGGCAGCCAGCTCGACGTTGGTCTCGCGGATGGCCGAGGAGATGACCACCGTGTCGACGCCCTCGAGGTGGGCCGGGTCGTGACCCACGTGCACGTCGGCACCCTCGGCCGCCAGCGCGGCCAGCACCGGCGACTCCTTGGCGTCGGACCCGCTGACGCGGGTGCCCCGGGCGAGCATCACCCGCGCCACCCCGGACATGCCCGAGCCGCCGATGGCGATGAAGTGGACGGCTCCGAGCTCCTCGAGCGGCGGCACGGGCTCGGCGAAGTCGAAGCGCGCGTTGCGGCCGTTCACTGCCGGCCCTCCAGCGACTCGGCGTACGCGGCCTCGACCATGTCGGCGAGCAGCTCGTCGGCGCCGCGCTCGCCCACCCCGGCGGCAGCGGCGGCCATCGTGTCGACGCGCGCCCGGTCGGTCAGCAGCGGCAGCAGGGCTGAGTCGACCCACTCGGGGGTGGCCTGGGTGTCGTCGACGAGGAGGCCACCACCGGCGGCAACGACGTCGGAGGCGTTGAAGCGCTGCTCGCCGTTGCCGATCGGCAGCGGGACGTAGACGGCGGGCAGCCCCACGGCGGTCAGCTCGCACACCGTGTTGGCACCGGCGCGCGCGACGACGAGGTCGGCCGCGGCATACGCGAGGTCCATGCGGTCGGTGTAGGGGGCCACGACGTACGGCGGTCCCTCGCCCTCCAGGGCCGGCGTGAACTCCTTGCCGGCGCCGGTGAGGTGCAGGACCTGCACCCCGGAGGCGCGCAGCTGCGCGGCACGGGCCTCGAACGTGGCGTTGAGGCGCTGGGCGCCGAGCGACCCGCCGGTGACCAGGAGGGTCGGCCAGTGGTCGTCGAGGCCGAAGTGCGCGAGCCCCTCGGCGCGGGACGCGGACCGGTCGAGGTGGGCGATCTCGGGCCGCAGCGGCATGCCGATCGCGGTGGCGTGGGCCAGCCGTGTGCTCGCGAAGGTCGTGGCGACGTGGGTCGTCATCCGCGCCCCGACGCGGTTGGCCAGGCCGGGGCGCGCGTTCTGCTCGTGCACGACGACGGGCACGTGGCACCGCCGGGCGGCGAGGTATGCCGGGGTGGAGACGTAGCCGCCGAAGCCGACGACGACCTGGGCGCCGGTCTCCTCGATGGCGCGCTCCGCCGCGCGGACGGCGCCCCGCAGGTTCGTGGGCAGCCGCAGCAGGTCGCCGGAGGGCTTGCGCGGCAGCGGCACCTTGGGGACGGTCAGGAGCCGGTAGCCGCGGTCGGGGACGAGGCGGGACTCCAGCCCCGTCTCGGTGCCGAGCGCGGTGACGGTCAGCTCGGGGTGGCGCCGGCGCAGGCAGTCGGCCAGGGCCAGCAGCGGGGAGACGTGCCCGGCCGTCCCGCCGCCGGCCAGCAGGACGGACGTCGGGGTCGCGGTGGCCATCAGTCCCTCCCCCTCCGCCCGGGTAGGACGGCGATGGTGCGGCGCACCACGGACGGCTTCGCGGACAAGGCTTCGGAGCACCCCGGTTCGGCTCGGGCGAACGACAGGAGGATGCCGAGCGCCACCATCGTCGTCATGAGTGAGGACCCGCCGTAGGAGACGAGCGGGAGCGGCAGGCCGATGACCGGCAGCAGGCCGATCACCGCGCCGATGTTGACGAACGCCTGCACCACGATCCACGCCATGAAGCCGCCCGTCGCGATCTTGACGAACAGGTCGTCGGTGCGCAGGACGATGCGGTAGCAGATCAGCGCGAAGACGCAGAACAGGCCGAGCAGGACGAGCGTGCCCGGCAGGCCGAGCTCCTCGCCGAGGATGGCGAAGATGAAGTCGTTGTGCGCCTCCGGCAGCCACTGCCACTTCTCCCGGCTGGCGCCGAGCCCGACGCCCCACCAGCCGCCGTCGGCGAGGGCGTACCGCCCGTGCAGGGGCTGGCGGGCCGCGCCGTACGGGTCGGTGTCCTTGCCGAGCCAGACGTCGAAGCGGCCCAGCCGGTTGGGGCTGGTCACGATGAGGGTCACGGCCCCGGCGGCCATGCCGGCCACGCCCCACGCGAACAGCTTGCGGGGCACGCCCGCGGTGAACAGCACCGCGCCGATGATGCCGCCCATGACGATGGCGGTGCCGAGGTCACCGCCACCGAGCACCAGGCCCAGCGTCAGCAGGGCGCAGGGCACGAGGTAGGGGACGATGACGTTCTTGATGCGGTCCAGGGAGCGGCGTCGCGCCGAGAGCAGGGCCGCGCCCACGAGGACGAGGCCGATCTTGGCGAACTCCGAGGGCTGGATCGTGAAGCTGCCGAACCCGAGCCAGTTGCGGTTGCCGTTGACGGTGACGCCGAGCGGGGTGAAGACGAGCAGCTGGGCCGCCAGCGAGGCGGCCAGGATCGGCAGGGACATGGCCTTCCAGCCGCGGACCGGGATCCGGCTGGCGACGAGCATCGCGATCCCGCCGAGGGCCGCGAAGAGCAGCTGCTTGCGGAAGTAGAGGTACGGCGTGCCGTTGTGCGACTCGACGAGCGACTTCACCGACGACGCCGACAGCACCATGATCAGCCCGATGACGACGAGCACCACCGAGACGGACAGCAGGACGTAGTAGCTGGTGACGGGCGAGTCGAGCCGGCCCAGCCAGCCACTGAGGCGCTGGTCGTCGGCGCGCGACGCCTTCCGCGCCCCCGGGGGCGCGGCGGTGGCACTGCTCACGGCCTACTCTCCTGCGGTGCCGGCACGACGGGCGACCGCCGCTGCGAAGGCATCGCCCCGCGCGCCGTAGTTGGGGAACATGTCCATCGACGCCGCCGCCGGCGCCAGGAGCACGACGTCGCCCGGCTCGGCGAGCTCGGCCGCGCGCGTCACGACGACGTCCATGACCCCAGTGTCCGTGCTCGGGACGTCCACGACGGGGACATCCGGCGCGTGTCGGGCGAGCGCCTGCGCGATCTGCTCGCGGTCGGCGCCGATGAGCACGACGCCCCGCAGCCGGCTCGCGGCGTCCTTGACCAGGTCGTCGACGTCGGCGCCCTTGAGCAGGCCACCGGCCACCCAGACGACCTTCTCGAACGAGTGCAGGGACGCGGCCGCGGCGTGCGGGTTGGTGGCCTTGGAGTCGTCGACGAAGCGGACCCCGTCGACCTCCCCCACCTGGGCGATGCGGTGCGGCTCGGGGGTGAAGGCGCGCAGGCCGTCGCGCACCGCGACCGGTGGCACGCCGTACGCGCGGGCGAGCGCGGCGGCGGCGAGGGCGTTCGCGACGTTGTGCGGGGCCAGGACGGCCGAGGACCCCTGCACGTCGGCCAGCGTCGCGAGCTCGGCCGCGGACGTGCGGCGCTCCTCGACGAAGGCGCGGTCGGCGAGGACGTCGTCGACCAGGCCCACCATCGACAGGCCCGGGGTGCCGAGGGTGAAGCCGATCGCCCGGCAGCCCTCCTGCACCTCGGCGTCCATGACGAGCTGCTCGGTCACGGGGTCCTGCACGTTGTAGACGCAGGCGACCTTGGTGTTGGCGTAGACCTTGCCCTTGGCGAGCCGGTAGGCCTCCATCGAGCCGTGCCAGTCGAGGTGGTCGGGCGCGAGGTTGAGGCAGGCAGAGGCGTGCGGCGCCAGCGAGTCCGACCAGTGCAGCTGGAAGCTCGACAGCTCGACGGCGATCACGTCGTACGGCTCGGGGTGCAGGACCGCCTCGAGGATCGGGGTGCCGACGTTGCCGGCCGCGGTGGCCCGCAGGCCGGCGGCACGCAGCATCGAGGCCAGCATCTCGACGGTGGTCGTCTTGCCGTTGGTGCCCGTCACGGTGAGCCACGGGGCCGGGCCGACGGCCTGGCGCATGCGCCACGCGAGCTCGACCTCGCCCCAGACGGGCACGCCACGCGCGGCCGCGTCGGCGAGCAGCGGCTGGTCCGGCCGCCACCCCGGGGAGGTGACGACGAGGTCGGCGTCCCAGCCCTGCGGCATACCGGACACGTGCTCGGGGCCGAGGCCCACGTCGACGCCGAGGATGTCCAGGATCCGCGCCCGCTCCCCCAGCGCGGTGTTGACGGCGGGGTCCCCGCCGTCGACACCGACGACGACGGCGCCGCGCTCGTGCAGGGCGTCGGCGGCGGCGAAGCCGCTCACGCCGAGCCCGGCGACGAGGACGCGAAGCCCGCTCCAGTCGGCCGACGCGTTGGTGAGTCCGTCGAGGCGGCCCCCGACCGGTGCGCCGCTCACTGGGCCCCCACGACCCACTCGGCGTAGAACAGCCCGAGGCCGAGCGCCACGAACAGCCCCGCGACGATCCAGAACCGGATGACGATCGTGACCTCGTTCCACCCAAGCAGCTCGAAGTGGTGCTGCAGCGGCGCCATCCGGAACACCCGTTTGCCGGTGAGCTTGAACGAGCCGACCTGGATGATCACCGACAGCGTGATCGCGACGAACAGGCCGCCGAGGATGATGATGAGCAGCTCGGTGCGGGTGGTGATCGCGAGGCCGGCCAGCGCACCGCCGAGGGCGAGCGAGCCGGTGTCACCCATGAAGATCTTGGCCGGCGAGGCGTTCCACCACAGGAAGCCGAAACAGGCCCCCATGCAGGCGGCGGCCACGACTGCGAGGTCGCGGGAGTCGCGCACCTCGTAGCACTTCAGGCCAGGGGTGATCTGGCAGTTCTGGTTGCCCTGCCAGATGCCGATGAGGACGTAGGCGGCGAACACCATCACCGAGGCACCGGTCGCGAGGCCGTCGAGGCCGTCGGTGAGGTTCACGCCGTTGGACGTGCCGGCGATCATGAGGTTGGCCCAGATGACGAACAGGATCAGCCCGATGAGCGGCCCGGCGAAGGCCAGGTTGAAGGGCGTGTCCCGCACGAACGAGATCTGGGTCGACGCCGGGGTCCGCCAGTGGCTGTTGGGGAACTGCAGCGCCAGCACGGCGAAGACGACGGCGACCAGCGTCTGGCCCGCGAGCTTCTCCCCCGAGCGCAGGCCGAGGCTGCGCTGCTTGGAGATCTTGATGTAGTCGTCGAGGAACCCGACCAGCCCCAGCCCGGCCATGAGGAACAGCACCAGGACGCCGCTCCAGGTGAGCGGCGTCGCGGTGACGAGGTGCGCGAGGGCGTATGCCGCGAGGCTCGAGCCGATGATGACCGCGCCACCCATCGTGGGCGTGCCTCGCTTGGTGTGGTGCGAGGTCGGGCCGTCGTCGCGGATGAACTGCCCGTAGCCCTGGCGGACCAGGAACTTGATGAACATGGGGGTCCCGAGCAGGGCACCCACGAGGGAGATGACGGCTGCCGCCAGCACCGCCTTCACGTCGCGTCCTCCTCGGTGCCGCCGGCCACAGCCGTGGGTCCGGCGTCGCCGGCCACCTTGTCCCCGAGCCACCGTAGCCCGGCGTCGCGGCTGGACTTGAACAACACGACGTCTCCCGGGGCGAGTGTCTGGGCAAGCAGATCGTAGGCGGCGTCGGCGTCGGGGACCCACACGGCCTCCTGGCCCCACGAGCCCTCGTGCTGGGCGCCGGTGGCCATGGGCCGGGCGGTCTCGCCGACGACGACGAGGCGGCTGATGTTGAGGCGGACCGCCAGCCGGCCGATGGCGTCGTGCTCGGTGGTCGACTCCTCGCCGAGCTCGAGCATCGAGCCGAGGACGGCCCAGGTCCGCCGGGGGGTGCCGTCGTCGGCGCGGCTCATCGCCACGAGGGCCTTGAGCGCGGCGCGCATCGACTCCGGGTTGGCGTTGTAGGCGTCGTTGACGACGGTGACGCCGTCGGGGCGCTCGGTGACCTCCATGCGCCACCGCGAGGCGGGCTTCGCCGTGGCCAGGGCCCTCACCGTCGAGTCGAGGTCGAGGCCGCAGGCGAGGGCAGCGGCGACCACGGAGAGCGCGTTGGCGACGTGGTGCTCGCCGTGCAGCTGCAGGGTGACGTCGGCCGACCCCTGCGGCGTCGTGAGCCGGAAGGACGGGCGCCCCTGGGGGTCGAGGGTGATGTCCTGGGCGCGCACCTCGGCGTCGGAGGCGGTGCCGACCAGGACGACCCGGGCCTGCGTCTTCGCCGCCATGCCGCGCACCGCCGTGTCGTCGCCGTTGAGGACGGCGACGCCGTCGGCGGGCAGGGCCTCGACCAGCTCGGCCTTGGCGATCGCGATCGCCTCGCGGGAGCCGAACTCGCCCACGTGGGCGGACCCGACGTTGAGCTCGAGGCCGATGCGCGGCGGCGCGATGGTCGTGAGGTAGCGGATGTGGCCGGTGCCGCGCGCGCCCATCTCGGCGACGAGGTAGCGCGTGTCGGGGGTGACGCGGAAGACGGTGAGGGGCACCCCGACCTCGGAGTTGAGCGAGCCCACGGGCGCGACGGTCGGCGCGGCCTGCGACAGGACGTGGGCCAGCAGGTCCTTGGTCGAGGTCTTGCCGGAGGACCCGGTGATGCCGATGACGGTCAGGTGCGGGTGCCGGTCGACGACCCCCCGTGCCAGCGTCGCGAGCCCGTCCTGGATGTCGTCCACGACGACGCAGGGGAGGTCCTCGACGGGGCGGGTGGTCATGGCGGCGACGGCACCCTGCTCCTTGGCGGGGCCCACGAAGGCGTGCCCGTCGGCCTGCTCCCCGACCCGGGCGACGTAGAGCCCTCCCGGGCCGGCCTCCCGCGAGTCGGTGACGACGGGCCCGTCGACCACGAGGGCGGCCGCCGCGACGTCGTCGATGCCGTGGAGCCGGCCACCGGTGACCTCGGCCACCTCGGCCAGCGTCATGGGGATCACGAGGGCTCCCCCGCAGCGGTCAGCTCGTCGAGGGCGGCACGCGCCACGTCCCTGTCGTCGAAGGGATGCACCGTCCCAGCGACCTCCTGTCCCGTCTCGTGTCCCTTGCCGACCACTGCCACCACGCTCCCCGGCCCCGCGTCGCGGCCCGCGCGCACTGCTCGCCGGATGGCCTCGGCCCGGCCGGCCACGTCGTGCAGCTCGGCCGTGGTCCCCGCCGCCCGCGCGCCCTCGAGGACGGCGCGGCGGATGTCGGCCGGGTCCTCCGAGCGCGGGTTGTCGTCGGTGACCAGGACGATGTCCGCGCCCTCGGCCGCGGCCCGGCCCATCGCCTCGCGCTTGCCCCGGTCGCGGTCCCCACCCGCCCCGAGGACGACCACCAGCGCGCCCCGGGTCGACGCGCGCAGGGCCGACAGCGCGGCCGCGACGGCGTCGGGGGTGTGCGCGTAGTCGACCACCACGAGCGGCAGCTCGACCTCGGTGCCCCGCGTCCCCGATGCGCCCGCACCCGTCGTCCCGGCGCCCGCTGCACCCGTGACCGACGGCGTGACCGGCTCCATGCGGCCCGGCACGTGCGGGTCCTGCGCCATGGCCGCCTCCACCTGCGGCACGGACGTGCCACCGAGGACCAGGGACAGGGCGGCCATCGCGGTGTTGACGCGGTTGAAGTCGCCGGGCAGCGCCGAGCGCAGCCGCAGGGTGGTGCTGCCGTCGCCGAGCTCGAACCGCGCGGCGTCGCCGGGCTGGACGGTGAGCCGCCAGTCGGCCTCGACGTCGGGCAGCGAGGTCAGGGTCGTCACCGGCACGCCGGCGGTGCCTGCCAGCTCCCGGCCCCACTCGTCGTCGACGCAGACCAGGCCGCGGCGGGACCGCTCGGGCGTGAAGAGCGAGGCCTTCGCGAGGAAGTAGTCGCGCATCGTCGGGTGGAAGTCGAGGTGGTCCTGCGACAGGTTCGTGAAGAGGGCGAGGTCGTAGACGACGCCGTCGACGCGGTGCTGGACCAGCGCGTGGCTCGAGACCTCCATGACGCAGTCGTCGAGCTCCCGCTCTGCCATGACCGCGAGGAGGGCGTGCAGGACCGGGGCCTCGGGGGTGGTGCGCACCGACCGGATGCGCTCGTCGCCGATCCGCGTCTCGACGGTGCCGATGAGCCCGGTGCGCCTGCCGAGGGCGCGCAGCGCCGAGCTGAGCAGGTATGCCGTGGTCGTCTTGCCGTTGGTCCCGGTGATGCCGTACATCGTCAGCGCCAGGTCGGTGGTCCCGAAGACCCGGGAGGCCGCGGCTCCGACGACCGAGCGCGGCTGCTCCACGACGACCCGGGGCAGCGTGACGTCCGTGTCGTCGAGGACCTGGGCGCCCGCCCGGTCCGTGAGGACGGCGACGGCGCCCAGCCCGGCCGCGCCCGCGGCATACGACGCACCGTGGGCGGTGGCCCCCGGGAGGGCGGCGTAGAGGTCGCCCGCGCACACGTCACGCGAGTCGAGGGTCACCCCCGTGACGGGGGCGTCGGCGCCCACGAGGGTGCCGCCGACGAGGGTCGCCAGCGTCGACAGCGGGGTCGCGTGCGGGGACGCCGGGCGGGGGAAAGACACGGAGAGCGAGCCTACCGTCAGGGGCCGGAGCCCGAGGAGCCGTGGTCGCGGATGACGGTGGGGTCGCTCGGCGACGGCGTGTCCTTGGGTCGGATGACCGCGACCGGCGACTTCGTTCCGGTGGGCGGGATCCTGAGCTCCTGCAGCGCGTACGTCATGACGTCGTGGAAGACCGGGCCGGCCACGGCGCCACCGAAGTAGCCCTTGATGGGGCGCTGGAGCGTGACCGCCACGACGATCTGCGGGTCGTCCGCGGGGGCGAACCCGATGAAGCTCGCGGTCTTGCCGGAGTAGCCGCCGGTGCGCGGGTCGTAGCGGTCGGCGGTGCCGGTCTTGCCGGCGACGCGGTAGCCGTCGATCTTGGCCTCGGGCGCCGTGCCCTCCTTGCCGACGACGCCCTCGAGCATGTCGCGGACCTGCTTGGCGACCTTGGGCGAGACCACGGTCACGGGGTCGGGCCTGGCCGCCGGGGTGAAACCGCCGTGCCCGTCGCCCACACCGGCGACGATGCGTGGCGGGATCCGCACGCCGTCGTTGGCGATCGTCTGGAAGACGCCGGCGGCCTGGAGGGCGTTGACGGCCAGGCCCTGGCCGAACAGGACGGTGTAGCGCTGCGAGCCGCTCCAGTCCTTGTAGTTCGTCAACAGGCCGGGGCCCTCGCCGGGGAAGTCCATGCCCGACGTCGCGCCGAGGCCGAACTTGCGGAAGTAGCTGTACGTCTTGGCCGCCCCGACCCGCTCGGTCGCGAGGATGGTGCCGATGTTGCTCGACTGCGCCAACACCCCGGCGAAGGTGAGGTACTCCGTCGGGTGGTCGTGGCTGTCCTTGAACGAGGTGCCGGCGCGCGGCAGGCGGTTCGGGACCTCGACGACGGTCGACGGGGTGACCACGCCCTCCTGCAGGGCAGCGGCAGCGGCCATGACCTTGCCGGTCGACCCCGGCTCGTACACCTCGCTCCACGCCTTGTTGGTCCAGTTGTCGCTGGACTGGCCTGGCTGGTTCGGGTCGAACGTGGGGTACGACGCGACGGCGAGCAGCTCACCGGTCTTGACGTTCTCGACGACGACCGTGCCCGACAGCGCCTTGGTCTCCAGGACCTTCTGCGCCACCGTGTTCTGCGCGTACCACTGCAGGTCCGAGTCGATGGTGAGCCGCACGTCCTTGCCCGGCACGGCAGGGATCGTCTCCTGGCGGGCGTTCGGGATCGGGCGGCCGTCCTGGCTCTGCTCGAAGATCGTCTTGCCGGCCTTGCCCTTGAGCTCCTTGTCCATGAGCACCTCGAGGCCACCACCTGCGGTGCCGTCGGCGCGCACGAAGCCGACGAGCGAGGCCGCTGCCGTCGAGGTCGGGTAGTTCCGCTCGCTGGTCGGCTCGGAGTAGACGCCGTTGACGCCGAGCTCGGAGATCTTGCGCCAGTTCAGGGGCGTGACGTTCTTCTGCAGGACGCGGTACCGCGCGTCACCGGTGAGCATCTTCGTCAGCTCGGGGACCGCGATGCCCAGCAACGGCGAGAGGTCCTGCGCCGCGCCCGCGACGCCGACCTTGGTGCGCACGCCACCGACCGTCTTCGTGTACTGCGGCACCGCCGTCTGGTCGACCGTCACGGTGCGCCGCTCGATGCTGGACGCCAGGACGGTGCCGTTGCGGTCGAGGATCGAGCCGCGCATCGCCGGGTAGACGATCGTGCCCATCCGCTTGGACTCCGCGGTCTGGGAGACGCCGGCTGCGTCGAAGCCCTGCAGCCGCAGCAGCTGTGCCCCGAAGATGCTGAAGACGAACAGCACGGCCACCGTCATCGTGCGCATGCGGCGGCGCGGGTTGCCACCGCCGAGCCGGACCGGCTTGGCGCCGGGACGCCGCGGCGGAGGACCGCCGCTCCCCCGTCCCGGACCGGGGCGCCCCGGACGCGGCGGGCGTGCCGGCTGCTGGGCGCGGGCCTGCGGCCGGCGGGGACGGGCGGCCGACGCCTTCGGGTGCTGCGGCTCCGGGCGTGCCCCCGGCGACGTCACGGGTCGCTGGCGCGGGGTACCGGGGCGTGTGCCTCGGGACTGCGTCACTGGCTACCTCGTGTCCTCGGGTGGGCGGTTCGGTGGTTCAGGTTCAGTGGGAGGGGGTGGCCGCCGGCGTGACCGGCTTCGTCCTCGCCGGCGTGGTGGTCGTGGAGCTCGTCGTCGTCCGCGTCCTGGCGTTGACGCTGGTGACGGTCGTGACGACCGAGCCGTCGGCCTTGGTCACCACCGTCTTCGTCGTGGTCACGTCCCCCTTGGCACTCACCGTCGTCCTGGGCGTCTTCTGCGCCGCGGCCTTGGACGAGCCGGGCGTGGTCGTCGCGGTCTGCGGTGCGGTCACCACGGTAAATCCGCCGTCCTTGGCCGCGGCCTTCGCCACGCCGAGCACCTTGCCGTCGGACAGCCGCAGGAAGGCCGCCGAGTCCGAGGGCACCATCCCGAGCTTGCCGGCGCGGGTCGCGAGGTTGGCCGGGCTGCGCTGGGCGTCGATCGCCTGGGTCAGGGCCTGCTGGGTGTCGGTGAGCTCGCCGGAGGTCTGCTGGAGGCGGTGCAGCGTGAACGAGCCCTCGGCCATGGCGGTGTTGAGCATGAGCAGCGCGACGAGGCCGCCCACGAGCAGCAGCATGCACAGGGCCGCGAAGAGACCGTTGCCGGGGTGGCCCACCGCGGCCGGGACCAGGCGCAGCGGCTGCGGGGTCACCGCCCGCCGCGCAGGTGCCCGAGATGCGACCCTCGCCGTCGCAGTCTGCTGGCTCATCGGTGGGTTCCCTTCGTCGGTGCCGGGGTGGGTCGGGTGCGCTCGGCCGCGCGGAGGCGGACCGAGGCGGATCGGGGGTTGGCGGCCTGCTCCTCGGGGGACGCCTCCTCGGCGCCACGGGTGAGCAGCCGCAGGTATGCCGCGTGCTCGGGGAGCTCGACCGGCAGGCCGGCCGGGGCGCTGCTGCGCGCGCCCTCGGCGAGGACGCGCTTGGTGATGCGGTCCTCGAGCGAGTGGTAGGACAGGACGGCGACACGGCCGCCGACCGCGAGCGCGTCGATCGCCCGCGGCAGCGCCCGGGCCCAGACGGACAGCTCGGCGTTGACCTCGATGCGCAGCGCCTGGAAGGTCCGCTTGCCGGGGTGGCCACCACTCTTCTGCGACGCGGCCGGCACGACCTTCTTGAGCAGCTCGACGAGCCGGGCCGAGCGGTCGAAGGGTGCCACCTCGCGCTCGCGCACCACGGCGGCGGCGATCTTGCGCGCGAACCGCTCCTCGCCGTACTCGCGCAGGACCCGCTCGAGGTCCGCGGCGTCGTAGGTGTTGAGCACGTCCGCCGCGGTGATCCCCGTGGTCTGGTCCATCCGCATGTCCAGGGGCGCGTCCTGCGCGTAGGCGAAGCCGCGGTCGGCCTCGTCGAGCTGCAGCGAGGAGACGCCGAGGTCGAAGAGCATCGCCCGGGCCTCCCGGATTCCGAGGTCGCGCAGCGCGGTGTCGACGTCGTCGTAGACGGCGTGCACGAAGCTGGTGCGGTCCGCGTAGGGCGCGAGCCGCTCCGCCGCCAGCTCGAGGGCCTCGGTGTCGCGGTCGATGCCGACGACGTGGGCCTGCGGGCAGCGCTGCAGGATCGCCTCGGCGTGCCCGCCCATGCCGAGCGTGCCGTCGACGTAGACGGCGCCCGGCTCCTGGAGCGCGGGGGCGAGCAGCTCGACGATGCGGTCGCGGAGCACGGGAACGTGCCGGTCCGCGGCCGCTCCTCGTGCGTTCATGCCAACTCCTGCTGGTGGTGCTTCGTGGTGGTGCCGTGCGGGTGGTGCGGGTGGTGCTGGGTGCCCGGCGCTGGTGCCGGGCCGGTGGTGCTTCGGGTGGTGCCGTGCTGCGTGGTGCCGTGCTGCGTGGTGCCGGTGGCAGGTCCCTGAGGTCAGGTCCCCATCCGCTCCAGGGGGTGCAGCCCGGGACGGGGGAAGTCGTCCCGGGAGGCGGAGCGGCTGGAGACCTGGCTCCAGGGCGCGTGGCCCGGTCGGTCAGAGCAGCCCGGGGATCACCTCCTCGGACTGGTCGGCGAAGCCCTGCTCGGTGCTCTGCAGGTAGGCGTTCCAGGCGTCGGTGTCCCAGACCTCCACGCGGCTACCGGCTCCGATGACGGTGCACTCGCGGGTGAGCCCGGCATACGCACGCAGGTTGGCCGGGATGGTCACCCGCCCCTGCTTGTCCGGCACCTCGTCGCTCGCACCGGACAGGAAGACACGGGTGAAGTCGCGGACCGCCTTGCTCGTCGTCGGGGCGGCCTGCATCTGCTGCGTGACCCGCAGGAACTCCTCCATCGGGAAGACGTAGAGGCAGCGCTCCTGCCCCCGGGTCACCACCAGCCCGTCGGCCATCCGGTCGCGGAACTTGGCGGGCAGGAAGAGCCGGCCCTTGTCGTCGAGGCGAGGCGTGTGGGTACCGAGGAACACGGCGCCACCACCCCATCTCGACCCGAGGAGGGCCCCACGGCCCTCTCACGTCCCCCACTTTACTCCACCACTCTCCCCCACGTCAGCAAAACCCGCGCCCAGACCTCATCCGTTCGGCCATTTCCGCAGGTCAGCCTCGGTGGAGTGAAGTGGGGAGAAAAGTGGGACGCGGTCGCCACAGGCAGCCAGCAGGCCCGGCCGCCGGGTGGCGAGGCCCGCCCGCCGGCCGTCGCACCGCCCCGGGGAGGTCACAGGACGGCATACCTCCTGTTCCAAGTGGAGGGTTGTGGGGGAAGATCGAGCAACCACCCGGCAGGCGCACCGTGGCGACCGCCGGGACGAACGAAGGGGGACGCCGGTGCCAGCGAGCGGCGAGGAGCAGACCAGCGTGGACCGAGGCAGCAGCACCGCCCCGAGGACGGAGATCCTCTCCCTGCCGGCAGGCTCCCCCGCCTCCCTCAACCAGGTCAGCGAGGTGGCCTCGCGCCTGGCCCGCGCCATGAACTCGGTCATCGAGGGCAAGCCCGACGTGGTCCACACCGCGATCACGGTGCTGCTGGCCGAGGGGCACCTGCTGCTCGAGGACGTCCCCGGCGTCGGCAAGACGATGCTCGCCAAGACCCTCGCCCGGTCGATCGACTGCTCGGTGCGCCGGGTGCAGTTCACGCCCGACCTGCTCCCCAGCGACATCACCGGCGTGAGCGTCTTCAACCAGGACGTGCGCGACTTCGAGTTCCGGCCCGGCGCGATCTTCGCCAACGTCGTGGTCGGCGACGAGATCAACCGGGCCTCGCCCAAGACCCAGTCGGCGCTGCTGGAGTCGATGGAAGAGGGCCAGGTCACCGTCGACGGCCAGACCTACGACCTGCCGCGGCCGTTCATCGTCATGGCCACCCAGAACCCGATCGAGATGGAGGGCACCTACCCCCTCCCGGAGGCCCAGCGCGACCGCTTCATGGCCCGCATCTCCCTCGGCTACCCCTCCGCCCGTGCCGAGGTGGCGATGCTCGACACCCACGGCCAGGTCTCGCCGCTGGAGACCCTGACCCCGGTCACCGACGCCGCCACGGTGTCGGCGATGGTCAAGGCGGTCCGCTCGGTCTTCACCAGCGACGCGATCAAGCAGTACGTCGTCGACCTGTCCGCGGCCACCCGGTCGAGCACCGCGCTGCGCCTGGGTGCCTCGCCCCGGGCGACCCTGCACATGCTCCGCGCCGCCCGCGCGCACGCCGCGCTCGAGGGCCGCGACCACGTGCTGCCGGACGACGTCCAGGCCGTCGTGCTGCCGGTCCTGGCCCACCGCCTCATCCCCACCGGGGAGACCCAGCTCGCCCGCCGCAGCACCGGCGAGGTGCTGCAGGACCTCATGCGGCGCGTCCCCGTCCCTGCGGCCGGCCGCTGAGGTAGCCCGTGCGCAGGCTTCGCGACCTCCTCACCACGCGAGGGCGGGCGTTCGTCGCGGCGGGCGTCACGCTGGTGCTCTGCGGCGTCGGGCTCGGCTTCACCGACCTCACCCGAATCGGCGTCCTGCTCGTCGCCCTCCCCCTGCTCAGCGGCATGCTGATGCGCCGGCACGACCTGCGGTTCTCGCTCGAGCGCACCGCCGTGCCGGGCCGGGTGCAGGTCGACGAGAAGGCGCTGGTGACCCTCGCCATCGAGAACGCCGGCGCCGCGACCAGCCCGCTGCTCATGGCCGAGGAGCAGCTCGACTACGCCCTGGGCGACCGCCCGCGTTTCGTCGTCCCGCGGATGCGGCGCGGGGACCGCCAGGAGGTCCACTACACGGTGCGCTCGCACGTCCGCGGCCGGCACCGGCTCGGCCCGCTCGGCGTGCGGCTGCGCGACCCGTTCGGGCTGAGCACCCGGGTCGCGGCGATCTCCGGGTCGAGCGACGTCCTCGTGCTGCCGCGGATCCTGCCGCTCGGCGGCGGACGTCCGGCGGGGAGCGGCGTCGGCGCGGAGGGCGCGATCCCGCACATGGTGGCCCTGCACGGCGAGGACGACGTGTCGATCCGCGCCTACCGCGACGGCGACGACCTGCGCCGCATCCACTGGCCGGCGACCGCCAAGACCGGCGACCTCATGGTGCGCCAGGAGGACCGGCCGGCCCGCCGCCGGGCGGTCGTCGTGCTCGACTCGCGGGCCCGCGGCCACCACGGCAGCGGCACCTCGAGCTCCTTCGAGTGGGCCGTGACCGCGTGCGCCTCGGTGGCCGTCCACCTGCTCGCCCAGGCGTATGCCGTGCACCTCGTCTGCGACGAGACGGCCGAGGACGGGCGGGCCGCGAGCGCCATGGAGGTCGACCCGCTGCTCGACGTCCTCGCCGTCGCCCAGCCCGGGCGCGACGACCTGTTCGCCGACGTGCTGCAGGCCGCGCACCCCGTGACGGCGTCCGGCGGCCTCGTGCTGGCCGTCGTGACCGACCTGGACGAGGAGCTCGCCCGCCGGGTCGCGTCGCTGCGCCAGCCGGGCGGGACCGCCCTGGCCATCGTGCTGGACCCCGACGGGTTCGGGGCGACCCGTCGCCGGCACGCGCACGGATCGGGTGAGCTGCCGTGCGTGCCGATCCTGCAGGGTGCCGGCTGGGGCGTCGCGGTCGTGGGCTCCGGCGACGACCTGGCCACCGTCTGGACGGCACTGTCCGGCACCGGCTCGAGGGTGGTCGCGTGAACCGCGGGCGCGTCGCCGACTCCGTCCTCGCCGGGCTCGCCTCGGCCGTCGTGGCCTGGCCGCTGACAACCCTGTTCACGCCGAGCACCTGGATCCGCCCCACCCTGGCGATGGTCGCCGTGGTCGTCGTGGCCGGGATCGTGGCGCGCAACCTCACGAGCTCGTGGGTCGCCGTCGTCCTCACCCAGCTCGTCGGCGTGGTCGTGGCCGCCGGGTGGGTCTACGGGCGCGGCCACCTGTGGCACGGCCTGCCCACGCCCGACATGGTGCTCGCGTTCAACCGGCTGCTGGTCGACGCCCGCGAGACCATCCAGAACTACGCGGCGCCGGCGCCGACCAACCGCGGCGTCAGCCTGGGCATCGGGCTGGCGATCGGGGCCGCCGCCATCCTGGTCGACCACCTCGCGGTGATGCGTCGCTCCCCCGCCCTCGCCGGGCTGCCCCTGCTGACCACCTTCCTCATCTCGGCCTCGAACTCCGGCGACGCCCTCAACCCCATGTACTTCGTCGCCGCCGGCGGTGTCTGGCTCCTGCTGCTGGGCCGCCAGGGCATCGCCTCGCTGCGGCGGTGGAGCACCACGGTGCCGCTGAGCGCGTCCGGCCGCCGGCACGACGACGACCGCGACGGGTCGTTCGGGTACGCCGCCGCCGGCCGCTCGCTGGCCGTGGCGGGGTTGGCCGTCGCAGTGCTGCTGCCGGTGGCCATCCCCCACCTCCCGACCAGGTACCTCATCGACGGGCTCGGCCGCTCGCAGCAGGCGACCGGGTTCAGCGACGGCCAGGTCGGGCTGCGCTCGACGATCGACCTCACCCGCAGCCTGGAGAACCCGTCCAAGGCACCGGTGTTCACGTACACGACGAACGCGCGGCTGCTCAGCCCGCTGCGCATCGGGGTCCTGGAGACCTACCAGGACGACACGTGGCGGCCCGACGCCCCGGACGTGCAGTACGCCCGGCGTTCGCAGGTCGAACTCCCGCAGGACCTGGACCCCAGCGTCCCGCGCGAGACCTACCGCGTGACGGTCGACGACTCGCGCATCGAGGCACCGCAGGTCGCGGCCCCGACGCCGGTCGTCTCCGGCGACCTCGGCCGCGTGCCGTGGGGCGTCGACGCCAACACCTCGGTGGTGTCGGTGGAGCGCGCCGCCCGGTCGTACAGCTTCACCTACCTCGCCCTCAACCCCACGCCGGAGTCCCTCGCGCAGCCCGTGCAGCAGCTCGACGGTGGGCTCATCCCTCCGGACCTGCGGGTCGACCTGGCGGCCAAGCCCGCGATCGAGAGGGCCGTCCGCGAGGTCGTGCCCAAGGGTGCGACGCGGATCGAGGCGGCGCAGGCGATCCAGAAGTACCTGCGCACCGACGGCGGCTTCCGCTACTCCCTGCAGGTCCCGGACACCGTGCGCAACCAGTTCGGCCAGCTCGAGCGCCCCGATGCCATCACGCTGTTCCTGCGGGCCAAGGTCGGCTACTGCGTCCAGTTCGCGACCGCCATGGTGATGATGGCCCGCGAGGCCGGCATCCCGGCCCGGATGGCCATCGGCTACCTGCCGGGCACCGCGAGCCGCGGCAGCTACGTCGTCACCGGCGCCGAGGCCCACGCGTGGCCCGAGCTGTTCTTCGAGGGCATCGGCTGGCTGCGCTTCGAGCCGACCCCGTCCGGCACGCAGAGCACCGTCGCACCGCCCTATTCGCTGCAGTCCACGACGCCGGACACCACGGTGCCGACCGGGGCCAGCACGGCCACGAGCACCCCCACCCCGACGAGCACCCGGCCCGACGGGCGCAACGACCCGGGCGCGAGCGACCCGACCCGCACCACCTCCGCCAGCAACGGCATCGCCGACTGGTTCGGCGGCCGCGGCATGACGATCGCGCTGTGGGTGCTGCTGGGCGTCCTGGCAGGGGTGCTCGGGTCCCTCGCCGTGCCGCTCGCGGCGCGCGCGCGACGACGGCGGCAGCTGCGGCACGCCGCGGACGAAGCCGCACGGGTCGAGGTGGAGTGGCGCTCGATGGTCGAGCGCATCGGCGACCTCGGCGTCATCCCACCGCGGGGCAGCACCCCGCGGCAGGTGGGGGCGTTCTACCAGCGCGAGGCCTACCTCGAGGGTGAGCAGTCGACCGCCCTGCGCCGGGTGGTCGACGGGGTGGAGCGAGCGCGCTACGCCCGCCCGGGCTCGACCGCCCTCACCGACATCCGCCACGAGAGCGCCACGGTGGTCAAGGCCGTGTCTGGAGTGCGTCGCAGGCGCGACCGGCTCCGCGCCGTGTGGTGGCCCACGGAGGGTGTCGTGGAGTGGCGGGAGCGCCGCGACGCGGTGACCGGGCTCGTGCGCCGCCCGTGGGACCGGTTCCAGGACTGGCGGGCCGCCCGCCGCGACTGAGCGGGCCCGGCAGGCGGGGCGCAGCGGCGCGGCGGGCCTGGGCCCGGGGACCCGGGCCGGCCGAGGCCCCGCAGGACCCGGGACCCAAGCCTCTGCCGGACCTTCGTCCCGGGGCCCGAGCATGGAGGCATGAGCAGGAGCCCCACCCGTGTCCTGGCGGTCGTGGTGGGCGTACTCGTCGTCCTCGCGGCTGCAGCGGCCGTGCTGTCGTCACGCGGGACCACCCACTACGCCGCCGGGTCCCCCGAGGCGACGGTCCAGGCATACCTCACCGCGGTCCTGCGGGGTGACACCGAGCAGGCCGCCGGGTACCTGTCCCCCTCCGGCAGCTGCGACCAGGTGGACCTCGCCGGAGTCACGGTCGCGGACAGCACCCGGGTCGACCTGGTCCACGCCACCACCGGGACGGACACCGCGCAGGTGCAGGTGACCGTGGACCGCTCGGACACCGACGGCCCGTTCGCCGTGGGCGAGTCCGAAGGGCACGTCTACCGCCTGGCCCGCACGGGCGGCCGCTGGCTGCTCGAGGGCGTCCCGTGGCCGCTCTACGACTGCACAGGAGGACCGAAATGATCTCTGCCCTGCTCCTGCTGGTGCTCCTCGTGGTCGGGGTGGTGCTGGCCTCCCGCCGCGTCGCCGGACGGACCGCAGCCGGACCCGTGGACGTCCACGTGGTGCGGCACTTCTTCCAGTACCTGCTGCTCCTCGGCCTGCTCGTCGTCACCGCGCTCGGTCTCTCGGGCCTGCTCGGCCGGGCCCTGGAGGGTGGCACGCTCGCCCTGGCCGACGAGACCGACCTGGCGCGCAGCCTCACCTTCACCCTCGTCGGCCTGCCGCTCCTGCTGGGCCTGGCCCTCGCCACGCGCCGGCAGCTGCGGCAGCAGGCCGAGGAGGGTCGCTCGACGGCGTGGGCGGCGTTCGTCACGGTCGCGTCGCTCACCGCCCTCGGTGTCACGGTGTCGTCCGCGCAGGTCGTCCTCGGGTGGGCGGTGGGCGTCCGGGCGTACGACAGCGGCGCCCTCGCCTCCACCGTCGTGTGGGGCGCCACGTGGGGCGGCCTCTGGTGGGTCGAGGGACGGTCCGTGCCGCAGGGCCACCGCGTCCTGCACCACCTCGCCGGTTCGGGCGTGGGCCTGTGGACGGCCGCCTCCGGCCTCGGGACCCTCGTGGCCGGCGGGGTCCGCGCCCTCTTCCCGATGCCGACCGACCTGCTCACCACGGGTCCCCACCCCGCACTGCGCGGCGGCGTCACCCTGGCCGTGGGCGCGGTGGTCTGGCTGCAGTACTGGGTGCGCACCGCCTACCGCGAGCCGCGGACCGGGTGGTGGGTCGCCTACGCGCTGCTGGCCGGCGTGGGTGCCGGGTTCGTCGTGGGACTGGTGGCCGCGAGCACCGTGCTCTACGACGCCCTCGTCTGGTTCTTCGGCCGGCCCACGACGACGTATGCCGCTGACCACTTCGCCGGCGCCCCGGCGGCAGCCGGGCTCGTCGTCGCCGGCGGGCTCGTGTGGTGGTACCACCACGCCGTCCTCGAGCAGGGTGAGCACCCGACGCGGTCCGAGAGTCGCCGCGTCTACGAGTACCTCCTGGCGGGCGCAGCCCTCGTCGCCGCGGCTGCCGGCGTCGCGACCCTGGTCGTCGCCGCGGTCGAGGGCGCCACGAACAGCACGGTGCTGACCGGCGCGAGCCCGGTCAACACCGTGCTCGCCGCCGTGACCCTGCTGGTCGTCGGGGCTCCCGTGTGGGCGTTCTACTGGCGGCTGACGCAGCGCGCCGTCCACGCCGAACCGCGGCCCGAGCTCGAGTCGCCGACCCGCCGCACCTACCTGTTCGTCCTGCTGGGAGCCAGCAGCGTCGCCGCCGTGGTCAGCCTGCTCGTCGCGGTGTACCAGTTCCTCGACGCCGCCTTCGCCGACACCCTGGGCGCCGCCACCGTGCGCAGCGCGCGGTTCGCCCTCGGCATCCTGCTCGCCGCGGCCGCGGTGGCGGCCTACCACTGGACGGTCTACCGAGCCGACCGCGTCGCCGTCCCGGCCCACCGGCGCGGCCCGCGCTACGTGCTGGTCCTCGGTCCCCACGACCCCGACCTCGCCAGGACGCTCGCGCGCAGCACGGGCGGGCGGGTCCAGGCATGGAGCCGGACCGACGACGGGTATGCGGTCGCGGTGCGCGCAACGCCCGCAACGCCCGCAGCGCCCACAACTCTCGCAGCGTCCCGGGAGCCCGTGACGGCGGAGGCGGTGCTGGCGGCTCTCGGCGATACCACCGAGGAGGAGCTCGTCGTCCTCTGCGAGGCCGGACGGCTGCGCGCCATCCCGGTCCACCGGGAGTGAGGCGCCTTCCCCGCCCGCACGACGAAGGCCCCGAGGAGTGCTCCTCGGGGCCTTCGTCGTCGTGCCGTCAGTCCAGGTAGTCGCGCAGGACCTGGCTGCGGCTCGGGTGGCGCAGCTTGGACATCGTCTTGGACTCGATCTGGCGGATCCGCTCCCGGGTCACGCCGTAGACCTTGCCGATCTCGTCGAGCGTCTTGGGCTGGCCGTCGGTGAGGCCGAACCGCATCGAGACCACGCCCGCCTCGCGCTCGGAGAGGGTGTCGAGCACCGAGTGCAGCTGCTCCTGCAGGAGCGTGAAGCTCACGGCGTCCGCCGGCACGACCGCCTCGGAGTCCTCGATGAGGTCACCGAACTCGCTGTCGCCGTCCTCGCCGAGCGGGGTGTGCAGCGAGATGGGCTCGCGACCGTACTTCTGGACCTCGACGACCTTCTCGGGGGTCATGTCGAGCTCCTTGGCGAGCTCCTCCGGGGTGGGCTCGCGCCCGAGGTCCTGGAGCATCTGGCGCTGCACGCGGGCCAGCTTGTTGATGACCTCCACCATGTGCACGGGGATGCGGATGGTGCGGGCCTGGTCGGCCATCGCGCGGGTGATGGCCTGGCGGATCCACCACGTCGCGTACGTCGAGAACTTGTAGCCCTTGGTGTAGTCGAACTTCTCGACCGCACGGATCAGGCCGAGGTTGCCCTCCTGGATCAGGTCGAGGAAGAGCATGCCGCGGCCGGTGTAGCGCTTGGCGAGGGAGACCACGAGGCGCAGGTTGGCCTCGAGCAGGTGGTTCTTGGCCTTCTTGCCGTCCTGGGCGATCCACCACAGCTCGCGCTTGAGCTTCATGTCCAGCTTGTCGCCGGAGTTCAGCCGCTCCTCGGCGAACAGGCCGGCCTCGATGCGCTTGGCGAGCTCGACCTCCTGCTCGGCGTTGAGGAGGGCGACCTTGCCGATCTGCTTGAGGTAGTCCTTGACCGGGTCGGCGGTGGCGCCGGCGGTGACGACCTGCTGGACGGGGGCGTCCTCCTCGTCGTCGTCGCGCAGGACGAAGCCGGTCTTCTCGTCCTCCTCGGACTTCTCCTCCTCGGCCGCGTCGGCCTCGACGTCCACCTCCTCGAGCTCGGACTCGACGACGTCGGTGGGCTCGGGCTCGTCCTCGAGCTCCTCCTCCGGCACGTCCTCGCCGTCGTCACCCTCGGCCGCCTCGCCCGCCGCGGCCTTGGCGGCCGCGGCCTTCTTGCTCGCGGCCTTGGTCGCCGGGCCCTTGGCCGGCGCTGCAGCCGTACCGGCGGCAGCGGCGGCCGCCTTCTTCGTCGTGGTGGCCTTCGCGGTCCTGGCAGCCGGCTTGGCGGTGCCCGCGGACGCTGTCCCACCCGCGGCCGGCGCAGCCTTGGCCGCCGACTTCGTGGTGGTGGTCTTGGCCGCCGACTTCTTCTCGGGGGTGTCCTTGGCCGCGGCCTTCTTGGCGGTGGTCTTCTTCGCCGACGCGGTGGTACGGGTGCGGGTGTTCGTCGCAGCGACGGCGCGCGAGGCGGTGGCCGCGTCGAGCGTCACGTGGATGCCCTGCTCGTCCAGCGAGCGCAGCACGACCTTCATGCGCTTCGGCTCGATCTCGGCCCCCTCGAGCGCCTCACGCAGCTGCGCGGAGTCGACCGACCCGTGCGTGCGTCCCTGCTGGAGCAGCTTCTGCAGCGACGGCAGGGAGAACTCCGGGGGAAGAGTGGGTGCGGGGCTCGCAGCCTTCTTGGACACAGGCGACACGGACTACCTTTCGTCGCGGACTCGCGGCACGGCGCGCGCCATCACGGGCACACCGGGGGGATGCCTGTGACAACAACTGCGGGGGCGGAAGTATTGCCGGGGCTGCCGGGAGCTGAGCTCTGGCCGACCTCGATGGTGACATTGTAAAACGAGATGCCCCGCAAACCCGCATCCGTGGGCAAATTCTCCCCGCCGGGAGGCGTCCGGAGGACCGGATGTCCGTGCGAGGACGCCTGTGCGCCTGCGAATCTCCGCCCGCGAGCGGCACGGCGCGACCACCCGGTCGCGGGCGTGTCGCGGGTGGGGTCAGCCCTCGGCCTTGACCGCCAGCACGGGGCAGGAGGCGTCGAGCAGGATCCGCTGGGCGTTCGAGCCGAGGATCAGCTTGCCGACCGGGGTGCGCCGGCGCAGGCCGATGACGATGAAGTCCGCGTGCTCCTCCTCCGCCACGGCGATGAGGTCCTCGGCCGGCTCGTTGCCGCGCACCAGCTGGCGCACCTCGTGCTCGAGGCCCTCGCGGTCGAGCTCCCCCTGGATGCGGGTCAGCTCGGTCTCGAACCGCTGGGCCTCGTCGGAGTCGTAGTCGCGGCCACCGCGCTGGGAGTTGATGACGATGAGCTTGGACTTGCGCAGCAGCGACTCGTCCGCTGCCCGGCGCAGGGCCGCGCGCCCTTCCTTGGTCGGGACGTAACCCACCACGATGGCCACAGGAACCTCCTCGTTCGTCGACGAGCGGCCTCGGCCGCCGAGCCGACCGTACCGGATATCGACCGGTCAGGCAGGGACTGCGAGCACGCCCGACACGATGGCGCCGACCTGGTCCACCTCGATGAGGAAACCGTCGTGCCCGTACTCGGAGTGCACGGTCACCAGGCGCGCGCCGGGCACGGCCTCGGCGATCTCGCGCGAGAGCCGCGGCGGGTACAGGCGGTCGCTGTCGACGGCGACGACCGTGAGGTCGGCGGTGACCGCCGACAGGGCCGCCGACACACCTCCGCGGCCACGGCCCACGTCGTGCGAGCTCATGGCCTCGGTGAGCACCACGTAGGAGTTCGCGTCGAACCGACCGGCCAGCTTGCCGGCGTGGTGGTCCAGGTAGGACTCGACCGCGTAGCGACCGCGGCCCCCGAGCGGGTCCTCCTCGCCCTGCGGCGCCCGGCCGAACCGGTCGTGCAGCTCGATCTCGCTGCGGTAGGTGACGTGCGCGATCCGCCGGGCGATCCCGAGGCCGGTGTCCGGCCCGGCGTCCTGGTCGTAGTAGTCGCCGCCGTGGAAGGCCGGGTCGGAGCGGATCGCGAGCAGCTGGGGCTGGCACCACGCGATCTGCTCGGCCGTCGCGTGCGCCGTGCTGGCCAGGACCACGGCTGCGGTGACGCGCTGCGGGTAGGTCGCCGCCCACTCGAGGACCCGCATACCGCCCATGGACCCGCCGAGCACGAGTCGCCAGGCGTCGACACCGAGCTCGTCGGCGAGGAGGGCCTCCGTGCGCACCTGGTCGCGCACGGTCACGAAGGGGAACCGGCTCCCCCACGGTCGGCCGTCCGGGGCCTCGCTGGCCGGGCCCGTGCTGCCCTGGCAGCCGCCCAGCACGTTGGCCGCGACGACGAACCAGCGGTCGGTGTCGATCGGGCGGCCGGGGCCGATCAGCCCGTCCCACCACCCGGGCGTCGGGTGGCCCGGACCGGCGGGGCCGACGACGTGGCTGTCCCCGGTGAGGGCGTGCTCGACCAGCACGGCGTTGTCGCCTGCGGCGTTGAGCTCGCCCCAGGTCTCGTACGCGAGGGTCACGTCGGGCAGGACGCCGCCGCGCTCGAGCTCGACCGCCCCGAGGCGCACGAACCGGCGGCGGCCGGGGTGGTCACCCACGCGCCAGGCAGCGGAGGTGCTCGGACGTCGGGACGTGGTGGTCATGGAGGGCTCCTGCAGTGCTCGCGCTTGCCCAGCCGGTCAGGCGGGCCCGGTCATCACCCGGGGCACCCCACCGCGAGGAGGGTTGCCGCCCAGCGAGCCGGGGCTTCGCGCTGGAACTCATGACCTTGGCCCCCATGATACGAACCGCCGCCCCTGCAGCACGCGCCGTCCGGGACGTGGGACACGCCGGAGAGCCGGCACGCGGTCAGGCCGGGGTCGCCAGCCCCCTGCCCGGCGGCCGGTCGGAGCGGGAGCGGACACCGAGGTCGACCATCCGCTCCAGCAACCGCGCGAGCCGGTAGTCGGGCCGGGCGTCGAGGGCGCGCTCGAGCGCCTCGCGGGCCACGGCACCGTCGCCGAGCCACCACGCCAGGCTGGCCAGGACGGTGAGGACGGGAGCGGCGTCCTCGTCCGGTACCGCTCGTGCCAGCCACTGCAGCCGGGCGAGGGCGCGGCGCCCCGCCGCCGGGCCACCCTCTCCACCGCCCCACGGCGGCTCGGGCAGCAGCGTGCGCAGCTGGTGGGCCAGCGGTGCGCCCAGCGCCTCCAGCGGGAGCGTGTCGGGGCACCACCGGGCGATCAGCCCGTCGCGCAGCTCGACGTCCTCCAGGCTCAGCACCAGCACGGCCACGGTTACCGGCGACGTGTCCTGCACCTCCGGGGCGTCGTCGGCCACGTCGACCACCTCGCCCCACTGCCGGAGCCACGCGCGCCGGTCGTCGACGGAGCCGTTCGCTCCCCTCGGCCGCCGCGGGCCGCCGGCGCGCCTGCTCGCGAGGGCGCGCCCCACGGCCGGGGCGAGGGTCGGGTCGGCCGCGACGACGCCGGCCAGGGCCGCTCGGGACGCCAGCGGCGACACGCCCATGGCGACCAGCTCGGCCACCCCGGGGTGCGCGGCGGCCTCCTCGACCGGACGGCCCTCACCGGGGCAGCAGCCGTCACGGCAGTCGGGCAAGTACCACCTGCCGTCGCGGACGACGACGCGGTCGAGCACCTCGATCCCGGCGAGTCGGCAGCCGCGGCGGAGCCGGTCGAGCAACGGCAGGCTCGCGCCGGGTGAGGACTCGTACCCCACGAGGACGGCCGCGTCGGGCAGGTCCGACAGCAGCGGCCCGACCATGGCGTCGGCCGCCTCGGTCACGTGCTCGGGCGGCGGGATGTCGATGCGCTCGACCAGCCCCACCGTGCGGCCGTGCACGGTCACGACGACGACGGCGTCGTGGGGGTGGTAGCCGAGCTGGTAGGGCAGCAGGGCCAGGACGTCGGACGGGCTCGTGAGCCGGATCGGTTCCATGCCGCGACCCTCGCGCCCCCGCGGTGACACGGACAGGCCCCGGTCGTCCTCCTGTGGACGGAGGGCGACCGGGGCCGGGTCTGTGGACGGTAGGGCGTCAGCGCACCACGTGACCGTCCACGGTCTCCCGGGCGGCACCGGGGCGGCCGGTGGTGCGAGTGCGCCCCGGTTGCATCCGCTCCCAGGCGAGGAAGGACTCGGTCTCGTTCACGACCGCGGCGGCGATCCACGACAGCACGACCGCGTCGTCGGCGAGGCCGAGCACGGACAGGAACGCCTCGGGGACGAGGTCCACCGGCGACACGACGTACAGGACCGCGCCGACCATGGCGAGCAGCCGTCCCCGGGAGCTGCCGGTGTACTCGCCGCTGAACGTGGCCCGCGCCAGACGCGGCAGGCTCGCCAGCCGCTCCCCCATACCGGCCGACCCGGGACGGCTGGCGATGCGGAGGGCACTGAAGATCGAGCGGAAGGCGTTCAGCCGGGTCGCTCGGGTGGTGGTGGCCATGGGCTCCTCCTTGGTCCCGGGCCCAGGCGGCCCGGTCTCAGGTGCAACGACTGGCTCGGACGCAGGATTCCGCTCCGCGGTTCCCCGCGCACCGCCACGGCCGCCGTTCCCCGCGTCAGTGCGACGTGTTGCGCGGCGGGAACTCGTGCCGCGCCTGTGCCGCGATCCGGTTCAGCAGGTACGTGTCGAGGCCGGCGCCGAGGACGCCGCCGACCATGGGCACGCCCTTGCCGAGCTTGGTCAGCGACTTCTTGCCCGCCATCGTCAGCAGACGGAAGCCGACCGCCTTGTTCACGACCATGAGCGCCGGCCCGGGCAGCCGCTGCGCCGCGAGGTTGGACAGCCGCCCGGTGCTCAGGACGCCCGCCTTCTTGAGCAGGTCGTCGGCGTCCGCCCCCACGAGGGTGAGCAGGACGGCCGAGCGGATCTGCGGCTGCTTGATGTCGTACCCGCGCAGGGACGCGACAGCCGCCACCATGCGGGTGGCCACGAGGTAGAACTCGAGGACGTTGACGGGCAGGGCGACCGGCATGGTGATGAACCCGCCGAGGCCGGTCACGAAACCGCCCGCGGCGCCGAGCTTGAGGTGCTGGCGGACGACGGCGTCGACCGCCCCCTCGGCCGTCGCCTGCTCGGCCCGCTTCACGTCGGCGACCTTCTGCGCCGAGTCGAACCGGCCCTTGCCGTCGATGCCGGTGTCGAGCAGGTTCTCGATGAGACCGGTGACGGTCGAGGCGAGCCGTCCGGGGTCGACCTCCGGCTGGGCCGCGAGCTCCAGCGCCGACTGCGGTCGCGCCTCCTCGTCGTCCTTGCCACGTCCGAGAAAAGCCACGTCAGCACCCCTTCGGGTCGAGTTGCACCGGTGTCGTCCGTTTCCGGTTCATCCTGCCACGGGGGTGCCGACCTCACCGGTCTAGCCTTGGAGCATGACTGCGACCTCCCCCTCCCACGAGCAGTACGCCCACCCCGAGCGCCTCGTCAGCACCGAGTGGCTCGCCGAGCAGGTCGCGGCGGGCCGGGTCGGCACCGGCGCGCCGGACGCCGTGGCGCTGCTCGAGTCCGACGAGGACGTCCTGCTCTACGACACCGGCCACATCCCCGGCGCCCTCAAGCTCGACTGGCACCAGGACCTCAACGACTCGGTGGTGCGCGACTACGTCGACGCGGAGCAGTTCGCCCGCGTCATGTCCGAGCGGGGCATCGGCCGGGACACGACGGTCGTCATCTACGGCGACAAGAACAACTGGTGGGCCGCCTACGCCCTGTGGGTGATGAGCCTGTTCGGCCACGAGGACGTCCGCCTGCTCGACGGCGGCCGCGCCAAGTGGGTCGCCGAGGGGCGCGAGATGACCCGCGAGGTCCCCAAGGTCGCACCGCTCACGGGCGACGCGGCATACCCGGTCGTGGAGCGGGACGACGCACCGATCCGCGCGTTCAAGGAGGACGTGCTGGCCCACCTGGGCAAGCCGCTGGTCGACGTCCGCTCCCCCGGCGAGTACTCCGGCGAGCTGCTGCACATGCCCGACTACCCGCAGGAGGGCGCCATGCGCGGCGGCCACATCCCCGGCGCCCGCTCGGTGCCGTGGGCGCGGGCGGCCAACGAGGACGGCACGTTCAGGTCGCGCGAGGAGCTCGAGGCGATCTACCTGCAGGAGCAGGGCCTGGACCCGCACCAGCCGACGGTCGCCTACTGCCGCATCGGCGAGCGCTCGTCGCACACGTGGTTCGTCCTGACCCACCTGCTCGGGTTCGACGACGTGCGCAACTACGACGGCTCGTGGACCGAGTGGGGCAACAGCGTCCGCGTCCCGGTCGAGCAGGGCGCCCCGAAGTGACCGACACCGCTGCCCTCCCCGCCGCGCTGCAGGAGATCGCGGACGACTTCGCGGATCTCGCTGCGCCGCAACGCCTCGAGCTCCTGCTGGAGTTCAGCGAGGGCCTGCCCGACCTGCCCGAGCGGTATGCCGGGCGGCTGGGTGAGATGGAGCAGGTGCACGAGTGCCAGTCGCCGCTGTTCCTCGTCGTCGAGGTGGGCGACGGCGACGACGACCCGAGGTCTGCGGCGGAGCAGCCGGTGCACCTCTTCTTCTCCGCGCCGCCCGAGGCGCCGACGACCCGCGGCTTCGCCGGCATCCTGCACGAGGGCCTCGACGGGCTGAGCGTGCAGGAGGTGCTCGCCGTGCCCGAGGACGCGCCGTACAGGTTCCACCTCGGTGAGGCGGTGTCGCCGCTGCGGCTGCGCGGCATGGTCGGGATGCTCAGCCGGATCAAGCGCCAGGCAGCCCTGAAGTCCCAGGCATAGCAACGGCTTTCGAGCTGAAACGACACGAGGCCGCGGTCCCCGGGTGGGGGCCGCGGCCTCGGTCGTCAGGCCAGGGATCCGGACCGACGGTGGCTCAGCAGCTCACTGCACCGCGTCGAGGGCGTCGACGATGCCCTCCCCGTAGTAGCTGTTGTCGGACACCGGGCCGGTGCACGGGATGCTCGTGCCGCCCTCAGGTGCCGAGCACGCGCGGTCGTCGGCCTGGGCGCGCAGCTTGGCAACCATCTGCTCCGGCGTCCACGTCGGGTGCGCCGACTTCATGAGCGCGAGCACACCGGCGACGTGCGGCGAGGCCATCGAGGTGCCGCTCTTGGTGCCGTAGCCGTTGTCCTTCACGACCGTGGACAGGATCGTCCGTCCCGGGGCGGCGACGTCGATGACCCCGAGGCCGCGGTTGCTGAACGACGCCAGCTGCTCGGTCCGGTTGGTCGCGGAGACGGTGACGACACCGGGCAGCTCGGTCGGAATGTCCTTGCAGCCGTTGTTGATCACGCGGGTCATCGGCTTGGTGTCGTTCGGGCTGGCCTTGTCCTCGGTCTTGTTCGCCAGGTCCTTGGCCGAGTTGCCGGCAGCCGCCGCGTGGACGACGCCCTGCTCGGTCGACCAGCGGACGGCGCGGCCGACCGCCTCCAGGACGGCAGCCTGGTCGGGCTGGTCACCGCACCAGAACTCCATCGGGTCGACGTAGTAGCTGTTGTTGGTGACGTCCATCTTGTGCATGCCGGCCCAGACCAAGCCGCAGATCGCGTACTCCGGGTAGATGAACCCGTCGTCGTTGACGACCTTCACCGCGGCCATCCGCACGTTCGGGGCGACGCCCACGATGCCGGTGCCGTTGCGGGCGGCGCCGATGGTGCCGGCCACGTGCGTGCCGTGGTCGGAGGTGGTCGGGTACCACGAGCCGGGGGCCTGGCTCGGCCGTCCGGCGCCGACGCAGCTCACCGAGTCGGCGACGTCGATGTTCGGTGCCAGGTCCGGGTGGTCGGGGTCGATGCCGCTGTCGAGCACGCCGACGAGGACGTTGCGGTCGCCGTCGGTGATCCTGTGGGCCCGGTCGGCCTTGATCTGCACCATGTCCCACTGCTCGGCCTCGCGCGGGTCGGCGGTGGGTGCGGCGGGGGTCGTCATGGCGTCGGAGAGGTCGCCGTTCGCCGGCTTGGCGTGGGCCTGCTTGTATGCCGACGCGCCACGGCCCCAGGAGGCGGACAGGTCCGAGGGCGTCCCCTCGGACACCGCGGCCGTGCGGCTCGCGCCGACCGAGTCCAGCGCGTTGCCGCCGAGCCGCCTGACGTCGGTGCGGAACGCCGCGCGGTCGGAGTGGGCGACGACGACACCGATCTGCGGCCAGGACTGGACGACGACGCCGCCGGCGTCACGGACGGCCTGCTCGACGAGCCGGGTCTGGCCCGGGTTGGCCACCTTCGCGTTGAGCACGTAGCTCATGAGGTAGCCGTCGGGGAACGCCGTGGGGACGGGCGTGGAGTCGGCCGTGGCCGACTCGGTCGACGCGCTCGCCGCCCCGGCGGTGAGCAGGGATCCGGCGAGCAGGGCACTCGATGCGGCGAGCGCCAGGCCACGTCTGCGGATGTGGGACATGTGTTCCTCCTGGTTGGGGGTTCCCGTGCGGGGGTCACCTGACCGGCGGCCGAGTGGGCCGACCGGTCCGACCACCCTGTCCCATTTCGTGGCCCTTGTGGGCTTTCGCGGACGACGAGTTCCGGTTGCGTCCGGTGGAGTGGTCTTCACCCGGCGGCCTCGCCCGCCGGGAGCGCCGGTGCAGTGCTCTTCACCGGCACCCCGCCCGTCGGGCGGCGACGACGGCAGTGCCGGGACCGCGCGGTCGGTGGGGGGTGACAGGATGACGCCGTCATGCCCGTGCACCCCGTCGCCTTCGTCACCTCCCCGGGTGGGCGGGCGGCCGTCGTCGGTGGCGGCGTCCGGGTGGTGGCACCGGTCGACGAGGCCGTTGCCGTCGCCGCCGGGCTCGAGCGCAGCGCCGCGGAACGGCCCGTCCGGTTCGTGTGGTGGGCCGCCGGGACCGACGCCCACCCGCTGGTGGCACACGGCATACCGGTGTCGCGGTGCTGGGACGTCGCGGAGGCGCACCGCCTCCTGCGCGGCGGCTGGGAGGCGACGCCGCAGCAGGCGTGGGCGGCGGCGCACGGTCTCGACCCCGCCGGCGTGCCGGAGGCCCGGCGCGGCGACCTCTTCGACTTCGACGCCGCGGACGACGGGCCCCCGCCGGGGTCCGTGGTGCGCCCCGACGGGCACCTCGCGCCCGAGGCGGGGACCGCTCAGTGGGCGCCGCACGACCAGACCCTCGTGGCGTGGGCGCAGGCCGCGCTCGAGTGCGCCCGCCTGCAGCAGGAGCGGCTGGCCGAGGTCGGTGACCGCGCCGTCGGGGCCGCGCACTCGGAGTCGGCCGCCGCCCTCCTGTGCGTCGAGCTGGCCCGCGACGGCCTCCCCCTCGACCGCACCACCGCGGAGTCGCTCATCGCCGCGGCGGCCGGACCACGCCCGGCGGACGAGGACGACGCCCGCCGCACCCGGGCGCGCAGGGACGCCGCGGTCCTGCGGCACGTCCCCGGCCGCGAGTCCACCGACCTGCGCAACCCGGCCCAGGTCAAGGACCTGCTCGCCGCCGTCGGTGTCGACGTTCCCAACACGCGCAAGTGGGTGCTGGAGCCCTACCGCGGCACCCACGCGGTGGTCGAGGCGCTGCTCGAGTGGCGCAAGGCGGAGCGCATCGCGACGACCTACGGCTACGGCTGGCTCGACGCGCACGTCGGCCCCGACGACCGGCTGCGTGGCGCGTGGACGGCCTGCGACGGCGCGGCCGGCCGGATGACCGCCCAGAACGGGCTGCACAACCTCCCCACCGAGCTGCGGCCCGCGGTCGCCGCCCACCCGGGCCACGTGCTGGTGCGCGCCGACCTCGGGCAGATCGAGCCGCGCGTCCTGGCCGTCGTCTCCGGCGACCGCGCCTTCGCGGACGCGACCCGCGCCGACGACCTCTACGCGCCCGTGGCGAGCCGGCTCGGCGTCGAGCGCTCCGTCGCCAAGATCGCCGTCCTCGCCGCCATGTACGGCCAGCGCAGCGGCGCGGCCGGCGAGGCGCTCAAGGGCCTCGAGCGCGCCTACCCCGTCGCCATGTCCTTCCTCGACGAGGCGTATGCCGCGGGCGTGCGACGCCGCCCGCTGCGCACCTTCGGGGGGCGCCTGCTGCGGCTCGACGAGGTGCTCGTCGGGGCGCCCCCGCAGGACGCGGCCGGCTGGGACGCCGCGCGGGGCCGGTTCGCGCGCAACGCGGTGATCCAGGGGTCGGCGGCCGAGCTGTTCAAGGCGTGGGCGGCCACGGTCCGCGCGACCACGCGCGACCTCGGGGCGCAGATCGTCCTGTGCCTGCACGACGAGCTGCTCGTGCACGTCCCCGAGGAGCACGCGCAGGAGGCGGTGGCCCGGGTCGAGACGGCGCTCACCGACAGCGCCCGACGGTGGGCGGGGGCGAGCACGGTGCGGTTCGTGGCGGACACCTCGGTCGTGCGTCGCTGGTCCGAGGCCAAGGGCTGACGGGGCGGCACCAGCCGACGGCCGACGTCGGCACGAGCAGACGCATCCACCGGAGTCGGGGCAAATGCCGCCGGTCCGCTGCCAGTCCGGCCCGTTGGTGGTTGGGTGTGGGCATGGACGGACACGACGTCAAACAGGTCGCCCGCGAGGCGTCCGACCACCCGGCGCTCGAAGGGGCGGCCCGGGCGGGATATGCGGTGAGCGGTCTGCTGCACCTGCTCATCGGCTGGATCGCGCTGCAGGTCGCCTTCGGGCACAGCGGCAAGAACGCCGACCAGAGCGGGGCGCTCTCCTCGCTGGCCGGCAACGGTCTCGGGAAGGCCCTGCTGTGGTTCGCGGTGGTCGCGTTCCTCGGCCTGGCCATCTGGCAGGTCACCGACGCGGTCATCGGGCACCCCGGCGACGACAAGGACGCCTGGGGCGGACGGGCCAAGGCCGTCTCCAAGGCGGTGGTCTACCTCGCCCTCGCCTGGTCGGCGTTCACCTTCGCCCGCGGCCGGTCGAGCAGCAGCAAGTCCCAGAGCGTCGACTTCACCTCCAGCCTCATGGAGAAGCCCGGAGGTCGCTTCCTGGTGGTCGTCATCGGACTCGTGGTCATCGGCGTCGGCGCCTACCACGTGTACAAGGGCTGGTCGAAGAAGTTCCTGCAGGACCTCGAGGACCACCCCGGCACGTGGGCGACCCGCGCCGGACGCGTCGGCTACATCGCCAAGGGCGTCGCCCTGGCCATCGTCGGGATCCTGTTCTGCGCCGCGGGGATCCACCACAACGCCAAGGAGGCCACCGGCCTCGACGGTGCGCTGAAGTCGCTGCGCGGACAGCCGTTCGGCACGGTGCTGCTCGTCGTCATGGCGCTGGGCTTCGCCGCGTTCGGCCTCTACAGCTTCGCGCGCGCCAAGCACGCGAAGGTCTGACGCGCAGCACTCCGACCCCTACGCGACGAGGCCCCCGGCTGGTGCCGGGGGCCTCGTCGTGGGACGGGACGGTCAGCCCTGGGGGCCGTCGCTGCCCGGCTCGTCGATCTCGCGCAGGAACTGCTCGAACTCCGCGCCGATCTCGTCGGCCGACGGCAGGTCGCTCACGTCGGTGGCCAGCAGGCTCGGCTTCTGGCGCCCCTCGAGGAACGTGTCGTACTGCCGCTCGAGAGCCGCGATGACCTGGGCCACCTCCTCCGAGCCCTCGACCTCGCGCGCGATCTCGGCCCGGTTCAGGCCGGCCTGCGCGACCAGGTCGTCGATGGGCAGGTTGAGGCCGGTGGCGGCGAGGATCGCGTTGAGGGCGGTCACCGCGCCGTCGGCGAACTCGGCCTGGGCCAGGTAGTGCGGTACGTGCACTGCGAAGCCGATCGCGTCGTGGCCCGACTCCCCGAGCCGCAGCTCGACGAGCGACGCCAGGCTGCCCGGCACCTGCACGCGACCGAACGGGTTCTCCTGCAACGGGATCAGCCGCGGGTCGGTGGCGTGCGACGTCATGCCGATCGGCCGGGTGTGCGGCACCGCCATCGGGATGCCGTGGGCGGTCACGACGAGGTCGACGCCGAGGGCCACGACGAGCTGGCGGATGGCCTCGGCCATGCGCTCCCACTGGAAGTCCGGCTCGGGGCCGGTCAGCAGCAGGTACGGCGTGCCGTCGCGGTCGGTGAGCCGGTGCAGGGCGAGGCACGGGTCCTCGTAGCTGACCCAGCGGTTGGTGTCGAACACCATCGTCGGGCGGCGGCTGCGGTAGTCGAGCAGCTGGTCGGCGTCGAAGGACGCCACCACGGTCGACTCACCGGTCGACAGCAGGTGCTCGGTCAGCAGCTTCTGGGTGTGGCCGGCATCCATGAAGCCGCCCAGCGCGAGCACCAGGACGGACGCGCGCAGGTCCTGCGGGTCGGTGTCGGTCTCGAAGTGGTAGAGCTCGGACGGGTTCTGCACGGCGATCTCCAAGGTGAGGTCTGCGGACGTTCGTCAGTGCCAACGCCGCAACCCGGCGAGGGATTCCGCATCCCCGGCGGCCAGCCGGCGGCGTCGGGAGCAGAGAAGATCTTCGGGGTTGCGGGAATGGATCGGCGCGATCTACCGTTCGGATGAAACGAAACAGTTTCGTTCCATCCGCGTACGACCGACCCGAGGACGCCAGATGACCCCCGCCCGCAGCACCGCCACCGCCGAGGAGTCGCGGCCGCGACCCCGGGTCGAGGGCGACCGCGAGCGCGAGATCCTCGAGGCGGCCCTCGAGACCCTGGTCGAGCACGGCTACGACCGGTTCAGCTTCGACCTCGTCGCGGCCTCGGCCAAGGCCTCCAAGGCCACGCTCTACCGCCGGTGGCCCAGCAAGGTCGACCTCGTCGTCGACGCCCTCCAGCTCATGATGGGCGTCGAGGCCGACCGCTTCCCCGACACAGGCTCGCTCCGGGGCGACCTGGTCGCGCAGGCGTGCGCCAAGGGCGGCCTCGGCGAGGACCGGCCGATCCAGGTGTTCAGCCAGCTGGTCACGGCCATGCACCGCGACCCCGAGCTCGGCGAGGCCGTCCTGACCCGGCTCATCGGGCCCAAGCTGGCCGGCACCCGCCGCATCTTCGAGGCGGCGCAGCAGCGGGGCGAGGTGGGCAAGGACGCCGACATCGACCTCCTGTCGCGCCTGCTGCCCGCGATCAGCATCCACGAGGCGATGCTGACCGGCTCACACCCGAGCCGCGAGCGCCTCACGTTCCTGGTGGACAGCGTCGTCCTCCCCGCCTGCGCAGCGACCCTGCCGCGCAGCTGACTCCCCGTCCACCGCTCCACCCCCACACTAAGGACAACCCATGTCATCTCCTGCTGTCGTCGAGCCCGTCTCGACCTCCGGACCCGGAGAGGCCGAGGGCGGCCGCACCCGGCACCTCGGCATCGCCCTCACCGTCATCAGCGCGGCCCAGCTCATGGTGGTGCTCGACGGCACCATCGTGAACATCGCGATGCCGCACATCATGACCGACCTGGGGTTCACCCGGGACAACCTGTCGTGGGTCGTCACGGCATACACCCTCGCCTTCGGCGGGCTCCTCCTCCTCGGCGGGCGCCTCGGTGACCTCTTCGGCCGCCGCACGGTCTTCATGACCGGCGTGCTCCTCTTCGCCGGCGCCTCGCTGCTCGGCGGCCTGGCGCAGACCGAGGGCATGCTCCTCGGCGCCCGCGCCCTCCAGGGTGTCGGTGCCGCGCTGGCCTCCCCCACTGCGCTGGCGCTCATCACCACGACCTTCCCGGCCGGCCCCGCGCGCAACCGCGCCATGGGTGTGTATGCCGCGATGTCCGGTGCCGGTGCCGCCGTCGGCCTGATCCTCGGCGGCGCGCTGACCGAGATCGACTGGCGCTGGACGATGTTCATCAACGTCCCGATCGGCCTCGCCGTCGCCCTGCTGGCGCCCCGCTTCCTGCCCGAGTCGGTCCGGGCCGAGGGCCGCGTCGACGTCCCCGGCGCCATCCTCGGCACCGGCGGCCTCGTCTCGCTCGTCTACGGCCTCACCCACGCGGCCTCCGACTCGTGGTCGTCCGCGACGACCATCACCACCCTCGCGCTCGGCGTCGTCCTGCTCGTCGCGTTCGTCGCCGTCGAGGCCCGCTCGAGCCACGCGCTCATGCCGATCCGCATCCTCGCCGACCGCACCCGCGGCACGTCGTTCGTCGTGATGCTCGTCGTCGGCGCGGCGATGTTCGCGATGTTCTACTTCCTTGGCCTCTACATCCAGCAGGTGCTGGGCTACTCCCCGCTGAAGTCCGGATTCGCCTTCCTGCCGTTCTCGGCCGGCATCGTCGTCGCGGCGCAGGTCGCCTCGACCCTCATGACCCGCCTCGACCCGCGCTGGATCTCCGGCTTCGGTGCGCTGCTGGCGTCGGTGGGCATGTTCGGGTTCTCGCGGCTCGGCGTCGACAGCTCGTATGCCGGCGGCCTCCTGCCGTGGATCGCCACCCTCTCGGTCGGCATGGGCCTGACCTTCGTGCCGATGACGCTCACGGCGACCGCCGGCGTGGCGAAGGAGGACTCCGGCGTGGCGTCGGCGGTGCTCAACACGATGCAGCAGGTCGGTGGTTCCCTCGGCCTGGCGACCCTGAGCACGGTCTTCGCCAACGCCGCCAAGGACCGCGGCGCCGAGCTCGGTGCAGCGCTGCAGGCCAAGGCGCAGTCCGGCGCGTTGAGCCCGGAGCAGCTCCAGGCGGCCCAGCACCAGGTCGCGCTGCAGGCACAGACCTACGGGTCCGGCCACGCCTACCTCGTGGGCGCCGGGATGATCCTCGTCGGTGCGCTGGTGACGTTCCTGTTCCTCAACGTCAAGCACGAGGTGCTGTCGTCCGAGGGCCACGAGAACGTGCACCTCGCCTGACGCGAGGCCACCCCGGTCGACCACGGTCAGGGTGCCCAGAGGTGCGGAATCCTGCACTCCTGGGCACCCAGACCCGTGTCAGGGTCAGCTGGACCCGGGTCAGGGGCAGGCGACCTCAGGCCTGGAGGGCGGCGATGGCGTTGCGGATGCGCTTCTCCGACACCGGCCGCGGCGTCCCGAGCGAGTTCGCGAACAGGCTGACCCGCAGCTCCTCCACCATCCACCCGACGTCGCGGACCGGGGCCGAGCGGCGGTCCTCGGGCGACAGGGAGTCGAGCAGGTCGGCATACGCGAGCTCGACCCGGTCGACGACCTCTTGGTTCGCGGCGTCGCGGGCCAGGGCGGACGGCGACGACGGCGCCTTCTCCAGCCGCTGGACCATCCCCCGCAGGTAGCGCCGCAGGTGCGGCAGGTGCGCCATGCCGGTGTCGGCGACGAAGCCGGGGTGGACGAGGCTGTCGAGCTGCGCCCGGACGTCGGCGACCAGCGCCGCCGCGGCAGGGGCCCGCAGGCCCTCGAGCAGCCGCCGCACGTCCCTCGACGTGGCCAGGACCGGCTCGACCTCGTCGACGACCTGCAGCACCCGGGTCGCGACGTGGGTGCGCACGGCGGCGAGCACCTCCTCGAACGCCGCCTCGTCGCGGACCCCGTGGGACCCGGCCGAGCCGCGCTCGGCCGTGATCGCGTCGACGGCGCAGGCGAGGCAGTCCTCCAGCAGCGCGGGCACCGAGCCGTGCGGGTTGTCGGCGAGGGTGAGCTTCTGGGCGTTGCCGAGCCGGGCGAGCACGCGCTTCCACGGTGGCGCGGTGTTGAGCAGCAGCAGCCGGCGCACACCGAGCGCGGTCGCCGCCTCGGCGGCACGGCGACCGGGGAGGACGACGAGGTCGACCGAGTCGCCACGGTCGACCAGCGCGGGGAACCCCTGCACCACCTGGCCGCCCGACCTCGTGTCGAAGGTCTCCGGCAGCGTCCCGAAGTCCCACTGCCGCAGGCCCTTGCGCTCGATGCGGGCTCCGGCCCGGGACATGCGCCGCTGCACCTGGCCCGCGAGCCTCGCCTGCAGCTCCTCGAGGTCCTTGCCGGCGCCCAGCACGCGCCCGCCACCGTCCTCGACGCTGAAGGTGACCCGCAGGTGGTCGGGGACGGCCTCGGGGTGCCAGTCCGCGGGGTCGACGCGGATGCCGGTGCGCGCGTGCAGGACCCGGCCGAGCTCCTCGACGAGCGTGCGGCCGTCGCCCGGCTGGACGTCGGCCAGCGCGGCGGCCGCGTGGTCGGGTGCGGGGACGAAGTTGCGCCGGACGCCCTTGGGCAGCGCCCGCACGAGGGCCGTCGCGAGGTCTCCCCGCAGCCCCGGCACCTGCCAGTCGAACCCCTCGGGTGACACGCGGTTGAGCACCTGCACCGGGATGTGAACCGTCACGCCGTCGGCGGCCGTCCCGGGCTCGAACTGGTAGGTCAGCGGCAGCTCGAGCCCGCCCTGGCGCCACGTGCGCGGGTAGTCGCGCGCCGACACCTCCTCGGCGCTGTCGCGGGTGAGCAGGTCCTCGGTGAAGGTCAGGAGGTCCGGCGTCTCGCGCCGCGCCTGCTTCCACCAGCGGTCGAAGTGGCGCTGGGAGACGACGTCGGCGGGGACGCGCTCGTCGAAGAACGCCACGAGGTCCTCGTCGTCGACCACGATGTCGCGTCGCCGCGCCCGCTCCTCCAGCTCCGAGAGTCGTTGCAGCAGAGCGGTGTTCGCGCGATGGAACTCGTGGTGCGTGTCCCAGTCACCCTCGACGAGCGCGTGCCGGATGAACAGGTCGCGCGACTCCTCGGGCTCGATCCTGGCGTAGTTGACGGTGCGGGCGGCCACCAGCGGCACGCCGTAGAGGGTCACCCGCTCGGTGGCCAGGGCAGCACCCTGCTTGCGCGACCAGCGCGGCTCGGAGTACGTCCGCTTCACCAGGTGCGGCGCAGCACGCTCGGCCCACAGCGGGTCGATGCGGGCGTTGGTGCGGGCCCATAGCCGGGTCGTCTCGACGAGCTCGGCGGCCATGACGAACGCGGGCTGGCGGCGGAACAGCGTCGACCCCGGCGAGATCCCGAACCGCGCACCCCGGGCACCGAGGTAGTCCCGCTTGGCCTCGTCGCGCACCCCGATGTGCGACAGCAACCCGGCGAGCAGCGCCTGGTGGACGAGGTCGGCGTTCGGCGGCTCACCGGGCGCGGCCGTCGCCTGCTTCGGGTCGATGCCGACGTCCTGGCAGGCCCGGCGCAGCTGCGAGTGCAGGTCCTGCCACTCGCGCACCCGCAGGTAGTGCAGGAACTCTGTGTGGCACATGCGCCGGAACGCGCTGTGCGACAACGCCTTCTGCTGCTCCTTGAGGTAGTTCCAGAGGTTGAGCAGCGACATGAAGTCCGAGTGCTCGTCACGGAAACGGGCGTGCGCCTGGTCGGCCTGGGTCTGCTTGTCGGCCGGCCGCTCGCGGGGGTCCTGCATCGACAGCGCCGCCACGATGACGAGCGCCTCGCGCGTGCAGCCGAGCTTCCCGGCCTCGATGAGCATGCGCCCCAGCCGTGGGTCCACGGGCAGCCGGGCGAGCGACCTCCCGTATGCCGTGAGCCTCCGCTCCCGGCCACGTCGCCGTGGTGCGGTTGCCCGCTCCCCCGGCTCCGCGGCATACGCCTCACCCGTGGCCTGGCCATCACCCGCACCGGCGTCCTCGCCACCGCTCACGTCGAACGCCTGGAGCTCTTCGAGGAGCCGCACGCCGTCGGCCACCTGGCGCGGGTCGGGCGCGTCGACGAACGGGAAGCGGGCCACGTCGCCGAGCCCGAGTGCCGTCATCTGGAGGATGACCGACGCGAGGCTGGTGCGCTGGACCTCGGGCTCGGTGAACTCGGGCCGGGACTCGTAGTCGGCCTCGGAGTACAGCCGGATGCAGATGCCGTCGGCGACACGGCCGCAGCGACCGGCCCGCTGGTTGGCGCTGGCCTGGGACACGGGCTCGATCGGCAGCCGCTGCACCTTGGTGCGCTGGCTGTAGCGCGAGATGCGCGCGGTGCCGGCGTCGACGACGTAGCGGATGCCGGGGACGGTCAGGGATGTCTCGGCGACGTTGGTGGCCAACACGATCCGGCGGCCGGGGTGGCCTGAGAAGACGCGGTGCTGCTCCGCCGCGGACAACCGCGCGTAGAGCGGGAGCACCTCGGTCTGGGGCAGGTTCAGGCCCTCGAGCGCGGACGCGGTGTCGCGGATCTCCCGCTCTCCGGAGAGGAAGACGAGGATGTCCTGGCCACCGCCGTCACCGCCCCGGGCCTCGGTCCACAGCTCCTCGACCGCCTCGACGACACCGGTGACCTGGTCGCGCTCCTCGGCGTCGTCGCGGTCGGGGTCGACGAGCGGGCGGTAGCGGACCTCGACGGGGTAGGTGCGACCCGAGACCTCGATGATCGGCGCCGGCTCCCCCGTGCGCGGGTCGGCGAAGTGCTGGGCGAACCGCTCGGGGTCGATGGTCGCCGAGGTGATGACGACCTTGAGGTCGGGGCGGCGCGGCAGCAGCTGCTTGAGGTAGCCGAGGATGAAGTCGATGTTGAGCGACCGCTCGTGCGCCTCGTCGATGATGATCGTGTCGTACTTGCGCAGCATCCGGTCGCGCTGCATCTCGTTGAGCAGGATGCCGTCGGTCATCACCTTGACGAGCGTGTGGTCGCTGCTCGTGTCGGTGAACCGGACCTGGTAGCCGATGGCGCCGCCGAGCTCGACCTCGAGCTCCTCGGCGATGCGCTCGGCGACCGAGCGCGCGGCGATCCGTCGTGGCTGAGTGTGCCCGACGATGCCCTGCTGGCCCCGGCCGACCTCCAGGCAGATCTTCGGCAGCTGGGTGGTCTTGCCCGACCCCGTCTCGCCCGCGATGACGACGACCTGGTGGTCCCGGATCGCCGCGGCGATGTCGTCCTTGCGCGCGACGACCGGCAGCTGCTCGGGGTAGTGCAGGTCCGGGACGGGGATCGCCCGGCGCGGGCGCGGCGGGCGGTTCCGGCGGGGCTGCCCGGGGTCGCGCGCAGTCGCGGTGCCACCCTCGCCCGCACCTCGCCGCGGCCGGGTCCGCCGGTTCCGGGCAGCACGAGGCTGTTCGGAACCGGCGGAGGACATGGCCCCTACGATACGGGCGGCCCCTCCCCCACCCGCACCGGATCACGGCCGGTCAGACGCCCTTGGCCGCGATGAAGCCCTGGTCGAGGTCGGCGATGATGTCGTCGACGTGCTCGATGCCGACCGCGAGCCGCACGAGCCCGGGCGTCACCCCGGCAGCCAGACGGTCCTCGTCCGGGCCCTGCGAGTGCGTCGTCGAGGCCGGGTGGATCGCCAGCGAGCGCACGTCGCCGAGGTTGGCCACGTGGCTGTGCAGCTGCAGCGCCTCGACGAAGCGCTTGCCCGCCTCGACGCCGCCCCTGATCTCGAACGCGAGCACCGCGCCCGCGCCGCGCGGGGTGTACTTCTTCGCCTTCTCGTACGACTCGTGGTCGGGCAGCGACGCCCACACCACCCGCTCGACCTGCTCGTGGCCCCCGAGGTACTTCGCGACCTCGTGCGCGTTCTGCAGGTGCCGCTCGATCCGCAGGCTCAGGGTCTCGATCCCCTGCGCGATGAGGAAGGCGTTGAACGGCGAGACGGCTGCCCCGAGGTCGCGCAGCAGCTGGACGCGTGCCTTGAGGATGTAGGCGAGGTTCGCCCCGAGCGGGCTGCCGACGCCGAGGTCCCGCGCGAAGACCAGGCCGTGGTAGCTCTCGTCCGGCGTGTTGTAGCCGGGGAAGCGCTCAGGGTCCTTGGCGAAGTCGAACGAGCCGCCGTCGACGATGACGCCGGCGATGGTGGTGCCGTGGCCGCCGAGGTACTTCGTCGCGGAATGCACGACGATGTCGGCACCCCACTCCAGCGGGCGGATGAGGTAGGGCGTCGCGATCGTGTTGTCGACGACCAGCGGCACCCCCGCCTCGTGGGCGACCGCCGCCACGCCCTCGATGTCGAGCACCTCGGACTTGGGGTTGGAGATGGTCTCGCCGAAGAAGAGCTTGGTGTTGGGCCGCACCGCCCGGCGCCACGACTCGAGGTCGTTGGGGTCGGCCACGAAGGTGACCTCGAGGCCGAACTTCGGCAACGTGTGCTTGAGCAGGTTGTACGTGCCGCCGTAGAGGGACGGGCTGGCCACCACGTGGTCGCCGGCCTCGGCGATGTTGAGGATCGCCAGGGTCTCGGCCGCCTGGCCGGACGCGACGAGCAGGGCACCGACGCCGCCCTCGAGCGAGGCGATCCGCTGCTCCACGGCGTCCTGCGTGGGGTTCATGATGCGGGTGTAGATGTTGCCGAACTCCTTGAGCGCAAACAGGTTCGCCGCGTGCTCGGCGTCCTTGAAGACGTAGGACGTCGTCTGGTAGATCGGCAGGGCGCGGGCGCCGGTGGCGGAGTCCGGCTCCTGGCCGACGTGGATCTGGCGGGTCTCGAACGACCAGCTCGTGCTGCTCATGTGAACCTTCACTCTCGTGTGCCGCAGGGCGCGGCGTCGGCGTGGTCCGTCGCCGACGGTGGAGTGCTGGTCGCCACCGCCGGAGGCGGTGCGGGACACGTGGTGGGTCTCCCGCGCTTGCGCACGGCGGGAGCCGTGCGCCCGGTCCTCACCCGGGGCACCCCACCGCGGAGGAGGGTTGCCGGCCAGCGAGCCGGGGCTTCGCGCTGGCACTCATGACCTGTCCGCAGGGTACGCCGCAGCCTCCACGGGCCGGGACACCCGTCTCTCATCGCGGACGCCGTGCACCGGAGAGGGACACCCACCGCCCCGTGCGCACGACCCCGCAACACGCGCACAGCCCCCACCACACGCGGACGGCCCCGACCGCACGCGGACGGCCCCGACCGCACGCGGACGGCCCCGACCGCACAGGCGGTCGGGGCCGTCGTCGGGCCGGGATCCCGCGCTACGGGATCATCCAGTTGAGCACCGCGGTGGACTGCAGGAAGACCAGCACGCACATGAACGCCACGAACGCGACGCTCCAGCCGATGACCCGCCGGAAGATGTCGCCCTCGCGACCCGACATCCCCACGGCCGCCGCGGCGATCGCGAGGTTCTGCGGGGAGATCATCTTGCCGAGCACACCGCCGGAGGAGTTCGCGGCTGCCATGAGGGCCGGGTGCAGTCCGGCGTCCTTGGCGGCCGTCACCTGCAGGGCGCCGAACAGCGAGTTCGACGAGGTGTCCGACCCCGTGACCGCGACGCCGAGCCAGCCGAGGATCGGCGACAGGAGGGCGAACGCCCCACCCGCACCCGCCATCCAGGTGCCGAGGCTGGAGGTCTGGCCGGACGCGTTCATGACGTACGCCAGGCCCAGCACCGCCATGACGGTGACGATCGCGGCAGCGAGCTGCTTGAGCGTCGTCCCGTAGGCACGCAGCGCCCTCGCCGGGGAGATCCCCAGCACCGGGATCGAGATGATGCCGGAGATGAGCATGAGCGTGCCTGCTGCGGCGAGCCAGTTCAGCTTGAACTGCGGGATCTTCGAGGCCTTGCCCGAGGCGCTCTGCAGACCGTCGAGCCCCGGCCAGTTGAACACCTTGGTGGGGGCGTCGAGGGCGTCCTTGATGCCGGGCAGCTGGGCCAGCACGAACACGATGATGATGATGAGGTACGGCGCGTAGGCCTTGAACACGTCGGAGCCGCGGTCGTGCGCAGCCTCGTCGCGCGCCCTCATGGTGGCGAGGTCCTCGGCGCCCGCGTCACTCTCCGTGTGCACCGGGCGGCGACGACCGGTGTGCCCCTCGCGGTGCTGGTCCCCGGCCTCGGCGGTCATCGCACCGGTGGCCGAGGTCCGCGAGCCGCGAGCACCGGCGGCCACGACCTCCTCCTCGACACCGGACTCCACGTAGGCCTGCTTCGGCTGCCAGACGCGCAGCAGCAGGACGACGGCCAGCGCGCTCACGAGCGAGGCGACGATGTCCGTGAGCGGGGTCGAGATGTAGTTCGAGGTGACGAACTGCGCGATGGCGAAGGTGATCCCGCAGGTGAGCGTCGCGGGCAGGGTCGCCCGGACCCCGCGGCCGCGGTCGATGATGAAGACCAGGGCCATCGGCACGAAGACGCCGAGCAGCGGGGTCTGGCGACCGACGATCTGCGACAGCGTGTGCTCGGGCTGCTGGCTGACGGTCGCCAGGGTGGTGATCGGCACCGCCAGCGCGCCGAACGCGACCGGCGCGGTGTTCGCGACCAGGGCCACGACCGCGGCCTTGAGCGGCCGGAAGCCCAGCGCGATCAGCATGACGCTCGTGATGGCGACGGGCGTGCCGAAGCCGGCGAGCGCCTCGAGCAGGGCGCCGAACGAGAAGGCGATGATGACGGCCTGGATCCGCTGGTCGTCGCTGATGCTCGCGAACGAGCGGCGGAGCACGTCGAAGTGCCCCGTCGCGACGGTCATGTTGTAGACCCAGATCGCGTTGATGACGATCCACATGATCGGGAAGAAGCCGAACGCCGCACCCTCGATGCCGGAGGAGACGGCCATGCCGACGGGCATCGAGTAGGCCCAGATCGCGATCACGATCGAGACGAGCAGCGCGGCGATGCCGGCCTTCCACGCGGCGAGCCGCAGGCCGCCGAGCAGGATGAAGATGGTGAGCAGGGGCAGCATGGCCACGAGGGCCGTGAGGAACAGGGAACCACCTACGGCGTCGAGTACCGGACGGAACATGCGTTCACCTCGGGGTGTGAGGGGGGATGTGGTTGGAAGGTCGTCGTTTCCGTGAACCCGTCGGTCTAGGGCTGCGTCGACCTCCCTCGTGTCACGCCGAGGTCCTCGGGTGACAGTCCTCGGATCGAGGCGTCGAGCACCTCGACGGTGTGTGCCATCGCCATCGCGGCCCCGGCCCGCTCCAGCGACGTCCGGACCTGCATGAGGCAGCCCGGGTTGGCGGTGACGAGCAGCTCGGCGCCCGTCGCGACGACGTTGGTCGCCTTGCGGTCACCCAGCTCGCGGGCGGCCTCGGGCTTCAGGAGGTTGTAGATGCCCGCGCTGCCGCAGCACAGGGACGCCTCGTTGACCTCGCGCAGCTCGAGGCCGGGTATGCCGCGCAGCAGCTCCCGCGGCTGGGCCCGGACTCCCTGCGCGTGGCCCAGGTGGCAGGCGTCGTGGTACGCCACGGACACCTCCAGCGGGTGCCGCGGCGCCACCGGGCCGACCTCGGCGAGGATCTCGCTGACGTCGCGCACCCGGTCGGCGAAGGCGCGCGCACGGTCGGCCCACGCCGGGTCGTCGGCGAGCAGGTCGGCATACTCCTTCATCGCCGAGCCGCAGCCCGCCGAGTTCACGACCACGTGCTCGACCCCGGCGCGCTCGAACTCCTCGACGAGGCGGCGGGCGAAGCCGGCGGCCTCCTCCTCGCGGCCGTTGTGCGCGGACAGCGCGCCGCAGCAGCCCTGCCCGGGCGGCGCGACGACGTCGAACCCCTCGGCGGCCAGCACCCGCGCGGTGGCGGCGTTGACCCCGGGGAAGAACTCGCGCTGCACGCAGCCGAGCAGCATGCCCACGGTCCCCCGCCTCGTGCCGCGCGCCGGTGTCAGGGCCGGCACGTCCTCGCGCCGGCCCAGGGACGGGGCGAGCGACTCCATCGCGGCGAGCTGGGGCGAGATCCGTTGCAGCACACCGGACCTGCGCAGCAGCCGGGACAGCCCCGACCGCTGGTGCAGCCGCAGGGGTCCGCGCAGGGCGCGCAGGCGGCGCGGGTAGGGGAACAGGGCGAACACCGCCTCGCGCAGCGCGCGGTCGGACGGCGTGCGCGTGGTGTTGCGCTCGACCTGGGCCCGGGTGTCGGTGATGAGCTTGTCGTACTGCACCCCGGAGGGGCAGGCGGTCACGCAGGCCATGCAGCCGAGGCAGGCGTCGAAGTGGCCGACCACCTCGGGCGTCAGCGGCTCGCCCCCGACCACCTGCTGCATGAGGTGGATGCGGCCGCGGGGCGAGTCCATCTCCTCGCCCCACAGGACGTACGTCGGGCACGTCGGCAGGCAGAAGCCGCAGTGCACGCAGTCGGAGAGCAGCTCCTGCGAGGGCGGCCGGTGGTCGTCGAAGTGGGGCCCGTCCAGGGCGACCGCGCGCGGGCGCCCCGTCCCGTGCTCCGCGGTCCGGTCGACCACGCCGTCGGCCGGTCCTGCCGCGCCGGCGGGACCGTGCCCGGTCGTCGGGTCCGTGCTGGTCATCAGATGCCTCCCACGAAGCGCCCGGGCGACAGCAGCCGGCCGGGGTCGAAGCGGTCCTTGACGGCGCGCATCAGCGCCAGCGCCTGCACGGGACCCCAGAGGTCCACCCGGGCGCGGACGTCGTCGGGGGCGTCGAGCACGACGACCTGGCCGTCGAAGCCGGCCGAGGCGACCCGCAGGCGCTGCACGAGTGCCGCGACCGCGTCGGCATCGCCCTCGACCGCCACGTGCTCGACACCCACGGCCGGCGAGCCCCGCAGGTGCGCCGCCCGGACGCCGGAGCCGGCGGCGGCCTCGGACAGGGCCCGCAGCAGGGGCGTGACCCCGGTGAGGACGTGGGTGACGCGCAGCAGCGTGCACCCCGCGCGGTCGGTGGCGACGTCGCCGCCCCACCACGCAGGCGGCTGCTCCCCCACCTGCACGTCGACGCCACCCGACGCGGCGAGCAGGTCGGCGACCCGCTGGGCCGACTCCGCCGCACCGTCGGGGTGACCTTCGACGAGGACGGCCAGGGAGCCCGCGCCCGGCGCGGGGACGTCCAGCTCGACGGCGGACGGGACGAGCTGGCTGTGCGCGACAGCGAGCGCGGCGGAGCCGGCGGCGGCCGCGTCGGCCACCGAGGCATTCACCCAGCGGCGACCCTGCGGCACCGGGTGCAGGCGCAGGGCCACCTGCGTGATCAGCCCGAGGGTGCCGAAGGAGCCGGTGAGCAGCTTCGCGAGGTCGTAGCCGGCGACGTTCTTGACCACCTTGCCGCCGCTGTGGGCCACGACGCCGTCGGCGCGGACCAGGGTCATGCCGATCACGAGGTCACGGACCGCGCCGTGGTGCAGGCGCAGGGGGCCGCTCGCCGCGGTGGCGACGGCTCCGCCGAGCGTGCCACCGGTCGGGGGGTCGATCCCCAGCCGCTGGCCGGCGCCGCCCACGTCCTCCTGCACCTGCGCCAGCGAGCGGCCGGCGCCGGCGATGTAGACGAGGTCGCCGGCGGCGTGCTCCACGAGTGCGTCGAGGCGGCTGGTGTCGACCACGAGGTCGAGGCGCTCGGGGCGTCCGCCCCAGCGCAGCTTGGTTCCCGAGCCGCGGGCCGTGACCGCCAGCCCCTCGCGGGCCGCGACCCGCATCAGCGCGGCCGCCTCCTCCGTGCTCGCGGGGGACGCCACCCAGCGGGGGCGGGCGCCCAGCAGGGCGTCGGCGTCGCCCGCCGGCTCCACCCGCCCGTCGCAGGCGCGCAGCAGGTCGTCGGACACCTGGGTGGTCACGAGTCGCCCCTCCGGAGTGGCCCCGCCATCAGAAGACCTCCGCCACGCCGGCCTCGGCGAGCGGGTGCGCGCCCTGGTGTCGTCCGGGCCGCTCACCGCAGAGACGCGGCGTGGGGAACACCTTGCCGGGGTTGGAGATCGAGTCCGGGTCGAACGCACAGCGGACGAGCTGCATCGTGTCGAGGTCGTCGTCGGTGAACATCCGCGGCATGAACTTGGCCTTGTCGGCACCGACGCCGTGCTCACCGGTGATCGAGCCGCCGTGCTCGATGCACAGGTCGAGGATCGCGCCGGAGACCTCCTCGGCCCGCTCCGCCTCCCCCTCTCGGCCGTCGTCGAAGAGCACCAGCGGGTGCAGGTTGCCGTCGCCGGCGTGGAAGACGTTGGCCACGCGGACACCGCTGCGCTCGGAGAGCTCGGCGATGCTGCGCAGCACCTCGGGCAGGGAGGTCCGCGGGATCACGCCGTCCTGGACGATGTAGTCGGGGCTGATCCGCCCCACCGCCGCGAACGCCGACTTGCGCCCCTTCCAGAAGAGCGCGCGCTCGGTGTCGTCCCTGGCGATCCGGATCTCGAAGGCTCCCGCGTCGCGGCAGTGGCGCTCGACCTCGGCGAACACGTGCCGGACGTCGGAGGCCGGCCCGTCGATCTCGACGATGAGCACCGCCCCCGCCCCCGCCGGGTAGTCGCAGTGGACCGCGGCCTCGGCCGCCTCGATGGCGAGCGCGTCCATCATCTCGATCGCGGCAGGGATGACGCCCGCGCCGATGATCGCCGACACGGCCTCGCCGGCCGCGTCGGTCGAGGTGAAGGCCGCCAGCAGGGTGGACACGTCCTCGGGGTTCCGTGTCAGCCGCACGGTGACCCGCGTGGCGATGCCGAGGGTGCCCTCGGACCCGACGAGGGCGCCGAGCAGGTCGTAGCCCGTGGGGTCCGGGGCCTTGCCTCCGACCTCGACGACGTCTCCGCCGGCCGTGACGAGCTCGAGCCCGGTGACGTGGTTGGTCGTGAAGCCGTACTTGAGGCAGTGCGCCCCACCGGAGTTCTCGGCGACGTTGCCCCCGATGGAGCAGACCTGCTGGCTCGAGGGGTCGGGCGCGTAGTAGTACCCGAGCGGGCGCGTCAGGTCGCTCAGCTGGAGGTTGATGACCCCGGGCTCGACCACGGCCCGCTGGTTGTCGTGGTCGACCTCGAGCACGTCGCGCATGCGGCTCATCACGATGAGGACGCCGTCGGCGTGGGGCAGCGCACCACCGGAGAGGCCCGTGCCCGAGCCCCGGGCGACGAACGGCACGCCGGCGCGGGCGCACTCGGTGACCGTGGCGGCGACGTCCGCCGTGCTGGCGGCGAGCACGACTATGGCGGGGACCACCCGGTAGTGGGCCAGGCCGTCACACTCGTAGGTGCGCAGCTCCTGCCGGTCGGTGAGGACGGCGTCCGCGCCGACGAGGGCGCGAAGCCGCCCGGCCAGGACCTCGGTGTCCATCGAACGCACCGCCTTGTTTTCCACATCGCGGAAGTTGGCTTTTGCTGAATGGAGCGTATTTCCGGACATCCCGGTCAGTCAACGGTGCCGCGCCACATCCTGCACGCCGGCGCGTGGTGGATTCCCCGAGGTCAGGCGCCTGCCGGCCGCCTCGATTGCCCGGTCGGAGGCCTGCGCCGCCCGGGCGTCGCGCGCCGAGGACACCTGGTCCAGCGCAGACCCGCCTGCCTCGACGCCCCAGGCCGTCACGAGCAGCCGGGGCGACGTGCCCGTGGTACCGGTGACGGCGCGCCAGTCGTCGAGCCACCGGGTCTGCACCGCGGTCCGGGCGCGCAGCTCCGCCTGCTCGGCAGCCCAGCGACCCCACGTCCCTGGGCGCCGCGACGGCGCGGTCCACCGGACCGTCCGGGCGACGGGGGTGGGGGCCTTGCCATAGGCGCGGGCGCTGGGCGCACCCATGGCCGCGGCGAGACGCTGGCGGGCTCCCATCCGCAGGGCCCGGCGCTCGACCCGGGTCGAGGCCGCGGCCTGGGCGGCGGCGTTGGTCGCCCGGGCACCGGTCTTCAGCCCTTCCGCGACCGGGCCTGCCGCCGCGGCGGCTGCGCCCAGCGCCAGGGACGACCAGGAGCCGTCGCCCCAGACCGCGAGCAGCGCCGCGCCGGCCGCGAGCCCGGCCGCGCCCGCGACGGCGGCGACGGGCTCCGCCACGGCCCGGACCGGAGGAACCGGGAGCAGCGCCGCCGGCCCCGCGACCGACTCCACGGAGCCGGCGACGTCGCGGGTGGTCGTCACCACGTCGTACCAGCCGCTGTCGGACAGGCCGTCGTCGCGCAGGGACGCCAGCACCGACGCGCACCGCCGGTCTGCGATCCGGTACTCCGCCCGGGCGTCGGACGCCCTCCGCTCGGCGGCCTGCACCCGCTCCCCCGCCTCCACCATCCGGGCCCGCAGCCGCGGCGCCGTGCTCCTGACGGCGGGGTCGTCGCTCGACTCCGCGAGCGCCATGGCGTCCCCGGCGGCGAGGAACTCGGGCCATGCCTGCTCGTGCACCCGCTGGGCACCTGCCACGGTCTCCTGCGCCCGCGCGAGCGCGTCGGCGAGGGCGACCAGGGCCCGGGCGGCCACGGCATACCGGCGGGAGAGCCGGTCGACGACGCCGGCCACGCCGGCGCACCGCCGCGCGAACGCCTCGCCGGCCGCGCTGTCCCAGGACGTAAGGGAGGGGTCCGCCAGGCCGCGCAGGCTCCCCCCGAGCGAGCCCAGCCAGTCGCCCTCCCCGGCGAGGGTGCCCGCGAGTGCACGGACCGTCGCAGGGTCCCCGCCGACCGGCGCGGGCGCCCTCACCAGGCGCTCCCCCAGCCCTCGCCGCCCACCGTGAGGTCCGCGCCGACGCCGGCCTCGACCTCGGCATACGCGGACCCCGCCGTGCGGACCGCCGCCGCGAGCGACCCGCACGAGCGCCCGAGCAGCTGTCGCTGGTGCTCGAAGTCGCCGAGGACCTCCGCCAGCGCCGCCGCACTGTCGCCCGGGCCGAGAGCCCAGGCGTCGGTGCCCGCACGCTGGGCGCACCACGCCAGTTCGTCGGCGATGCCCGCCAGCGCGCCGGCGAGCGCGGTGAGCGCCTCGGGGGTGACGGAGATCCTCGGCATGCCCTCGAGGCTAGGACGCGCAGGAGGCGGGTCGACGGTTGTCCACAGACCCTGCGCCGCCCGCGCCCGGCCCGCCTCGGCGTGCAACAAATCGGCCGCCCGTGGTGTTGTGGGACACATGACGACGATCACGGGTGAGTACGTCCCCAGCCCCACGAAGTGGGTCCGCGAGCAGGTCGAGACGATCGAGAGCACGGGCACGACCCGCTCGGTCTCCATCATGGACCGGCCGGTCGTGATGCTGACGATGCTCGGGGTGTCCGGCAAGGTGCGCAAGGTCCCGCTGATGCGGGTCGAGCACGAGGGCCTGTATGCCGCGGTGGCGAGCAAGGGCGGCGCCCCCGAGCACCCCGCGTGGTACGCGAACGCCCGCAAGAACCCGGTGCTCGACCTCCAGGACGACGACCGCACGTGGACCGTCCGGGCGCGCGAGCTCGAGGGCGAGGAGCGCGAGCAGTGGTGGGAGCGCTGCGTCGAGGCCTACCCGCCCTACGCGGAGTACCAGACCAAGACCGACCGCCTGATCCCGGTGTTCGTGCTCGAGCCGGTCGAGGACGCCTCCTGAGGAGGACCTAGCGCGTGGGTGCAGCCCCGGGGCCGTCCGCCTCGGGGCTGCCCTGTGCCGTGCCGACGTCGGCGGCCGGTCCCGTGGCGGTGCGACGCAGCCACAGCAGGCCGAGCACCGGCAGCACCAGCGGGACGAACCCGTACCCCGAGCCGAAGTGCGACCACACCGTCTTGTCGGGGAAGGCGCTGCGCGCGAGGTAGGAGGCGAGCCCGACCACGAGCACGCCGACCAGCTCGACGCTGATCGCGGCGAGCGCCACACGGCGGGACGTCCGGTCGCCGCGTGCGAGGGCGACCGTGGCGACGATGTAGATGACGGCCGCGACGGCCGACAGGACGTAGGCGAGCGGGGCGCGCGAGAAGTACTCGGTGATCTGCAGGACCGAGCGGCCGGTCGCGGCGAGCGCCAGCAGGCCGTAGACCGAGACCAGGATGATCCCGGGGCCCGAGCGGGTCGACCGCGGTGCGCCGGGCTGCTGCGACGTCGACTCAGCCACCGAGACCCCAGATCTGCTGCAGGCGCGCCGTCATCACGGCCACCCCGAACGCGCCGACGGCGACGACCACCATCGCCCAGCGCGTCTTCTCCTTGAGCGCGGTGAACAGTGCCACCGGCGGGACGAACGGCAGCGTCACGGCATACGCCGCGAAGGTCGCGCGCTCGGCTCCCCCGCCGGTCACGCGCCCCACGTGGACGAGCGCGACGACGAGCTGCACGACCAGGCCGACCTCGAGGACGGCGCCCGCCAGGAGCATCCGGTCGTCGAGCAGCCGGCCCCTCGCGGCATACCAGCCGGACAGCGCCAGCAGGACGAGCGCCACCACGAAGACGGCGACGGTCAGCGGGAAGAGCACGGCGCGAAGCCTACGGCAGCAGTGCTGGACGGACGTCCGGCGGCCCGCTCCCCTTCGGCCGCGTGCGGCGCGCGTGCGGCGTCCACGCGTCCTACCCCGCACGGCCAGGGGCGCCGCCCGACCCGCCGCCGGACCCGCCGCCCTTGCCCGTCCCGCTGGACGGGGCCGGCGACACGGGGGTCGACGGCGCCGTCACCGGGGCCTCCGAGGCGAAGCCCGACCCGTTGCCCGCCCCCTGCGTCGAGCCGTTGCCGGACGGTGTGGGCTGGGGCTTCGAGGGGGTCGACCCGCCGTTGCCGGGCGCCGTCGACTGGGGCGCGGGCGTCCTGGTCGTGCCCTTGCCGGGAGAGGTGGAGTGCGGGTTCGGCGTCCTCGTCGTGCCCTTGCCGGGCGAGGTGGAGTGCGGGTTCGGGGTGCTGGTCGCGCCCTTGCCGGGCGCCGTGGGGTGTGCGGTTGGGGTGGGACGGGGCCCGACCTGCGACGTCGGGTGGGTCGCGGCGGTCGCGCAGTACCCCTGCACGCGCTCGGCGCCGCCGGCCCGCGAGGCGAGGGCGCGGAAGGCCGTGGACCGGTCGCGCGGAGTTCCCGCAGCCTGGTCGGCCGACCACGCACGGCACAGTCCCGCGACGGCGGAGGCCGACGGCCCGGCACCAGGGGGGCGCGAGGTGCTCGAGGAGCCCCCCTGCGCGGAGGGACCGGACGGCCCGGCGGTCGGTGCCGGGGCACCGATGGCGTCGTGCATGGCCTGCTGGACCGGGGCCGGGAGGGCACCGACGTATGCCGCGGCGGTGAGCCCGCCGAGCGACATCACCGAGGCCGAGAGGGCGGCGACCGCAAGGGCTGCGCCGCGGGAGCGGCCGACCACGCGGACGGCGCCACCGGAGCGAGCCGTCGTTGCCGGCGAACGCAGAGCCGTGACGCGCGAGCCGCCCCGTGCGCTGTCTGCCGCGCTGGGCACGGCGACGGTCGCGATGACACGGGAGCCGTGGTGTCTCGCGCCCGAAGGACCTTCGGGCCGACCACCTCCGGCACGGCCCGAGCGGCCGGCTCCCCGTCGACCCGCCCGAGACCCGCCGGTGAAGGCACCGAGCACCACGCGCTCGTCGGCCAGCTCGGCGACGGACCCCGGCGCCGTGAGCGACCAGCGCAACAGGTCGTGGTCGACGCCGAGGCGATCCAGCCCACGCTGCGCGAGCCGGCCCACGGAGACCTCGTCGACGCCCGTGACACGGCTGGTGTCCCGGACCGACAGGCCGGCGCCGTACCGCAGGAGCAGCACCTCGCCCTGCCCCAGGGGCAGGCTGCGCAGCGCCGCGAGCGAGTCGGCGATGCCGCGGGTCCGGGGGTCGTCGACGGCGGCGCTGGTGAGCTCCTCCTCGACGTCGTCGGGCAGTGCGCCCCCGACGGGAAGACCCGTGCCGGGGACGACGGTCACCGACCCCCAGGCACGCCGCAGCGACCCCTCGTGGGCGCGGGCCCGGGCGCAGGTGAGCAGCCAGACGAGCCAGTCGCGCTCGTCGCCGGCGAAGTCCGCGAGGCCGCGCACCACCGTGATCCACGCCTCGCAGGCGCCGTCGTAGGGGTCGTCGTAGCCCACCACCCGCAGGTAGCGGACGAGCAGCGGGTTGGCGTCACGCCACAGCCGTGCGAACGCGCCCTCGTCCCCCGACTGTGCCGCACGCACCGTACGGCTGAAGTCGGTGTCGAGCACGGGTCCAGTATCGGGCCGGTGGCCCCTCCGGCGGCCTCAGCCGTTCGGGTCGAGTCGCGCTCCACCACGAGGCGGACGCGGCGACCCCGGGCCTGTGACATGGCACGTCGCGTGACGCCGGCCTGCCTGCCGCTCGGAGCGGCCCGCGTGGCGAGGCCCCGGGCTGATTCGCAAACCGCCCAGGGCCTCGTCGTCCGGGAGTGACGAGCTCTCGGCGTCCGGGAGGGCGTTGCGGCCCGCCACCCTCGTCGGGGGATCCTCCGCAGCTCTCGCTGCGGTACGGACCGGCTGTCCTTCCGGTTCGCCCTCGTTACCGGGGGCGCACTTCCTTTGTCCCGCAACGAAGGACGTCGCAGCAGGGACCTAGGTCCTGACTTCCGGGACGGGGTGGGCACCGAACTGCGCCCCTGCCGCGAACTCAGCCAACCGCACGAAAACGCATCATCCGAACGGTTGGGGACCCCGCCGATGGCGACCCTGCCGCAGCGCCCCGTCCTAGCGTCGCCACCCATGGACAGCCACCCGCGCACGCTGCCGACCCTGGTCCGCCTCTCCCAGCCCGCCGTGTGCGGCTGCGGCGAGGTCGTGGCGGGCGGCGAGCGCGTCGGGTACCTGTCCTCGGACGAGGGGATCCTCTGCCTCGCCTGCATGGCCGACGTGCAGGCCGGGCGCCTCGACCTCGCGGCGCGGGCCGGCGGCACCAACCGCACCGACCTCGTGGCCGCGCGGCGCCGGCTCACCGCCGGCGAGCACCGTTCCGTCGTGTCCACCCGGGCGGACGACCTCGTCCACCGGCTCGACGCGATCCGCGCCATCGGGAGCCTGCAGGGCCAGCCCGGACCGCGCGACGTGTACGCCCCCGACGCCGGCTGACGCACCCACGTCGGGCGAACCTCGCCGGCCGCCGAACGAGGTTCGTCCTGCTTGGGCACCCTTCGCGGTCCTCGACCCTGTTCGCAGTCCGTTGCCCCGTTCTGGGCCCGGGTGTACGTTCCGACAGTCCGGACAAAGTCGTCCGAATTCGCCTCGGGCGCACTGTCCTGACCACCCAGGCGACGCCGGCCGGCGCCGCTCCCCTTCTGGGTCGGAGGACGCCCGATGTCTCGATCACTCGTCGCAGCCGCCAGCGCGCTGGCGTTGGGAACGACCGTCCTGGCGGCGCAGCTGCCCGCCAGCGCAGCACCACCGGGATCCGCCCTCGGGATGACCCGGGCCGGAGCGCCGGCAGCAGTGGGCGGCGCCACGGCTGGAGCCACCTCGGCCGCCACGGCCGCCTCAGCCCCGGCGGCCGGCGACGAGCTGTCCGTCACCACGCGGCTCGCCGACCGGCGTGAGGTCTCCGCCGGCACCCGCGCCTACTCCATCGGCTTCGAGGACGGCCGGTTCTACGCCAACGGCTGGCACATCACCGGGGAGATGGGCGGGGTCTGGACCCCGCCGATGAAGATGGTCGACGGTGTCTGGTTCGGCCTCGACGACCAGTGGGTCGGCCCTGCCACGAAGTTCACCAGCGGCTGGGGCTACACCCGCTACGACCTGCCCGACACCGCGGGCCTGAAGGTCGCACGCACCGACTTCGTCCCCGACGGCGTCCGCGGCGCGCTCTTCGGGCTGACCGTCACCAACCCCGGCGCTGCCCGGACGGCCAAGCTGTCGGTCGACGCGCACTCCGAGCTCATGGGCCAGTACCCGTGGGGCTTCTCCGGCGTCACGCCGAACGCCAGCGACAACCTGCCCGACTCCGGCTCGTACGACGGGAAGAACCTCGTCTTCACCGACGACGGCGCCCTGCCCGGCGCGCCGACGCACCACTACGCCGCCCTCGTCGGCACCTCCGCGACCCCGACGTCCGGGGCGATCGGCAGCCAGTACTGGGGCGCCCAGCCCGGCCACCGCTGCACCGGCACCGAGCCCGGCGCCCCGGCCGACCCCAAGCCGTCCGCATGCGACGACGGCCCGTTCGGCAAGGGCACCGGCGGAGAGCTGACGTACTCCCTCGACCTGCCCGCGGGCGGCTCGAAGACCGTCTGGCTCGCGGTCGCCGGCTCCGACCAGGGACTCACCTCCGCCCGCGGCGAGCTGGCCAAGGCGCTGGCCGACCCCGAGGCGGCCCTGGCCGCCAAGAAGGCCGAGCGCCGGGCGCTGTCGCAGATGACGCAGCTGTCGCTGCCGGGTGACCCGCTCGTGCAGCAGGCCGTCGAGTGGGGCAAGCAGAACATGGCCGACCTGACCCAGACGGCGACCGACCTGCAGGTCCGCTGGACCAACCAGGGCAAGCAGTTCCCGCCACCCCTGGGCACCGTGGACAAGGCCACGTGGATCGGCGCCGGGTACCCGGACTACCCCTGGATCTTCGGCACCGACGCCGAGTACACGGCATTCGCGGCGGTCTCGGTGGGGCAGTTCGAGGCGATCAAGGGGCACCTGCGCGCGCTCCAGCAGATCTCCGACATCCTCAACAACCGCTCCGGTGTCGTCACCCACGAGGTGGTCTCCGACGGCTCGATCTGGTTCGGCCACGACTCGCGGACGCAGAACGCCGACGGCACCACGTCGTACGACTTCAACACCGACGAGACGGTGAAGTTCCCGAGCACCGTCGCCCTGCTGTGGCGCTGGACCGGCGACAACGCCTTCCGCGACGAGATGTACGACTTCTCGGTGCGCAACCTGCGCTACGTCACCTCCCAGCTCGACGCCGACCACGACGGCTGGCCCGAGGGCCTGGGCAACGTCGAGCGCGGCGGCATGGGCCAGGAGAAGCTCGACAACACCGTCTACTACATCCGTGGCCTGTACGACCTCGCCGACATGGCGAAGGCGAAGCACGACGGCCGCACCTTCTCCTGGGCGAACAACCTGGCGAGGAAGATCCGGGACCGGTTCGACGGGACGTGGTGGTACGCCGCGGCGTCGCAGTATGCCGACTCGCTCGTCGACCCGGGCAACGTCCAGTCCTTCCAGAAGCACTGGATCGGGCAGACGCCGATGGAGGCCGAGCTCCAGGTCGACGGCCGCACGCAGGCCGGCCTCGCGCCGTACGCCCACGGCGCCACGGCCCTCGCCGGCCGCGAGAACGACTGCTACAGCGGCACGCCGCCGTTCTCCACCGGCCTGTTCCACACCGGCTGCGGGGGCGGCGCCAACGGCCAGGGCGAGAAGGTCATCTTCGGCCTGACCACGTCGATCCAGTCGATCGGCGAGGGCAACTACGGCCGCCTCGGCGCCGGTCAGCAGCAGCGGTACACGCATGCGCTCGCCGACCCGATGTTCGCCGAGCCCGCGACCGGCGGCACGCCGGACGAGCAGCCGGGTGCCATGCCGGAGATCTTCCCGTCGCCGGACCAGGGCGCGAACATCGACCGCTGCTGGACCTGCCGCTCGATGTTCATGCAGGCGTGGGGCAACTACGGCACCGCGTGGGCGGTCGTGCACCAGTGGCTCGGCGTGCGGCCCGACCTCGGCACCGGCCGGCTGGTCGTCGTGCCGCAGGTGCCGCAGGGCCAGCCGTCGGTCGCCGGCGACCGCATCCGCCTCGGCGGTGGGTATGCCGACGTGGCGGCGTCCGTGAGCGGCTCGCGGTACACGACGACGATCGACGTCGAGCGGGCCGTGGGTGCGGACAAGGTCTGGATCGGCCACACCCTGCCGCGCGGCAGCCACGTGGCCACCGTGCTCCTCGACGGCCGGGTCGTCACCGACGCCACGACGCGGACGACCAACCGCGGGCTCGAGGTGACCGTCCCGACCAGGGCCGGCTCGCACACGCTGGTGGTCACGACGAGCTGACCTGGGGCGGCGCCGGCCGCGCAGCAGCACTGACCGAGCAGCAGCCCAGAGCGGCGCTGACCACCGCGCAGACGCTGACCACCGAGCAGCACAGAGGTCCCACCGGGCTCGAGCCCGGTGGGACCTCTCGCATCCGCCTGTCAGCCGGGCGGCGACCGCTCGCGCCCCGGGACGTGCCCGTGGGCCCCTGGGGCCGGCGGTCCCTGCACCGCCCAGCGGCGCCGGTGCCGCCCCGGCCTCGGACGGTCCTCGCGGTCGGGGGCACCGCGCCGTGGGGGCGTCTGCTGCTCCAGGTCGGCCGTCAGGGCCTCGAACTCCTCGTGGAGCCACTGCTCGTCCTCGAGCAGCAGGTCCACCCGGGCCCACGCGGCATCCGTCCCCACGCCGGGGTCCAGCTCCAGCGCGCCCCACGCCTGTGCGGTCGTCGCCACCCCGACCACGGTCATCGGCTCGACCACCTCCTTCCCAGCAGTCGGCCGCCGGTCAGGCGGAGATGGCGTGCGGGGTGCGGTGCCCTGCGTTGATCTCGATCTTGCGGGGCTTGGCCGCCTCGGCGATCGGCACGGTGAGCCGGAGCACGCCGTCGGAGTAGGACGCCTCGATGCGCTCGAGGTCGAGGGTGTCCCCCAGGAAGAGCTGACGGCTGAAGACGCCGCGCGGTCGCTCGGACGCGATGGACTCGTGCCCGTCGTCGAGCCTCGGGCGCTCGGCCCGGACGGTCAGGACGTTGCGCTCGACGTCGAGGTCGACCGACGACGGGTCGACGCCCGGCAGGTCGAACTCGACGACGAACCGGTCGCCCTCGCGCCAGGCGTCCATCGGCATCACGGTGGGACGTGCCACGGTCCCCAGGACCTGCTGCGCCAGCTGGTCCAGCTCGCGGAACTGGTCAGTCCGCATGAGCATCTCAACCACCTCCAGTGTCTGCTGTCGCTGCGCCGCCGACTGCTAGGATCTCAGTCGTGCGCTACAGATTTTCTAACCACGCGGCATACGGTCTGTCAAGGGCTCCGCGCGCATGACGGAGCAGGTCAGGACCGGCGCACCCGCCGGCGCCCGGCCGGTGTACTCCATCTCGGTGGCCGCCGAGCTGGCCGACCTCGCCGTGCCCACCCTGAGGCTCTACGAGCAGCACGGCCTGGTGACGCCGGCGCGCACCGGCGGCGGCACCCGGCGGTACAGCGCCGACGACGTCGAGCGCATCCGGCGGGTCTCCGGTCTGGTGGAGGACGGCGTCACGCTCGCGGCCGTGCAGATGGTGCTGGACCTGCAGGACTCCAACCGGGACCTGACCGACGCCAACCGCGAGCTACGGGACCGAAACGCAGCCCTCCGCAAGGACAACGCGCGTCTGCGCGCGGACGGCTAGCGCTCCGACACGCCGCGGAGTTGCCGCGACACGCCGTTCACGCCTCGTCCGAACGGCCATTCCGCCCGACGAAATGCGACACAGCGCCACTCCGGGTGCCACCCTTCACAGTCGTCACACCCGTCACCCCGTTCCCCCGACGACCCCCCGGATGACTCTCGTGCGCCTTCTCCGTGCCGCCCTCGCCGCTGTCGCGATCACCCCCGTGTTCGTGGCCCTGCCCACCGTCTCGTTCGCCGCCCCTGTGTCGCCCCACCCGGTGGCACCGAAGGTCCAGACCACCGGAGCGCGCGGGGTCGACCCGCTCGCCGCCGGCCGCCTCTGGGACCGCCGGGTCGTCCGACCCGGCCACGCGCTGAGCACGCTGACCGCGCCGGAGGCCCGTCCGCGGTTCACCGTGGCCGGCGTCTCGTGGTCGCGCTCGACGCCGCTGCGCAAGGCCGACATCACCATCTCGGTGCGCCTGCGCGAGGACGCGGGCTGGACCGGATGGGAGGACCTCGGCGTCAGCGACGACGGCCCCCAGGTCGGGACGGTCGAGTCGGTCGGCGCCCGTGTCGGGTCCAACCCGATCGTCACCGACGGCGCCACCGCGATCCAGGTGCGGGTCGACACCACCGACGGCCAGCCGCTGCCGGACCTGCGCGTCACCACCATCGACCCGGGCTCCTCGGCCGCCGACCAGCACCTCACGCCCAGCACCCCGGCCGCCTCGGCCTCGGCCGCCGCCATCGCCCCGACGATCATCACGCGCAAGCAGTGGGGTGCGGACGAGTCGCTGCGCGGCCCGGCGACCTACAACTCGACGGTCAAGGCGATCGTCATCCACCACACGGCCAGCTCGAACGACTACACCACTGCGACCGCCGCCGCCCAGATCCGCGGCATCTACGCGTACGACACCCGCGGCCTGGGCTGGTCCGACATCGCCTACAACTTCCTCGTCGACAAGTTCGGCCGGGTCTACGAGGGCCGTGCCGGGTCGATCACCACCGCCGTCCGGGGCGCGCACGCCATGGGCTTCAACACCGACACGATGGGCATCGCGGCGCTCGGCAACTACGAGACGGCGGCCGCCCCCGCGGTCATGGTCGACTCCATCGCCAAGGTCGCCGGCTGGAAGCTGTCGCAGTACGGCGTCGACCCGCAGGGCACGACGCGGCTCACCTCCGCCGGTGGCACGGGCACGAAGTACGCGGCCGGCGTCGTGGCGACCCTGCCGACGATCAACGCCCACCAGAACACGTCCTACACGCTGTGCCCCGGCAGGTACCTCTACCCGCAGATGGACACGATCCGCAGCAAGGCCGCCCTGTACGCGCGCTACTCCACGACCAGCGGCCCGGTGCCCGTGCCGACCGCGAAGCTGTGGTCGACGTACGGCTCGCTCACGCTCGGCACCGGCTCGACCGGGTATGCCGTGCGCGACCTGCAGCTCGAGCTCAACCGCCGCGGCTACTCCGTCGGCGCTGCCGATGGAGACTTCGGCCCTGCCACCGCGGGTGGCGTGACCAAGTTCCAGACGGCGGCGAAGCTGGTCGTCACCGGCAAGGTCGCGGGCAACGACTGGCGAGCCCTGTCCGGCCTGAGCTACACGCAGGTCGCGGCGCCCAAGCCGCCGGCTCCCACACCGACGCCCACCCCCGCACCCACGCCGACCAAGCCGGTCAGCGGTCTCAACGCGGACGGCAAGGGCGACGTCATCGGGCGCACGGCCGACGGCTACCTCTACTTCTATCCCGCCAGCTCGGGGGGATTCGGGACCCCGGTGCGCATCGGAGGTGGCTGGAACATCTACCGGCAGGTCGTCTCCCCCGGCGACCTCACCGGCGACCGCATCTCCGACGTCGTTGGCATCACCCCCACAGGTGACGTCTACCTGTACCGCGGCAACGGCAAGGGTGGTCTGGTCAGCGCCCGGACGCTCATCGCCCGGGGTTGGGCGGCGTACACGGACCTGGTGACCCCCGGCGACTGGACCGGTGACGGCAAGCCGGACCTCCTGGCACGCAAGACGAACGGCGAGCTCTGGCTCGTCGCCGGCAACGGGAGGGGCGGCTTCCTCGGGGGCTGGCGCAGGATCGGCACGGGGTGGCAGATGTACAGCCAGCTGATCACGCCCGGCGACGTGACCGGCGACGGCAGGGTGGACCTCCTCGGCCGCACCCCGGCGGGACGGCTCTACCTGTATCGCGGAACCGGGGTGACGACTGCGACGGCCACCGGGTACCAGCCGGGCGTCGCGATCTCGAGCGGCTGGCAGGCGTACAACACCGTGCTCTCGACGGGCGACCTGACCGGCGACGGCCGGGCGGACCTCGTCGCCCGCACTGCGGGCAACGTCGACTACGTGTACGCCGGCAGCGGCAAGGGAGGGTTCGCGCCCCGCAAGCTGATCAAGGCCCCATGGGGCGCCACCACCCGCATCGTCGGAGTCCGCTAACTCCCGGCCACGGGGGTCAGCGGGGCGCCGCTGGCCAGGATGGCGGAGGTGAGCGCCTTCGCCGCCTCGGCGGGCGCCTGCTTGCGGGTGAGCAGGACGAGGTCGAGCTGCGGCAGCTTCGGCAGGCCGAAGGAGGCAGGCAGCTCGACGAGGTCGGACGGCATGAGTGTGCGAGCGAGGACGGCGATGCCCAGGCCGGCACGCACGGCCGCGAGGACGCCGTTGACGCCACGGACCGTGCAGGTGATCCGGCTGCGGCGGTCGACCTTCTCCAGCGCCTGCACGCTGAGGGCCCGGCTGAGGCTCGGCGCCTGGTAGACGACGAGGGGCACCGGCTGGTCGGGGTCGATGCGGGTGCCGTCGATGCCGCACCAGACGAGCTGGTCGCGGCGGACGAGCTGCCCCCGGATCGCCGGATGCTGGCCGGGGCTGCGCTTGACGAACGCGACGTCGAGGTGGCCCGACTCGATCCTGCGGATGAGGCCGTCGTTCTGCAGCACCGTCAGCTCGAGGTCGATCCGCGGGTAGAGGTGCCGGAAGTCGCGCAGGATCCGCGGCAGCGGTGTGAGCGCCAGGTCGTCGGTGACGCCGAAGCGCAGCCGCCCCTGCAGGTGCGACCCGGTGAAGTAGCCGACGGCGCGGTCCTGCACGGCGAGGATCTCGCGGGCGAAGCCGGCCATCGCCTCGCCGTCGGAGGTGAGCGCGACGCTGCGGGTGTCACGGACCAGGAGCGGCCGGCCGGCAGCCTCCTCCAGCCGGCGCACGTGCTGGCTGACGGTGGGCTGGCTGAGGCCCAGCGACTCGGCGGCGCGCGTGAAGCTCAGCGACTGGACGACGGCGAGGAAGGTCCGCAGCAGCTCGGGGTCGTACACGGAGGCCCTCCCTGGACAGTCATCACGAAACGCAATGACACTTATAGAACTGATTCCGTGAAACGATAGCGCTTCTCGTGCCGACGGGGAGGACACTGGACCCTGTTGCTGTCCACCGTACGACTCCACCACCCGACGCTACTCGCCCAGGACGACCCCTTGAGCTCCACCGACGCCGCCTCTGTCCGAATCGCCAGACCCCTTCTCCCGCAACACTTCTCGCGGACCTTCCCCTCCCTCGCAAACCGGAACTTCCGGCTCCTGCTCTCGGGACTGCTCGTCTCGGGCACCGGCGGGTGGATCCAGCGCATCGCGCAGGACTGGCTCGTGCTGACCCTCACCAACAGCCCCACCGCGGTCGGGATCACGACTGCGTGCCAGTTCGTGCCGACGCTGGTCTTCGGCCTGCACGCCGGCCTGCTCGCCGACCGGCTGCCCAAGCGGCTGATCCTCCTCATCACCCAGCTGTCGATGGCGGCGACCGCCGCGGTCCTCGCGCTGCTGGCGCTGAGCGGGCGCGTCCAGGTGTGGCACGTCTTCGTCCTCGCCGGGGTCCTCGGCGTCGTGGCAGCCGTCGACAACCCGACCCGCCAGTCGTTCGTCTCCGAGGTCGTTCCCGGCTCGCAGCTGCCCAACGCGATCAGCCTCGTGTCCTCCACGTTCCAGATCGGCGCCATGGCCGGCCCGGTCATCGGCGGGGTCCTCATGGGCACCGTCGGCGCCGGCTGGGCGTTCGCCGTCAACGCGGTGACGTTCACGGCGCCGATCACGGCGCTGCTGCTCATGCGGGACACGCCCACCCGCGCCGACACCCGGGCGCGGCACCTCGCTGCCGCCGCCGAGGGCGCCGGGCGTCCGGGGGTCCGTGACGGCCTGCGGTATGCCGTGGTGACGCCGACCGTCCTGTGGCCGGTCGTCATGGTGGGGGCGTTCGGGTTCTTCACGATCAGCCTGCCCGTGACGCTCGCGGCGTTCGCCAAGGACGAGTTCCACTCCGGCGCGTCCGGGCTGGGGCTGCTCAACGGTGTCGTGGCACTCGGCGCGCTCGGCGGCGCCCTGACCACCGCGCGGCGCACCCGGCCGCTGCGGCTTCGCACCGTGGGCAAGGCGGGGACGGCGCTGGCGACGGCCCTGCTCGTCGCGGCCCTGGCACCGGGCCAGCTGCTGTTCGCGGTCCTGCTCGTCGCCGTGGGCGCGGCCAACCTCGGCTTCCTCACCTCCGCCCAGTCGCTCGTGCAGCTGGCGGCGACCGACCACCTGCGTGGCCGGGTCGTCGGCGTCTACATGCTGGTGTTCATCGGGAGCGGCGCGGTCGGTGGGCCGGTCGTCGGGTGGCTCGCCGAGGCATACGGCCCCCGGGCAGCGCTGCTCGCCTCGGGTGCGGTGCCCGCGGTGGTGACGGTGCTGGTGTGCCGGCACCTCGCCAGGGCGGCGTCGCTGCGGCTCGGGCTCACGTCGGTGTCGGTGCGGCTCCCCCGCCCGTCGCTCATGCCGCGCAGCCACTGAGCGAGGCGGCCCACGCCGTCGCAGGCGCCGACGAGGCGTGGTGCGGCGGCCCGGTCAGCCGGTCATGCCGTCGGCGAGGCGGCCGAGGGCGTCGACCCAGTGCTTCTGGTCGCCGCGCGGGTCCCCCGCGATGCCACGGCCCTCGTGGTAGAGGTCGACGCGCGTGCCGTCCCCGTCGGGGTGCAGCTGCACGTCGAGCATGCTGAGCGGTCCGTCCTCGTCCGGGTGCCAGGAGACACGGATCTGCTCGAGCGGGTGGTAGCTGCGGACGACGCCGTGGGTGCCGTCGGCAGCGAGCCACGGCTCCCCCTTGTTCCCGAGCCGGGCACCGTCGCCGAGGAGCGCCTCGGTGCCCGCGGGGCTGATGAGGTGCTCCCACACGTGCGCGGGACCGGCGGCCATCGTGGCGGTGGCGTGCACGCCCACCTCCGGCTCGCCGGCCTCGGTGTCGTCGGGCAGCGCGTCGACCTCAGTGCTCATGGGTACCTCCGTGTGCAGCGGCGCCGCCCCGGGTGGGCAGCACCCACCCCCACAGTCGACCGCGCCGACGGGGTCCTTGGCAATGGCCCGGCGGAATCACGTCTGGCGGGCTCGCACAGCCGGGCGCACAGCCGGGCGCACAGCCGGGCCGGCGCTAGCACGCGCCGCCCACAGGTGTCCAGACCGGCTGCGGCTTGGCGCAGGCGGCATGTCCCTGCGGTCGCGCGGAAACCTACGTTCCCCAGCAGGCCCATGGGCTCGCGCACCACGGTCCACGTGGGCGCCGCGACGCGCCGGACGGCGCAGAGGAGAGAAACATGGTCAGGAAGCTGGCTTCGGTCGCAGTCGCTGCGACGATCGCATCGGTGGGTCTCGTGGGGGCGGCCGGGGGCGCGACCGCCTCGGTCATCGACCCCGGCGGCGCCGGCAGTGGCTGCACGGCATACAACGTCTACTCACAGCAGGACGCGAGCACCATCACCGTGAGCTACCGGATGATCTGCGGCAGCAAGCAGTACGGGCTCTCGCTGGAGGGCTACTCGATGCGCAGCGGCTACGACGGCACCCTGTGCGGCAAGTACGTGACCGCAGGGTTCACGAACTACGTGGCGAGCGCCTCGTGCCCGATCTGGGACCCCAGCGGGTCGCAGCGGTTCCAGCACACGGCGTTCGCGCGGGTCAACGGCTCGACCGAGGACGCCCACTCGGACGTGTACTACAGCTGACGGCAGCGCCCGGTCCCGTCGTGGTCGCACGATCACGGCCACGACGGGCCGGCACCGAGAACCGCACTCCCACGAGAGGTCCCTCGCGCATGACCACCACGACCACGACCACCAGCCGGAGGGCGGCAGCGGTGGTGCTGGGCATCGGCGTGCTCCTCGCGTGCGGAGCCTGCCAGGGCGACCTCGGAGGAACCCATGGCGCCCGGGCACGCGGCGTCCCGCGCGGTCTGGCCACGGAGCGCTCCGCCGTCCGGGAACAGCCCGTCGAGGACCGGCTGGCCATCGCCTCGGGGAGCCGGCTCGTCGCAGCGGTCCTCGACTTCACCGGGCGCCACCCCGGGAAGCCACTTCCGACCGCGCTCGTCACACCCGAGTTCGCAGCCGGCCAGGCCAGGGCCTTGGTGGAGGCGCGACAGGAGGGCACCCGCTTCTCCGGCAGCGACCGGCTCGTCGACGCCGTCGCTCCGGTCTCGATCACCTACTCCCCCGAGGGCACCGCGGTGGTGATGTCCGCGTGCCTGGAGAAGCACACCTCGGTCACCCGCGGGGGCACGGAGGTCCGGCGCGGTCCCGACGGCCTCGCGGTGCGACAGGGTCAACGCCTGGCCACCCTGTACGACGTCGCGGTGCACGACGGCGCGGCCCTGCTGACCGGGATGCGGTCCGGGGACCGCTGCTGACGCTCGCCGGTTCCTGCGTCCAGCGCCGGGAGCGAGGGGGTGCCCGGGTATGCCGCGGGGCGGCCGGTTCCACGCGAACCGGCCGCCCCGCGGCATACGAGCTGGTGCGCCGCGCGGCGCCCACACCGGGGCGCCGCGCGATGCAGCCTCAGGCGACGCGCGTCTGGGGCGCGGTCTCCTTGGTCTTGCCCGGGTCGCGCTCGACGATGTCGCCGAGGGCCTCGTCGATCGCCTTCATCTGCGCGTCCTCGAGCTTGACGCCGGCGGCCTTGACGTTCTCCGCGACCTGCTCCGGGCGGGAGGCGCCGACGAGCGCCGCGGCGACGTTCTTGTTCTGCAGCACCCAGGCGACGGCGAGCTGGGCCATGGTGAGGCCGGCCTCGTCGGCGATCGGCTTGAGCTTCTGCACGCGGGTGAGCACGTCGTCGTTCATGAACCGCTTGATCATGTCGGCGCCGCCCTTCTCGTCCGCGGCGCGCGAGCCCTCAGGCGCGGGCTGGCCCGGCTGGTACTTGCCGGTGAGCACGCCCTGCGCGATCGGGCTCCACACGATCTGGCTGATGCCGAGCTCCTCGCAGGTCGGGACGACCTCGCCCTCGATGACCCGCCACAGCATCGAGTACTGCGGCTGGCTCGAGATGAGCTGGATGTTGAGCTCCTTGGCGAGCTTGTGGCCCTCGCGGATCTGGTCGGCGGTCCACTCGCTGACGCCGATGTAGAGCGCCTTGCCCTGGCGGACGACGTCGGCGAACGCCGTCATCGTCTCCTCGAGCGGGGTCTCGGTGTCGTACCGGTGCGCCTGGTACAGGTCGACGTAGTCGGTCTGCAGCCGCTCGAGCGAGCCGTTGATCGACTCCATGATGTGCTTGCGCGACAGGCCGGTGTCGTTCTTCCCGCCGGGACCGGTCGGCCAGTACACCTTGGTGAAGATCTCGAGGCTCTCGCGCCGCTCGCCCTTGAGGGCCTCGCCGAGGACGGTCTCCGCCTTGGTGTTGGCGTAGACGTCGGCGGTGTCGAACGTGCTGATGCCAGCGTCGAGCGCCGCCTGCACACACTTCGTGGCGACGTCGTTCTCGACCTGCGAGCCGTGGGTGAGCCAGTTGCCGTAGGTGATCTCGGAGATCTTGAGACCACTGTTGCCGAGGTATCGGAAGTTCATGGTTCAACCGTATGCCGGGTGTCGCCGGCGCGCTCTGCGGGGCCGGGGCGGTGCCGGCCCGTCGATGCGGTATGCCGTGGATGTCCCGGAACACGCGAGCGGGTCTTGCCGTCGGCCTCCCGGAAGTCAGTCGGGGCTCTGCACCGAGTCGTGCTGGGTCTGCTCCGGGTGCTCGGTGCGCTCGTCCGACTCCTCGAGGATCGCCTCGGCCTGCGCCTGCGGGTCGTCGCTGCCGGCGGCGAGCTCCTCGGGCAGCAGCTCGGCACGCTGACCGACGCGCTCGTCCGCCTCGCCCCCGTCACGGCGCTTCATGGTCTCGTCCTCGGCATCGCTCATGACCCGACCGTACGAGTGCTGGGAGCGGGTCGCAGCCGCACCACGACGCACACGCCGCGAATCGGGACGGGACGGGACCTTCGACCCTGATTCGGGCTCGGGCCCACGGCATACCTTCTGGGCTGCCGGCCGACGAGGGGCGGCCTGGGCGGCCGTTCTCGGTGCCCTGACACGCACCGAATCCTGGAGCGCCTCCGCATGTCCGCTGCCCTGGCCCTGCCCACCCACGCCGCCCTGGCCCTGCCCACCCACGCCGCCCCGGCTCTGCCGACCCACGAGCGCTGGTTCGTCGACTCGGCCCCTGCCGACTGGGGGTTCTTCCTGCGCCCGCTGCCCCTGGTACTCACGGCCGCCGTCCTCGTGGTCACGCTGGTCTGGCGGCGGTTCGCCCTCCGGCTCGACCGGCCCGAGCTGCCTGCGCTGCGCGGACTCGGCCGGCTCGTGCCCTGGGTGCCGCGGCTGCTCGGCATCCACCTCGGCCTGACCCTGCTGGCGCTGGCGGCGTCCGGGTCGTTCGTCACCCCGCCGGTGGACCGCGAACACCTGCCCGCCTCCGGCGCCACGGCGCTGCTGTTGTTCGAGGCGGCGCTCGGCGTGTGGCTCGTGACCGGTTTCCAGCAGCGGGCGGCGGCCTCCCTGACCCTGTCGCTCGGGCCGATCATGGCACTCTTCACCGGCCCGATGGCCCTGCTGGAGTGCGCGAACGTGGCCGCCGTCGCCGCATTCCTCGTCATCGCCCCGGCCGGACCCGACCGCAACGGCGCGACGGTCCTCTCCCCCACCCAGCTCCGGGCGGCGCTGCTGTCGCTGCGTGCCGGGGTGGGCATCGCCCTGATCGCGCTCGCCTTCACCGAGAAGTTCACCAACCCGACGATGGCCCGGGAGACGCTTTCGGACTTCCCCACGCTGAACGTGTTCTCGCTGCTCGGGATCCACGTCCCGACCGACACGTTCATCGTGGTCGCGGGGAGCATCGAGCTGCTGTTCGGGCTGCTCGTCATCTCGGGTGCCCTGCCGCAGGTGGCGGTCCTCGTGGCGATGGTGCCGTTCAACGCCACCCTGCTGTTGTTCGGGCAGACCGAGCTGGTGGGTCACCTGCCCGTGTACGGCGTCTTCCTCGCCCTGCTCGCCTACGGCTCGAACCCCGCGACTGCGGCCGCGGTCCGCTGGCTGCCCCGCCCGACCCAGGTGTCCCGCGTGGCGCAGAACGCGGGCTCGCTGGCCGCAGCCAAGCCTGCCGCAGTTCTCCCTGACGCCTGAGACCAGAGCCGGCGGGCACGACAACCGCCCCGCCGAGCGTTCGACGGGGTCGGGACGGGGTCATGGTCGTTGGGGAGGCCAGTCATCGAGCGGCTGTTGCTCCTCGGCCGGGGCGTCACGCAGCGACCCGACGGACGCGGCGGACTCGAAGGGCTCGACGGGCCGTGGCCGAAGGCTGCCTGCTCGCCGCATCGCCTCGACCTGGTCGTCATACGCGCCGTGCACCAGCTCCCAGTGCACCCGCGGGCCGCCGGGCTCGTCGCGAACGACGGCACCGGCATACCGCTCCCGGTGGACCACCGTGTGGTGGGCTCGACACAGCAGGGCGGCGTTGTCCAGGTCGGTCGGCCCGTGGTCGAGCCAGTGCACCAGGTGGTGCGCGTCGGTCCAGGCGGGAGGCTTGGTACAGCCGGGGAACGTGCACCCACCGTCACGGAGCCAGAGGTGCCGGACCTGACCGGCAGTGAACAGGCGTTCGGACCGACCCTGCTCGAGGACCTCACCCTCCGAGCCCAGTACCGCGGGCACCACGCGCGCGTCACACGCGATCCTGCGCACGGTGTCCGCAGTCAGGTCCTGCCGGTCACGAGTCGTCGCGACGCCGACACCCCGCAGGCGCCCCTCGAGCACCTGCAGCGGCACCGTGACGACCAGCGTGGCCTTCGACGACCGCGGCAGGTCGCCGGGCGCCTCGACAGCCCGCCGCACGAGGTCGAGCAGTGCGTCGGCCCGTCGGCACGCCGGCGTCCGAGGGTCGCGCTCCCCCGTCTCGGGGTCCCGGCTGGGCTTGGCGAGCGCGTCGACGGCCGCATCCACCACGGCGGCTCCCTCGGCGTCGAGCAGCAGGGTGTACCGGGACAAACCCACCGGACCGGCGCTCTTGACCAGTGACCGGTGCGCCCGCGCCACGTCTGCGTCGCGCTCGACGAACCGGTCCGGCCGCAGCAGGTCACCGGTGCGGCGGACCGCGATGGCCAGGTCCTTCTCGCTCATGCCGCGAGGGCCGCGGGCCGCGTCGAGCAGCGTGGCGGTGACCGCCTCGAGCGGGGCGGCCTCGGCCATCCCCCGAACCGAACGGTGGAACCGCACGATCTGCGCAGCCTTGCCCACCGGCAGGTAGCCGGCCGACGACCGCTCCTCGCTGGTCCCGTCCAGCGCGGGCGTGGCCTCGACCGCCTCGGACACCGCCTCGACGACCTGCTCGAGCCGGAGCTCCCCCACCGCACCGGCGACGGCGTCCGCGTCGGACAGCCTGCGCGCAGGCAGCTGTGGCGCTTGGGCGCGGGCCCAGTCCAGCGGACCCCAGCCGTCGCCGGAACCGAGGCTGCGCTGCTTGGCCTCGGCCAGCAGCGTCACCAGGAGCGCGTCGACACTGGCGGACAGCCGGCCCACGAGCGCCAGCGCCTCGCCCATTTCCCCGTCGGCCAGCGCCCACGAACGCCCGGGCTCGGACCGGCTCAGCACCTCCAGAGCTGACGCCACGGCACCCAGCACCGGTCGCCCCGCGGGAAGTCCTCCCGCGTCGGCCCAGTCCTGCGGAGCGATCGCCATGAGAAGACCCTACGACCGACCACTGACAACGCTTCGACGACCGGAAAGCGTTGCGGGGCAATGAGTTCACGACAGGTTCGACCCCATAGCCAGGGGCAACGCGCAGTGTGCGAAGCACGGCGCGGTTCCTGACCGGGCAGTGAGGTGAGGTATGCCGCGGGGCCGGCCCCGCGGCATACCTCACCGGCGAGCGCCCCCGTTAGCCCCCATGTGCTCGACGTCCACCCGCGCGACGAGGGCCGCGAGGTCCGGCTCGGAGTCGAGGGCGATGGGCGCGAGTGCCTTGGTGGCGCCCTTGGCGTTGTAGACGAGCTCATCGTTCGCATCGACCAGCACCGTCGCAGCGTCGGTGTCCGACCACCGCACCCCGGCCAGCGCCGTCCGCGAGAGGTGGCACCCGACGAGCGCCTCGACGACCGGTGCGCCGTACGCGTCGCGGCGCGGGACACGGATCGCCACGCATCGCGCACCCACCAGGCGGGGCGCGACCGCGAACGCCTCCTTGGCGGTCACCAGGAGGTAGCCCGCCACCATGGTGCGGTACAGCGCAGCCTGGTCGGTCTTGGTCATCCGCTTGAGCGACAGGTTGCCCGCCTGCGTGGTGGTCGGGTACCGGTCCGGGATGACGTCGACATCCGGGACCAGGACGACGATGCTCGCCACCCCGTCGTGGCACCCCACCACCCCTGCCGGTGCGTCGTTGTCCTCGAACGCCTCCGTGAGCACCTCGACCACGCAGGTCGGGTCGTTGTCGAGCAGCTGCTGCCACCGCGCGTCCAGCTCGCCCTGCTGCACGGTGCGCAGCTGCTCGCGGCGGACCTTCTCCTCCGCGACCTCGCGATCCGTGGCGGCGTCGGCAGCGAGCTTCGCCTGTGAGCGGGCCGCAAGGTCCCACCACGGGACGCCCGCCCTGGCGGCCTTGCGGTGACGTCGACGTGCGGCCGACGGGTCGACCGGTTCCGCAGGCGGCGCAACAGGTCTGCTCGACTGCGGGAAGGTCTGGCGATGGAGTCCCTGGACCTCTGCGATCGCACGGGTCAGCTCCTCGGCCAGCCCTGCCTTCGCCTCCGCGAGCGAGCGACCTGCCGTCGCGGCAGATGCGCGTGGTGCGTTGCGCCGGGCGCTGCCCAGGGACTGGTAGAAGCCGATGGGCCCCACGCCGGTGGATATCCCCGGGCGCCCACCGCCGACGTGCAGTCGCGCCCCACGAGGACCGATGCTCGTGCGAATCCCCCGGCTCGAGGCGCGCACGCGGACGCCCGGGGCGAGACGGACCGAGAAGCCCACTCCTCAGCCTCGCCCGTCTCCAGGGCGACGCGACAGCACCGTCACTCGCACGCCACCCCGTCGCCGTCGCGGTCGAGGTGCGAGTCGTACCCGGGGTCTCCCACGTACAGCGGCGTGACGCCGGCGGCGCGAGCAGCGGTGCAGTTGGCGTAGTAGACCGAGCCGCCTCCCCCACCGGACAGGGCCAGCGGCGTCCCTGAGGTCACGGTCGTCGTGGACCGGACGGTCTTGACCGCCTTGACCGTCTTGACCGAGGTCACCGTCGCCGTCACCGTGCTGGCCGGAAGCGTCTCCGTGGTCGTGACCGCCGGTGCCGTGACTGTGGACGTGACGGTCGAGGCGGCATCACGCGCGCTCGAGCTCAGGCTGGCCGCGCGAGCATCGACCGTCTCGGTGTTGTTGCCGGAGGCGCCGATGCCGATACCCAGCAGCAAGGCGACGAACGCGGCGGCCGACCCGACCAGCCACGACCCCTTGACCTTGGTGACCCTCCCGACCTTGCCGGCCTCGGCACCGAACAGACCCGCCGGCGCGGGGATCGGCACTCCGTAGTCGTTGACCCAGAACCGCCAGCCCAGCGGCGGGGTCGGCCACGAGGGCTCGGGCTTCCACCCCGGGTCGGGGATCCAGTTCTCGGGCGCGGGCGGCCAGTTGGGCGGGGTCTGGAATCGCATGCGGGCTCACTCAGGCGTCGTGGCAGGCACTCGTGGTTTGAATGCGCAACCATCGTTGCTTCCGTCACCGGCGCGCCGCAGCCCTTTTGCGCAGAAATGGTCCGAAAGGCGGAGGTGAGGTATGCCGCGGGGCGGGCCCCGCGGCATACCTCACCGTCCGTCGACGCGCGCCGGGCTCAGCGCGCCGGCTGCGGCACCCCCTCCGGTGCCACAACGCCCGTGCCGCTCGCCCCGCCCTCGTCCGGCAGCGGCGCGGCATCGAGCTCGCGGTCGCGTCGGGCGAGGTTGCTCGGCCACCACATCCGGCCGCGCAGGTCGAGGTTGAGCGCCGTCACCAGCACCGACCGGACCACCAGCGTGTCGAGCAGGACACCCAGCGCGACCGCGATCCCGATCTCCGCGAACGTGACCACCGGCAGCGTCCCGAGCACCGCGAACGTCCCCGCCAGCACCAGCCCCGCCGACGTGATCACGCCACCCGTCGCCGCGAGGCCGACCAGCGCACCGCGGCGCGTGCCGATCTCCTTCGACTCCTCGTGGACGCGGGTCATGAGGAAGATGTTGTAGTCGATGCCGAGCGCGACGAGGAACACGAAGACGAACAGCGGCAGCGAGGAGTCCGCCCCGGCGAACCCCAGCACGTGCCGGAAGATCAACGAGGACAACCCCATTGCCGCGCCGTAGGACAGCACCACGGTCCCGATCAACACCAGTGGCGCGGTGACCGCGCGCAGCAGCAGCACGAGGATCAGCAGCACGACGCCGAGGATCAGCGGGATGATCCGCACGTTGTCGTCGGCCGCGGCCCGCAGCGTGTCTGCGCGCGTCGCGGTGTCGCCACCGGCGATCGCGTCAGCCCCCGGCACGGCAGCGATGGCAGCCCGCACGCGGTCGACCGTCTTGGTGGCCGCGTCCGAGTCCGGCGCGTCGGTGAGCGTCGCCTGGATCAGCGAGCGCCCTCCCTTGGTGACGGGGTCGGTCACGGTCGAGACGCCCTGGACGCCCTCGAGCGTGGACTCGACCGCACCAGCCTGCGCAGCGTTGGCGAGCACCATCACGGGCGACCCAGCGCCGGCCGGGAAGTGCCGGGCGAGGGTCTGCTCCCCCACCACCGACTCGGGCTTGCCGTAGTAGGAGTCGGCGTTCTTCAGGCCGACCGCGTTGAGCTGCAGAACGCCGATCGAGGCGACCGCGAGCAGCACCGACGTGACGACCCAGGTGCGCCGCGGGGCGCGGGCGATACGGCGACCCACACGCGCCCAGACGCCGTCGCGGGTGGCGTCGACCGAGCCGTACGCCGGGCGCACCGGCCAGAAGATCCAGCGGCCGCACACCACGAGCAGCGCCGGCAGCAGCGTCAGCATCACGAGCAGCCCGACCCCGACGCCGATGGCCGCGACGGGTCCGAGACCCTTGGTGGAGTTCATCGTGGCGAACAGCAGGCACAGCATGCCGGCGATGACCGTGGCGCCCGAGGCGAGGATCGCGGGCCCGGCGCGGTGCAGGGCGAACGCCATCGCCTCGTGCCGGTCCTCGTGACGTCGCAGCTCCTCGCGATATCGGGCGACGAGCAGCAGGGCGTAGTCGGTCCCCGCCCCGAACACGATGACCGTGAGGATGCCCGAGCTCTGCGCGTTGACGGTGAGCGTGTCGCCCTTGGCCAGGAAGTAGATGACCGCCTGCGCGACGAACAGCGCGGTGCCCGCCGACACGACCGGGATGAGCCACAGCACCGGGCTGCGGTACGTCAGCAGCAGGATCACGATGACGACCGCCATGGCCGAGTAGAGCAGCTTGCCGTCGATGCCGGAGAACGCTGCGGACGAGTCGGCGGCATACCCGACTGGTCCGGTCACCTGCATCGACAGCCCGGCCGGGCGGTCCTTCGCGATCGCACGCAGGTCGTCCACCGTGGCCCCCAACGAGTCCCACCCGGCGTTACCGGCGTCGACCGGGACGATCACCTGCAGCGCCTTGCCGTCCTTGGCGGGGATCGGCCCGACACTGTCCTTCTTCACGGGCTCCAGCGCGTTGAACCGCTGCACCTGCGCGGCGACCGCCCGCAGGTCGGCCTGTGTCACGCCGGCCGGGCGCTCGTAGACGATGACCGCCGGGAACTCGTTCTTGCTCTGGAACGCCTCGATCTGCTTCACGACCTGTGTCGACTGGGCGTCCTTCGGCAACCACGCGACGGCCTCGTTGTTGAGGACGCCCTGCAGCTTCCCGGCGGGGCTGAACGCGGCCGCCAGCACCAGCAGCCAGAACCCCACGACGAACCACTTCGTCACCTTCGAGGACGGGAACCAGGCCAGCCGCCCGACGTCGCCGATCCGTGTCTCACTCATGCCTCTGCCTCTCACCGTGGTCGGGCCTGCGCACCCTGCACGGCGCCCCTTCGCCTCGACGGTAGATCGCCGTTGTCGCGTCGGGACAGAGGTTTTCGGGGATGTCCGGGGACGTTCAGGGACCGTTCAGGGACGACCCTGACCGCTATGTCCGCCAGCACGGCATACGTCAGGGAAGCAGGCGCGGGTGCCGCGTGTGGCCGCGGCGCATCTCCAGCAGGCGCCGCCCGAACCGCACCACGGTCCAGCACCACCACACGTCGATCTCGGTGGTGACCTGCTCGGTGCGCCACTCGTAGTAGCTGCAGAGCTCCTCGAGCTCGGCCTCGTTGAGGGCCATGCACTCCTCGACGAAGGCGCCGCGACGCCCGCTCGTGGGGTCCACGAACGGCGGGCCGACCCAGGTCACCCAGGTCCCCTGCGCGTCGATGCGCTCCTGCACCCCACCCATGACGGAATGGTGGTCCTCGAGGGCGCGGAACGCCTCCGTCACCCGATGGATGCCGGGTGCGCCGTATGCCGCAGACGTGGACTTCCCGAGGTCCCGCGACCTTCTCGGGCGGCTGGTGTCACAGGACGTCGGGCTGTCTCGTCTGGATGGGGTGTAGGACGGAAACGGACGAAGGAGAAGGCGATGAAGGTGTTCGTGGCAGGCGCGACCGGCGCGATGGGGCGGCAGCTGGTGCCGCGGCTGGTGCAGGCCGGGCACGAGGTGCACGCGATGACGCGCAGCGAGTCCAAGCAGGCGATGCTGCGCGAGATGGGCGCGGTGCCCGTGGTGGCCGACGCGCTCTCCGCGGAGCAGGTCGCGGCCGCGGTGGCGACGGCGCGGCCCGACGTGATCGTGCACCAGCTGACCGCGATCGGGCCGATGGACTTCCGGCACTTCGACCGAGGGTTCGCGCAGACCAACCGGCTGCGGACCGAGGGCACCGACCACCTGCTGTCGGCCGGGCAGGCGGTGGGGGTCAAGCGGTTCGTGGCGCAGAGCTTCTTCGCCGGTTACGACCGCACGGGCTCGATGGTGAAGACGGAGGACGACTCGTTCGGCGCGACTCCCCCACCCGGGATGTCGGAGACGGTCGGGGCGATCAAGCACGTCGAGTCGGCCGTCGCGGCGGCCACGTGGACGGACGGCCTCGTGCTCCGTTATGGCGGTTTCTACGGCCCGCACACCTCGCTCGGGGTGGGCGGCGAGCAGACGCTGGCCGTGCAGCAGCGCAAGATGCCGCTGGTCGGCGACGGCGCGGGCGTGTGGTCGTTCATCCACATCGCCGACGCTGCCGAGGCGACCCTCGCGGCCGTCGAGCGCGGCGCCCCGGGCGTCTACAACGTCGTCGACGACGAGCCGGCGGCGGTGGGCACGTGGCTGCCGTACCTGGCCGAGGTGCTCGGCGCGAAGAAGCCGATGCGCGTGCCGGTCTGGCTGGCGCGGCTGGTCGCGGGCGAGACTGGGGTCGTGATGATGACCGAGCTGCGCGGCGCCTCCAACGCCAAGGCGAAAGCCGGGCTCGGCTGGGCACCGGCGCACGCGACCTGGCGTGAGGGCTTCCGCGAGCTGGTGGCTCGCGAGGCGGCCCGGGCGGGCGCCGCGTGACCGAAAAGCGTGCCGCTGGTGCCGGTCCGGAGGGACCGGCGCCCGACGCTGGCGTCCACGAGTCGGCCGGCCACGAGGCGCTGCTCGGGGAGCTGCGACCGGTGGCGTTCGGCATCGCGTACCGGATGCTCGGGAGCGTGACCGAGGCCGAGGACGTCGTGCAGGAGGCGCTGCTGCGGGTGCACCGGTCGCTGGAGTCGGGTGAGCAGATCGCGTCGCCGCGAGCGTTCACCGCGACGGTGACGACCCGCCTGGCGATGGACGAGCTGCGGTCGGCGCGGGTGCGCCGCGAGCGGTACGTCGGCGAGTGGCTGCCGGAGCCCGTCATCACCGACGGCCGTGACGACCCGGCCGAGCAGGCGGTGACGGCCGACTCCCTGTCGCTGGCGCTGCTGGTCGTGCTCGAGAGCCTCTCCCCCGAGCAGCGGGCGGTGCTGCTGCTGCACGACGTGTTCGGCTACGGGTACGGCGAGATCACCGACATCGTCGGCAAGACCGAGGCGAACGTGCGCCAGCTCGCCGTCCGCGCCCGCCGCCACGTCGAGGAGCGGCGGCCGCGGTTCACCACGACGACCGAGCAGCGCGACGAGCTGGCTCAACGCTTCTTCGCCGCCGCGCGGGCCGGTGACCTGGCCGGGCTCGAGTCGCTGCTCGCCCACGACGTCGTGCTCGTCGGCGACGGTGGCGGCAAGGCGCCCTCGCTGGCGCGGTCCCAGCAGGGCCGGTCGCGGGTCGCCCACACCCTCACCAACTGGCTGCGCGCGCTGGGTCGCCTGCCCGACATCGAGATCCGCCCGACCGAGGTCAATGGCGACGCCGGCGCCCTCTTCCTCGTCGGCGGGCGGCTGTATGCCGTGTGGGCACTCGAGGTGGTCGACGGCCAGGTCGCGGCGGTGCGGGCGGTCGTGAACCCCGACAAGCTCGCCCACCTCGGCCCGGTCGGCGACGCGAACGCCTTGATTCGCCAGCTCGGCGGCGTCCGCCCCGGCGACTGACCTCTCCCGCCCTGAGCCGGCCCGTCACGGACCGGGGCGCCGTCTTAAGACTAGGGAGCGCTTACATCCAACTGCTAGCGAGGTCCGAGCGTGTACGAGCCGACGGGGGTCGAGTTCGCAGATCGTGTCGCGACGCCAGTTCGTCGTCAGGACGGCCGCACCGAGCCGGAACCCACCCACGGAGGAACCGAATTGGCCGCCGGGGCAACTTCGGTGTCCTTACGGCGTGGTGATCGTGCACTTCGGGCGCTTGGGCAGATAAGTTCGCCAGGTGTCGGCAGTCAACGATAGTATCGAACATATGTTCGAGTTCGTAGATCTCTTCGCGGGAGTCGGCGGCTTTCATGCTGCGCTGAAGCGACTCGGCGGCACCGGTGTTCAGGCCGCTGAGATCGACAGGCACGCATCTGCTGTGTATCAGGCAAACTGGGGACTTGCTCCAGTGCGCGATGTTCGAACTCTTGCAGCCGATCCCGCAGCCCTCGTTCCGGAACATGACGTCCTGGTCGGCGGGTTTCCGTGCCAACCGTTCAGCAAGTCAGGCCGACAACTTGGCATGGCGGAGGAGCGAGGGACGTTGGTGCACGACATCGTGGCGATCCTTGCCGCACGGCGTCCTCCGGTCATCATGCTGGAGAACGTTCGCAATATCGCCGGCCCGCGCCAACGCGTGGTGTGGGAGGCCGTCCGCTCGATGCTTCGGGAGACTGGCTACCTCATAGCGGACGAGCCTCTAATCTTCTCGCCGCATCTGCTCCCCCCGGAACTGGGCGGCGCTCCGCAGGTACGGGAGCGCGCATACATTCTCGGTGTCTACGTTGGCCGGGCACATGCGATGCGCGAGACGAACATAGAACACGTCCTTCGTAACGAGCCTTACGGAGGCTGGGACCCTCAGAACTGGTCGCTTGAAGACCATGTACTGCTGCCAGAGCAGCGCGGTGACGGCCACCGGGCCACGAGGCTCGACGCGTCCGAGGAGTCGTGGATCAATACATGGAACGGGTTCCTCGCCCACATCGGGGCGGAGGCGAAGTTGCCGGGCTTCCCGCTGTGGGAGTTCGAGTGGAAAGCTCGGCGATCGACGCTTGCGGGATTACCCGACTGGAAAGCCGACTTCGTCCGTAAGAACCACGACTTCTACGTAGAGCATCGGCCACAGATTGATGCATGGCGTCGGCAGTTCCCCCAGGTATCGCGCTTTCCGACAAGCCGACGGAAGTTCGAGTGGCAGGCGCAGAACTCGGATCGAGACCTCTGGAAACTCTTGATTCAGTTCCGGCCATCGGGCATTCGAGTGAAGCGACCCACGTACGCTCCTGCACTTGTGGCTATGGCGCAGACACCAATCTTCGGTCCGAGACGGCGGCGCTTGACGCCTGAGGAGACGGCTCGACTGCAGGGTTTCGACCCTGCGTCGTTCACGTTCGCCGGCCAGCGTCCGCTATTGAGCTACAAGCAGATGGGCAACGCCGTGAACGTGGGCACCGCCCAGTTCGTCTTCGCAAAGTATGTCGAGCGAAACGAGGCCCACATCCGGCGTGCGGGGCCGGGCGGCGAGCGAGTTGTGCGAGCGGTCGAGTCGCATTGGGCGCCTCGCGGGTTGGCGGCACCGTCGTCATGACATTGCATGCGCTGACCGCGGTTGCGATCGTGTCGTAGTGTCCCTGTTTGATGTGCGCCGCTAGGGTGCTTCCATGCCAGTAATCAAGGCGCTCAGAACGGTGCTGAGCGATGGGACGAAGAGTTACCCGATCTACCTCGGCTACCTCGCCGCAAGTGACTTGCGGCAGATCGCATCGGTGCCCAGTTTCGGGCTATCCAGTTCGAACGCAAGCATCGCTCGAAACGTACTAAACCCGCCGGTCAAGGACTGGCAGCGCCCGCTGATCGAGGCGAAGTGGCAAGCGATTCGAGATCGGTTCAGCTTGCCAGGCGAGCTAATGCCGAACCCGGTGCTGCTCGCGGTAGCCAACGCGAGCGCTGTGACCGTGACACAGCAGAATATCCAGGGGCAAATGACAGAGATCTTCGAGATTGACGTTCAGGTTCCTCCGGCTGGCCAAGATGCTCCGCTTTGGGTTCTGGATGGACAGCACCGGGTGCGCGGTGTCTCCGAGTCGGCCCATAGTTCGAACTCTGTCCCGCTCGTGCTTCTGCACGGGACCGCCACGGCCGCGTACAGCCCTCAGCAGTTCGCAAAGGTGTTCGCTGAGGTGACGACCTACGCCACTCCATTGAATCCCATCCACGAGGATTGGTTGCGCTTCGCATTCAAACTGGGCCCGTATGAACCCGCATCTGCTGGGACTGACACGTCAACGTGGAAGGCCATGGCCACGGTTGCAGAACTCTGCGAACGACAGAACGTGGGGCAAACCATGGATGCCAATCCGTTCCACGACCGGATCCTCTTCAATCCTGAGCTCAGCCAAACTCAGGCATCAGTCGGAGGCTTCTCGTATACGGCGGTTACACTGCGTGAACTCGTGCAGCAGCACTACTACGATCGACCGAGTAGTTCCCTGGCACCTGGCGCCCTAGCCGAGCAGATCGCACTCGCCCTTCTGGCATTGACTAGGAACGACCCGACGACAACGGCTGACAGCGCGTTCTTTGGGGACACGAATCATCGCCAGAGATACCTTCAGGACGGGTTCGTTGTGGGCGTCCTCAACTACCTTCGAAAGAAAGGTGTTCCAGTTTCGTGGGATGCCGTATTGCAGGCGTTGAAGTTCAATACTGCTAGTTGGGACGTGACGCCTTGGGTGGTCACCACGGGGGGAAACTCAGGTAACGCCAGCAGATTGGTCTCCAACGCTGTATTCGAGAACGTTTTCGGTGTCGGGGCCCTCCCGCCGGGCGTCGGAGACTTGCCAACCTTCCTGAGTGGAGACACCGCCCAGGTGACGTTCCGTGTGTCAGCCCTCACCGCGTCCGGCAGGCCAAGCCGGACGTCCTTCAACGACACCACGTACCCAATCAATGGTAATAAGGCGCTAAACGTGGGTTCGAGTCGGCACGTCAAACTTGTCGATGAGTCGATCAATATCGGGAAGCTCAGCGTGATCGACCAGAGCCAGCCGCTTAGTTCCGAATACAGTGCTGCGAAGTTGCGCCGAGGCATTCACCTGCCCGCCGGAGGTGGGACATTGCGACTCCTCCTCGGCGCGGAGTACTTCGGCGGGACACGGAGCGAACTCAAGTTGACCCTCAGTTGGACATGACGCCGGCGGAAGCTGCGCGTCGAATTGAGAGCGCGCACCAGTACTTTCAATTTCTTATGGATTCGACGAGCGTTGCGTGGACTGACCTTGAGGTTCGGTACCGAGCAGGCGAGATGACGCTGCAGCAGGCTGCAACTCTCGTTCACCCTCGGTGGCTTCCGGATGGGCTTGTCACGCCCGACCGGGCCACACGAGCGTTCGGCGGCCAGATACCCAACTACGAGAGCTGCCAGTCGGACGAATTGTGGGGCTATAACTGCGCGTTTGAGCGACAACTTGAGACTGATCACTTGTTCCCATGGTCGCTGGGCGGTCCGACACATCCCGAAAACGCCGTATATCTGTGTGCAAATCACAACCGTGCGAAGGGACACGATGTTCACCTAGTGCCATGGACCGAGGCATCCATGAACTGGCTGGCGCGAGAAATCGAGGAAGTCGCCCGTCTACGACGCGCCTACTAGGCCCTCGCGACGGGCCCGTCCGTCTCTCGGAAGTATATGCGGAGCGTATTGCCTCGACCGCAGTTAATGCTGCGAGCCCAGCCGCTAGATGTACTGACCGGGCACGTTGGTTGAGGGAGTGTGATTCCTCGATCTGAGGGGATGACGTAGGAGGGCCTCCCGCGGTGGAGTGGAACTGCTGAAGGTTCACTTCGCCAAACAGGAGGCCCTCGTGTCCCACGCTAACGCTGCGTTGACTCCTCGTGCCCGGCTGCGGGTGGCTCGGCTGGTCGTGGACCAGCAGGTCCCGATCGCCGAGGTCGCCGCCCGGTTCCAGTGCTCGTGGCCCACGGTGAAGCGGTGGGCGGACCGGTACGCCGCGGGTGAGCCGATGACGGACCGGTCCAGTCGCCCGCACCGGATGCCGGCCAAGACCTGCCCGGCAACGATTCGCCGGATCGTGGCGTTGCGGCTGCGTCAGCGCCTGGGCCCGGTCCAGCTGGCCGCGTTGACCGGGGTCGCGCCCTCGACCGCGCACCAGGTGCTGGTCCGGTGCCGGCTGAACCGGCTCTCGCACGTGGACCGGGCCACCGGTGAACCCGTGCGCCGGTACGAGCACGACCATCCCGGTGCGTTGCTACACGTGGACGTCAAGAAGCTCGGCAACATC
>NZ_JAVDUW010000003.1:0-816868 GCF_031456495.1 Phycicoccus sp. 3266 | reverse complement strand
CCGATGGTACTGCACTGGTGACGGTGTGGGAGAGTAGGACGCAGCCGAACATACTTCACCAAAAGGGCCACCCATCACGGGTGGCCCTTTTGCATTCACGGGGCCCCGCGGCGCGATGCCGCGGGCGTCCGTAGACTGCCGACCGACCCGCACCACCGAGGAGTGTCCCCGTGTCCGAAGACCAGAACGGCCGCCGTGGCCAGAGCAGCCGACCGTCCTCCGGGGGTGGTCCCCGAGGCGCCGGGGGCCAGGGTGGGAGCCGCGGGTCCTACGGTGCCCGTGGCGGCTCTGCCGGCGGGAGCCGGGGCGGTTCCACCGCGGGCGGCCGTGGCGGTTCCGGCGGCGGGAGTCGAGGCGGCTCCTCCAGCGGGAGCCGCGGCGGTTCGGCCGGGGGCGGTTGGGGCGGCTCCTCCGACGGCCGGCGTGGTCCGCGTGACGACTCCCGCGGCGGGCCGGGCGCACGTCGAGGTCGCGACGACCGGGGCGGCCAGGGTCGCGACCGCGGCGCCGGCACGTTCGACAACTCCGAGCGGCGCGGTGGACCGCGCCTGGCGCCGAAGAAGCCGAAGCTTCCCGAGCCCAGGATCGCCGAGGGCGTGACGGGCAAGGAGCTCGACCGTTCTGTCCACCAGCAGCTGCGGACCCTGAGCAAGGAGAATGCCGAGGGCGTGGCCCAGCACCTCGTCATGGTGGCGGCGCTGCTCGAGGCCGAGGACTTCGAGGGAGCCGAGGCGCACGCCGAGACGGCCGTGCGCCGTGCCGGTCGGGTGCCCGCAGCACGCGAGGCCCTCGGCATGGTCGCCTACCGCAAGGGGGAGTGGGCCCGCGCCCTCAGCGAGTTCCGTACGGTGCGCCGGCTGAGCGGTTCCTCCCACCTGCTGCCGCTCATGGTCGACTGCGAGCGAGGACTGGGGCGGCCCGAGCGGGCGCTCGAGCTGGCGTCCTCACCGGAGGCCAAGACGCTGGCGGTCGAGGACCGTGTCGAGCTGGCGATCGTGGTGTCGGGCATCCGGCGCGACCTCGACCAGCCGGACGCGGCCCGTCTGGCGCTCGAGATCCCCCAGCTGCGCGGGTCGTCGCGCAAGCCGTATGCCGCCCGCCTCTCGTATGCCTACGCCGACGCGCTCCTCGCGCTGGGCCGGTCCGAGGAGGCCAGGGACTGGTTCGCCAAGGCCGTGGCCGCGGACGACGAGCTCGAGACCGACGCGGCCGACCGGCTCGCCGAGCTCGACGGGGTTGTCCTCACCGACCTGCTCGAGGGCGAGGACGACGACGAGGTGCAGTCCTAGGTGTCGGGTCTCGTCGACCACTACTCCGGTGTCGTCTGCGACCTCGATGGCGTCGTCTACCGCGGCCCGGAGGCCGTCGACCACGCGGTCGAGGCCCTGTCGGCCCTCTCGGTGCCCGTGGTGTACGCGACGAACAACGCGTCCCGGCCGCCGGAGGAGGTCGCCGCGCACCTGACCGACCTGGGCCTGCACGTCACAGGTCGCGACGTCGCGACGAGCGCGCAGGCGGGTGCTGCCGAGCTGCTGGAGCACCTACCGGCGGGTGCCGCTGTCATGGCCGTGGGTGGTGACGGCGTGCGGGAGGCCCTGCGCGACAAGGGGTTCCGCGTCGTCGACCCCGGGACTGCCGGGGCGGACCCGAGCTTGCGCCTCGGTGGCGTGCTGCAGGGGTACGGCGCGGCCGTGACCGCCTCCGACCTCGCCGAGGCCACGTATGCCGTGACCGCGGGCGCCGTCTGGGTGGCCACGAACACGGACGAGACGCTGCCCACGCACCGCGGCACGGCCCCCGGCAACGGGATGCTGGTCGCCGCCGTCCGGCGCGCTGTTGGGCGCGACCCGATCGTCGTCGGCAAGCCCTTCGCACCCCTGTACGTCCTGTGCGCGAGCCGGCTCGGGCTGTCTCCCCGCTCGCTGCTCGCGGTGGGGGACCGGCTGGAGACCGACATCGCCGGCGCGTCCGCCGCCGGGCTCGACTCGGTCTTCGTCCTGACGGGCGTCGACTCGGTCCGCACCCTGGCCCGCGCGCCGCACGACCAGCGACCGACCTACCTGCTCCCGGACCTGCGTGAGCTCAGCGAGGTCTACGTGGGCGCCGAGACCGACTACACCTGGTGGGTGTGCGGCGGCGACCGACGGCGGGTGATCGACGGTGCGTGGGACGTCGCCGCGAAGGGCACACCGATCGAGGCGGCGCGGGCGGGGATCGCCTGTCTCCACGAGGCCCTGGACGACGACGAGATCGACCTGGCGACAGCCGACCGGCTCGCCGCACAGCTGGACGAGTGGCAGTAGCGTGACACCGACGGGCGACGAGCGCCCGTCCCGGGCGGGAGGACCACCATGGCATTCGAATCCGTACGCAGCTACGTCCAGCTCGCCAGCGGGCTCGGCGAGATGACCAAGGCGCGAGCCCTCGAGGCCGCGCAGGGGCTGCTGGCCCTGCCGGGTGCCGACGAGGTGACGCGACGCGCGGTCCAGGCGTCCACGCTGGCGGACCAGCTGCTCGAGGCGGCCAAGGCCAACCGTGACAACCTCGTCGCGCTGGTGCAGTCCGAGGTCGAGGCGGCGCTCAAGCGCGCCGACGTGGCGCGGATCGCGGACGTCGAGGCCGCCCGGACCTCGTTGGCCGCGCTCACCCGCGAGCTCGCCGACCTGCGCTCCACCGTCCTGGCAGCGGGGGTGTCGGCGGTGAGCACCGCGTCGCGCACGCCGCTCGGGACCCTGGCCCGTCCTACCACCGGGGCCGTCAGCACGCGCACCGCGCACCTGGCGGAGGAGGCCACGGAGCGGCTCGGCGTCCCCGAGGTCGGCGGGGCCGTTGCCTCCGCGACGACCGCCGACCGCGCCACGACCCGCGCCGGCGCTCCCGGCTCCGCGGCGACGAGGGCCACGGCCAAGAGGGCCACCGCGAAGAAGTCGACCGCGAAGAAGGCCGCGGCGACGAAGACGACGACCGCCAAGAAGGCCACGACCGCGAAGAAGGCCGCGGCGAAGAAGTCGACCGCGAAGAAGACCGCGACGTCCACGTCCGCGGCGACGAAGTCCGCTGCCACGACGTCGGCGACGTCCGGGTCGGCGACTGCCACGAAGAAGTCCGCGGCCAGGAAGTCCGCGGCCAGGAAGTCCGCGACGAAGGCGACCGCCCCCTCGGCCGCGAGGAAGTCGGCTGCCAGGAAGTCCGCGGCGAAGAGGTCGACCGCGGCCACGTCGACGAACGGCACGAGCAGCACGTCGGCCGCCGGGTCGACGGCGACGAAGGCGACCACGTGAGCGATACCCCGAGCACCCCGAGCACCGCGAGCACCCCGGACACCGAGGCGGTCCAGGAGGACATCCGCGAGGACGACACCCGCGAGGACGACACCCGCGAGGACGACACCCGCGAGACCAGGGCGACGCCGGCCGCAGGGCTCGGCGACCGGGCGACCGGCGACATCGTGATCGACTCGGCGCTGCAGGACCTGCGCGACGCCCCGGCCGACGACCTCGACGCCCAGATCGAGGCCGGCCGCCGGGTGCACCGCACCCTGCAGGGCCGCCTGTCCGACCTCGGCGGCGAGTGACCGGGTCCGCCCGGCTCGACGTCGAGCTCGTCCGACGCGGGCTGGCCCGCTCGCGCGGCCACGCCCGCAGCCTCGTCGAGGACGGCCTCGTCAGGGTCGACGGCGACCGGGCGAGCAAGCCGTCGGCCCCGACCACCGAGGACCAACAGGTCGACGTGCTGGCCGAGGGCCCGCGCTGGGTCGGCCGCGCGGCATACAAGCTCGTCGGTGCGCTCGAGGAGTTCGGGCCACGCGGGCTGGTGGTGGAGGGGCGCCGGTGCCTCGACGTGGGGGCGTCCACCGGCGGGTTCACGCAGGTGCTGCTGCACCACGGTGCCGCCCACGTCATCGCGCTCGACGTCGGACACGACCAGCTCGTGCCGGAGGTGGCCGGCGACCCGAGGGTGACCGAGCGCTCCGGCACCACCGTGCGCGGTCTCGGCCCCGACGACATCGGCGGACCGGTCGACGTGCTCGTGGCGGACCTGAGCTTCATCTCGCTGACCCTCGTCCTGCCCGAGCTCCGCTCGCTGCTGCGCGACGACGGGGACGCGGTGGTGCTCGTGAAGCCCCAGTTCGAGGTGGGGCGCAGCCGCCTGGGCAAGGGCGGGATCGTCCGCACCCAGGGGGACCGCGCCTGGGCGGTGACCGAGGTCGCGCGGGCGGCGATCGAGGCCGGCCTGCACCCGAAGGGCCTCGCGGCCAGCCCGGTCGTGGGCACGGAGGGCAACGCCGAGTACCTCCTGTGGCTGACCCCCCGCGCCCCGGAGTCGATGGGATGGCAGGCTCTGGTGAGGGCCGCCGACGAGGTGAGCGCCCCGTGAGCGCGAAGGGAGCCCCGTGAGCACCGGAGACAACCGCAGGATCCTGCTGGTCGCCCACCCGCGCCGGCAGGAGGCCACGGCCGTCGCCCTCGGGGTGGTCGACCGCCTGCACGACGCCGGGATCGGTGTCGTCATGGCCCGCGAGGAGGCCGACGCCCTCGGGCTGTCGTCGCACCACGGCGTCACCGTCGCCGAGGGCGGCAACCCGGCACGCGGCTGCGAGCTCGTCTGCGTCCTCGGCGGCGACGGGACGATCCTGCGCGGTGCCGAGGTCTCGCGCGGCAGCGGTGCGCCGCTCCTCGGGGTGAACCTCGGGCACGTGGGCTTCCTCGCGGAGGCCGAGCGCGAGGACATCTCCGCCACGGTCGAGCACATCGTGCGACGCGCCTACACCGTCGAGGAGCGGATGACCCTCGACGTCACCGCCCACGTCGACGGCACACCGGTGTACAGCAGCTGGGCCCTGAACGAGGTCACCGTCGAGAAGGCGAACCGCGAGCGGATGCTCGAGATCGTCGCCGAGATCGACGGCCGCCCGCTCACGACCTGGGGCTGCGACGGTGTCGTCGTCGCGACGCCGACCGGCTCCACGGCATACGCGTTCTCCGCCGGGGGACCGGTGGTCTGGCCGGACGTCGAGGCGCTCCTGCTGGTGCCGATCAGCGCGCACGCGCTGTTCGCCCGGCCGCTCGTCGTGGGGCCGAGCTCCCACCTGGCGCTCGAGGTGGTCCAGGACACCCTCGGCACCGGTGCCCTGTGGTGTGACGGGCGCCGCGCGGTGGACCTGCCGCCCGGCGCGCGCATCGAGGCCGTCCGCTCGGCCACGCCGGTCCGGCTGGCGCGGCTGAGCACCTCGCCGTTCACCGACCGGCTGGTGGCGAAGTTCGACCTGTCGATCCACGGCTGGCGCGGTGAGGCCCGGCGCGAGGCCCGCCGGAGCAAGGAGCAGGGGAACGGGCGGCGGGGCGGGGGCGTACCCCCCGTGGGCAGCAGCCGCTCGGTGCCGAGTGGCGCGGCGACGCCTCCGCACGTCTAGTCCGCGGCGGCACCGCACGAAGTCGAGACGCCTCCGGACGCGGAGTCGGCGACGCTTCCGCACGCCTCGGCCGCGTCGTCACTGCTGCGTGAGAGGCTGTGCCCCGTGCTCCAGGAACTGCGGATCCAGCGACTCGGCGTCATCGACGACGCCGTGCTGGACCTGCACCCCGGGCTCAACGTCGTCACGGGTGAGACCGGCGCCGGCAAGACCATGGTCGTGACCGGCCTCGGCCTGCTGCTCGGGGCCCGCTCCGACGCCGGGCTCGTGCGGTCCGGCGAGGCCAACGCCGTCGTCGAGGGGCTCGTCGACGTGCCCGTGGACCACCCGGCGGCCGTGCGCGCCGCCGAGGCCGGGGCCGACGTGTCCGAGGGGCTGGTGCTGGTCAGGTCCGTGAGCGCCGAGGGCCGGTCCCGCGCGCACGTGGGCGGGCGCAGCGCGCCGGTGGGTGTCCTGGCCGAGGTCGGGGAGCACCTCGTGGCGGTGCACGGCCAGGCCGACCAGTGGCGGCTGCGCCAGAGCGACCAGCACCGGGCGGTGCTCGACACGTTCGGCGGGGCCGCAGTGCGCTCGGCACTGGAGGCCTACACCACCGTCTACGACGAGCACGAGGCCGCCGTCCGCGAGCTCGCCGAGCTGCGACAGCAGGGGCGCGAGCGGGCGCAGGAGATCGAGGTCCTCGAGCACGGCCTCGCCCAGCTCGAGCAGCTCGACCCGCAGCCCGGGGAGGACGCCGACCTGCGGGTCGAGGACGAGCGCCTCAGCCACGCCGAGGGCCTGCGGACCGCGTCCGCCCAGGCGCTCGTGCACCTCGCCGGGGACGAGGAGTATGCCGCCGAGCCCGTGCCGAACGCGATGGCCGTGGTGGCTGCCGCGCGGCAGGCCCTCGCGGGCGAGGTCGAGCACGACCCCGCCCTGCGCGAGCTGGACCGCCGGCTCGCGGAGGTCGGCTACCTCGTGGGCGACCTGGCGGCGGACCTCAGCTCCTACGTGACCGACGTCGACGTCGACCCCGGCCGCCTGGCCTTCGTCCAGCAGCGCCGGGCCGACCTCACCGCCCTCACCCGCAAGTACGGCGACACCATCGACGACGTCCTCGAGTGGGGCCGCACCGCCGCCCGGCGGCTGGACACGCTGCTGGGTTCAGACTCCCGGATCGAGGAGCTCGAGCAGCTCGTCGAGGAGCTCTCGGCTCGCCGCGACGCCGCCGCGACCGCCCTCACGGCCGCCCGGACCGAGGCCGCCGCGGCCCTGGCCGAGGCCGTCACCGCCGAGCTCGCCCACCTGGCCATGGGCTCGGCCACGATCGAGGTCAGGGTGTCGCCGCGGGCTGCCGGCCCGGCTCGCCACGGCGCCGACGACGTCGAGGTCATGCTCGCGGCCAACCCCGGGGCACCTGCCCGCACCGTCGCCAAGGCCGCCTCCGGTGGTGAGCTGTCGCGGGTCATGCTCGCGCTCGAGGTCGTCACGGGCGCCTCCGGCGGGGTCGACGTCCCCACCTTCGTCTTCGACGAGGTGGACGCCGGTGTCGGTGGCGCCGCGGCCCTCGACGTCGGCGCGCGGCTCGCCGCGCTCGCCCGCCACGCGCAGGTGGTTGTCGTGACCCACCTGCCGCAGGTCGCGGCATACGCGGACCGGCACCTGGTGGTGCGCAAGGCGAACGACGGGCACATCACCTCCAGCGGCGTGCACGCCGTCGAGGGGGAGGAGCGGCTGCGCGAGCTGGCCCGGATGATGGCCGGCGTCGACACCGGGACCTCGCTCGAGCACGCGCGCGAGCTGGTCGAGCAGACCACCCTGCGACGGGCAGCGGCCACGAGCTGACCCCGTCCGGACGAACGCGAGACACCCCACATCGCCCGCGTGGGGCGCACGGCCGGCTGCTCCCACCATGGGAGGATGAACGAACGATGCCACTGAAGATCCCACGCCAGCGCGCCCGTGTCCCCGAGAGCCCGGGGGTCCGCGGGCCGGTCCGCGTCGACGCCCGCACCAAGAACCTCACCAAGCGGCTGCGGCCCGGCGAGATCGCGGTGATCGACCACCAGGACATCGACAAGGTCAGTGCCGAGGCGTTGCTCGCGTGCCGCCCCGCCGCGGTCGTCAACGCCTCGCCCTCGATCAGCGGTCGCTACCCCAACCTCGGCCCGGAGATCCTCGTCGAGGCGGGCATCCCGCTCGTCGACAACGTCGGTCGTGACGTCATGCACGACCTGCACGAGGGCCAGCAGGTGCGCATCGAGGGCGGAGAGGTCTGGGTCGAGGACACCGTCGTCGCCCGCGGCCAGGCCTTCGACGAGGAGCTCGTGCAGGCCGCGATGACCGAGGCCCGCGCCGGGCTCGCCGTGCAGCTCGAGGCGTTCGCCGCGAACACCATGGAGTACCTGCGCCGGGAGCGTGAGCTGCTGCTCGACGGCGTCGGCGTCCCCGACATCACGACCGACCTCGACGGCAGGCACGCGCTCATCGTGGTCCGCGGGTACCACTACAAGGAGGACCTCAAGACCCTCCGCAGCTACATCCGCGAGTACCGGCCGGTGCTCGTGGGCGTCGACGGGGGAGCGGACGCCCTCATCGAGGAGGGCCTCAAGCCCGACATGATCGTCGGCGACATGGACTCGGTGTCCGACGCGGCGCTGCGCTGCGGGGCCGAGATCGTCGTCCACGCCTACCGGGACGGCAACGCCCCCGGGCTCGAGCGCGTGCGCCGGCTGGGCGTCGAGCCGGTGGTCTTCCCGGCGACCGGCACCAGTGAGGACGTCGCGATGCTGCTCGCCGACGACAAGGGCGCCGAGCTCATCGTCGCCGTCGGCACGCACGCCACGCTCGTGGAGTTCCTCGACAAGGGCCGCAGCGGCATGGCGAGCACCTTCCTCACCCGGCTGCGGGTGGGCGGCAAGCTCGTCGACGCCAAGGGCGTGAGCCGGCTCTACCGCTCGCGGATCTCCAACCTCACCCTCATCTTCATGCTCCTCGTGGGCCTCAGCGCGCTGTTCGCCGCGCTGTGGTCGACGACCGGCGGGCGGGCCCTGCTCCAGGTGCTCGCGGCCCGCTGGGATGACCTCTGGTCCTTCGTCGTAGGAACTGTCACGTGATCGACTTCCGCTACCACCTCGTCTCCATCGTCTCGATCTTCCTGGCCCTGGCCGTGGGGATCGTGCTCGGTGCCGGCCCCCTCAAGGAGGACCTGGGCAACACCCTGACGTCGGAGGTGAAGAACCTGCGCACCGACAAGGCCGCCCTGCGGACCGAGCTCGACGCCGCGGACAAGGCCACCAAGGCGCGCGACGACTTCACCGAGGCGAGCAACCGCAGCCTCCTGGCCGGCCGCCTCACCGACACCACCGTCAGCGTGATCGTGCTGCCCGGCGCCGACCAGGGCGTCGTCAAGTCGACCAGTGCGACGCTCGCCGCCGCCGGCGCGAAGATCGGGTCCACCGTCACCGTGCAGGACGCCTGGGTCGACCCCGACAAGGCGACCTTCCGGGCGACGCTCGGCTCGAACCTCGCCAGCGGCGTGGGCGTGCCGGTCGACGAGGGCGGCAGCGACGTCATCAACGCCGTGCTCGCGCGGTCGGTGCTGACCAAGGCCGGTTCCACGGCGCAGGGAGCGCGCGCGACCCTGGAGTCGCTGCGCACCGGCGAGCTGGTCAAGTACTCCGGCACCGTCGTCCCGTCCACGGTCGCCGTCGTCGTGGGCGGCCCGGTCGCCGGCAACAGCGCCGACGACCGCACGAACCGCGCGACCGCCCTCGCCAAGCTCGCCGGTGCGCTCGACGACGCCGGCGCCGGTGCCGTCCTCGTGGCCCCGAGCCTGGACCCCAAGGCGACGAATGCCGCGTCCGTGGTCACGACCGCGCGCGCCGACGGCGACCTCGCCAAGCAGCTGTCGACCGTCGACGACGTCGACCTGCCGATGGGCCAGGCGAGCGTGGTCTTCGGCCTGCTCGAGCAGGAGGCGGGCCGCGCCGGGCAGTACGGCCTGGCCGCCGACGCCGCCGCCGCGTTCCCGCAGCTGGCCACGAAGTAGGCAGTCGTGCGCGCCCCCGTGCCCGGACTGGTCCCCGGCCTCGTCGCCGGCGTCGCCGGGGCGCTGGCCCTGCGAGCGCTGCGCGCCGCGCCGCCCGGCGGCCCGGACCGCTGGGAGCGGACGAACCACGCCGGGCGCCCGGTGACGCTCCTCGAGGGCCCCGCGTATGCCGTCGGCGCGGCCACCGGCGCCGCCCTCCTCGGCGGCGGGCCCGGGCCGGTCCTGGCGACGACCGCCGCAGCCGCCCTCGGCGCGCTCGACGACCTCGCCGGCGACTCCAGCAGCAAGGGCCTGCGCGGCCACCTCGGAGCCCTGGCGCGGGGTCAGGTCACGACCGGGGCGGTCAAGGTGCTGGGGCTCGGCGTCACCGGCCTGGCGACGGCCGCCCTGGTGGACCGCGGGCGGCCGGACCGAGGACGGCACGACAGCGGACGGCCGGACAGCCCCAGCACGCTGGACACCCTCGTGGGCGGAGCGGTCGTGGCCGGCACCGCGAACCTGCTCAACCTGCTCGACCTGCGCCCTGGTCGCGCGCTCAAGGTCACCCTCGCGCTCGGCGCCCTGGCGGCGACGCGCCCCCGGTCGGCGGTGGCCGGGGCCTCGGCCGCCGGCGCAGCGGTCGGCCTGCTGCGTCCCGACCTGGCGGGGGAGTCGATGCTCGGCGACACCGGTGCCAACGCCGCCGGGGCACTCTTGGGCACCGCCCTGGTGCAGGGTGCCGGGCGTCGCGGGCGCTGGGCCGCCCTGGCGGTGCTGGTCGGGCTCACCCTCGCCTCGGAGAAGGTGTCCTTCACGAGGGTCATAGAGTCGACACCCGTGCTGCGCGAGCTGGACGCCCTGGGGCGCCCGTGACCGCGACGTCCGTCGGGACCTCCATCGCGCGTGCGGCCGGCATCATCGCCGTCGCCACGCTGCTGAGCCGCATCGCCGGCTTCGCCCGGACGCTGGTGTTCTCCCAGAACGTCGGCACGACGAGCGTCGGCGACGTCTACCAGACCGTGAACCTCGTCCCCAACGTCGTCTACGAGGTCGCCGCCGGGGGTGTGCTCGCCGCGGTCGCCGTGCCGCTCATCGCCGGCCAGCTCGGGCTCGGCAGGGAGCGGGAGGCGGACGAGACCGCCTCGGCCCTGCTGTCGTGGGCCGTCGTGGTGCTGCTGCCGCTCAGCCTGCTGCTCGCCCTCGCGTCGCCGTGGTTGAGCCGCGCCCTGCTCGGAGCCGGTGCGTCCGGGCCCGAGGCGACCCTCGGCCGGCACATGCTCGTGCTGTTCGCCCCGCAGGTCCTGCTCTACGGCGTCGGCATCGTGCTCAGCGGCGTCCTGCAGGCCCGGCGCCGGTTCCTCGCGGCGGCGCTCGCCCCGCTGCTGTCCAGCCTCGTCGTCATCGCGTCCTACCTGACCTACGGCCAGCTGGTCGACACGTCGGCGACGACCGCGTCCACCGTGTCCGACGGTGCGGTGTGGGTGCTCGCCGGCGGCACCACGCTCGGCGTCGTGGTACTCAGCCTGCCGCTGATCGTCCCGACCCTGCGGGCGGGCGTGCGGCTGCGGCCCACCCTGCGCTTCCCCGACGGGGCGGCGCGCCGTGCCCGGTCGCTCGCCGGTGCGGGCGTCGTGGCGCTGCTCGCCCAGCAGGGTGCGGTGCTGGCCACCCTCTGGGTCACCCACCACCGCACCGACGCCGTCGGCGCGGTCAACGTGTACTCCTACGTCCAGGCCGTCTACCTGCTCCCGTATGCCGTGCTCGCGGTGCCGATCGCGACGTCGGCGTTCCCCGCACTGGCGCACACGGCTGCGGCGGAGTCCGCCGACGCCGAGCTCCTCCCCGGGACGGCCGCACGCGACACCCTCGCCCGCAGCCTGCGCGGGATCCTGCTGCTGGTGTCGGGCGCGGCGGCGGTGCTGATGGCGGTCGCCCAGCCGGTCGGGGAGTTCTTCCACTCGATCGACCCCGGTGCCCGTGGGGCGACCCCCGGTACGAGGGGCTCCGGCGCGGACGCACTGGCCGCGCTCCCCGGCGCCCTCTCGGCATACGCTCCCGGGGTCGTGGGCTTCGCGGTGGCGGCGCTGCTCACCCGCGCCCTGTACGTCCGCGGGCGCCCGCTCTACGCCGCCCTCGCGGTCGCCGCCGGGTGGGCGGTCACGGCACTCGGCCCGATCGCGCTGCTGCCGGAGGGGTCCAGCGCCGCGTCCACGCTCGGGGTCCTCGGCGTCTCCTCGACGGTGGGCATGACCCTGTCTGCCGCCGTGCTCGCCCTGCTGGTGCGGCAGGCGTGGGGTCCGGAGGCGCTGGCCGGCAGCGGCCGCACGCTGGGCACCGCGCTCGTCGGCGTCGCGGTCGGGTTCGGGGTCGGTGACGCTGTGGCCCGGTCGATGCAGCCGCAGGGCGTGGTCTCCTCCCTCGCGGTGGGCGTGGCCGTGGCGATCCTGACCGGCCTGTCGTACCTCCTCGTGATGGCGGTGGGGGACCGGCGCTCGGTGCAGGCGCTGCGTGAGCGGGGCCGTCGCCGTCGCCGCGGAGGGGCTGCGTGAGGGTCGTCCAGCTGCTCGGTCGCAGCACCGGCGGCATCGGCACCCACGTGGTCGAGCTCAGCCGGGACCTGCGTGCCCTGGGCGACGACGTCGCGGTCGTCACCGACCGCCTCACGGCGAGCACCTTCGGGCTGCCCGACGCGCTGGTGGCGTGGCCCGGGGGAGACGGTGGCGTCCGCGGAGCCCTCCGCTCCCTGCGCACCATCCGGCGCACCGCAGGCTCCGCAGACGTGCTGCACGCCCACGGCCACCAGGCCGGCCTCGTCGGCGTCGTGGCGACCCTGGGACTGCGCACCCCGGTGGTCGTGAGCCAGCACAACGCCGTCCTCGCGAGGGGCTGGCGCCGCCGGCTGCTCGACCTCGCCCAGCGGGTCGTGGCCCGTCGGGCCGACCTCGTGACGGGGGCGAGCAGCGACCTGGTCGCCGAGGCGCGTCGCCTCGGGGCGCGCGACGCGCGGCTGGCGGCGGTCCCCTCGCCGCGGGTGCCCACCCTCTTGTCCACGACACCCGCCGACGACGGGGAGCGCCGGACCCTGGCGCGGGACCTGTTGCGCGAGAACGGCATCGACGCCACTGACGGTGTGCGGCTGGTCGTCACCGTGGCCCGCATCGCGCCGCAGAAGGACCTCGACACGCTCGTCGAGGCGACCGGCGCGTTCGTCCCGCAGGCCGTCTGGGTGGTCGTCGGCGGTGGCGACCAGCTCCTGCTCGCCCGGCTGTCGCAGCGAGCCGGGCGGGACGGGCTCCCCGTCCACTTCGTGGGGCCGCAGGCGGACCCGGACGCGTGGCTGCGGGCCGCCGACGTGTTCGTGCTCACGTCCCGCTGGGAGGCGCGGGCCCTGGTCGTCCAGGAGGCGATGGCGGCGGGCGTGCCCGTCGTGGCGACCGACACCGGCGGGCTGCGCGACCTCGTGGAAGGGGCCGGCACGCTCGTGCCGGTCGGTGACGCGGCAGCCGTCGCGCAAGCCGTCACGGCATACCTCGGCGACCCGGAGGCCCGCCGCGCGGCGGTGGAGGCGGGCCGCGAACGGGCCGGATCGTGGGACGACGGCGAGCAGACGGCGCGTCGCTGGCACGAGTGGTACCGAGGCATGCTCCGGATGACGTAGGCTTGAATCCCGTGGTGGAGCAGACGAAACACATCTTCGTGACCGGGGGCGTTGCCTCTTCGCTCGGCAAGGGCCTCACGGCTTCCAGCCTCGGACACCTGCTCCGCGCCCGCGGCCTGCGGGTCACGATGCAGAAGCTCGATCCCTACCTCAACGTGGATCCCGGGACGATGAACCCGTTCCAGCACGGTGAGGTGTTCGTCACCGACGACGGGGCCGAGACCGACCTCGACATCGGCCACTACGAGCGCTTCCTCGACGTGCCGCTCGTGGGCAAGGCGAACGTCACGACCGGCCAGGTCTACAGCGACGTCATCGCCAAGGAGCGCCGCGGCGAGTACCTCGGCGACACGGTCCAGGTGATCCCGCACATCACCAACGAGATCAAGGCCCGCATGCGTGCGCAGGCCGCCGGCAGCGCGGGCGTCAGCAGCGCCGACGCGCCCGACGTGATCATCACCGAGATCGGCGGCACCGTCGGCGACATCGAGTCCCTGCCGTTCCTCGAGGCCGCCCGCCAGGTCCGCCACGACGTGGGCCGCGACAACGTCTTCTTCCTGCACGTCTCGCTCGTGCCGTACCTCGCGCCCAGCGGCGAGCTCAAGACCAAGCCCACGCAGCACTCGGTCGCAGCGCTCCGCCAGGTCGGCATCCAGCCCGACGGGCTCGTGCTGCGCGCCGACCGCGAGATCCCCGAGGGCATCAAGCGCAAGATCTCGCTCATGTGCGACGTCGACACCGAGGCCTGTGCCGCGGCCGTCGACGCTCCCAGCATCTACGACATCCCGAAGGTCCTGCACAAGGAGGGCCTGGACGCGTACGTCATCCGCCGCCTCGGCCTGCCGTTCCGGGACGTCGACTGGCACGACTGGGACGAGCTGCTGCGCCGGGTGCACAACCCCGAGCACGAGGTCGAGATCGCCCTCGTCGGCAAGTACATCGACCTGCCCGACGCCTACCTCTCGGTCACCGAGGCGCTGCGCGCCGGCGGCTTCCACCACGACGCCAAGGTCGCGATCCGCTGGGTCGCCAGCGACGAGTGCCAGACCGAGCTCGGCGCCCAGAAGGCGCTCGGCGGGGTCGACGCGGTGCTCGTCCCCGGCGGCTTCGGCGTGCGCGGCATCGAGGGCAAGGTCGGCGCGCTGCGCTGGGCCCGCGAGCGCCAGGTGCCGACCCTGGGCATCTGCCTCGGCCTGCAGTGCATGGTGATCGAGTACGCCCGCAACGTCGCCGGCATCGAGGGTGCGAGCTCGACCGAGTTCGACCCGCAGACGCCCGCCCCGGTCATCGCGACCATGGAGGAGCAGAAGGCGTTCGTCGAGGGCGCCGGCGACCTGGGCGGCACGATGCGCCTCGGCGCGCAGGAGGCCAAGCTGCTCGACGGCTCGATCGTCGCCGAGGCGTACGGCTCGACCACCGCCACCGAGCGCCACCGCCACCGCTACGAGGTCAACAACGAGTACCTCGACCAGCTCACCAAGGCCGGCCTCGTCGTCAGCGGCACCCACCCCGAGTGGGGCCTGGTGGAGTTCGTCGAGCTCGACCGCGGCGAGCACCCGTACTACGTGGCGACCCAGGCGCACCCGGAGTTCAAGTCGCGGCCGCACCGCGCGCACCCGCTCTTCGCGGGGCTCGTGGGTGCTGCCCTCGACGCGCAGCGTGCCTCGCGGCTCGTCGAGGTCGAGCGGCCCAAGGTCGCCGCCGACGCGAACGCCTGACCGGTGGACGCAACGGGCGCCGAGGGGCCTGCCGGCGAGCTCGCCGACCGGTTCGAGGGCCGTCCCGTCGTCTCCACCGAGGTGGCGATGCACGGCCTCGTGTGCGACGTCGTGCGCGACCGCGTCGACCTCGGTGAGGCCGGCGAGGTCACCCGTGAGTACGTGCGCCACCCCGGCGCCGTGGCCGTCGCCGCACTCGACGAGCGGGGCCGGATCTGCCTGATCCAGCAGTACCGGCACCCGGTACGGGCGTTCGAGTGGGAGATCCCCGCTGGCCTGCTCGACGTCGACGGGGAGGCGCCGCACCTCGCCGCGGCCCGCGAGCTGCACGAGGAGGCGGACCTCACCGCCGGGACGTGGAACGTCCTCGCCGACTACGTGAGCTCCCCGGGGGGCCTCGACGAGGGCCTGCGCATCTTCCTCGCCCGCGACCTGGCGGAGGTGCCCCACGCCGAGCGCCACGACCGCGACGGCGAGGAGCTGGGTATGCCGGTGCGCTGGGTCGCGCTCGAGGAGGTCCGCGACGCGGTGCTCGCCGGGCGCGTGCACAACGCGACCCTGGCCATCGCAGCCCTGGCGGCGCTCGCCGCCCGTGACCTCGACTGGTCGACGCTGCGCCCGGCCGACGCCCCCTGGCCCGGGCACCCCGGCCTGCGCGAGGCGGGGGAGCGCTAGCCCGGGCACTCGCCCAGCGCTCCGACCTGCGCCGATGCCGGGCACCGGTCGGCCGGTGTGGACGCGTGGCCTCGGCCGACCCCCTAGTCTCGGGGGCATGTTCCTCGAGAACGTCGTCGTCGACTCCGCAGACCCCGGCCGCCTGGGCCGGTTCTGGGAGCGCGCGCTCGGCGCCACGACCCTGACCGACGAGCCGGAGGGCTACGAGACGCGCCTGGCGGTCGAGGGCGGTCCCGTCCTCGACCTGTGCTTCCAGCGCGTCGGGCACCCGTCGACCGCCGCTCCGAGGCTGCACCTCGACCTGTACGGCGGCCCGGACCGGGACGCCGTCGTCGAGCGCCTGCTCGCGCTGGGCGCCTCGCACGCCGACATCGGGCAGGGCGACGTGCCGTGGGTGGTCCTGGCCGACCCCGAGGGGCACCCGTTCTGCGTCCTCGAGGCGCGTCCGAGCTACCGCGACACCGGCCCCGTCGCCGCGATCCCCGTCCTGGGCGGCGACCCCGAGCAGGTGGCGTCGTTCTGGTCCGAGCTGAGCGGCTGGCAGCGGTACGACGGCGTCGAGCCGGTCTCGCTGCGCCACCCCAGCGGTCGTGGCCTCGTACTCGAGTTCTTCCCCGAGGACGAGCCGAAGCGGGACAAGAACCGGATGCACCTCGACCTGCGCCTGGAGGCCGCCGACGACCGCGACGCGGTGTTCGCCCGCGTGCAGGAGCTCGGCGCCCGCCGGCTCGAGCACGACTGGGGCGACCTGCCGTGGACCAGCTTCACCGACCCGGCCGGCAACGAGTTCTGCATCCTGCCCGCGAGCACCGCGTGAGCGCCTTCGGGTCCGCGGCCGCTGTACCGCGAGAGTGCCCGTGCGGCAGCGGGCGGGCCTACGCGAGCTGCTGCGCACCGCTGCACCACGGTGAGCGCGAGGCCGAGACCGCGGTGGAGCTGATGCGCTCGCGGTATGCCGCGTACGCCGTGGGCGACGAGGCATACCTCCTGCGCACCTGGCACCCCCGGACCCGGCCGGCCGACCTCGGGCTCGGCCGGGCGGGGACCCCGCGCTGGCTCGGGCTCAGCATCCTCGCGACGGCGGACGGCAACGAGGGGGACTCGGTGGGTGAGGTCGAGTTCGAGGCCCGGCACGTGGGCGGGGTGATGCGCGAGCGCAGCGCCTTCACGCGCAGGGCCGGTCACTGGGTCTACGTCGACGGCACCGTCGAGGACGACTGACAGCGGCCGGCGGCGGGCGGCAAACCGGTTCGTCGGGCCGCGTGACCGGTCCGTAGGATGGGCGGGCTGCCGGGCCGTCCCGGCACCGAACCCCGGCCCCGATCGAAGGACTCCTCGTGCTCCGCACCCATGAGGCCGGCACCCTGCGTGCCGACCACTCCGGCCAGACCGTCACGCTCACGGGCTGGGTGGCCCGGCGGCGCGATCACGGCGGAGTGGCCTTCCTCGACCTGCGCGACGCCAGCGGGGTCGCCCAGGTGGTCGCGCGCGACGAGGTGCTCGCCCAGGGTGGGGCGCACGACCTGCGCAACGAGTACTGCGTCCGCGTCGTCGGCGAGGTGCGCACGCGCCCCGAGGGCAACGCCAACCCCGACCTGCCCACGGGCGAGATCGAGGTCCTGGCCGGCACCATCGAGGTGCTCAACCCCAGCGCGCCGCTGCCGTTCCAGATCGACGAGCGCGTGACCGTCGGCGAGGAGGCGCGCCTCAAGCACCGCTACCTCGACCTGCGCCGCCCGGGTGCGTCGTCCGCCGGCTCGGCCATCCGCCTGCGCTCCAAGGTCAACGCAGCGGCCCGCAAGGTCCTCGGCGAGCGCGACTTCGTCGAGATCGAGACCCCGACCCTGACCCGCTCGACGCCGGAGGGTGCCCGCGACTTCCTCGTTCCGGCCCGCCTGGCGCCCGGTTCCTGGTACGCCCTCCCGCAGAGCCCGCAGCTGTTCAAGCAGCTGCTCATGGTCGCCGGGATGGAGCGGTACTACCAGATCGCCCGCTGCTACCGCGACGAGGACTTCCGCGCGGACCGCCAGCCCGAGTTCACCCAGCTCGACATCGAGATGTCCTTCGTCGAGCAGGACGACGTGCTCGAGCTCGGCGAGGCCGTGGTCAAGGAGGTCTGGCAGCTCATCGGCGTCGACCTGCCCACGCCGTTCGCGCGCATGACGTATGCCGAGGCGATGGCCCGGTTCGGCTCGGACAAGCCCGACCTGCGGTTCGGCACCGAGCTCGTCGACTGCACCGAGTACTTCAAGGACACCCCGTTCCGGGTCTTCCAGGCCGAGTACGTCGGCGCGGTCGTCATGCCCGGCGGTGCGTCGCAGCCGCGCAAGCAGCTCGACGCCTGGCAGGACTGGGCCAAGAGCCGTGGCGCGAGGGGCCTCGCGTACGTCCTCGTCCAGGAGGACGGCACCCTCGGCGGCCCGGTGGCCAAGAACCTCACCGACGCCGAGCGCGACGGCCTCGCCGCGCACGTGGGCGCCCAGCCGGGCGACTGCGTCTTCTTCGGTGCGGGCTCGGCGCGCTCCAGCAGGGCGCTGCTCGGCGCCGCGCGCCTCGAGATCGGCCGCCGCTGCGGGCTCATCGACGAGGACGCCTGGTCGTTCCTCTGGGTCGTCGACGCCCCGCTCTTCGAGCCGTCGTCGGAGGCCGTGGCCGCCGGTGACGTCGCGGTCGGCGCCGGCGCCTGGACCGCGGTGCACCACGCGTTCACCTCGCCGAAGAAGGAGTTCGAGGACACCTTCGACACCGACCCCGGCCCGGCCCTCGCCTACGCCTACGACATGGTCTGCAACGGCAACGAGATCGGCGGTGGCTCGATCCGTATCCACCGCCGCGACGTGCAGGAGCGGGTCTTCAAGGTCATGGGCCTGTCGCAGGAGGACGCCCAGGAGAAGTTCGGCTTCCTCCTCGACGCCTTCCAGTACGGCGCCCCGCCGCACGGCGGCATCGCCTTCGGCTGGGACCGCATCGTCTCGCTGCTCGCGCACACCGAGTCGATCCGGGACGTCATCGCGTTCCCGAAGTCCGGAGGCGGCTACGACCCGCTGACCGCCGCGCCGGCGCCGATCACGCCGGAGCAGCGCAAGGAGGCCGGGGTCGACGCCAAGCCGGCCGACAAGGCCGCCGCGCCCCAGGGCGCCGACGAGGTCAACCCGAAGCAGAGCTGATGGACCGCGCGCCCGGCGACGTGCTCGTGCACCTGCGCCGGGCGCGCGACCACGCCGACCGCCACTACACCGAGCCGATCGGGCTCGACGAGCTGGCGGCGGTCGCCGGGCTGAGCAAGTACCACTTCCTGCGGCTCTTCCGGTCGGCCTACGGCCGCACGCCCGCGGCATACCTCAGCGAACGGCGGGTCGAGCGCGCCCAGGACCTGCTGCGCGCCACCAACCTCACGGTGACCGAGGTCTGCCACGCGGTGGGGTTCAGCAGCCTCGGCTCGTTCAGCAGCCGGTTCCGCGAGGTCGTGGGGGAGAGCCCGAGTGAGTTCCAGCGCCGGTATGCCGCGGGCGCGCCGCACATCCCCGGCTGCTACGTCTTCATGTGGGGCCTCGTCGAGCGGAGCCCCGAGCCGGCGACCTCCGCAATCGAGGAGAAGCAGCCGGGGCGGGACGACTCCTAGGCTCGCCGCATGATCACGAACATCAGCATCGTCAGCGTCTTCGTCAAGGACGTCGACGAGTCCAAGAAGTTCTACACCGACGTCCTGGGCTTCGAGGAGAAGGACGACATCACCCTCGGCGAGGGCTACCGGTGGTGCACCGTGGTCCACCCCAGCCAGCCCGAGCTGCAGGTCCACCTCGCCGTCCCCGGTCCGCCACTGGCGCCCGAGCTGGTCGACGCCATCCGCCGGTCGCAGGACCAGGGCGGCATGAACGGCGTCGGGCTGAACGTCGACGACTGCCAGAAGACCTACGAGGAGCTGTTGGCGAAGGGGGTCGAGTTCCTCCAGCCGCCGTCGCAGCGGCCGTACGGCACCGAGGCGCTGTGCCGGGACAACTCCGGGAACTGGCTCGTGCTCGTCCAGCCCAGCGAGTACACCCCCGCCGACTTTGCCTGAGCGACCAGGTCCACGCGCCCCGGCCCCAGCGCCCCGGCCCCGGCGCCCCGGGCCCAGCGGGCCGGCACGCGCGCCTCGGCCCGGACGCAAGGGTGCCGCCCGCTCGGGGAGCGGGCGGCACCGGGCACGGTGGGGAGCTACTTCGCGAGGAACTCCAGCAGGACCCGGTTGAACTCGTCCTTGTGCGAGACGTTGAGCCCGTGCGGGCCGTCAGCGACGACGTGCAGCTCGCTGCCGGCGACGGCCTCGTGGGTGCGCTGGCCCGACACCTCCAGCGGCACGGTGCCGTCGGAGTCGCCGTGGATGACGAGGGTCGGCACGGTCACCGTCGCGAGGTCGTCACGGAAGTCGCTCACCCAGGTCGCGATGCACTGGGCGGCAGCCTCGGGGTCGGCCTGGGCGGCGAGGCCGAGGGCCTCCTGGCGCTGGGCCTCGGTGACCTTGAGGTCGTCCCCGGCGCTGAAGAACCCGGTCATGAACTGGTCGAAGAACGCCGGCGGGTCCTTGCGCAGGTCTGCCTGCATGGACTCGACGGTCGCCATGTCGAGGCCGCCGTCGGGGTGCTCGTCGGACTTGAGCAGGAAGGGCGGGATCGCCGCGGCGAAGACGGCGCTGTGGACGCGGTCCTGGCCGTGCCTGCCGAGGTAGCGGGCCACCTCGCCGCCGCCCATCGAGAACCCGACCAGGCTGACGTCGCGCAGGTCGAGGGCCTCGAGCACGGCCTCGAGGTCGTCGGCGAAGGTGTCGTAGTCGTAGCCGTCAGCGGGCTTGCCGGACTGGCCGAACCCGCGGCGGTCGTAGGTCACGACGCGGTAGCCGGCGTCGGTGAGGGCAGGGACCTGCTCGGACCACGAGGCGCCGCTGAGGGGCCAGCCGTGGATCAGGACGACCGGGCGGCCGTCACCGCCCGTGTCCTCGACGTGGATCTCGACCGAACCGTTGGTCACGCTGGGCATCTCAGTCCTCTCGTCGGTGGAACCGTCGGGACGAATGTAGGCACGGCCGAGGCCACACCGCACGCCCGAGCGGTCCGGTTCAGGCGCCCGGCGGACGGACCAGCCTGCGGCTCGACCACTCGTGGACGTCGCCGTAGCCGAGACCGCGGTAGACCCTGCGGGCGACGCTGTTGTGCGAGTACATCCCAAGGGTGCAGACGCCCGACTCGGCCACCGCCTCACGGGTCAGGCGGCCGGTGACCGCCAGGCCCAGGCCGGTGCCGCGGGCGGCCGCCGCGACCGTGATGCCGGCGAGGACGGGCGTCCCGGCCACCCCGGGCTCACGGACTCCACAGGCCACCAGCCCATCGGCCTCGCGGACCCCGACCCAACGCTGCCCCGGGTGCTCGAACGGCCGGGCGTCGGTGTTCGGGTTGGCCGCCGACAGCAGCGTGCGGATCGCCGGTTCGTCGGCCGGGTCGAGCTCTTCCAGCCTCGACTCGGCCGGGACCTCGGGCGGAGGCGCTGTCGTGCACATCCACTCCCAGTCGTTGCCCTCACCGAGCGGCAGCCGGGCCGACACGGCCTCGAAGGAGCCACGCTCCACCGTCACCGACGCGAGACCGTCCGGCAGGACGTGGGCCGTGAGCAGCGCGTCGAGCAGCCGTGCCGCGTCGTCCGGTGGGCCCATGACGAGCAGCCCGAGCCTGCGCGTGTGCGTGCGTCGCGGGAACGCGACGGCGGCGCCGAGCGCGTGTGCCGTGCCCTCCAGCGGGTCGGGGATGTCGTGGCGGACGAAGCCGCTGCCGCCAGTCGCTGCGAGGAGCTCCTCGTGGCTGGTGACCTCCCTCAGCCGGGCGGCACCTCCGGGCGACGTCACTCCGTGATCCCGAACCGGGCGTGCAGGCGCTTCAACCGCGCCGGCGCCCACCAGTTCCAGTCGCCGAGCAGCGTCATCGTCGCCGGGACGAGCAGCATGCGCACCAGCGTCGCGTCGATGGCCACGGCCGTGGCGAGGCCGACGCCGGTCTCCTTGATGACCAGCAGCTTTCCGGCCGCGAACCCGGAGAACACGATGACGACGAGCAGGGCGGCGGAGGTGATGATGCGGCCCGACCGCTGCAGGCCGACGACGACCGCGTCGTCGTTGGAGTAGCCGCGCTCGTGCAGCTCGACGATCCGCGACAGGAGGAACACCTCGTAGTCCATCGAGAGCCCGAACCCGAAGGCCAGGATGAGCAGCGGGATGGTGGACTCGATCGCCCCGGCGGAGGAGAACGCCAGCAGGCCCTCGAGGTTGCCGTGCTGGAAGACGAGGACGAGGACACCGAGCGAGGCCCCCAGCGACACGACGTTGAGCAGCAACGCCTTGACGGGGATCACGACCGACCCGGTCATGAGGAAGAGCAGCACGAGCGTGGCCAGCGCGACGAGCGCGAAGGCGTACGGCGCCCGGGCGAGCATCGAGTCGGTGAAGTCGGTGAGGCCACTGGCCTGCCCGACCACCCAGGTCCGGAAGCCCGGGGAGTCCTCGCGCAGCTGCGTGGTCAGCGCCCGGGCCGGGTCGTCCAGCGCGGCGCCCGGGACGTCGAGGCTCACCGTGGCCAGCCCGTCCCCGATGTCCTTGACGTCGCGCACGCGTCCACCGGCGGGCAGCGGTATGCCGGCGGCATACCGCTGCACCTGCGCCAGCGGCGCCCGGGCGACGACCACGACGTCGGCGCCCCCGAGCTGCGGGTAGTCCCTGGCCAGGCCCTCGAAGAACTGGCGCTGGCTGCTGCTCGTGGGCAGGAGCTGCTGGCCCGAGGAGGTGAGCCGCAGGTCGAACGCGGGCAGCGCCAGCCCCACCAGGGCCGCCAGGACCACGGCGATGATCGGGATGGGGCGACCGTGCACCCACTGGGCGAGGCGCGAGAACACCCCGTGCTCGGGGGCGGTCTCGGTGCCGCGTCGCAGCAGCCGGCGGGCGCCGAGGACGCACAGCGACGGGATCAGGGTGAGCGCGACGAGCATGGCGATGACCACCACGGACATGCCGGCCACACCGATGCCCTTCATGATCTGGGCCTCGAAGACGAGGAGGCCGCCGAGCGAGATCGCCACGGTCAGCCCGGAGAAGACGACCGTCCGACCGGCGGAGTCCACCGTCCGGGCCGCGGCAGCGCGGATCATCTCGACGGGGATCTCGGCCGCCGGCATGCCCTGAGCGCGGGCACGGAGCTCCTCGCGGAACCGGCTCACGACCAGCAACCCGTAGTCGATGCACAGCCCCAGCCCGAGGACCGTGACCACGTTGACGGCGGTCGTGTCGAGGTCGATGAGGTAGGAGAAGCCGAGGAGCGAGGCGAGCGCGCCCGCGATCGACGCGACCGCGCCGGCGATCGGCATCCCGGCGGCGACGAAGCCGCCGAAGACGATGATCATCACGACGAAGCTGACGGGCAGGGCGATGCCCTCACCGGTGCGCAGGTCGACCTCGAGCTGGTCGGTGATGGCGGTGATGAGGTCCGACAGGCCACCCGCGCTGACCCGGGCACCCGGCGCAGCGGCTCGCACGGGGCCGAAGGCGTCGCGGACCTCGGCCTCCAGCTGCTTCTGCTGCGCCTTGGTGGGGTCGCCGGAGAAGGTGACGACCGTGACGAACCCCCGCCCGGACGCCGAGCCGCCGGCGAGCAGCGGCGCGGCGGCAGGCCCCGTGGGTCCGCCCGGGACGACGTAGGGGGAGGCGACCGAGGCGACGCCGGCGAGCCCCTTGATGTCGGCGGCGGTGCGGGCGGCGGCCTTCGCGAGGGCGGCGTCGGCGACGTCCACGCCGTCGACCCGGACCGTGTACGTGGTCAGCTGCGACTGCCCCTGGCGGACCAGCAGGTCCCGGCCGTCGGAGTTCTGTCCCGCCACCGAGGGCTCGCCGGTGCTGAGCCGGGCGAACAGTCGCTCGTTGCCGAACGCGCCGAGCGCGGTGGCGAAGCCGAGGAGGACGAGCGCGACCCAGGTGAGGACGACCGTCTTCGGCCGGTGGGCCAGGGCGGACCCGAGCCGGGACAGCAGGGACCGGGACCGGTCGGGGTGCAGTGTGCTGGGGGAGGGCGCGTCGGGCACGGGGGATAGCCTGCCACCCGTGGGAGGAGCGGCTGGAGAGGACCTGTTCGCCGTGGCGAACGATGCGCGCAGGGCGGTGGCGAGCGCTGCACCTGGCGGCGAGACGGGCGACCGCATGCCGTCAGGCGCCTCCCTGCCCCCGCTGGCCGTCCGGATGCGGCCGCGCTCGCTGGAGGAGGTCCGCGGGCAGTCCGACGTGCTGCGCCCGGGCAGCCCGCTGCGTCGGCTGATCGAGGGGTCGGGCGGCTCGGCCGGAGCTCTGTCGGCGATCATCTGGGGTCCGCCCGGCACCGGCAAGACCACCCTCGCCCACCTCGTGGCCAACGCCGCGGACCGCCGGTTCGTCGAGCTCTCCGCGGTCACGGCCGGGGTGAAGGACGTCCGTGCCGTGATGGAGCAGGCCCTGCGCGAGCGGGACATGTTCGACCGGCAGACCGTGCTGTTCCTCGACGAGATCCACCGCTTCACCAAGGCCCAGCAGGACGCCCTGCTCCCCGGCGTCGAGAACCGGCAGGTGATCCTCGTGGCCGCGACGACCGAGAACCCGTCGTTCTCCGTCATCGCCCCCTTGCTGTCGCGGTCGATGCTCGTCACCCTCGGCCCGCTCACCGACGAGGAGGTCGCGGACGTCCTCGACTCCGCCCTGGTCGACGAGCGCGGCCTGGCGGGCGAGTACACCCTCGCCGACGACGCCCGGGACCACCTGGTCCGGATCGCCGGCGGCGACGCCCGCCGCTCCCTGACCTCGCTCGAGGCGGCCGCCGGTGTCGCCCAGGACGGCGTCGCGCCCGGGTCCGTGGTCGAGGGCCCGGTCGAGATCACCCTCGCGCACACCGAGCAGGCGGTCGCGCACGCCGCCGTCCGCTACGACCGCACCGGCGACCAGCACTACGACGTCGCGTCGGCGCTCATCAAGTCCATGCGCGGCTCCGACGTCGACGCGGCGCTGCACTACCTCGCCCGCATGCTCGAGGCGGGGGAGGACCCGCGGTTCATCGCCCGGCGCATCGTCATCTCCGCGTCGGAGGACGTCGGCATGGGCGACCCCACCGCGCTCCAGACGGCGGTCGCGGCCATGCACGCCGTCGCCCAGATCGGGATGCCGGAGGCGCGGATCATCCTGGCCCAGGCGGTGGTCCACAACGCGCTCGCGCCGAAGAGCAACGCGGCATACACGGGCATCAACGAGGCCATCGCGGACGTCCGGGCGGGCAAGGGCGGGCTCGTGCCGCCGCACCTGCGCGGGAGTGGGTATGCCGGCGCCAGCCGCCTCGGGCACGGCGACGGGTACGTCTACGCGCACGACGAGGCCGACGGCGTCGCCCGGCAGGCGTACCTGCCGGACGACCTCCAGGGCCGGACCGACTACTACCGACCCACCGACCGGGGGTTCGAGGCACGGCTGCAGCAGCGCTGGACGTGGCTCAAGGAGCGCATCCGCGGCAGCTGACGCCCTGCTCTCCGTCAGTCCGTCGTCGCCCCACCCGGGCAAGCCCTGAGTCGCGCCCCCGGGTCAGCCCGTGGTGAGGTCGAAGGGGTGTCCGGCGGGGTCGGCCAGCGTCCGCCAGCCGTCGCCACCGCCGGGCAGCTCGGTGGCGCCCAGCTCCAGCGCCCGCGCGACGGCTGCGTCGAGGTCGTCGACCAGCACGTCGAGGTGCGCCTGCTGCGGGTGCTCGGGATCGGGCCACCGCGGCGCGGTGTACCCCTGCACCTGCTGCACCATCAGCGTGTGGCCGTCGCTCGTGACCATCGCGCCCTCGGGGCCGTCGTAGGCCACCTCCACGCCGAAGAGCCCGGCGTAGAAGCGGGCGAGGGCGGAGGCGTCGGGCGCGTCGTAGGTCAGGGCGTAGAGGCCCACCCCCTCCTGCCCGTCCTTCTGGCAGAGGTCGAACGGGTGCCCGGCGGGGTCGGCCAGCGTCACCCAGGACGCGCCGTCGGCGAGGTGGGTGGCGCCGAGGGACACCGCGCGCTCCGCGGCCGCCCCGGTGCCGTCGACGAGCAGGTCGAGGTGGGCCTGCTGCGGGTGCTCCTGTCCGGGCCACCGGGGTGCGCGGTGGTCGGCGACCTGCTGGAAGGCGACCTCCTGCCCGTCGGGTGCGCGCAGGGTGACCCAGTCGCCCACGTCGCGCACCACCTCCCAGCCCGTGAGGTCGGCCCAGAACTGCGAGGCAGCCCCCGCGTCCGGGACGTCGAAGGCGACCAGCTCGTAGCGTCCTGTCGTGTCCATGACGGCATCGTGCACCCGGCCACCGACAGCGCCGACGCGCCCGACACGGTCCCTGACCACGGCGGACAAGTCGGACGAGCGAGTCGCGGGCCTCGGGGTAGGGTGCTCGCCATGGATTCAGTGAGTCTGGGCGACATCGCGGGCATGGTCGCCGCGCTGGCCTTCGCGTTCCTCGTCTTCCGGCTGGGGAGCGTGATCGGCAAGGCCGGCAAGATCCTCGACGAGACGAGGGTCAGCGTCCGCACGACGACCGAGAACGTCCAGCCGACGCTGCTCAAGCTCACCGACACCGTCAGCCTGACCAACGAGCAGCTGGCCCGGGTCGACGCGATCACCACCAACGTCTCGGCGATCACCACGAACGCCAGCGCGCTGACGTCGCTGTTCGCGGCGACGCTCGGCAGCCCGGTCGTCAAGGTCGCGGCCTTCACCTACGGCGTCCGCTCGGCGCTCGGTGGCGGCGGCCAGCGCAGCGCGGGCGGCCGTCGCCGCCGCAGGGGCTGATCGCCGGTGTCCCGACTCTTCTGGACCGCCCTGGGTGCCGCCGCCGGTGTGTATGCCGTGCGCCGGCTGAGCAAGGCCGCGCAGGCGTACACCCCCACCGGGGTCGCCCACGGCCTGTCCGACTTCGGCGACGGCCTGCGCGAGCTCGCCACCGCCGTGCGTGAGGGCATGGAGCAGCGCGAGGGCGAGCTGCGCCTCGCGCTGGGCATCGACACCGACACGGTGGACGACACCACGGGCCGTCCCCGGCTCGACGCGGACTCCGCGCGGGCGCTGCTCGACGATCCGACGGGTCCCGGGGCGCACCGAGCTCGGTAGGGGCGCCGGCGCCCCGCGCTGCCGCCCCGCACACCCCACCGCTCTGCCCGTACGATTCGTCATGTCCGCCTGCAGACGCGCGGCATGCGCTTAAGGACTGATTCACCCATGGAAACCGCCGAGATCAGGCGCCGCTGGCTCTCCTTCTTCGAGGGCAAGGGCCACACCGTCGTCCCCTCCGCACCGCTCATCTACGACGACCCGAACCTGCTGTTCGTCAACGCGGGGATGGTGCCGTTCAAGCCGTACTTCCTCGGCCAGCAGACCCCGCAGTGGGACCGGGCCACCTCGGTGCAGAAGTGCGTCCGCACCCAGGACATCGAGGAGGTGGGCAAGACCTCCCGCCACGGCACGTTCTTCCAGATGAACGGCAACTTCTCCTTCGGCGACTACTTCAAGGCCGGCGCGATCGAGTTCGCCTGGGAGCTGCTGACCACCCCGCAGGCGCAGGGCGGCTACGGCATCGAGGCCGACAAGCTGTGGGCGACCGTCTTCGAGGACGACGACGAGGCCGCGGACCTGTGGGTGCAGCTCACCGACATCCCGCGCGAGCGGATCGTGCGCCGCGGGCTGGCCGACAACTACTGGCACATGGGCGTGCCCGGTCCGGGCGGGCCGTGCTCGGAGATCTACGTCGACCGTGGCCCGGAGTACGGCCCGGACGGCGGCCCCGCGGTCGACGAGGACCGGTTCATGGAGGTCTGGAACCTCGTCTTCATGCAGTCCCGGCTGTCGCAGGTCCGCAGCAAGGTCGACTTCGACGTCTCCGGCCCGCTGCCCAAGCCGAACATCGACACCGGCATGGGCCTGGAGCGGATCGCCTCGATCCTCCAGGGCGTCGACAACATGTACGAGATCGACGAGGTCTACCCCGTCCTCGAGCGGGCGGCCGAGCTCACCGGCAAGAAGTACGGCCAGCAGTCGGGCCACGACGCCGCGCACAGCCACCCCGACGACGTGCGGCTGCGCGTCGTGGCCGACCATGTCCGCTCGAGCCTGATGCTCATCGGCGACGGCGTGACGCCGGGCAACGAGGGCCGCGGCTACGTCCTGCGCCGGATGCTGCGCCGCGCGGTGCGCTCGATGCGCCTGCTCGGCTACGACGAGCCCAGCCTGCCGCTCTTGCTGCCGGTCTCGATGGAGCGGATGAGCCAGTCCTACCCCGAGCTGCGCGACGGGTTCGAGCGCATCTCCCAGATCGCGTATGCCGAGGAGGACGCCTTCCGGCGCACCCTCGCCGCGGGCACGACCATCCTCGACACCGCGGTGACCCGCACCAAGGAGTCCGGGGGCAGCACGCTCGCCGGTGACCAGGCGTTCCAGCTGCACGACACCTACGGGTTCCCGATCGACCTCACCCTGGAGATGGCGGCCGAGCAGGGCCTGGAGGTCGACCGCGAGGGCTTCACCCGGCTCATGCAGGAGCAGCGCGAGCGCGCCAAGGCCGACGCGAAGGCCAAGAAGGGCGGCCACGCCAACACCGAGGTCTGGAAGGACCTGCGGGCGCTCGGCGCGACCGACTGGCGCGCGTACTCCGAGCTGACCACCGAGGCGAAGGTCCTGGGCCTCGTCGTCGACGGGGAGCGCGTCGAGGAGCTCGAGCCGGGCCAGCGCGGCCAGGTCGTGCTCGACCGCACCCCGTTCTACGCCGAGTCCGGTGGCCAGATCGCCGACGAGGGCGTCATCGTCGCCGACGGCGCGCACCTCAAGGTCGTCGACGTCCAGCGCCCGGTCAAGGGTCTGGTCGTGCACACCGTCGAGGTCCTCACCGGCCCGGTCCGCCAGGGCCTCGAGGTCAGCGCCGAGGTCGACCCCGAGTGGCGCATCTCGGCGTGCCAGGCGCACTCCGGCACCCACGTCGTGCACGCGGCCCTGCGGCAGGTGCTCGGCCCGTCCGCGCTGCAGTCCGGCTCGTACAACAAGCCCGGCTACCTGCGTCTCGACTTCGCGTGGGGCCAGGCGCTCAGCGCCGAGACCCGCAGCGAGATCGAGGAGGTGGCGAACCTCGCGGTCCGCCAGGACCTGCCGGTCTCCGCGCAGTACATGACCCTGCCCGAGGCGCGCGAGTTCGGTGCCCTGGCGCTGTTCGGCGAGACCTACGACGAGCAGGTCCGCGTCATCGAGATCGGCGGCCCGTGGTCGCGCGAGCTGTGCGGTGGCACCCACGTCGGCCACTCCAGCCAGATCGGCGCGCTGTCGGTCACCGGCGAGTCCTCGGTCGGCTCGGGCGTGCGCCGCCTCGAGGCGTTCGTCGGCATGGACGCGCTGCGCTACCTGGCCAAGGAGCGTGCGCTCGTCGCGGAGCTGACCGACATCGTCAAGGTGCAGCCCGGCGAGCTCAAGGAGCGCGTCGCCCAGCTCGTGGCGCGGGTCCGTGAGGCCGAGCGCGAGATCGAACGGATGCACCGCGAGCAGGTCCAGGCCCAGACCGGCCGGCTCGTGGAGTACGCCCGCGACGTCGCCGGCATCCGCCTGCTCACCCACGACGCCGGCGAGGGCGCGTCCGCCGACGACCTGCGCACGATGGCGCTGGACCTGCGCGGCCGGCTCGGCGACGCGGCTCCTGCGGTCGTCGCGCTGACGGGCGTGGCCAAGGGCCGCCCGTCGGTCGTCGTCGCCACCAACGCCGGTGCCCGTGAGCGCGGGATCCGTGCGGGGGCGCTGGTCCGGGTCGCGGCCCAGGCGCTCGGCGGCGGGGGCGGCGGCAAGGACGACCTCGCCCAGGGCGGTGGCACCGACGCCAGCCGCACCGGTGAGGCCCTCGGACAGGTCGACGCAGCCGTCCGGAACGGCTCGGCCGGGTGACCGACCCGCACGACACGACGATGCCCACCCGCCCCGGCCGGCGGGTGGGCATCGACGTCGGCAGCGTGCGCGTCGGCGTCGCCGCGAGCGACCCCTCGGCGCTGCTCGCGACCCCGGTCCGGACCGTGGCGAGGGACCCCGACGCCGCTGCGGAGGCCCCGACCGACGTCGAGGAGATCGTCGAGCTGGTGCGCGAGCTCGAGGCCGTCGAGGTCGTCGTGGGGCTGCCGCGCTCACTTTCGGGCGCCGAAGGTCCCGCCGCCGGCATCGCACGCACGTATGCTGGGCGGCTGGCGGTCCGCGTCGCCCCGGTTCCCGTGCGTCTCGTCGACGAGCGGAACACCACGGTCGAGGCCCACCGCCAGCTCCGCGCCAGCGGTGTCGGCGGCCGGTCCCAGCGGGCCGTCGTCGACCAGGCGGCAGCAGTCCTCATCCTGCAGGCGGCACTGGACGCGGAGCGCAGCTCAGGGCGCCCGCCCGGCGAGCTGGTGAGGACCGGTGGGCGCAAGCCCAGGACGAAGGACAGGCACCGATGACCGAGCCCCGGCTGGATCACTCGATCTTCGGGGGACACGACGAGCACCACGACGAGCCGCACGCGGAGCCCGTGGTCCGCACGCGCTCGGAGCGGCACCAGCGGCCCAGGCGCCGCCGTCGCCGTGGCCGCCGGTTCGGCATCCTCGTCGTCGCCCTGGCCATCGTCGCGGCCGCCGCGGTCGCGGCATACACGGTCCTGCGGCCGGTCGTGGACGGGTTCCTGGAGAGCAACGACTACCCCGGACCGGGCACTGGGCAGGTGCAGGTGACCATCAAGGACGGCGACCTGCCGCCGGCCATGGGCCGCGCGCTCTACGCGGCGGGGGTGGTGAAGTCGACCAAGGCGTTCGCGGACGCGGCTGCCGCGAACCCGCGCATCACGAGCGTCCAGCCGGGCACGTACACGTTCCGCAAGCAGATGAAGGCCGCGGACGCCGTGGCGATCCTCATCGACTCGAAGAACCGCGCCGACGTCCCCCGCGTGACGATCCGCGAGGGGCTGTGGAAGAACGAGATCTTCGCCGCGCTGTCCAAGGGGACGGGTGTGCCCGTCGCCGACTACCAGGCCGCGGCGAAGGACCCGGCGTCACTGGGCCTGCCGGCCGAGGCCAAGGGCAACGTCGAGGGGTGGTTGTTCCCGTCGACGTACGAGTTCGCCAAGGACGCCACCGCCACCGACCAGCTCAAGCAGATGGTCGCGATGACCGTGAGCGAGCTGTCGAAGGCCGGGGTGGCCGAGGCCGACGCCGAGCGGGTCCTGACCGTGGCGTCGATCGTCGAGGGCGAGGTGAGCGGCGAGGCCGACCGCGGCAAGGTGGCGCGGGTCATCGTCAACCGGCTCGCGACCAAGGGCGCGCCCAACTTCGGGCTGCTGCAGATGGACTCCACGGTCCACTACGCGGTGCAGAAGCGCGGCCGCGCGGGCACCAGCAACGCCGACCGGCAGAGCCCGAGCCCGTACAACACGTACAAGGTCCAGGGCCTGCCGCCCGGGCCGATCAACAGCCCCGGCGCAGCCTCGATCGAGGCCGCCGCCAACCCGACCCCGGGACCGTGGCTGTTCTTCGTGACCGTCGACCCCGACACGGGCGAGACCAAGTTCGCCGCCACGCAGGCCGAGCACGACCGGAACGTCAAGGAGTTCCAGTCGTGGTGCCGGCAGCACAGCGACCGGTGCTGAACGCTGCCGTCCTCGGGCAGCCGGTGGCCCACTCGCTGTCGCCCACCCTGCACAGCGCTGGCTACCGCGCCCTCGGCCTGACCGACTGGCGCTACACCGCGCACGAGGTGGGCGCCGACGAGCTCGCCGGCTGGGTGGGGGAGCGCGACGAGTCGTGGCGCGGCCTCAGCCTGACGATGCCGCTCAAAGAGGTCGCGTTCGACGTTGCCGAGACGACCACGGAGACCGCCCGCGTCACGGGTGCCGTCAACACGCTGGTCCGGCGCGAGGACCTCGGTTGGGACGCCCACAACACCGACGTCCACGGGATCGAGGCAGCGCTCGCCGACGCGCCGCACCACGGGGTGGCCACGGTCCTCGGTGGGGGCGCCACCGCGAGAAGCGCGCTCCTGGCGCTGGCGGCCCTGGGGGTGCGCTCGGTGCGCCTGGCGGTCCGGGGCGAGGCACGGCCCGAGACGCTCCGGCTGGCCGTGCACGCAGGCGTGGCGGTCGAGGTGGTCACCCTGGCGGACTGGGCACGAGACGCCGGTCGCCTCGTCGTCAGCACCCTGCCGCCGGCGGGTGCCGGAGCCGCGGCTGCGGCGCTGGGTGGCGCATCTGGTCGCGCTTCGGGCGGTCGGCCGGGCGGCGGGCTCTCGGGCACGACGCTGATGGACGTCGTCTACGCCGACTGGCCGACACCGCTGGCGCAGGCGGCCACGTCGGCCGGGGCGACCGTTCTGTCCGGGCTCGACATGCTCGTCCACCAGGCCGCGGAGCAGTTCCGGCTGTTCACCGGCGAGGCCCCGCCCGTGGACGCGATGTATGCCGCCGGGCGACAGGCGCTGGGCCGGTGACCGTCTGGGCGCCACACGCCGGGACGGCGTGGTGGCTCGTCGTGGTCTTCGCGCTCGCCGGGGCGCTCGTCGGAGCACTGTCGGGTCGCCAGCTCGCGACCGGCGGCTACCGCATCGAGTCGGACGATGCGGGCGCCCTGCCGCGCCACGCGTGGTGGCCGGCGGTCGTGCTGGCCTTGCTGTGGGGCTGGCTCTCGTGGCAGGTGGGTGGCACGGCCGGGTGGGCCGCCCTGCCGACGTACCTCGCGTTCGCGTGGCTCGCCGTCGGGCTCGTGTGGATCGACGCGGACGTCCACCGGTTACCCGACGGGCTCGTCCTGCCGGCATACCCCGTCCTGCTCGTGCTGGTGGCGGTGGCATCGCTCGGGGCAGGGGAGTGGGGGTCTCTCGTGCGGGCGCTGGTCTGCGGCGCGGCCCTGTACGCGCTGTACTTCGTCCTGGCGCTGGTCTCCCCGGGGTCGCTGGGCTTCGGCGACGTGAAGCTGTCGGGGCTCATCGGCCTCGTCCTGGGCTGGCTGGGGGTCGGCGCCGTCGTCATGGGGACGGTGGCCGGTTTCGTGGTGGGCGGCCTGATCGCGCTGGTCATGTTGGCCGGGCGCAGGGTCGGGCTGCGGTCGCACATCGCCTTCGGCCCCGCGATGCTCGTCGGCGCGTTCGTCGGCATCGCAGCCCGCTACTCCCTCTGAGCCGCTCGCCCTGTTGCGGTCCTGAACGTCCGCTCATGCCGATGACGGCGTGGGCACCTGATCTCCGGCGAGGGCGACGGCGACGGCGACGCCTAACCTCGCGGCAACTGGCTTGCAGGGACAACCGGTGTACCGATCGCTGGGCTTCGCCACGGTCTTCGACACGACCGCATGCAGTCTGCCCCTGCGGTGACAGAAATCGTTTGGCGATGCGAGTCGTCCCGGCCATGCTTCCGGCATGACCGACTACCTCGAGAGCGAGCGTCTGGTGCTTCGCCAGTTCACGGCCCAGGACGCGGACCTGCTCATCGAGCTGGACAGCGACCCCGCGGTGATGCGCTTCCTCACCGGTGGCGAGCCGTCGCTCCCGGACGACGTCGTTCGTGACGAGGTCATCCCGAGCCTCCTCGACGCATACGACCGGTGGAACGGACGGTTCGGGCTCTTCGCGGCATACGAGAAGGCAACGGGCGCGTTCATCGGTTGGTTCTGCCTGCGCCCGCAGCGGACGGGTCCGCTGGACGTCGTCGAGCTCGGGTACCGGCTCCGCCGGGACGCCTGGGGGAAGGGGTATGCGACGGAGCTCTCGAATGCCCTGCTGGACAAGGGATTCTCCGAGCTCGGTGTCAGCACTGTCTGGGGCGAGACCATGGTCTCGAACGTCTCCTCCCAGCGGGTGATGGAGAAGGTGGGCATGTCCGTCGTCGAGTCGATCCCCACGCCCGACGACATGCAGGGCGTGGAGGGCGCCGAACGTGGTGGCTACCGGTTCGAGATCACCAGGGAGCAGTGGGCTCGACGCTGACGGTCAGACGAGCTCACCGCGTTTCCTGACGAGGTACGCCTGCTCGGCCGAGTTGTGGGTCCCAGCCAGGGCGGCTCCGTATGCGTCGCGGGCCTCGGCGCTGCGACCCAGCCGGCGCAAGAGGTCGGCGCGCACGGCATTCCACGCGTAGTAGTGCTGGAGCGGGAGTCGGTCAACCAACGCCAGCGCGACCGAAGGGCCGTCGAGCTCGGCGACGGCCACCGCCCTGTTCAGGGCGACGATGGGGGAGGGGTCGAGCTTCGCCAGCTGGTCGTACAGCGCAACCACCTGTGACCAGTCGGTGTCCGCTGCCGTGGGCGCGTCGGTGTGGACGGCGTTGATCGCCGCGAGCAGCTGGTAGCGGCCGGCGCGGTTGATGGCCAGGCACTCGCGCACGAGGGCATGTCCCTCTGCGATGAGAGGAGGGTCCCAGCCTGCGCGGTCCTGCTCGTGGATCGGGACGAGCTCGCCGTTCCGCACGCGGGCCTCGCGGCGCGCCTCGATGAGCAGCATCATCGCGAGGAGGCCGGTCACCTCCGGCTCGTCGGGAAGGAGGCCGCGCAGGACCCGCGTGAGCCAGATCGCCTCTCCCGTGAGCTCTGCCCGCACCGGGTCGCCGTCGCCACTGGCGAGGTAGCCCTCGTTGAACACGAGGAACAGCACTGCCAGCACCGGGCCGAGCCGCTCGGGAAGGTCCGACGCCTCGGGCACGCGGAACGGCACGTTCGCCGCCGAGATCTTCTTCTTCGCCCGCGTGATCCGCTGCGCCATCGTGGTCTCGGGCACCAGGAACGCCTGCGCGACCTCCGCGACCGTCAGGCCACCCAGCAACCGCAGGGTCAAGGCGATCCTGGCCTCCGGGGCCAGAGCCGGGTGGCAGCAGGTGAAGATGAGCCTCAACCGGTCGTCCTCGACCGGACCCGTGGGCGCGTGCGAGCTGTCGTCGTGGGTCATGAGTGCCGCCTGGTGCTTCGCGTCGCGCTTGGCCTCGCGCCGGATCCGGTCGATGGCGCGGTTGGCGGCAGTGCTGGTGAGCCAGCCGCCTGGGTTGGGAGGCACGCCAGCCTCCGGCCACCTCTCCAACGCCGTCACCAGGGCATCGCTCGCCGCCTCCTCGGCGAGGTCGATGTCGCCGAACCGGCGGACGAGCGAGGCGATCAGGCGGCCGTACTCCGCGCGGAAGACCCGCTCGACCGCACCCGCCCCATCGCCTCGCGCGCCCGCCCGGCCGCGCTCGTCGTGCCCTGAGTCATGAGCCGACACGTCGGGACCGTCCTCGCTCAGGCCAGTCCCTCGAACGGCCGGACCTCGACCTTGCCGCGGCAGGCCTTGGAGCCCTCGGCGGCCAGCTTGAGCGCCACGTCCAGGTCGGGGGCGTCGATCACCCAGAAACCGCCGATGTACTCCTTGGCCTCGAGGTAGGGCCCGTCCGTCACCACCGGGGTCGCTCCCTGGCCGTCGACGACAGTCGCCGTGCTCGCCTGCTCCAGCCCTCCGGCGAACACCCAGTAGCCGTCCGCCTTCAGCTTGTCGTTGAAGGCGCCGGTCGCTGCGAACGCCTCCTCCATCGCCTCCTTCGAGCCGTAGTCACCGAACTCGCCGCGCTCGGCGGGGCCGTGCACGGACAGCAGGTAGTGCGTCATCTCGGTACTCCTCGTCTCCGGGGCGGCCCCGACGGCCGCCTTCCACCCTCACCACGAACAGGCTCACCCGGATACGACAACCTGCCACACAAGGACCTGGAGAATTTCTGGAACGTCCAACGCGAGCGGGGCAGAGCCGGCATCGGGTATGCCGTGGCCCCGCCTAGTCTTTGGTGGCCACCACCGTGTAGTCCTCGGCCGTCGGGTCGAAGGTGCTTCTCTCGACCGTGAGACCGACACCCTGCAGTTCGGACGTGAGGTCGTCGTGCCGATACGGCCACGACGACAACAGCTCCGAGCAGACGTCGACCGATCCACCGGCCCCGAGCTGGGCGACGGCGATCTCGATGCGGTGCTCCTGCTCCCAGTGCGGCGCGATCTCCCAGCGATAGGCGACCACGGCATCGCGACCGTTCCTGCGGACCAGCTGGCTGCGGATGACGAGCCGGGACCCGCCGGCGCGCACGAGCTCCCAGTTGCGTGACGTGAGTACCAGCCGCCCGCCAGGACGCAGCAGCCGCGACATCGACTCCAGTGCAGCCGACCTGGCTCGCGCACCCTCCACATGGTGCAGCGAGTTGCCGACGCAGAACACCATGTCGAAGCTCTCGTCGTCGAAGAGACCGGGCAGCTCCTCCCAGCCGGCTCGAACGGCTCGCACCGATGCACCGAGCTCTTCAGCCAGCTCTCCGGTGCGACGGACCATCGCGGCGCTGGCATCGGTCGCCACAACCCGCATACCCAGGCCGGCGAGGCCGACCGCCAGCTGCCCGGTGCCGCACGAGCAGTCGAGCACCCGGGCGTCGGGCGGAAGGAGCGTGACCACGTCGTTGAACGCCGCAGCGAACTCGGAGGGGGTCACCTTCGCATCCGAGATGAGCCACTCGTAGACCTCGGCAAGCGCGCCGTAGCCCGCCACGACAACCACCTCCGTGCACTCGGCAGATTCGGGACAACTGGCCCCAAGTACACCAGTGGGGCCGCTCGGCCACGATCGGTTTTGGGTGGGGTGGGGCGCCGTCGAGGTCGGGGCTTTCGACCCGGTGACCGCGCGGAGGAACAGGTGCAGGCTTTGTCCATGGGTACCGAGGCACTTCCCCTGCGTCCGTCTGCCGACGAGCTGCTGGAGGCACTGGGGCACGCCGTGATCGCGACGGACACGCAGGGGACGGTGCTGGCCTGGAACGGCGCTGCCGAGCAGCTGTACGGCTGGCCCGCCGCCGAGGCCGTGGGGCGTGACATCACGGAGGTGACGGTGCCGGACCTCTCCCGGCAGGCGGCGGCGGAGATCATGACTGCCCTGCGGGAGGGCCGACCGTGGTCCGGCGGGTTCCCGGTCCGGAACCGCAGCGGCGAGGTGCTGCACGCGCTGGTCACCGACAGCGGGGTCTACCGCGACGGGGAGCTGATCGCCATCGTCGGCGCCTCCCTCAACCTCGGCGAGGCCGTGCGGCACCTGATGGAGCGCTCCAGCGACGCCGCAGTCCTGGTCGACGAGCACCACCTCGTCAGCTACGCCAGCCCCGCCGTCGCCAACCTCTTCGGTTGGCCGGTCGCCGAGGTCATCGGCGCACCCATCACGGACCGCATCCATCCCGAGGACCACCAAACCTTCGAGGAGCTGCTGGTTGCCGACGCGTCCCGGGCGGAGCGGGTCGGTGAGCTACGGGTCCGCACCCACGGTGACTGGTCCTGGGTGGAGGTGGCCGTGACCGACCTCTACGCACTGCCCGGACCGCACGCCCAGGTCTGCAACATCCGGCGCAGCGAGCGCCTCGCCCGCCTGGAGGAGCGCGAGCGCATCCTGGAGACCGTCCACTCCGAGGTGCTGCAGGACCTGTTCGCAGCCGCACTCGAGCTCGATCGCGCGCTGGCCCACGCGGCCCCCTCGAGCGCAGCCCGGATCCATGGGGCTCGCGACGCCGTCTCGCGAGCCATGCGGACCCTCCGAGAGGTCGTCAAGCCGTAGGGCTCCCGGGACCCGCCAGTCCACGGGCAGAGCACCCTCGTCGGGCGTCTCGGCGCCCGTGGGAGGATCGGGACATGCTCCGCTGGTTGACCGCAGGTGAGTCCCACGGCCCCGCCCTGCTCGCGACGATGGAGGGGCTGCCGGCCGGTGTGCAGGTGACCACCAAGGACGTCGCGGCCGCGCTGGCCCGCCGTCGCCTCGGCTTCGGCCGGGGGGCCCGGATGAAGTTCGAGCAGGACGAGGTGGAGTTCCTCGGTGGGGTGCGCCACGGCGTGACGATGGGCTCGCCCGTCGCGATCCGCGTGGGCAACACCGAGTGGCCCAAGTGGCAGACCGTCATGGCTGCCGACCCCGTCTCGGACGAGGCCTACGCCGCAGCCGACGACGTCAACGCCGAGAAGGAGGTCGCCCGGAACCGGCCCCTGACCCGGCCGCGTCCCGGCCACGCCGACCTCGTCGGCATGCAGAAGTACGGTTTCGAGGACGCCCGCCCGGTGCTGGAGCGTGCCTCCGCCCGGGAGACCGCCGCGCGCGTCGCGCTCGGTGAGGTCGCGTCGCGGTTCCTCGAGCAGGCCTACGGCATCCGGCTCGTCTCGCACACGGTGGCCATCGGCACCGCTGGTGTCGCGGACGACGCCCCGCTGCCGACCCCGGACCAGGTCGAGGAGGTCGACGCCGACCCGGTGCGCACCCTCGACGCGGCCGGCAGCGCCGCCATGGTCGCCGAGGTCGAGGCCGCCAAGAAGGACGGCGACACCCTCGGCGGCGTCGTCGAGGTCCTTGCCTACGGCCTGCCGCCGGGCCTGGGTTCGCACGTGCACTGGGACCGCCGGCTCGACGCGCGCCTCGCCGGTGCCCTCATGGGCATCCAGGCGATCAAGGGCGTCGAGGTCGGCGACGGGTTCCGCACTGCCGCACGACGGGGGTCCGCCGCGCACGACGAGATGGAGCGCGACGCCGACGGCACGATCCGGCGCCGCACCGGCCGTGCGGGCGGCACCGAGGGCGGCATGTCCACCGGTGACGTGCTGCGGGTGCGCGCGGCGATGAAGCCGATCTCGACCGTCCCGCGCGCCCTCGACACCGTCGACACCACCGGTGCGGAGGCCGCCAAGGCGATCCACCAGCGGTCCGACGTGTGCGCCGTCCCGGCGGCCGGGGTGGTCGCCGAGGCGATGGTCGCGCTGGTCCTGGCCGAGGCCTGCCTGGAGAAGTTCGGCGGCGACTCGGTGGCCGAGACCGCACGCAACCACGCGGCATACCTCGCGTCGATCCCGGAGGCCATGCGCACGTGGTGAACGGACCCGCACGTCCGCGGGCGGTCGTCATCGGGCCGCCCGGGGCCGGCAAGAGCACCATCGGCAAACGTCTCGCGCGGGCGCTCGACGTGCCCTGGCACGACACCGACACGGCCATCGAGGAACGTGCGGGGCAGTCGATCCCGGACATCTTCGTCGACCACGGCGAGGCCCACTTCCGCGAGCTCGAGCGGGCGGAGGTGACGCGGGCGCTCGCGGAGTGCGACGGCGTCGTCTCCCTCGGCGGCGGGGCTCCCATGGACCCGTCGACGCAGGAGCTGCTGGCCGGGCACGTCGTGGTGTTCCTCGACGTGGCGATCGCCGACGCCGCGCGCCGGATCGGCTTCGACGGCGGCAACCGTCCGCTGCTCATGGTCAACCCGCGCGCCACCTGGACGAAGATGATGAACGAGCGGCGTCCTGTCTATCAGCGGGTCGCGACCCACCGCGTCGACACCGCCGGCCGCAAGCCTGCCGCGATCGTCGAGGAGATCCTCGCGCTGCTCGGGGAGAGCGCGGCGGACGACCACACGCACACGCAGGACGGAGAACGGTGAGCACGCAGGAGACGACCCGGATCAGCGTCGGCGGCGAGTACGAGGTCCTCGTCGGGACGGGGCTGCTCGACGAGCTGCCGACCCTGCTGGGGGAGTCGGTCCAGCGGGTCCTCGTCGTGCACCCGCGGGCGCTCGGCGCGACGGGCGAAGGTGTGCGCGACGCGCTGTCCGGTCACGGCTACGAGGCGTATGCCGCGGAGGTGCCGGACGCCGAGGAGGCCAAGACCGCGCAGGTCGCCGCCTTCCTCTGGGGTGTCCTCGGTCAAGCAGGCTTCACCCGCTCCGACGCGGTCGTCGCGGTCGGCGGGGGAGCGACCACCGACCTCGCCGGCTTCGTGGCGGCGACCTGGCTGCGCGGGGTGAAGGTGGTGCACCTGCCGACCACCCTGCTCGGGATGGTCGACGCCGCCGTCGGTGGCAAGACCGGCATCAACACGCCCGAGGGCAAGAACCTCGTCGGGGCCTTCCACCCGCCGGCCGGGGTCCTGTGCGACCTCGCGACGCTCGAGACGCTGCCGCGGCACGACTTCGTCGCGGGGCTGGCCGAGGTCGTCAAGTGCGGGTTCATCGCCGACCCCGTCATCCTCGACCTCGTCGAGGCGGACCCCGAGGGCGTGTCGACCCCGAGCGGGCCGCACGTTCGCGAGCTCATCGAGCGCGCGGTGCAGGTCAAGGCCGATGTCGTCGGGCAGGACCTGACCGAGCAGGGGCTGCGCGAGATCCTCAACTACGGGCACACCTTCGGGCACGCGGTCGAGCAGGTCGAGCGGTACGCCTTCCGGCACGGAGCCGCCGTGTCCATCGGCATGGTCTACGTCGCCGAGCTCGCGCGGCTGGCCGGTCGCCTCGACGACGCGGTCGTCGACCGGCACCGGGCGATCCTGTCCTCCCTCGGGCTGCCGACCACCTACCGCGGCGACCGCTGGCCCCAGCTGCTCGACGCGATGAAGCGGGACAAGAAGTCGCGGGGGTCGCTGCTGCGGTTCGTCGTGCTCACCGACATCGCGAAGCCGACCCGGCTCGAGGGGCCCGACCCGGCCCTGCTGCAGGCGGCCTACGCCGAGGTCTCCCGCGACTGAGGCGCGCGAGGCGGAGGCACTCACCTCCGCTGGAACTCGAGCGTGAGGGCGCCGACCACGACCAGGAGGACGCCGGTCCCGAGCCCCCAGGGGACGTAGCGGCGGACCCACTCGGCGGCGGTCACGTTGCGCCGCCGCATGCGCCCGTACCTGCCGATGTCGAACAGGCGGTCGGGTTGGCGCCGGGCGACGCGCGCCATCCACGCGCCCACCCCGGCATACAGCAGCACGGTGCCTGCCCCGAGGACGATCCACACCATGGACCCACGGTAGGGCGGTGCGCGTCCACGCGGGATCAGCCGAACATCGACCTCGCGGCGTCCAGACCGGTGACCTGGACCGGGACACGGCCGGTCAGGGAGTCCCAGCGCGAGCGGGTGAGCCGCAGGCGGTCCGAGACCACCACCTCGTCGCCGCGGCGGTCGCGGGAGATGCCGTCCCGCTCGTAGCCGAGCTTGCGCGACACCCCCTGGGACGCGTGGTTGTCCTGGAACACCTCCGTCGTCGCGTCGGTGGCGCCGAGGTGGTCGAAAGGCGAGGGCCAGCAGGGCGGTGCGCGCCTCCGTGCCGTACCCCTGCCCGTAGAAACGCAGGCCCAGCCAGGACGAGGTGGTGACCTCACGGGTGACGCGGAAGTCGCGCGCCCTCAAGGTCGCGATGCCCATGGGTGCGCCCGCGTCGTCGATGACGGCCATGCCGAGGCCCCAGCTGTCCTGCTCCCAGGCGCCCAGCCGGTACCAGTGGCCCTCCAGCACCCCGCGAGCCCGGTCCTCGGGGCTGCCCTCCGTCCACGGCGTGAGGAACGGGCGTTCGCCCGGACCGTGCACCCCGTTGGCCGCCACCTCGGCCAGCGCGACGAGCTGGTCCTCCGACGGGAGGCGCAGCGTGAGCCGCGGGGTGGTCAGGACGAGGCCGAAGGTCGGCCAGAGGTCAGCGAGCACGCCCCGGATCCTGCCCCATCGCGACGGCCGGTCGCGCGTCCGTTTCCGCCCACGCGCCCCAGTTCCACCCTCTCGCCCTTTCCCACTCCCGCGTCAGGCGTCGAGCGGTACCGTGGGCGTGGACGGTTCGTCTCGAGGGGGTGGCCATGGGCGTGTTCCTGTATGCCGTGTTCGGGCTGGGGGTTGCCGCCTTCGCGGCGCTCATCGGCTACGGGATCGTCAGGCGCCTGCGCGGCCGACGCAACGAGGCGTGGCAGGACGACGAGGTGCACGTCCACCCCGGCGCCGGCTGGGGCAACGGGGGCTCCTGGACGTAGGCGTCGCCACCGACCGCATCGGGGTCGGTCCCGGCGGTCAGAGCTGGTCGAGCTCGGCGAGGTCGGCTGTCGTCGGCTCCCACGCGACGGCCCGGGCGTTGCGCACCACCTGCTCGGGGCGCGTCGCACCGGCGATGACCGACGCGACGGCCGGCTGCGCGGCGAGCCCGCCCATGGCGACGTCCAGCAGCTCGAGGTCGCGCTCGGCGGCGAAGCGGTCGAGCCCCTCGATCCGGTCCCAGTCGGCGTCGGCAAGCCAGCCGGCGCGGTCCGACTCCAAGGCTGCGCGCGACCCCGCCGGTGCCTCCTCGCCCCGGCGGTACTTGCCCGTGAGCAGCCCGTGCGCGAGCGGGAAGAACGGCAGGATGCCCAGGCCGAACCGCTCGCACGCCGGCACCACCTCGGCCTCGATCTCGCGGTCGAGCAGGTTGTACTCGTTCTGCACCGAGACGAACGACGCCAGCCCGGCGGTCTGCGACGTCCACGCGGCATCCGCCACCTGCCAGCCGTCGAAGTTCGAGCACCCGATGTAGAGGACCTTGCCCTCGCGGACGAGGTCGGTCAGCGCCTCGAGGGTCTCCTCCAGCGGCGTCACCGGGTCCGGCCGGTGCAGCTGGTACAGGTCGATGTGGTCGGTCCGCAGCCGGCGCAGGCTGGCCTCCACGGCGCGGCGGACGTACCGGCGCGACCCGCGCACGCCGAAGTCCTCGCCGTTGGCACCCTGCATGTCCATCCCGAACTTGGTCGCCAGCACGAACTCGTCGCGCTGTCCCTGCAGGGCCTCGCCGAGCATCGACTCGCTCTGCCCGGGCCGGCCGCCGTAGATGTCGGCGGTGTCGAGCAGCGTCAGCCCGACGTCCCGGGACGCCCTCAGCAGCGCCGCCACCCCGTCCTGGTCGACCCGCCGGCCGAAGGCGTTGCAGCCCAGGCCGAGGCTGCTCACGACGAGCCCGCTGTCACCGAGGGGCCGGTACGTCATCGGGGCGTCGGTGGTGCGGGTGTCGTCGCTGCTGGTCACGGACCCCACCCTAGGCAGCACGGCGATTCGGGGCAGGACGGGCCCGGCGGCTAGACTGTCCGCCGATCCCCACCCCGAACTTCCGGGACTGCCGCGCGCGCCGAGCCACGCGGCACACCGAGACCGGCGGCGGCGCCCACCGGCCCGCGCCCACCGACGAGAAAGCGACTTCCCCGTGGCATCGACCAACGACCTCAAGAACGGCATGGTGCTCAACATCGAGGGCCAGCTCTGGTCCGTCGTGGAGTTCCAGCACGTCAAGCCCGGCAAGGGCCCGGCGTTCGTGCGCACGAAGCTCAAGAACGTCCTGTCCGGCAAGGTCGTCGACCGGACGTTCAACGCGGGCGTCAAGGTCGAGACCGCGAACGTCGACCGTCGCGACATGCAGTACCTGTACAAGGACGGCAGCGACTTCGTCTTCATGGACGGCGACACCTACGACCAGATCCACATCCCCGAGGCCACGGTCGGCGACGTCGCGAACTACCTGCTCGAGAACCAGGTCGCCCAGGTCGCCACCCACGACGGCACCGTGCTCTACGTCGAGCTCCCTGCCTCGGTCGTCCTCGAGATCACCTACACCGAGCCGGGCCTGCAGGGAGACCGCTCAACCGGCGGCACCAAGCCGGCCACCCTCGAGACCGGCGCGACGATCAACGTCCCCCTGTTCCTCGAGCAGGGCACCAAGGTCAAGGTCGACACCCGCGACGGCTCGTACCTCGGCCGCGTGAGCTGAGGTGGCTGCTCGCTCCAAGGCGCGCAAGCGCGCCGTCGACATCCTCTTCGAGGCCGAGCAGCGCGGGCTCAACGCCCGCGACCTGCTCGCCGAGCGGCTCGCGAAGCCGGTCACCGAGGCGCCGCTCAACCAGTACACCGCCGACCTCGTCGAGGGTGTCGTCGCCCACTGGACCGACATCAACGAGCTGCTGACGACGTACTCGCAGGGCTGGTCGCTCGAGCGCATGCCGAGCGTCGACCGCGCGATCCTGCGGCTCGGTGCCTTCGAGGTGCTCTACGGCGACGACGTCCCCGAGGGCGTGGCGATCTCCGAGGCCGTCGAGCTCGCGACCAGCCTCTCGACCGACGACAGCCCCAAGTTCGTCAACGGCCTGCTCGGCCGGCTGGCCGAGGTCAAGCCCACCCTCGCCTGAGCCTGCCGTGACGGGCGATGCCGGGCACCGCGCGAGCCGGTGTGCCGTGCGGCCGGCGACCGCCACCGACCTGCCGCAGCTGGCCGCGGTGGAGTCCGCCGCGGACCGACTGTTCGACCCTGTCGTGGACACCAGCCTGTGGGGCGAGCCGCCCAGCGGTGCGGCCCGGGCCGCCGAGCCGGGGTTCCTGCTCGTGGCCGGCGACCCGGTCGTCGGGTTCGCCCACGTGCTGGTGCTGGCAGGCGACGCACCGCATGGTGTGAAGGCGCACCTCGAGCAGCTGGCCGTCCACCCGGACCACGGCCGCCGGGGGATCGGCACCGCCCTGGTGGAGGCGGTGTGCGCCGAGGCCGCGGCCAGGGGCTTCGACCGCGTCACGCTGCGGACCTTCGCCGACATCGCCTGGAACGGGCCGTTGTACGCCCGCCTCGGCTTCACCGAGCTGGTGCCCGAACCCGCGTGGATGGCGCCGATGCTCGACGCCGAGGAGCGGATCGGGCTGCCGCAGTCCGGTCGCCGGGTGGCGATGGTGCGCCACCTGGGCTGAGCCCCGACCGGCCGCGGCAGGCCCGTCCGCCGGGCCGGTCAGGGCTCGACGAGGACGTCCCCGACCATGCCCATCCCGTCGTGGATGGCGCAGATGTAGTGGAAGGTGCCCGTCGCCGTGAAGGTCACGGAGAACGGGACGCCCGGTGCGAGCAGGCCGCTGTTCAGGTCGCCGCCGGCGAAGTGCGCGGGGTCGCCCGAGGGCCCGAACAAGGCCGGGATGGGCGGCTCCTGCCCGAACGTGACGGTGTGCGGTGCCTCGCCCATGGTGGTGAACGAGACGGTGTCACCCACGTGGACGACGACGTGGTCGCGCACGAACCGCATCACGGAGAACCCGTCACCGTCGATGCCGACCTCGACCGAGTGGCCGGTGGTCGCGTGCGCCTGCTTCGACGCCCGCCAGGCGTCGCGGCCCGCGGCGAGGTCCGCCGCAGCCTCGGCGTTCCCGACCCGGTTGTAGTCCTGCTGCGTGTACGGGTAGGGCGTGCCCGCCGCCCGCACGTGGACCGTGCCCGACATCATCTCGCCGTGCACGAGGCAGTAGTAGGTGTAGCTCCCGACCGTCGGGAAGGTCAGGTCGTAGCTGGTGGCCGGGTCGGTGAACGTGAAGATCGGCTGCGTCGCCATGATCCCCGAGTTCGTGTATGCCGTGCCGTCCTCCGTCGTGCCGCCCTGCCTGCTGACCTGCGTGGGGTCGAAGGGGTTGAACGGGGTCAGCGACGCGCCCGGCGCGAGGAAGGTGACCGTGTGCGGCTCGGCGCTGCCGGCGGTCCAGTGGACCGTGTCGCCGGCGTCGACCCAGACCTCCTTGGGCAGGAAGGCCATCGCGCTGACGGCCATGTCGGGCGACTCGGCTCCCACCCGGACGTGCCAGGTGACCGGGGTGGTCTGGGCGGAGGCCGACGGGGCGAGGGCGACGGGGATGGCGAGGGCAGTGGTTCCGGCGACGGCGAGGGCCAGGCGTCGCAGCAGTCCGATCCTGTGCATGGTGGTGCTCCTGGGGGTGAGCGGGGCCACGGGGTGCGACCCCCTGACGGATCGCTCGTGACCCTTCACCGCGGGCAGTCCACGTCACACGGTCCTCGTGCGCCCGCGGCGCGTCATCATGCCGAAGGACTACGCGCCACGGGCCACCCCGTCAGTCCCGGTGCACGCGGAACACCTCGGCGACCGCCGCCATGTCGTCCCCGCCGTGCCCCTGCTCGGAGGCGCGCGCGTAGGCCGCGGCCAGCGCCTCGAGCACGCGCGTGTCCACCCCTGCCTGCGTCGCCGCCTCCACCATGAGCCCGACGTCCTTGGAGACGTTGTCGACGGCGAACGCGGGGGAGTAGGCGCGCTCGAGGACGAGGCCGCCCTTGAGCTGGGCGTAGGGCGTGTCCGTGGGGCCGCCGCCGATCGCCTCGAGGAACAGCCGGGGGTCGACGCCCAGCCCCTCGGCCAGGGCCAGCGCCTGGCCGACGCCGGCGTTGATCGTCGCGACCCACGAGTTGACCGCCAGCTTGAGCCGGCTCGCCGCGCCGGCCTCGTCGCCGACCCACATGGTCCGTGAGCCGACGGCGTCGAGCACCGGCTGCACGCGGTCGGCCAGCGACCGGTCGCCGGAGACCAGGACGACCAGGGCGCCCTTCTCGGCCGGGTCCTTCGTCCCAAGCACCGGCGCGTCGAGGAACGCGATGCCCCGCCCGGCGGCGAGGGACGCGAGCGCCTCGGTGCCCGCGACCCCGACGGTCGACGCCTGCAGCCAGACCGTGTCCGACCCGAACGCGTCGGCGCACTGCTCGACCGTCGACCGGACGGCCTCGTGGTCGTAGAGCATGGTGACCACGACGTCGGCACCGTCGACGGCCTCGGCCGCGGTGTCGCTGACGGTGGCACCGGCCTGCGCGAGCGGCTCGGCCTTGTCCCGGCTGCGGTTCCACACGCGGACGGGCAGGTCGGCGCGGCGCAGGCTGCGGGCCATCCCTGCGCCCATGATGCCCGTGCCCAGCACGGCGACGGTCGGGGTGCTCGTCATCGTCTCTCCTGTCGGTGTCGACTCGAGGTCCCGGTCGGGACCCCCTCGGTCCTACCTGCTGGTGGGCCGCGTCGCACCTCCACGAGCCGACCCGTTACAGTTGCTCCCGAACGACATCCTTTAACGACCTGTCCCGTGAGGCAGGGAAGGAGGTCCAGACGCCGTCATGCGTCCAGACTCAGCTGTACCCGCCGCGGTCGAGCCCTCCGCTCCCGCCGGCTCCGCCACTCCTCCGGCACCCGGTTCCCCCAGCCCTGCTGCGGACGAGCGCTCGGTGATGAGCGCCGCCGACGTCTCCCGGGTGCTGCGCCGCGTCGCCCACGAGATCCTCGAGCGCAACAAGGGTGCCGCCGACCTCGTCGTGCTGGGCATCCCCACCCGCGGCGTGGTGCTGGCCCACCGGCTCGCGGCCCTCATCGAGGAGGTCGAGGGCGTCCCGGTCGCGGTCGGCGCGCTCGACGTCACCATGCACCGCGACGACCTGCGCCGGCAGCCGACCCGCAGCCCGATGCACACCGACATCCCGGCCACGGGCATCGACGACAAGGTCGTCGTACTGGTCGACGACGTCCTGTACTCGGGCCGCACCGTGCGGGCCGCTCTCGACGCCCTCTCGGACCTGGGCCGCCCGCGGGTCGTCCGGCTCGCCGTGCTCGTCGACCGCGGCCACCGCGAGCTGCCGATCCGCGCCGACCACGTCGGCAAGAACCTGCCCACCTCGAGCAGCGAGAAGGTCCGGGTCCGGCTCGCCGAGCCGGACGGCGTCGAGGACCAGGTCACCATCGCCGGAGGGGAGCCCCGATGACCACCACCGCCACGACCGCGGGCAGCGCCACGACGGGCGGCGCCGCCACGGCACGCCCGCGCCGGCACCTGCTGTCCTCGGCCGACCTGAGCCGCGAGCAGGTGCGCGAGCTGCTCGACACCGCCGCCGAGATGCACGCCGTGCAGAAGCGCGAGGTCAAGAAGCTCCCCACCCTGCGCGGCCGCACGGTGGTGAACCTCTTCTTCGAGGACTCCACCCGGACGCGCAGCAGCTTCGAGATCGCCGGCAAGTGGCTCTCCGCGGACGTCATCAACATCAGCGGCAAGGGCTCCTCGACCTCCAAGGGCGAGTCGCTGCGCGACACGGTGATGACCGTGGCCGCCATGGGTGTGGACGCCCTGGTCATCCGGCACTCCGCCAGCGGCGCCGCCCACCAGGTCAGCCAGTGGGTCGACGCCCACGTCGTCAACGCCGGGGACGGCACCCACGAGCACCCGACGCAGGCCCTGCTCGACGCGTACACGATGGAGCACCGGCTCGGCAGCCTCGAGGGGCGGCACGTCGCGATCGTCGGCGACCTCACCCACTCGCGGGTGGTGCGCTCGAACCTCATCACCCTGCGAACGCTGGGCGCGAAGGTCACCCTCGTCGCACCGCCGACGCTGATGCCGAGCGGCATCCGGGCCTGGTCGGAGCGGGACGGGTTCGCGCTCAGCCACGACCTCGACGCAGTCCTTCCGACGGCCGACGCGGTGATGATGCTGCGGGTGCAGCGCGAGCGGATGAGCGGTGGGTTCTTCCCGACGGCCCGCGAGTACACCGTCGGCTACGGCCTGACCCGCGCCCGGCTCGACGCGCTCACCGCAGCCAACCCCGACGCCGTCATCTGCCATCCGGGTCCGATGAACCGCGGCCTGGAGATCGCGGCCGACGCCGCCGACGCCGCCCAGAGCCTCGTGCTCGACCAGGTCAGCGCGGGGGTGGCGGTGCGGATGTCCGTGCTCTACCACCTGCTGGCCGGCAACGACGAACAGCGCGAGGACACGAGCGAGGCACGAGCGAGGACCGCAGCGCCGAGGAGTGCCGGGACCGGCACCGGAAGCGAAGGAGAGGACGCCTGATGCCCGCGCTGCTCGTGACCGGGGCCGACCTGCTCGGACAGGGAGCCCAGGACCTGCTGGTCGAGGACGGCGTCGTGACGCAGGTCGGCTCGATCCGCTCCGCCAGGGGCGCGGACGTGCTCGATGCCGACGGGCTGGTCGCCCTGCCGGGCCTGGTCGACCTGCACACCCACCTCCGTGAGCCCGGCCGCGAGGACGCCGAGACGATCGCGTCCGGGTCGGCCGCCGCAGCGGTCGGTGGCTACACCGCCGTCCTGGCCATGGCCAACACCACGCCCGTGACCGACACCGCCGAGGCGGCGGAGCGCATCCTCGACCTCGGCCGGGCCGCCGGGCTCGTCGACGTCGTGCCCGTCGGCGCCGTCACCAAGGGCCTGGCCGGCGAGGAGCTCGCCGAGCTCGGCCTCATGCACCGGTCCCGGGCCGCGGTGCGCGTCTTCTCCGACGACGGCCACTGCGTCGCCGACTCGCGGGTGATGCGCCGGGCCCTGGAGTACGTCCGGGCCTTCGGCGGCGTCGTCTCGCAGCACGCGCAGGACCCGCACCTCGCGAGCAGCCAGGCCTGCGCGCACGAGGGTGAGCTGTCCGGCCGGCTCGGGCTGCCCGGGTGGCCAGGCATCGCCGAGGAGAGCATCGTCGCCCGCGACGTCATGCTGGCGCGGCACACCGGGTCGCGCGTCCACGTCGCCCACGTGTCCACCGCCGGGACGGTGGAGGTGGTCCGCTGGGCCAAGGCGCAGGGCATCGACGTCACCGCCGAGGTGACGCCGCACCACCTGCTGCTCACGACCGACCTGCTCGCCGGCTACGACCCGGTGTACAAGGTCAACCCGCCGCTGCGCCCGCAGGAGGACGTCGACGCCCTGCGCGCGGCGCTCGCGGACGGCACCATCGACGCCGTGGCCACCGACCACGCCCCGCACGCCCGGCACGACAAGGAGCACGCCTTCGTCGACGCGGCGTTCGGCATGCTCGGCCTCGAGACGGCCCTGTCGGTGGTGTCCGACGTGATGGTGGGGTCGGGGCTGCTCGACTGGGCCGGCGTGGCCCGCGTCATGTCGGGCAACCCGGCACGCATCGCCGGGCTCGACGGGCATGGCGGGCCGCTGGAGCCCGGGTCGCCCGCCAACCTCACGCTCGTCGACCCGACCGCCGAGGTCACCGTCGACCGGAGCGCCTCGCTCTCCCTGTCGCGCAACAACCCGTGGCACGGGCGCACCTTCCGGGGTGCCGTCCACGCCACCGTCCTGCGCGGCCGGGTCACCGCCCAGAAGGGAGCCCTCGCGTGACGCGACTTCAGGCGGTGGGGGTCATGCTCGTGGCCCTCGGCCTGGTCTACGCCCTGCTGTATGCCGCGTGGCTGCGCAAGCGCCGGCGCAACGCCTCGGCGGTCATCGCCGTCGAGCGGCACCGCACCGAGGACGCGGCACCGGCCGCCCCTGCCCTGGACGACCAGCGCGGGCACAGCCTCGTGGTGGAGGGCACGTACATCAGCACGACGACCGCGGAGAGCCGGCTCGAGCGCGTCGCCGTCGAGGGCCTGGGCAACCGGTCCCGCGCGACCCTCACGGTCAGCCGCGGAAACCCCGACCAGCTGGTGCGGATCGACCGCCAGGGCGAGTCGACGGTCGTCGTGCCGGGCAGCCGCCTGGTCAGCGTGCGCCGCGACCGGGGCATGGCCGGGAAGTTCCTCGGCGCCAACCGGCTGCTCGTCCTGCAGTGGCGCGCCGAGGACGGCGCCGTCTACGAGACCGGCTTCCACCCGCGCTACCGCGCCGACGTCGACCGGGTCGAGTCCGCGCTGTGGTGGCACAGCAGCGAGGCCGCCGAGACGCCGGACCCGGCGCCGGCACCAGCGGCGGGCACCGGCGCAGACGAGACCGACACCGACGTAGACACCGACACAGACACCGAGCAGGGGCGCGAGCCCACGGCACCCGAAGGAGGGACCACCCGATGAGTGTGGCCGCACAGCTGGACCTCGACCGCGACGACGCCGTGCTGGTGCTCGAGGACGGCCGGGTCTTCCGTGGCGAGGCCTACGGCGCCACCGGCAGCACGGTCGGCGAGGCCGTCTTCTCGACCGGCATGACCGGCTACCAGGAGACCCTCACCGACCCGAGCTACCACCGCCAGGTCGTCGTCATGACCGCCCCGCACGTCGGCAACACCGGCGTCAACGACGAGGACCCCGAGTCCCGGCGCATCTGGGTGGCCGGCTACGTCGTCCGCGACCCCGCCCTGCGGCCCTCGAACTGGCGCTCCCAGCAGTCGCTCGAGGACGACCTCGCGGCCCAGGGTGTCGTCGGGATCAGCGGCATCGACACCCGTGCGCTGACCCGCCACCTGCGCGAGCGCGGCGCCATGCGGGTCGGGATCTTCTCCGGGGACCGGGCCTCCGAGCCGGTCGAGTCGCTCGTCGCCGAGGTGGTCTCCTCCCCGCTCATGCAGGGTGCGGCCCTCGCGGCCGAGGTCACCACCCGCGAGCCGTACGTCGTGCCCGCGGTGGGGGAGAAGCGGTTCACCGTCGCGGCCGTCGACCTCGGCATCAAGTCGATGACGCCGGCGCTCATGGCGCAGCACGGCATCGAGGTGCACGTCCTGCCGGCGACCACGACGTTCGAGCAGGTGCGCCGGGTGGGCGGCGAGCACGGCCCGGACGGCGTCTTCTTCTCCAACGGCCCCGGCGACCCGGCCACGGCCGACGCCGAGGTCGCGGTGCTGCGCGAGGTGCTCGCAGCCCGCATCCCGTTCTTCGGGATCTGTTTCGGCAACCAGCTGCTCGGCCGGGCGCTGGGCTTCGGCACCTACAAGCTCAAGTACGGCCACCGCGGGATCAACCAGCCGGTCATGGACCGGTCGACGCGCAAGGTCGAGGTGACGGCGCACAACCACGGCTTCGCCGTCGACGCCCCGCTCGACCCGGAGGGCGTGCAGGCGCCCAGCGACGCCGCGGACGGCACGGCATACGGGCGGGTGCGGGTCTCGCACGTGTGCCTCAACGACGACGTGGTCGAGGGACTGGAGTGCCTCGACCTGCCGGCGTACTCGGTGCAGTACCACCCCGAGGCGGCAGCAGGCCCGCACGACGCGGCCTACCTGTTCGACCGCTTCATCTCCCTCATGCAGGGCCACAAGGAGAAGGGACACCGCGCGTGAGCAAGCGCGACGACATCAAGAGCGTCCTGGTGATCGGCTCCGGGCCGATCGTCATCGGGCAGGCGTGCGAGTTCGACTACTCGGGCACGCAGGCGTGCCGGGTGCTGCGCGAGGAGGGCATCCGGGTCGTCCTGGTGAACTCCAACCCGGCGACGATAATGACCGACCCGGAGTTCGCCGACGCGACCTACGTCGAGCCGATCACCCCCGAGGTCGTCGAGTCGATCATCGCCCGCGAGCGGCCCGACGCGGTGCTCGCCACCCTCGGCGGGCAGACCGCCCTCAACTGCGCCATCGCGCTGCACGAGGCCGGCGTCCTCGAGAAGTACAACTGCCCGCTGATCGGGGCGAACGTCGAGGCCATCCAGCTCGGCGAGGACCGCGAGAAGTTCAAGGGCGTCGTCGAGCGCTGCGGCGGCGAGTCCGCGCGCTCGATGATCTGCCACAGCATGGACGAGCTGCTCGCCGCGGCGGACGACCTCGGCTACCCCGTCGTGGTGCGCCCGTCGTTCACCATGGGCGGCCTCGGCTCCGGCTTCGCCTACGACGAGGCCGACCTGCGTCGGATCGGCGGTGCGGGCCTGCAGTACAGCCCGGTCACCGAGGTGCTCCTCGAGGAGTCGATCCTCGGCTGGAAGGAGTACGAGCTCGAGGTCATGCGCGACCACGCCGACAACGTCGTGGTCGTCTGCTCGATCGAGAACCTCGACCCGATGGGCGTCCACACCGGTGACTCGATCACCGTCGCGCCCGCGCTCACCCTCACCGACCGCGAGTACCAGCGGCTGCGAGACCTCGGCATCGCGATCATCCGCGAGGTCGGCGTCGACACCGGCGGCTGCAACATCCAGTTCGCCGTCAACCCCGACGACGGCCGGATCATCGTCATCGAGATGAACCCGCGCGTCTCGCGCTCGTCGGCCCTGGCGTCGAAGGCGACCGGCTTCCCGATCGCCAAGATCGCCGCGAAGATGGCGATCGGCTACACCCTCGACGAGGTCCCGAACGACATCACCCGGGAGACGCCCGCGAGCTTCGAGCCGACGCTCGACTACGTCGTGGTCAAGGTGCCGCGGTTCGCGTTCGAGAAGTTCCCCGCCGCCGACCCGACCCTCACCACGACCATGAAGTCGGTCGGCGAGGCGATGGCCATCGGCCGCAACTTCACCGAGGCCCTGCAGAAGGCCCTGCGGTCGATCGAGCGCAAGGACAGCGCGTTCCACTGGGACGGCCCGACCCCCAGCGAGGAGCAGGCCCGCACCCTGCTCCACACCGCCAAGACGCCCACGGACGGTCGCCTGGTCACCGTGCAGCAGGCGATGCGGGGCGGCCTGTCGGTCGAGGAGGTGCACGACGAGACCGGGATCGACCCGTGGTTCCTGGACCAGATCGCCCTCGTCAACGCCCTCGCCGACCGCATCGCCGGCGCCCGCGAGCTCACGCCGAAGCTGCTCCGGCTCGCCAAGCGTCACGGCTTCAGCGACGCCCAGCTCGCGGCGCTGCGCGGTATGCCGGAGGCGGTCGTCCGCGGCGTGCGCCAGGCCCTCGGGGTGCGCCCGGTCTACAAGACCGTCGACACCTGCGCGGCCGAGTTCGCGGCCCAGACGCCGTACCACTACTCGTCCTACGACGAGGAGACCGAGGTGGAGCCGCGCGAGAAGCCGGCCGTCATCATCCTCGGCAGCGGCCCCAACCGGATCGGCCAGGGCGTCGAGTTCGACTACTCCTGCGTGCACGCCAGCTTCGCCCTGCGCGAGGCCGGCTACGACACCGTGATGGTCAACTGCAACCCCGAGACCGTCTCGACCGACTACGACACGAGCAGCCGGCTGTACTTCGAGCCGCTCACCCTCGAGGACGTCCTCGAGGTCGTCCACGCCGAGCAGCAGGCCGGCCCGGTCGCCGGTGTCATCGTGCAGCTCGGCGGCCAGACCCCGCTCGGCCTCGCCAAGGCGCTCAAGGAGGCCGGCGTGCCGATCGTCGGGACCAGCCCCGAGGCGATCGACCTCGCCGAGGACCGCGGCGCGTTCGGCCGGGTGCTCGCCGAGGCGAACCTGCCCGCACCGCGGCACGGCACGGCATACAGCGCGACCGAGGCGGTCGCGGTGGCGCAGGAGATCGGGTACCCGGTCCTGGTGCGGCCGTCCTACGTCCTCGGCGGTCGCGGCATGGAGATCGTCTACGACGACGACACCCTGGCGACCTACGTCACGCGCGCGACCGTGGCGAGCCCGGAGCACCCCGTGCTCGTCGACCGGTTCCTCGACGACGCGATCGAGATCGACGTCGACGCGCTCTACGACGGCACCGAGATGTACCTCGGCGGGATCATGGAGCACATCGAGGAGGCCGGCATCCACTCCGGCGACTCGGCGTGCACCCTGCCGCCGGTGACGCTCGGCGTCGCCGAGCTCGAGCGGGTGCGCGAGGCGACGCTGCGGCTCGCCGAGGGCATCGGCGTGCGCGGCCTGATGAACGTGCAGTTCGCCCTCGCGCAGGACGTGCTCTACGTCCTCGAGGCCAACCCGCGCGCGTCGCGGACCGTCCCGTTCGTCGCCAAGGCGACCGGCGTGCCGGTGGCCAAGGCCGCGGCCCGGGTCATGCTCGGCGCGACGATCAAGGAGCTGCGCGAGGAGGGGCTGCTGCCCGCCCACGGCGACGGCGGCTCGATGCCGAGCCACGCGCCGGTCGCGGTCAAGGAGGCGGTCCTGCCGTTCAAGCGGTTCCGCACCCGCGACGGCCAGGTGGTCGACAGCCTGCTCGGGCCGGAGATGCGCTCCACCGGTGAGGTCATGGGCATCGACGAGGACTTCGGCACGGCGTTCGCCAAGGGCATGCTCGCGGCCGGCTCCGGCCTGCCGCGGTCGGGCAAGGTGTTCGTCTCCGTCGCCAACCGCGACAAGCGGGCGATGATCTTCCCGGTCAAGCGCCTCGCCGACCTCGGCTTCACGATCGTGGCGACGACGGGTACCGCAGACGTGTTGCGCCGCAACGGGATCGCGTCCGAGGTGGTGCACAAGGTGAGCGAGCGCGAGGAGGCCGACCAGTCGATCGTCGACCTCATCCTCGCCGGCGAGATCGCCATGGTCGTCAACACGCCCAGCGGCCCGAACGCGCGCGCCGACGGCTACGCCATCCGGGCCGCGACGACGTCGATGGACAAGCCGATCGTCACCACCGTGCAGGAGCTCGCCGCCGCGGTGCAGGGCATCGAGGCCCAGCTCCAGGGCGAGTACCGCGTCAAGCCGCTGCAGGAGCACGCGCGCGACCTCGACCTGTATGCCGTGGAGGCGCGCCGGTGAGCGACGTCGCCCAGGACACCCGGGTCGTGCAGGGGACGGGACGGCTCGTGTCCACGGAGCGTGTCGGCGCCTACCACCACCTCACCTTCGAGGTGCCCGGGCTGGCCGAGCACGCCAGGCCCGGCCACTTCGTCGCCCTGGCGGTCGGCGGCCCGACGAGCGCGAACCTGCTCCGGCGCTGCTTCTCCATCCACCGCGCCGACCCGGCGACCGACACGGTCGACGTCGTCATCTCGCCCGTCGGCGCCGGCACGGAGTGGCTGGCGGGCCTGCGCGCCGGCGACGAGGTCGACGTGATCGGCCCGCTCGGTCGCGAGTTCCCGGTGCCCCAGGAGCCCGTGGGCTGCGTCCTCGTCGGCGGCGGCTACGGCAGCGCGCCCCTCGCCTGGCTGGCCCGGTCGCTGCGCGCCCGGGGCTGCCACGTCGAGGTGGTCCTCGGGGCCGCCACGGCCGCGAAGCTGTTCGGGGTCGAGGAGGCCCGCGAGGTCGCCCACGGCGTCACCGTGACGACCGACGACGGGTCCGAGGGGACCCGCGGCTGGGTGTCCGACGTGCTGCCCGAGGCGATCCGCCGCGCCGGCGGGGGCGGGAACGTCTACGGCTGCGGCCCGATGGGGATGCTGCGCTCGATCACCGACGTGGCGGCCGCCGAGGGCGCCACGGCCCACGTCGCCGTCGAGGAGTCGATGGCCTGCGGCGTGGGCGTGTGCATGACCTGCGTCATGCCCGTGGTCGGCGACGACGGGCTGACCCGGATGGTGCGCTCCTGCGTCGAGGGACCGGTGTTCCGCGGCGACCGGGTGCGCTGGGACGCGTTCTCGAACGGGCTGTGCCGGGTGCCCGACGACGCCGTCGGCGCACCGCGGTCGGGAGGCCACTGATGACCACCACCACGACCGCCGCGGTCGACATGTCGGTGGACCTCGCCGGCATGCGGCTGCCCAGCCCGATGATGACGGCCTCCGGCTGCGCGGCCAACGGCAAGGAGCTCGCTCGCTTCTTCGACCTGCGCGAGCTCGGCGCCTTCGTCACCAAGTCCGTCATGGCCGACGCGCGTTCCGGTCGCGGCACCCCGCGGATGGCCGAGACGCCGTCCGGGATGCTCAACTCGATCGGCCTGCAGGGCCCCGGCATCAGCGCCTTCGTCGAGCAGGACCTGGCGTGGCTGCACGAGAACGGCGCCCGGGTGCTGGTCTCGATCGCCGGCGGCACGAGCGCCGAGTTCGCGGACGTCGCGGCCCGGCTCGCCGCCAGCGAGGCCCTCGCCGCCGTCGTCGGCGTCGAGGTCAACATCTCCTGCCCCAACGTCGCCAACCGCGGCCTGGTCTTCGCCTGCGACCCGGCCGCCTCGGCCGACGTGGTCTCGCAGGTGCGCCCGCAGCTGCCGCCCGAGGTCCCGATCTTCGCCAAGCTCACGCCCGACGTCACCGACATCGTGACCGTGGCGCAGGCGGCCGTCGAGGCCGGCGCGGACGGGCTCACCATGATCAACACCCTGCTCGGCATGGTCATCGACACCGACCTGCTGCGCCCCCAGGTCGCCGGTGTGACCGGCGGCCTGTCCGGCCCCGCGGTCCGGCCGGTCGCCGTGCGCGCGGTCTGGCAGACCCGGGCCGCCATGCGCGACGGGCGGCTGCCCGATGTGCCGATCATCGGCGTCGGGGGAGTCCGCACCGGGCGTGACGCGCTCGAGCTGGTCGCGGCGGGCGCCTCGGCCGTGCAGGTCGGAACCGCCGCGTTCAACGACCCCAGCGCCCCGGTCCGAGTCGGCCGTGAGCTGCGCGACCTGCTGCACGAGAAGGGGTTCTCCCGGCTGTCGGACGTCGTCGGGATCGCCCACGAGAGGATGGCGTGACATGAGCGGTACCAGCGAGACCACCTTCGGCCAGCGGCTCCGGGCCGCCACGGCCGCCTACGGGCCGCTGTGCGCAGGCATCGACCCGCACCGCACCCTCGTCGAGTCGTGGGGCCTCACCTACGACCTCGAGGGCCTGACCCGGTTCACCGAGACCTGCGTCGAGGCGTTCGCGGGGCACGTGGGCGTCGTCAAGCCGCAGTCCGCCTTCTTCGAGGTCTTCGGCTCCGCCGGCGTCGCCGTCCTCGAGCGGGCCACCCGGGCGCTCCAGGAGGCCGGCACGCTCGTCCTCGTCGACGCCAAGCGCGGCGACATCGGCAGCACCATGGCGGCGTACGCCGAGGCGTTCCTCGGTAAGGACGCCGTGGCGCCCGGGGACGCCGTGACCCTGAGCCCCTACCTCGGCTTCGAGTCGCTGCGGCCCGCCCTCGACCTGGCCGCCCAGACCGGCCGCGGCGTCTTCGTCCTCGCGCTGACCTCCAACCCCGAGGGCCGGAGCGTCCAGCACGCCCGCCTGCGCGACACGAGCGTGGCGGAGGGCATCGTGCGCAGCGCCGCCGCCGAGAACGCCGCGGCGGGGGAGCGGGGGGAGCTCGGCAGCGTCGGGCTGGTCGTGGGTGCCACCGTCGGCACCGCAGTCCAGGAGCTCCAGCTCGACCTCGCCGCCGTCAACGGGCCGCTCCTGGCCCCCGGCGTCGGCGCCCAGGGAGGAACGAGCGAGGACCTGCGCCGGGTCTTCGGCGACGCCCTGCCGAACGTCCTGCCGGCCAGCAGCCGCGAGGTCCTGTCGGCGGGCCCGGACGTGTCCGCGCTGCGTGACCGCGCCCGCTCGACCAGCCAGGCGATGGCGGGGCTGCTGCGCTGACGGCGCAACGGCCCGGGCCGGGCAGGCGCCGGGGAGAAGACTTCACCGGCGGTTGCTAGAGTCAGTGCCACCCCACCCCCCGAACCGACTCGCGTGCACCAGCACGTCCGCACAAGGAGACGCAGCCGTGGCCCTTCCCCCGTTGACGCCGGAGCAGCGAGCTGCCGCCCTGGAGAAGGCCGCCGTCGCCCGCCGTGAGCGTGCGGCGGTGAAGAACCGCCTCAAGTACGCCCAGGGGTCGCTGAAGGAGGTCATCGCCGACGGCAAGGAGAACGAGGTCGTGGGCAAGATGAAGGTCTCCGCCCTCCTCGAGTCCATGCCCGGCGTCGGCCGGGTCCGCGCCCGCCAGATCATGGAGGAGGTCGGCATCTCCGAGAGCCGCCGCGTCCGTGGCCTCGGCGCGAACCAGATCTCCGCGCTGCTCACCCGCTTCGACGAGGCGTGAGCGGGTCCGCTCCAGGGGACACCGACCGGGCACACCGCCTCGTCGTCCTCGCCGGCCCCACCGCGGTCGGCAAGGGCACCGTCTCGGCATACGTCCGCGACCACTTCCCCGACGTCTGGCTGAGCGTCTCCGCCACCACCCGCCGCCCCCGCCCGGGGGAGGAGGACGGCGTCCACTACCACTTCGTCGACGCCGACGAGTTCGCCCGGATGGACCGTGACGGTGAGCTGCTGGAGTCCGCCGTGGTGCACGGCCGGAACTCCTACGGCACGCCGCGGCGCCCGGTCGAGGAGGCGCTGGCCGCGCACCGCATGGCCCTGCTCGAGATCGACCTGCAGGGAGCGCGCCAGGTGCGCCAGACCATGCCGGAGGCGCTGTTCGTCTTCCTGGCGCCCCCGAGCTGGGACGAGCTGGTGCGCCGGCTCGTCGGTCGGGGCACCGAGGACGAGGAGGAGCGCGCCCGCCGGCTGGAGACGGCCAAGGTGGAGATGGCCGCCGAGAAGGAGTTCGACGTCACGATCGTCAACGACGACGTTCGTCGGGCTGCCGAAGAACTCGTATCATTGATGCGGACCCACTGACCGAGCTGTCTCGCGACAGCGACTGCACCCGACAACAGAGATGTGAGCACCCCCGTGTCCGGAACCGTCGCCAACCCCATCGGCATCACCAACCCGCCGATCGACGACCTCCTCACCAAGGCCGACTCCAAGTACGCCCTGGTCATCTACTCGGCCAAGCGCGCCCGTCAGATCAACGCGTACTACAGCCAGCTCCAGGAGGGCCTGCTCGAGTACGTCGGCCCGCTCGTGGACAGCCAAGTGCACGAGAAGCCCATGTCCATCGCGCTGCGCGAGATCAACGAGGGCCTGGTCACCTCCGAGCCGATCGAGGCCTGAGCCAGACCCCACCCCCCGACGCAGGGAGTCCTCGATGGCGCGGATCGTCCTCGGTGTCAGCGGTGGCATCGCGGCCTACAAGGCCTGCTCGCTGCTGCGCCTGCTGACCGAGTCCGGTCACGACGTCACCGTGGTGCCGACCGCGTCGGCCCTGCAGTTCGTCGGCGCCCCCACCTGGGAGGCGCTGTCGGGCAAGCCGGTCCACACCGACGTGTGGTCCGGCGTCCACGAGGTCCCGCACGTGCGCCTGGGCAAGCAGGCCGACCTCGTCGTCGTCGCCCCCGCGACCGCGGACCTGCTCGCCAAGGCCGCCCACGGCCTGGCGGGTGACCTGCTCACCAACGTGCTGCTGACGGCACGCTGCCCCGTCGTCATGGCCCCGGCCATGCACACCGAGATGTGGGAGCACCCGGCCACGCAGGCCAACGTCGAGACGCTCACCGAGCGCGGCGTGCACGTCGTGCCCCCGGCCAGCGGCCGGCTCACCGGCGCGGACACCGGGCCCGGCCGGCTCCCCGAGCCCGAGGACCTGTATGCCGTGTGCGCGCGGATCCTCGCCCACGGCCACCCCGGCGTCGCCGCACCCACCGGGCCCGACGCGGCCCACACCAGCCGCTCGGCGGCCACCCCGGCCGACCAGCACGGGCTCGAGGGCCGCCGGGTCGTCGTGAGCGCCGGAGGCACCCGCGAGCCGCTGGACCCCGTGCGGTTCCTGGGCAACCGCAGCTCGGGCAAGCAGGGCTACGCCCTGGCCCGGGTGGCCGCCCGGCGCGGCGCCGAGGTCGTCCTCGTCGCGGCGAACAGCTCCCTGCCCGCCCCCGACGGCGTCACGGTCGTTCCGGTGCAGACGGCTCTCGAGCTGCAGGACGCCGTGCTCGAGGCGTCCCGCGAGGCGGACGTCGTCGTCATGGCCGCGGCGGTCGCCGACTTCCGGCCCGCCCGGTACGCCGACGCCAAGATCAAGAAGTCGCACGACCCGGCCGACCCCGACGCGGCCCCCACGATCGAGCTGGTCCGCAACCCCGACATCCTCGCCGGCCTCGTGCAGGAGCGCGGCGACGACGCCAGCCCGGTCGTGGTCGGCTTCGCCGCGGAGACCGGGGACGACCGGGGGAGCGTGCTCGACCACGGCCGGGAGAAGCTGGTGCGCAAGGGCTGCGACCTGCTCGTCGTCAACGAGGTCGGCGCCGACAAGACCTTCGGGCACGACGAGAACACCGTGCACATCCTGCGCCAGGGCAGCAGCCACGTCGTCGACGCGGGGCCGGCCTCCAAGGACGAGGTGGCCGCCGCAGTCTGGGACGCCGTGCAGGAGATCCTGTAGCCGCGGCTAGACTCGCGAGGTCGTCGGCCCCACCGGGTCGGCGCGCCCCGAAACGTCGTCGCGCGAAGGAGACCTGAGTGTCCGCACGCCTGTTCACGTCCGAGTCGGTCACGGAGGGTCACCCGGACAAGATCTGTGACCAGATCTCCGACTCGATCCTCGACGCGATGCTGGACCAGGACCCGCGCAGCCGCGTCGCGGTCGAGACCATGGTCACCACCGGGCTGGTCCACGTGGCCGGCGAGGTGACGACCGAGGCGTACGTCGAGATCCCGAGCATCGTCCGCGAGACGGTCCTCGGCATCGGGTACGACTCCTCCACCAAGGGCTTCGATGGCGCGTCGTGCGGTGTCGAGGTGTCGATCGGCCAGCAGAGCCCCGACATCGCCCAGGGCGTCGACACGGCCTACGAGAGCCGCACCGGTGGCGTGGACCCGCTGGACAAGCAGGGCGCCGGCGACCAGGGCCTGATGTTCGGGTACGCCTGCGACGACACCGCCGAGCTCATGCCGCTGCCGATCTTCCTCGCGCACCGGCTCTCCGAGCGCCTGAGCGCGGTCCGCAAGAGCGGCGACGTCGCCTACCTGCGCCCCGACGGCAAGACCCAGGTCACCATCGCCTACGACGGAGACCGCGCGGTCAAGCTCGACACCGTGGTGCTCTCCACCCAGCACGCCGCCGACGTCTCGCTGGACGACCTGCTCACCCCCGACATCGAGCAGCACGTCATCCGGCCGGTCCTGGCGCAGCTGGCCGACGAGGGCACCGAGCTCGACACCTCGTCCTACCGCTCGCTCATCAACCCGACGGGCCGCTTCGAGATCGGCGGTCCGATGGGCGACGCCGGCCTCACCGGCCGCAAGATCATCGTCGACACCTACGGCGGCATGGCCCGCCACGGCGGCGGCGCCTTCTCGGGCAAGGACCCGTCGAAGGTCGACCGCTCCGCCGCGTACGCGATGCGCTGGGTGGCCAAGAACGTCGTCGCCGCCGGGCTCGCCCGTCGCTGCGAGGTCCAGGTCGCCTACGCGATCGGCAAGGCGCAGCCCGTGGGCCTCTACGTCGAGACGTTCGGCACGGAGACCGAGCCGGTCGACAAGATCCAGGCCGCCATCACGTCGGTCTTCGACCTGCGCCCCGGCGCGCTCGTCGACGACCTCGACCTGCTGCGCCCGATCTACAAGGCGACTGCGGCCTACGGCCACTTCGGCCGCACCTCCGCCGCGGGTGTCGAGAACGCCTTCACCTGGGAGCGCACCGACCGCGTCGAGGCGCTCCAGCGGGCCGTCAAGGGCTGAGCCCCGCGGCGCCTCGTACCGCCGACCCGGCCGACACCCTGCCCTGCGGGGCTGTCGGCCGGGTCGACTAGTTTTCCGCTGTGTCCGAACCGGGAGCAGGGGAGCAGCTGGCGCTGATCCGCTCCGCCCTGCCCAAGGTGCCGCGCGTGCGGCCGGAGCAGGAGCCCGCGGCCACCGACCCGGTCGCCGCCGTGGTCGTCGACACCGGCCTGGCGCACCTCGACCGGCCGTTCGAGTACGTCGTGCCCGAGGCGATGGCGCAGGACGCCGTCCCCGGCGCGCGGGTCAAGGTCCGGTTCGCCGGCCAGGACCTCGACGGGTTCGTCGTCGAGCGCCGGGCCCAGGCCGAGCACACCGGGCGGCTGGCCCCGTTGCGCCGCGTGGTGTCGCCCGAACCGGTGCTGACGCCGCCGCTGCTGTCCCTGTGCCGGGCCGTCGCCGCGCGCTACGCCGGGACCCTCGGCGACGTGCTGCGGCTGGCCGTGCCGCCCCGTCACGCGGCAGCGGAGAAGGCCCTCGCCGAGCAGGCGCCCGAGCCCGACCCGCTGCCCGCGCCGCCCGACCGGGTGCCCTCCTGGAGCCGGTATGCCGGGGGGCCTGCCTTCCTCACCCGCCTCGCCGCCGGGAAGTCACCTGCGGCGTCCCTGCTGGCCCTGCCCGCCCGCACACCCGAGGAGGACTGGCCCGCAGCCCTCGCGTCCGCGGCGGCCGCGGCGCTGGCCGGTGGCCGCGGCAGCGTCATCGTCGTCCCCGACCACCGCGACGTCAGGCGGGTCGACGCCGCCCTCACCGCCGCGCTCGGCAAGGGGCGGCACGTCCGCCTGACCGCCGACCAGGGACCGCAGGCGCGCTACACCGCCTGGCTCAAGCTGCTGCGCGGCCACGTGTCGGTCGTCGTCGGCACCCGTGCCGCCGCGTTCGCCCCGGTCCGCGCACCCGGCCTGGTGGCGTGGTGGGACGACGGGGACGACCTGCTCGACGAGCCGAGGGCGCCGTACCCGCACGTGCGCGAGGTCCTGATGGCGCGCGCCCGGATCGAGGGGGCGGCCGTCCTCAGTGCGGGCTTCACCCGCAGCGTGCCGGTGCAGCGCCTCGTCGAGGCCGACGAGCTGCGCACCGTCGCGGCGGCGTCGGTGCGGGGTGTCGTGCCCCGGGTCCGGGTCGCCGGCGAGGGGCTCGACGTCGAGCGGGACCCGGCCGCGGCCAGCGCCCACCTGCCGTCGGTGGCGTGGCGCACCGCCAAGGCGGCCCTGGAGTCGGGGCCGGTGCTCGTCCAGGTGCCGCGCCGCGGCTACCTGCCCTCGCTGGCCTGCCAGACGTGCCGTGCCCCCGTGCGGTGCCGCCACTGCGGCGGCCCGGTGGCCCAGTCCGCCCGCGGGGCCGAGCCCGCCTGCCGCTGGTGCGGCAAGGGGGTCGGCCGGTTCGAGTGCCGGGAGTGCGGTGGCCGCGAGCTGCGCTCCTCGGTCGTCGGTGCACGGCGCACCGCCGAGGAGCTCGGCCGTGCCTTCCCGGGCGTGCCCGTCCACACCTCCGGGGCAGGCGCGGTGCTCGACACCGTCGCCGCGACGGCCGCCCTCGTCATCGCCACTCCGGGTGCCGAGCCCGTGGCCGACGGCGGGTATGCCGCGTCCCTGCTCCTGGACGCCTGGGCCTCGCTCGACCGGGCGACCCTGGACGCCGGCGAGGAGGCCCTGCGCCGGTGGCTCGGGGCTGCGGGCCTGACCCGTGGTGCCGCCGACGGCGGTCAGGTGGTCCTCTGCGGCGCCCCGACCCACACGACCCTGCCGGTGGTCGAGGCGCTCGTCCGCTGGGACCCTGCCTGGTTCGCCGGCCGGGAGCTCGCCGACCGGGCGGCGCTGCACCTGCCGCCGACGGTCGCCCTGGCCGCCGTCACGGGCGAGCGCAGGGCGGTGCGGGCCACCGTGGACCAGACGGACCTGGCCCGGTTCGGGCTGCAGGACGTGGTGGAGCAGCTGGGCCCGCTGTCGGTCGGTGAGGACGAGGCCCGGGTGCTGCTGCGCGCGCCGCTCGAGGCGGCGCCGGCCCTCGCCGAGGCGCTGGCCGACGTGCGCGCCTCGCGCAGCGCCCGCAAGGAGGCCGCCGGGGTGCAGCTGCGGATGGACCCGCCCGACCTCGCCGGCTGAGCGTCCCGCCACACACCGGTTCGCACGGCATGTCTGCGCGTCACATGGCGCAGGGTGCCAGCCGGTGCCTAGCGTTCGGCCATGAGCGTGCGCACCGTCGCGAACGGCATCGAGCAGAACGTCCTCGTGTGGGGCCCGGAGGACGGCATCCCACTCGTGCTGGTCCACGGCAACTGCTCCTCGGCAGCGTTCTGGGAGCCGTTCGTCCGCGGGCAGCTCGGCGGGGACGACGGCCCGTGGCGCGTGGTGGCGCCGGACCTGCGTGGCTACGGCGACACCCAGACCGCGCCCGTCGACGCGACCCGGGGCCTGCGTGACTTCGCCGACGACGTCGCGGCGCTGCTCGACGTCGAGGGGCTGTTCGCACCGGGCAGCAGGCCGCTGGTCGCGGCCCACTCGATGGGCTGCGGCGTCGTGATGCAGCTCGCGGTCGACCACCCCGGCCGCCTCGCGGGTCTGCTGCTCGAGTCGCCGCTGTCGCCGTACGGGTTCGGGGGCACGCGCGACCCGGACGGGACGCCCACGACCGAGGACTTCGCGGGCACCGGCGCCGGCGCGGTGAACCCGGACTTCGTGGCACGGCTCGCCGCGAAGGACCGGTCCGGCGACGAGCCGACCACCCCGCGCGCGGTCATGCTGTCGACCTACGTGGCGGACCCGTCGGCGTTCGGCGCCGACGAGGAGGCGATGCTCGACACCGTGCTGTCGACCGCTGTCGGGGAGGACAACTACCCCGGCGACGCGGCCGGCAGCACCAGCTGGCCGAACACCGGCCCCGGCACCCGCGGGGTGACCAACGCGATGTCGCCGCGGTGGTTCTCCGTCGCCGACGAGCTGGTCGCGCTCGATCCCAAGCCGCCGGTCGAGTGGGTCCGGGGCACGGCCGACGTCATCGTGTCCGACACCTCGCTGTTCGACCTGGCGTACCTGGGGCAGCTGGGAGCGGTCCCCGGCTGGCCCGGGGAGCAGGACTGCCCGCCGCAGCCGATGGTCGGGCAGACCCGGGCGGTGCTGGAGCGCTACGCGGCGGCCGGCGGCTCCTTCGCCGAGACCGCGCTCGACGGCTGCGGGCACTCGCCGCACGTCGAGCGTCCGGCCGAGGTGCTCGCCGCCCTCGAGCGGCTGGCCGCGGCGGCGCGCCTGCGCTGACGCCGGCATACCTGCGCCCGCGGTGGTTACGGTGGGCCGGTGACCTCCAGGCCCACCGTCGTCTTCGACCTCGGCAACGTCCTCATCGCGTGGGACCCGCACCCGGCCATCGCCGCTGCCGTGGGACCGGACCGGGCGCAGGCGTTCCTCACCGGCGACTTCGGCTTCGCCGCGTGGAACCACGCCCAGGACGCCGGCCGGTCGTGGGACGACGGTGAGGCTGCCGCCCTCGAGACGCACCCCCACCTAGCGGACGAGATCCGCGCCTACCGCAGGCACTTCGACCTCTCCATGGTCGGCCCGGTCGAGGGGTCGGTGACGATCCTGCGCACCCTCGCGGCCCACGGGGTGCGCCTGCTCGCGCTCACCAACTGGTCGGCCGAGCTGTTCCCGCGCGCCGTCGAGCGCTTCGACTTCCTCTCGCTGTTCGAGCACATCACCGTCTCGGGACGCATCTCGCTGGCCAAGCCCGACCCCGGGGTCTTCCACCGGCTCGCCGCCGATGCGCCGGTCGACCTGCTCGGCACGGTCTTCGTCGACGACAGCCCCGCCAACGTCGAGGCGGCGGCCTCGGTCGGCATGGACGCGATCACCTTCACCACGCCCGGCCGGCTCGCCCGGGAGCTGGCGCTGCGCGGGCTGCCGGTGCCGACCCCGGACGAGCTGGGGGAGCCGCGCACCTAGACTGCTCGGGTGCCGATCCAGAACATCCGCCTCTTCGGCGACCCGGTGCTGCGCACGCCGGCCGCACCCGTCGTCGACTTCGACCGCGAGCTGCGGCAGCTGGTCAAGGACCTCACCGACACGATGCTGGACGCGCCCGGCGCAGGTCTCGCGGCGCCCCAGATCGGCGTGGGGCTGCGGGTGTTCACGTACTGGGTCGACGGCGAGCTCGGCCACCTGGTCAACCCCGACCTCGACCTGTCCGAGGAGCTGCAGGAGGGCGACGAGGGCTGCCTGTCCTTCCCCGGCCTGCGGTTCGAGACCCCGAGGGCGCTGCGCACGGTGGCCAAGGGCCTCAACCAGTTCGGCGAGCCCGTGGTCGTCGAGGGCACCGAGCTCATGGCCCGCTGCCTCCAGCACGAGACCGACCACCTCGACGGCATCCTGTTCATCGACCGGATGGACCGCGAGCAGCGCAAGGCCGCGATGAGGGCCATCCGCGAGGCCGAGTGGGGCGACGGCCCGGCTCCCGTCGTCAAGGCCAGCCCGCACGCCACCTTCGGCCGGGCGCTCTGATGCGGCTCGTCTTCGCCGGCACGCCCGAGGTGGCGCTGCCGTCCCTCGACGCGCTGGTCGCGTCCTCCCACGAGGTGGTCGCCGTCGTGACCCGCCCCGACGCCCGTGCCGGCCGCGGACGCACGCTGCACCCGTCGCCCGTGCGGCGGCGTGCCGAGGAGCACGGCATCGAGGTCCTCACGCCGGAGCGACCGCGGGACGAGGGCTTCCTCGCGCGGCTGCGCGAGATCGCGCCGGACGCGTGCCCGGTCGTGGCGTACGGCGCGCTCGTGCCGCAGGTCGCCCTGGACATCCCGGTGCACGGCTGGGTCAACCTGCACTTCTCGCTGCTGCCCGCGTGGCGCGGTGCCGCTCCCGTCCAGCACGCCGTCATGGCGGGCGACGAGGTGACCGGCGCCTCGACGTTCCGGCTCGAGGCCGGCCTCGACACCGGACCGGTCTACGGCGTCATGACCGAGAGGGTCCGCCCGACCGACACGGCCGGCGACCTGCTTGCCCGCCTTGCCGAGGGCGGGGCGGGCCTGCTCGTCGCCACCATGGACGGGATCGCCGACGGCTCGCTGACGCCCGTGCCGCAGCCGGCCGACGGCGTCTCGCTCGCCCCCAAGATCGAGGTGGCCGACGCCGAGGTGCGCTGGGAGCGCCCCGCCACCGCCGTCGACAGGCTGGTGCGCGGCTGCACGCCCGCGCCGGGTGCGTGGACGACCTTCCGCGGCGAGCGCCTCAAGCTGTCGCCCCTCACCGTCGACGATGCGTATGCCGAGGGGCTGCTGGCGCCCGGTCAGCTGGCCGCCGGGAAGCGCGAGGTCCACGTGGGCACCGGGTCCGGGGTGGTGCGCCTCGGCGCGGTCCGCCCGCACGGCAAGAAGGAGATGGCCGCGGCCGACTGGGCCCGCGGTGTCCGCATCGAGGCGGGGGAGCGGCTCGGTGGCTGAGCAGCGGCCGAGGGGCTCCTCCAGCGGCGGTCGGCCTCACCGTCCGCAGCGCTCGCGCCAGCGGCCCAGCGAGCGCGGGCGCACGAGCGACCCGCAGCGGCTCGCGGCATACACCGTGCTGCGCGCGGTCGCGGACGGCGCGTACGCCAACCTCGAGCTGCCCGCCGTCCTGCGCGACCGGCGGATCACCGGCCGCGACGCGGCCTTCACGACCGAGCTCGTCTACGGCGCGGTGCGCATGCACGGCTTCTACGACCCGGTGGTCGCCGTGGCGGCCGGACGCCCGCTCAGCCAGGTCGACCCGAAGGTGCTCGACACGCTGCGCCTCGGGGTGCACCAGATCCTCGGGATGCGCGTGCCGCCCCACGCCGCGGTGGCCGAGACGGTGGCGCTGGCGCGCAAGGTCAACGGCGCCGGCGCGGCGGGGTTCGTCAACGCCGTGCTGCGACGGGTCAGCGAGCGCGACCGCGAGGCCTGGCTCGCCGAGGTCGTGCCGCAGGGCGACCTCACGGCCCGGCTCGCGGTCGAGCAGTCGCACCCCGAGTGGGTGGTCAAGGCGATGCGGGCGGCCCTGCTCGGCCACGGTGCCGCGACGCCGGAGACCGTCGACGAGCAGCTGACCGCCCTCGTGGCCGCGGACAACGACCCGCCCAAGGTGTCACTCGTCGCGCGTCCGGGCCTGTGCAGCGTGGCCGAGCTCGTCGAGGCAGGCGCCGAGGCGTCGCCGCTGTCGCCGGTCGGTGCCGTGCTCCCGTCGGGCGACCCGGGCGCCGTCGCGGCGGTCCGCGCGGGGCGCGCTGCCGTGCAGGACGAGGGGTCGCAGCTGCTCGCGCTGGCGCTCGCGGCGGTGCCCGTGGAGGCCACCGGCACCGAGCGCTGGCTGGACCTGTGCGCCGGTCCGGGTGGCAAGGCCGGCCTGCTGGCCGCCCTCGCGGCGCAGGCGGGTGCCGACCTCGTCGCCAACGAGGTGAGCCCGCACCGCGCCGACCTGGTGCGCCAGACCCTGCGCCCCGCGCTCGAGCGCGCCTCCGCCGCGGGCCGGGTCCTGGAGGTCCGCACCGGTGACGGCCGCACCATCGGGGAGGACGAGCCGGGCGGCTACACCCGGGTCCTCGTCGACGCGCCCTGCACCGGCCTCGGCGCACTGCGCCGCCGCCCCGAGGCGCGGTGGCGCCGGACGCCGGCCGACCTGGCCGGGCTCGGTTCGCTGCAGCGCGAGCTACTGGCCTCTGCCATCGACGCCACGGCGCCGGGCGGCGTCGTCGCCTACGCCACGTGCAGCCCGCACCTCGCCGAGACACAGTTCGTCGTCGGCGACGTGCTCAAGCGGCGCGACGACGTCGAGCAGCTGCCGGTCCGCGAGTTCCTCCGCAACGCGGCGGGGGACCCGGTCGAGGTGCCCGGAACCGGGCCGAGCGCCCAGCTGTGGCCGCACGTGCACGGCACCGACGGGATGTTCCTGGCGCTGCTGCGCAAGCGCGGCTGACCGGCCGACTGCCTCAGGTCGACGGGGGCGGCGAGGCGAGCAGCCGCCTGACCTCGGCGGCGGCGGGCCGCTCGCCCAGCGCCTCGTGCTGGGCGAGCGCGGTCGTGAGCAGGTCCCGTGCGTCCGGGCGGTGGAGGGTCCACGCGACGGTCCCGGCCGCTCGCGCCACCCGGGCCCGGGCGGCGGGGGACTCGACCTGCTCGGCGAGCCGTCGGGCAGTCGCAAGGTGCTCGTCCGCCGCGGAGGGATTGCGCGCTGCAGCGTGTGCCTCGGCGGCGATGCAGGCGAGCTCGAGGAACCCCGGGTCGTTGTCCGGGCGCGCGAGCAGCAACCGCTCGGCCTCGCCGAGCTCGGCGAGGGCGGCGTCGACGTCGCCGCGCGCGAGGGCGCTCGAGGCGAGGTGTGCGTGGCAGTAGCCCATGTCCACCTCACGCGCGGACATCGAGCTGTCCGCGTAGGTCGCCAGCGCGCTGCGGACCAGGTCCTCACCCTCGGCGGGACGTCCCCGCCGCACGTGCAGGTCGCCGAGGATGCGGCGCCGTCCGGCCTCGTCGACCCGGACCGGGTGGGGGTCGGCCAGCAGGCGGGTCGCCATCCAGTCCTGGCCGGTCTCGATGGCCGCCTGCGCCCGCAGGTGCCGGTGCAGCGGCTCGACGGGGTCGTCGCCGAGCGCCGCCGCGGCCTCGTCGTAGCGGCCCAGCCCGAGCAGGGCCATCGCCCGCATCGCCAGGTCCTGCGGCGCCAGCACCGGTGCGGCCGCGCCCGCCGGGGTCTCGAGCAGCTGCAGGCACCGGTGGTACCGGCCCGTCAGCAGGGCGCTGGTGGCGCGCAGCCGGGCGGCCACGCCGACGTAGCGCCTGGGTGGCTCGCGGTGGGCGATCACCTCGGCGTGCCGGCCCGCGACCATCAGCTCCCGCATTCGGCGCAGGGTGTGCTGCGCGCGCAGGTGGTCCACGACGACGACACCACCGAGCACCGCGAGGGCCACGACCACGACGATCCACAGCACGCGGCGAGTGTGGCCGCCGCCCGACGGTGGCGTGGCCGTTCGGCCCGACGCGGTCCGTTCGGCCGAGGGGCGGTTCGTCCGGCCGAGGCGGTCCGGCCGGCGCAGGCGCCGTCGCTAGGGTGTGCGCGTGCAGATCTCGCCCAGCATCCTGTCCGCCGACTTCGCCAACCTGCAGCACGAGCTCGAGCGGATCAGCAACGCCGACTGGGCCCACGTCGACGTGATGGACGGCCACTTCGTGCCGAACCTGACCCTCGGCCTCCCCGTGGTCGAGGCACTGGCCAAGGTCAGCCCGATCCCGCTGGACTGCCACCTCATGATCGAGGACCCCGACCGCTGGGCGCCCATGTATGCCGAGGCCGGCGGGGCATCCGTGACCTTCCACGTCGAGGCGGCACGCGACCCGCGCGCCCTGGCCAGGAACCTGCGTGCGGCCGGTGCCCGGGCCGGCATGGCGATCAAGCCGGGCACCGCGTTCGCGCCGTTCGAGGACCTGCTGCCGGACCTCGACATGGTGCTGGTCATGACGGTCGAGCCCGGCTTCGGCGGCCAGTCGTTCATGGCCGACCAGATGCCCAAGGTGGCGCAGGTCCGCGAGGCCGTGCAGCGCTCGGGCGGGGAGATCTGGGTGCAGGTCGACGGCGGCGTGTCCGCCTCCACCATCGAGCAGTGCGCCGAGGCCGGGGCGGACGTCTTCGTGGCGGGGTCCGCTGTCTACGGCGCGCAGGACGCGGCCGCCGCGGTCGACGAGCTGCGCGCGCTCGCGACCGCCCACGCGCACCCGGCCTGAGCCCGCACGGGACGACCTCCGGGGTCCGCGTCACCGTCGTCGCCTGGGGACTCGCCCCGCCGACGGCCGCGTGAGGACCGTCACCCGGACCGCGTCTGCCGCTCGCGGCACGCGCTGGCATACTGGACGTCGACACACGTGCTCCGGGGTCGGTGCAAGTCCGAACCGGCGGTGACAGTCCGCGACCCGACCGCAGCCAGCGGCCGGTTGACCAGGTGGAACTCCTGGACCGACGGTGAAAGTCCGGATGGTAGGCAGCACGTGGACGCGGGACCCCCAGGTCGCGCGGTCGGGTCCGTCGTGACCCGCCGCCTGCCCTGAGGTCCCTCGACCGCACGTCCCCCGGAGCTCGACCGAACGGTCTGGAGCAGGAGGCGGGACGATGGGCGAGCAGCCCGGCACCGGGACGTTGATGCGTCGTGCCCTCGCCCTGGCCGCCCGGGGACCCGAGGCCGACCCCAACCCGCGGGTCGGCTGCGTCCTGGTCACCGACGACGGCGAGGTCGTCGCCGAGGGCTGGCACCGCGGCGCCGGGACCCCCCACGCCGAGGCCGCCGCCCTGGCCGCCGCGGGCGAGCGCGCCGCCGGCACCACGGCATACGTGACCCTCGAGCCGTGCAACCACACCGGCCGCACGCCACCGTGCGCTCAGGCCCTGTATGCCGCGGGCGTGCGCCGCGTGGTCCACGCGCAGTCCGACCCCAACCCGGTCGCGGCCGGTGGGGCGGACTGGCTGCGCGAGCGTGGCGTCGAGGTCGTCGGCGGGGTCCTCGCGCAGGAGGCCGAGGCGCTGAACCGCACGTGGACGCACCTCGTTCGCACCGGCCGGCCGTGGGTCACCTGGAAGCTCGCCACCACGCTCGACGGGCGCAGCGCCGCCGCCGACGGCACGAGCCAGTGGATCACCGGGCCGGCCGCCCGAGCCGACGTGCACGAGCAGCGAGCCCGCTGCGGGGCCGTCCTCGTCGGCACCGGCACGGCCCTCACCGACGACCCGCACCTCACCGCCCGGCACCCCGACGGCACCCTCATGGACGCCCAGCCGCTCCGGGTCGTGATGGGGGAGCGCGACCTCCCGCCGCAGGCCCGCGTCCTCGACGACGCCGCGCCGACGTGGCACCTGCGCACCCGCAGCCCCAAGGAGGTCCTCGAGGCGCTCGCCTCGGCCGGGGTCCACCACGTCTGGCTCGAGGGCGGCCCGACCGTCGCGGCGGCGTTCATGTACGACCGGCTCGTCGACGAGGTCGTGGCCTACGTCGCGCCGGTGCTCCTCGGCCGGGGCCGGCCGTCGGTCAGCGACCTCGGCATCACCACCATCGACGAGGCGCTGCGCCTCGACCCCACCGACATCACCCTGATCGGCACCGACGTGCGGATCACCGCCTGCCTGAAGGAGACCCGCTGATGTTCACCGGCATCGTCGAGGAGCTCGGCCACGTCGTGGCGCTCGAGCGCGGCGCCGACTCCGCCCGGCTGACCGTCGCCGGACCGCTGGTCGTGTCCGACGCCGTCCACGGCGCCTCGATCTCCGTCAACGGCGTCTGTCTCACGGTCGTCGAGCACGACGCCGAGCAGTTCACCGTCGACGTCATGGCCGAGAGCCTGGCCCGCACCAGCCTCGGCGCGCTCTCGCCCGGCGACCGGGTCAACCTCGAGCGCGCGATGGCGGCCGGCGGCCGCTTCGGCGGGCACGTCGTCCAGGGCCACGTCGACGGCACCGCGCGGATCCTCGAGCGGGCCCCGGGTGACCGGTGGGAGGTCGTGCGCTTCAGCCTCGGCGCCGACCTCGCCCGCTACGTCGTCGAGAAGGGCTCGATCACGGTCGACGGCGTCAGCCTCACCGTGTCGGCCGTCGGCGACGACTGGTTCGAGGTGTCGCTCATCCCGACCACGCTGGCCCTGACCACATTGGGGCACAAGGGCGTCGGCGACCCGGTCAACCTCGAGGTCGACGTCCTCGCCAAGTACGTCGAGCGCCTGCTCGCCACCGGGACGACGCTCGCCACCGGGACGACCCCCGCGCCGACCTCCACCACCCCCGCGACCCACACCCCCGCAACCCCCACCCCCGGCACCACCGACTCCCAGGAGATCCCCGCATGAACTGGCTCGAGAAGCTCTTCGAGGCACAGCTGACCATCGGCTCGCAGCACATCCTGTGGCGCGAGGTGGTCGGCAACGTCTTCGGCTTCGCCTCCGCCATCGGTGGCATGCGGCGCCGGATCTGGGCGTGGCCGATCGGCATCCTCGGCAACGTCCTGCTGTTCACGGTCTTCTTCGGGGTCGCGTTCTCCAACCCGCAGCACGAGACGCTGCTCGGCCAGGCCGGCCGCCAGGTGTTCTTCATCATCACGAGCATCTACGGCTGGTACCGGTGGAACTCCGTGCGCCGCCTCAACGCCTCGGACGAGGACGCACCCGTCCTCACGCCGCGCTGGGCCACCGCCCGTGAGCGCCTGGGCTACCTCGCCTTCTGGGTCGGCGGCGTCGTCGTCCTGCAGTGGGTGTTCTCGCTCATCGGTGCCGGCTGGCCCGCCCCGCGCTGGTACTTCTGGTGCGACGCCTGGATCTTCGTCGGCTCGATCGTGGCGACCTATGCGATGGCCCGCGGCTGGAACGACTTCTGGCTCGCCTGGATCGGCGTCGACCTCGTCGGGGTGCCCCTGCTCGTGCACTCGAAGTTCTACCCCTCGGCGGTGCTGTATGCCGTGTACGCCGGCCTGGTGCTGTACGGCTTCTTCGTCTGGCTCAAGGCGTCCCGCGTCGAGGAGCCCGACCGCGAGCCGGAGGCGGTGGTCGCGGCATGAGGACACTGTCGACCATCGAGCAGGCGCTCGACGCGCTGCGCACCGGTCGCCCGGTGCTGGTCACCGACGACGAGGACCGCGAGAACGAGGGCGACGTGATCCTGGCCGCCGAGACGCTCACCGACGAGTGGATGGCGTGGGCGATCCGGCACACCAGCGGCTACGTCTGCGCCCCGGTCACGCCCGAGGTCGCCGACCGGCTGGGCCTGCCGCTCATGGTGGCCGACAACCGCGACCCGCGCCGCACGGCATACACGGTCACGGTGGACGCGGCCGAGGGCGTGACCACCGGCATCTCCGCCGCGGACCGGGCGCACACCGTCCGGCTGCTGGCCGACCCCGAGTCGACGGCCGACACCTTCGTCCGGCCCGGCCACGTGGTGCCGCTGCGGGCCCGCGAGGGCGGGGTGCTGGTGCGCCCCGGGCACACCGAGGCAGCGGTCGACCTGTGCCGGCTCGCGGGCCTCGCGCCGGCCGCTGCGATCGGCGAGCTCGTCCACGACGACGGCACCATGATGCGGCTGCCGGACGTGCAGGCCATGGGTGCCGTGCACGACCTGCCCGTCATCACCATCGCCCAGCTCGTCGCGCACCGGCAGCGGTACGACCGCGTCGCCCGGGTGGCGGAGACGGTCGTGCCGACGCGGCACGGCGACTTCCGGGCCGTGGGCTTCCGCGACGCCGTCACCGGTGACGAGCACGTGGCGCTGGTCAGCCCGCGCGGGGTCCCGGGGCGGCGCGCGCTGGTGCGGCTGCACTCCGAGTGCCTGACCGGTGACGCGTTCGGGTCGCTGCGCTGCGACTGCGGCCCCCAGCTCGAGCGCTCGCTCGAGCGGGTGGCGGCCGAGGGCGGCGTCGTCGTCTACCTCCGCGGCCACGAGGGCCGCGGCGTGGGGCTCCTCGCGAAGCTGCAGGCGTACGCCCTGCAGGACGACGGCCTCGACACGGTCGACGCGCAGACCGCGCTGGACCTGCCCGTGGACGCCCGCGAGTACGCCGCCGGCGCCGCGGTGCTCACCGCCCTCGGGGTCGACCACGTGCGGCTGCTCACGAACAACCCGCTGAAGGTAGAGGCGCTGCGCGCGCTCGGGATCACCGTGGACTCGGTCGAGCGGCTCCAGGTGGCGCCGACGACGGCCAACCGCGGCTACCTGCGGACCAAGCGGGACCGGATGGGCCACGACCTCGTCGTGGACACGGCCGACACGGGGGAGACGGCATGAGCGGCAAGGGAGCGCCCACCGTCACCGCCGACGGCAGCGGGCTGCGGGTGGCGGTCGTCGCCGCGTCCTGGCACACCGAGGTCATGGACGGGTTGGTCGCCGGCGCCCTGCGCGGCCTCGCCGAGTGCGGCGTGCAGGACGTCCCGCTCGTGCGGGTGCCCGGCACCGTCGAGCTCAGCGTGGCGTGCGCCCGGCTCGCGCCGTCGTTCGACGCCCTCGTCGCCCTGGGTGTCGTGATCCGTGGTGGCACACCGCACTTCGACTACGTCTGCAGCGGGGTCACCCACGGCCTGACCGACGTCAGCACCCGCACCGGCGTCCCGATCGGGTTCGGCGTGCTCACGTGCGACGACGACCAGCAGGCCCTCGACCGCGCCGGGCTGCCCGGCTCGAGCGAGGACAAGGGGCACGAGGCCGCCGTCGCCGCGGTGGCGACCGCGGTGACCCTGGCCGGGCTGGCCCCCCGTACGCTGGGCTCGTGAAGACCTTCGACGACCTGTACGCCGAGCTGACCGAGAAGGCGGTGAGCCGCCCCGAGGGTTCGGGGACGGTCCGCGCGCTCGACGCCGGTGTGCATGCCATCGGCAAGAAGATCGTGGAGGAGGCCGCCGAGGTGTGGATGGCCGCCGAGCACGAGGGCAAGGACCGCGCCGCGGAGGAGATCAGCCAGCTGCTCTACCACCTGCAGGTGCTCATGGTCGCCTCCGACATCTCCCTCGACGACGTCTACGCCCACCTCTAGGCCACCACCCAGGAAGTCCGCACCATGCTGCGCATCGCCGTCCCCAACAAGGGGTCCCTCTCCGAGCCCGCGGTCGACATGCTCCGCGAGGCCGGCTACCGCGTCCGGCGCGACTCCAAGGAGCTCGTCGTCACCGACCACGACAACGAGGTCGAGTTCTTCTACCTGCGCCCGCGCGACATCGCGGTCTACGTCGGCTCCGGCACCGTGGACTGCGGCATCACCGGCCGCGACCTTCTGCTCGACTCCGGCAGCGCCGCGATCGAGGTCATGACGCTGGGGTTCGGCGGCTCCACGTTCCGGTATGCCGCCCGCCCGGGCACGTGCGCGGACGTCGCCGGCATCGGCGGCCGCCGCGTGGCGACGAGCTACGCCGGCCTGGTCGAGAAGCACCTGGCCGAGGCGGGGGTCTCGGCCCAGGTCGTGCGGCTGGACGGCGCCGTGGAGACCGCGATCACCCTCGGGGTCGCGGACGTCATCGCCGACGTCGTCGAGACCGGGACCACCCTCCGCCAGCAGGGTCTCGAGGTCTTCGGGGACGCGATCCTGCGCAGCGAGGCCGTCCTCATCCGCCGCGAGGGGACGGGGGAGTCCGCCGGCGTCGAGGTGCTGCGCCGCCGCCTCACCGGCGTGATCACGGCCCGCCACTACGTGATGCTCGACTACGACGTGCCGGCACACCTGGTCGAGGCGGCCTGTGCCGTGACGCCCGGGCTCGAGTCGCCCACCGTGTCCGCCCTGCAGAACAAGGAGTGGGCCGCCGTCCGCGCCATGGTCCCGCGGGCCAGGACGAACGCGATCATGGACGAGCTGTACGACCTGGGGGCGCGGGCGATCCTGGTGACCGACATCGCCGCCTGCCGGTTGTGACGATGGCACGGTCTCGGGGGCCGGGACCCGGTGCGGACGAGCAGGCGGCCTTCGCACCGTTCCGGCCGCGGCGTGGCCGCGCGGTGGCCACCGCCTCGGCCGTGGCGACCGTCCTGCTCTTCGCCGTGGTCGCCGTCGTGCTGCCCGGGCCGGCCGAGGGCGGCAACTGGCGAGCGGGCGACCGGGTCTTCTTCGCCGGGGTGGGTGTCGCCATCGCGCTGCTGCTGTGGCGTTTCGCCAGCATCCGCGCGGTCCCGACCCGGGAGACGCTGACCATCCGCAACCTGTTCCTCACCCGCACGGTCTCGTGGCGCGAGGTCGTCGACGTGCGGTTCGGCGAGGGCGACCCGTGGGTCACCATCGAGCTCAGCGACACCGACACCGTTGCGGTCATGGCGATCCAGAAGGCGGACGCCGGCTTCGGACGCGCCGAGGCCGGTCGCCTGGCCGCGCTCGTGCAGGCCCTGGGCCCGTCGGTGCCCAGCCCCGACGTCACCCGGGAGTGAGGCGTCGGTCCGACACGTCTGCGCCGTGGCCCGGGCCTGACCGCCAAGCGTCCCCTCGCAAGCCACGCACCGGACCACGGCTTCCTGCTGTATTCCCCCTGCCGGGTGCCTCCAAACCGGGTGCCTACTTCGGGGGGAGGGACGCGGCGTACGCCACGCCGGTGTCGACCCACCGCTGGAGTGCCCCGTCGGTGTCCACCCGGTCGGCGGCCACGCGCAGCCAGCCGTCCATCTCTCGGCCCCGCATGACCATGGGCTCGGCCTCGCCGCCGGCGAGCAGCTCGCCCGTGCGGGCCGGGTCGCACCGGACCATGAGACCGCCCTGGCCGCTCGCGGCGACCGCCATGTGCCCGCCGACCAGGAACGCCAGGCCGCCGAACATCGCCTTCTCCTGCACGCCGTCGACGTCCTGCAGCGCGGTGCGCAGGCGGTCGGCGAGCTCGTGGTCGTACGCCATGAGGGCAGCATCCCACCGGGCGCCGACACGCGGACCGAGCTCGCCCGGGGAGGCTGGGAGCGCCCCTCGACCGCGGGTCAGGGGATGCGTGCCAGCCCCGGTCGGAGCACGGCGGCGAACGCCACCTGACCGAGCATGAGGACCGTCAGCACCATCCAGACGGCGCCGAACCCTCCGGTGGCGTCGCGCAGCGCGCCCAGCGTCGCCGGCCCCAGCGAGGCGATCGTGTAGCTGAAGAAGAACGCCATGCCCGCCAGCCGCGCACTCGCCGCCGGTGTCGAGGCGTAGTCGACCATGAGCACCAGGCCGAGCGCGAAGGACGCGCCCTGCCCGAAGCCCAGCACCGCGGCCCACACCCACGGCGCGGCGCCCGGCGCCAGCCAGAGCCCGGCCTGGCCGAGGAGCCCGAGCACCGAGGCGGCGAGCAGCAGCGCCCGGTGGTCGTGGACGCGGTCGGCCAGGGCCGGCCCGAGCAGGCCGGAGACGAGCTGGAGCGCGGTGAAGACGCTGAGGAGATACCCGGCGTGGGTCGGGTCCCAGCCGCGCGCGGCATACGTCGGCGCCAGCCAGGCCAGCGAGGAGTAGAACTCGACGGACTGGATCGTGAGGTAGCCGGCGACCAGCCAGGCCGTCGCGTGGCGCCACGGCAGCCGCGTCGGGACCACGACGACGGGGTCCTCGGCCCGCAGCCGCGTGTGCCCGCGCCAGATGGGCAGCCAGGCCAGCGCGCCGACGACGGCCAGGACCGACCACGACCCGAGCGAGCCCTGCCACGACCCGAGGCGCTCGCGCAGCGGCACGGACAGCGCGGACGACGCGCCCGCCCCGCCCATCATCGCGAGCATGTAGAGGCCCGTGACCAGGCCCGAGCGCTCCGGCGGGAACAGCTCCTTGACCAGGCCCGGCAGCAGCGTCCCGCCGAGGGCGATGCCGACCCCGGCGACGAACGTCCCGGCATACAGCAGCCACACGTTCCCGCCGCCGAAGCGGGAGAGCAGGCCGAGCAGGACGCAGACGACGGCCGCCTGGACGCCGGTCGCGGCGCCGACCCGGGCCGCCACCCGCTGCGCCACCGGCGCGAACAGCCCCATGCAGAGCACCGGCAGGGTGGTGAGGGTGCCGAGGGCGGCGTTGCCGAGGTGCAGGTCGCGCCCGATGTCCTGCACGAGCGGGGGCACGCTGGCCATGACCGTGCGCAGGTTGACGGCGACGGCGACGAGCCCGATCGCGACCAGCCAGGTGGGCGGGGCGGCGGTGGGTGCGGGACGGACGGTGGCCTGCGACATCGGGGCCAGTCTTGCAGGCGGCTCAGCCGTCGTCGGGACCGGTGGTCATCGACTCGGGGACGTGGTCGCGTGCCTCGTCCGCGGACAGGCCGGTGAGCATGAGCAGGTCGACGACCATCGAGCGGATCTGCGCCCGCATCACCTCGGCCGAGAGCCCCGACGTCGGGTCGAGGACCGCGCTGAGCTCGGCCACCTGGTAGAGCCCTGCCCGGGCGTTGGTGGGCAGCCGCCGCTCGCCGAGCTCGCGGGCGATGTCGCCGGTCACGTCGGCGAGTGCCTCGACCAGCCGCAGGTATGCCGGGGGCACCGGTTCGTCGCGCCACGTCGCCACCGCGGCGCGACGGACGAGCACGCGCAGGTTGCGGATGGCGCGGTCCAGCGGCTCGAGCAGGTCGGCGATGGCCTGCACCCCGGGCAAGTGGCGCCGGCGGAACGGCGAGAGCCGGACGACGGCGATGCCCTCTGCGGACAGGGACCGCAGCTCGTCGAGCATCGACTCCGAGGCGCGGGCCCGCGAGAGGGTCGCGGTCGCGAGCTCCGAGTCGCGGTCGCGCACGGACCGCACGGTGTCGGAGAGGATCTCGCTGATCTCCCGCACGACGACCGACGCCTGCTGCCGCGGCCGGCGGATGGGGGCGGTGGGCGCGAGGACCGTGAAGAGGAGGGCGACCACCCCGCCGACGACGGCGTCGAGCCAACGGGTGAACGCGTAGCCCGGCGCGGCGGTCAGCGTGGTGACGATGACCGACTGCACCCCTGCCTGCGTCGTGAGCAGGGGCCCGGCGCCCAGCAGCGCCGCGATGCTCATGGCCAGGACCACGACGACGACGATCTGCCACGTGCCGGACCCGAAGAAGTGCACGAAGGCGTCCCCGACGAAGACCCCGACGGCGACGCCGATCATGACCTCGACGACCCGGCGCAGCCGCTGGCCGTAGGACAGGCCGAGCGAGACGATCGCCGTCACCGGGGCGAAGAACGGGCGCTGGTGGCCCAGGACGTGGGAAGCGACCCACCACGCGGTGGCGGCGCCGAGCCCGCACTGCACGACGAAGGCCAGCCGGGCCAGCATCCGCCGGGTCCGCGTCCGGGCCTCCCGGCGGGAGCGCGCGGCGGCGCGGACCAGGTCGGCCGAGGTGGGGACCCGCGGCAGCGCGCGGTCGCCCCGGCCTCCGGTGGCTGCCATCACCCGTTCTGCAGGTAGGCCGCCTCGAGCAGCGGCTCGAGGTCGCGGATGTCGTCCTCGTCGCAGTCGGCCGGCAGGTCGAGGCGGTGGGTGGCCGTGCCGAAACCGGTGACGGGGGAGAGGCGGTCGTCGTCCGGGGCCTCGCGGGGGAAGGCCAGGCCGACCCGGACCGTGCCGTCGGGGCCGGGCCCGACGGTCGCGAACTCCGTCCGCCGGGCGACCCGCACCCAGGGCTCGGTGCCGCCCTCCGGGGCGCCCTCGAGGGGCGCTGCGGCCAGCCGCCGCGTGTCCTCGCCGAGACCCTCCGCGAGCATCACGACCGCGTCGTGCACCGAGCGCAGGCCCGCGTCCTCGGCCGCGTAGAGGTCGTCGGTGCCTGCGTCGACGTCGCCGGTGGGGACCGCCGCTGCGGCCTCGGTGTCGTCGCCGGGCTCCATGGGCCGATTCTGGCAGTAGGCGGCGTCAGCGCGCCCGGCCACACGCGCTCAGGCCCGGGCGAGGGTGGTGTCGATGACGAGGTCGGCCCGCTCCCAGGTGCGGTCGGCGTCGTAGAGGCGTCGCTCCTGGGCGGCCCACTGGTCCCAGTAGGGGGCGAACCCGGGGTCGCGGGCCATGCCCCGGGCGTACCGGACGTCCTCGGCCGCCTCCACCCAGACCAGCACCGAGGCGAACGCCCCACCGGGGAGGGCCCCGGAGCCGCAGCCCTCGAGCACGACGACGTCGGTGGCGGGGAGCTGCACCCACTCGGCATACCGGTCGGTGAGCCAGTCCCAGCGCTGGTACCGCGCCGCGCGGCCCTCGCGCAGCGGGCGGACGATCCACTCGTCCGCCCGGTGGGTCCCCGCCCGCAGGCCGTCCCAGCCCGGGTAGAGGTCGTCCATGTGCACCGTGGGCGCCGAGAGGACGTCGGCCACCTGCCGGGCGAGGGTGGTCTTGCCGGAGCCGCTGGGGCCGTCGATCGCCACGAGGTGGGTGCCGCCGCAGCGCGCGGGGGTGGCGTCCACGAGGGTCACGATCTGGCTCACGTGGTCCGTGGTCCGGTCGGCGGGCATGGCGTTCACCCTAGGTGGATACCCTTCCGGGGTGAGCCTCGCCACCCGGGTCATCCCCTGCCTCGACGTCGACGCCGGCCGCGTGGTCAAGGGCGTGCAGTTCGAGAACCTGCGCGACGCCGGCGACCCCGTCGAGCTGGCGAAGGCGTACGGCGAGCAGGGCGCGGACGAGCTGACGTTCCTCGACGTGACGGCCAGCAGCGGTGACCGCGAGACGACGTACGACGTGGTGCGCCGCACCGCCGAGCAGGTCTTCATCCCGCTGACCGTGGGCGGGGGCGTGCGGACCGTCGACGACGTGGACCGGCTGCTGCGGGCCGGTGCCGACAAGGTCGGCGTCAACACGGCCGCGATCGCCCGGCCCGAGCTGGTGTCCGAGGTGGCCGAGCGGTTCGGCTCGCAGGTGCTCGTGCTGTCCGCCGACGTCCGGCGCCGGCGGGCCGAGGACGGGTCGCTGGTCGGCGGGTTCGAGGTGACGACCCACGGCGGGCGGCAGCGCACCGGCATCGACGCGGTCGAGTGGTGCGTGCGGGCGCAGGAGCTGGGTGCCGGCGAGGTGCTGCTCAACTCGATGGACGCCGACGGCACCAAGGACGGGTTCGACCTCGAGCTGATCCGGCTCGTCCGCGCGGAGCTGCGCATCCCGCTCATCGCCAGTGGAGGGGCCGGGAAGGTCGAGCACTTCGCCCCGGCGGTGCACGCGGGGGCGGACGCCGTGCTCGCGGCGAGCGTCTTCCACTTCGGTGAGCTCACCGTCGGCGACGTGAAGGCGGCACTGGCGCAGGACGGCATACCGGTCCGGCTGCCGGTCCACTGAGCGGCTGTCGATGCGCTGAGTTGCGGTCTGGCTGGGGGCACCGGGGGTCCATCGGGCGCCGGCCCTCTCCCGTATTCCAGTGGACGCTTGATCAAGTGGGTGCTTGAATACCTGCATGACGACCGGAACCGCCCAGCTCGACGCGGTGTTCACCGCGCTCGGCGACCCCACCCGCCGCGACATCGTGGCGCGGCTGAGCCGCGGTGACGCGACCGTCACCGAGCTGGCCGAGCCCTACGCGATGAGCCTGCAGGCCGTGTCCCAGCACATCCGCGTGCTGGAGAGGTGCGGGCTGGTGAGCCGCGGCCGGGACCGGCAGGCCCGGCCGTGCCGGCTGGAGCCGGAGGTGCTGCGCCAGGCCGAGTCGTGGCTCGAGGAGAGCCGGCGCACCTGGTCCGCGCGGATGGACCGGCTCGAGGCACACCTCGCCGCGGTGCAGGAGAGGGAGCAGGCATGAGCGAGGACCACCTCGTCCACGAGCGCGTGTTCCGGGCGCCGCGAGAGCTCGTCTGGCGCTGCCTCACCGAGCCCGCCGAGCTGGCCGCCTTCTGGGGGCCGGAGGGCATGCAGACCCCGGTGGACGGCATCGTGGTCGAGCTGCGCCCGGGCGGCCGGTTCGAGACGCTCATGGTCGGGTCGCACGGCAGCCACCGGATGGTCGCGACGTTCACGGAGGTCGTCCCGCCCGAGCGGCTCAGCTGGGTCGAGCCGGCCTCGGGGCTGAGCACGACCAACACGCTGGAGGACCTCGGCGACGGGCGCACCGCCGTCACCATCACCCAGCGCAACGTGCCGGAGGGCATGCGCCGCCCGCAGGCCCGCGCGGGCTTCCTCACCTCGCTCGACAAGCTCGAGCGCCACCTCGCCGCACTCGTCCAGGAGGAGCTGTCATGACCGACCTGCAGGAAAAGGTGCCCCCCACCCTCACCGGGCTGGCGGACCTGCTCGACACCGGCGACGCCGCCGAGACGGAGGCCGCCGACCCGTGGGGCCGCCCGTCGCTGTGCGAGGGCTGGACCGTTGCACACGTGGTCGCCCACGTCACGATGCCGGCGCGCCTCACGCCCGAGCAGTGGGGCGCGGAGATGGCCGCGGCCGGCGGGGACTTCGGCGTCCTGTCGAACACGGTGGCGCAGCGCGACTCGGCCCTGCCCCGGGCGGAGCTCCTCGAGCAGCTGCGCTCGGCCCGGCTGCACGCCTGGCAGCCACCGGGCGGGGGAGCGGCCGGTGCGCTGAGCCATGCGGTGATCCACTCGCTCGACGTGACGGTGGCCCTCGGCGTGCCGACCGTGGCGCCGCAGGAGGCGGTCGTGGCGGTGCTGGACGCTGTGACTGCCACGGGCGGCTCGTGGTTCGGGGTCGACCTGTCCGGTGTGCGGCTCGAGGCCACCGACGCCGACTGGTCCTGGGGGAGCGGGGAACCGCTCCGTGCCCCGCTCGGTGACCTGGTGTCGCTGGTGTCGGGGCGCACCCTGCCCGACGGCCGCTCGCTGCCCCGCCGCTGACGGGAGCCCCGGCTGCGCCACGACGGGGCTCAGGCACCCGGGCGCGCAACACGGCAGTTGCGGACACGAAACGGGGCCCCAGAACCGCCGTTTCGCGTCCGCAACTGCCGTGTTGCGGCTCAGCGGCCGAGGCCGGCGTCCCTCGCCTTGATGATGGCGTCGGCGCGGTCGGCGGCATGAAGCTTGGCGTAGACCGAGGAGACGGCATTGCGGACCGACTTGTCCGACAGGTGGGTCAGGCGGGCGATGTCGGCGTTCGACCGGCCCGCCGCGAGGTGGTCCAGGATCTCGCGCTCGCGCTCGGTCAGCTCGGGGAACGGCACATCGGGGGTGCTCGGCCGGCCGGACAGGAAGTCGGCGATGCGTGCGGCGAGAGACGCCCCGAAGACCATGCCGCCTGCCGCCGCCGCGCGGATCGCCTGCTGCACCTCCGCAGCCGAGGAGCCCTTGAGCAGGTAGCCGCGGGCGCCCGCGCGCAGGGCGCCCATGATCGTGTCGTCGTCCTCGTTCATGGTGAGGATGACGACGGCGGTGCCCGGCCGGGCCGCGACGACCTGGCGGGTGGCCTCGATGCCGTCGAGGTGCGGCATCTGGATGTCCATGACGACGACGTCCGGCTCGGTCTCGCGGGCGGTGAGGACGGCGTCGCGGCCGTCCGCGGCGGTGCCGACGACCTCCAGGCCGGGCAGCGCGTCGAGCAGGGCGACGAGGCCGTCGCGGAGCACCTGGTGGTCGTCCGCGAGCACGACGCGGATCACGGGTTCGGTCACGGTGGGCTCCTCAGGGGCAGCCGGGCGCGCACGACGGTGCCGCCCTCGGGTGGGCAGACGACCTCGGCGGTGCCGCCGAGCTCGGCGACGCGCTCGCGCAGGGACACCAGGCCGACGCCGGCTACGGCGGCGGGGTCGACACCGATCCCGTCGTCACGGACGCGCAGGTGCAGCTCGTCGTCCGCGACCTGCAGGCGGACGTCGCACCGCGTGGCCCGCGCGTGCCGAGCCACGTTCGTGACCGCCTCCCCGACGACCCGGTATGCCGCGACCTCGACGGCCGCGGGCAGCGCGTCCACGCCGTCGGCCTCGACGCGCACGGCGAAGCCCGGCCCGGACAGGGACGTCGCCTGCTGGCGCAGGGCGCCGACGAGGCCGAGGTCGTCCAACGCGGGCGGTCGCAGGTCGTGCACCAGCCGGCGGACGTCGGCCACGACGTCCTGCACCTGCGTCGCGGCCACCTCCAGGCTCCGGGACGCCGCGTCCGGGTCCTCGGACAGCACGAGCCTGGCCGTCTCCAGGCGGAAGACGACCCCGCTGAGCGCCGGTCCGAGGCCGTCGTGCAGGTCGCGCCGGATCCGCCGTCGCTCCTCCTCGCGGGCAAGGACCAGCCGCTCGCGGCTGTCCTGCAGTTCCTCGGTGAGCCGGGCGCTGCGGGCCGCGAGGGCGGCCTGGCGCACGAGGTCGCCGAGCAGCGCCTCGTCCCGGGAGGAGAGCCGGGCCCGGACTCCGTCCCGGGGCAGGACGAGGCGCCCGATCGTCGCCTCGCGGAAGGTGACCGGCAGGCTGCGCACGACCGCCGGCTCGGACCCGTGCGTGGCGGTGAGCCGACCGCCGCCCGGCCGGTCGACCTCGACCCGCACGTAGCGGACCCCGAAGGCCCGGGCCACGGCGTCGGCCACCGCGGCGAGCTGGCCGCGTGCGTCCGCTGCCGACTCCAGCCGGGACGCCAGCCCTGCGACGGCGTCGTACGGGTCGTCGCGGGTGCCGAAGACGAGCCTGCGGACGCGACCGACGAGCAGGTGCCGCAGGCCCAGGTAGACCATCGCCCCGAGGCCCAGGACGAGCACCACCACGGTGCGCTGGTCGAGCTGCAGGCCGAGCCCGTCCGTAAGGAGGGCCAGGACGGCCAGGTCGACGCCGACGACGGCCGTGGCGGCGACGCCGTTGAGCAGCGTGCCCGAGAGCAGCTCGTCGACCCCCACCAGGTCGGGCTGCACGAGGCCGATGGTGACCGCGACGGCGGGCAGCAGCACCCCCACCGCGAACAGCACGTCCTGGGCGCGGGTGGACAGGGGCACGAGCGAGGCCGCGACGAACAGCACGACTACGGCGGTCGCAGCCCAGAGCAGCCACCGGATGCGCCGGCGCTCGAGTCCGGTCGAGCGTCGGTGGCGGCGCCACACGACGGCGACGCTCGCGAGCCCACCGCAGATGGCGAGCACACCCAGCACCCCTGTGACGGCGTCGCCCACGCGCGGGTCCACCCGGAGGGTGCCCGCGTCGTACGAGAGACCCGCTGCGCCGGTGGGGTCGCCGTTCAGGCTGCCGGGCAGGAGGACGACGGCCGTGGCCCAGAGGACGACGGCGGCGACGGCCAGCCGGCTGACGACGCCCCAGGCGCCGCCCAGGAACCGCCCGGTGGGGTAGAGCAGGAGGAGCAGGGGCACGCCGACGAGCAGGAAGCTCCCGAACCGGCCGGAGAACCACAGCGCCAGCTGCGCACCCGCCGGCGGTGGTGGCGCGTCGCGCAGGGCCCAGGCGTCGTACGCGTCGCAGAAGCCGACGAGCAGCCAGAACAGGCCGAACACCACCATGACCCGTCCCACGACCTGTCGTGGCAGGCGCCAGAGGACGACGAGACCGAGGGCCAGCAGCACCAGGCCGTTGAGACCGGAGTCCCAGCCGGGCGACAACGACATGCCGTAGGACTCGCGCTGCGCCCGGCTCACCTGGGCCGCCAGCAGCACGGTCGCGGCGAACACGACGACACCGACCGTCGCCAGCAGCCCGAGTCGGAGCTGCCGGCGACGGTCGGCGGGATTCGTCGCTGAGGCGATCGTGCGTGCGGTCACGGTCACAGTGGGATTGTGGCCCGTGGTCAGGCCCGGGCGGACCCGTTTCCGTGGTCCGCGCCCCTGCGGTGTGCCCGGTCGCCGAGGGCGAACCCGAGGCCGGTGACGATGACCATGAGCTGGCCGGGGAGGCTCGCGATGTACTCCAGCGGCGAGATCCCCGCCACGGCGGTCAGGCCGCCGAGGACGAGGGCCGCCAGGCCGATCCAGCGCGGGACGGCGCGGTGGCGCCAGGCCGCCCACGCGATCGCGAGCCCGGTGAGGCCGACCGCGGTCCACAGGTAGGGGATCGTGCCGATCCAGTGGCCGTAGAGCGCCGCGGTCTCGTGCACGAAGGTCTCCGGGCGGGTGACGCCCTCGATGACCTCGGTGTCGAGGCCGGTGCCGAGCAGGAGCACCGCCGAGGTGACGGTGGTGCCGGCGACGGCCACGGTCGGCAGCATGCTGTCGGCGGGCAGTGCGAAGCGGAGCCGGCGGGCAACGCCGGCCCCGTAGACGAGCAGCAGCAGGGCAGCCGCCGACGTCACGACGTGGAAGACGGTCAGCGCGCCCCCGTGCTGGGCCAGGGTGGCGAGGATCCGGTCGGCGTCGCCCGACGTCTTCGGGTCGTAGACCGGGTTGCCCAGGTCGGCGACGACCGAGCCGGCGGATGCCGCGACGGCGGCCAGCGGCCCGGTGAGGGCCCACAGCCGGCCGCGGCCGCCACGCGTCGTGGCCGGCGGCTCGGCCGGGTTGCGGTCGGCGACGTCGTCGCGGACGAGGGTGCGGGAGGAAAGCTCGGTGGTGCTCACGGCGGAACTCCTTGGTCGGGCCCGTGCGGGCTCTGTCTGGTGTTCCACCACCGTCGCGGGCCGGGTGTCCCGCACCACAGGGACAGCGCGGCACACCCTCCCGGGACTTCCGGCCGGCGCTGCTCGGCCGCTCAGCCCGACCCGACCAGGCGTCTCAGCCCAGGCCGACGGGCGCGGCCCAGAGCGCGGCGACGGCGTCGTCGCCGCCGGTCACCTCGAGGTCGGCGACCCGGTGCCGTCCGAAGGCCGCGAGCAGCAGCTCCTCCGGTGGTCCCTCCAGGACGACGGTGCCGAGCTCGGTCGTGCCCCGGGCGTGGATGCGGCGGCCGTCCGGCGTGGACAGCACGACGCCGACCGGGCTGCGGCGGAAGCACAGCCGCGCGACGCGCGAGAGCTGGGACCACAGGGCGTCGGACAGCTCCGGCGACACCTGCCGGCGCGGGCCGGGCGTCTCGTCACCCCGCAGGACGTCCTCGTGGTGGACGAAGTACTCGGAGAGGTTGGCCACGTCGTCGAGCTGGGGGACGCGCAACGGCGACCAGACGGGGGGACCGCTGCGCACCAGGTCCACGAGCTCCGCCCACGGCTTGGCGGCGTACTCCTTCATGCCGTCCTCGAGCCGCCCGGCCAGCGGTGGCAGCACGATCCCCACGCCGAGGTCCGGCCGGCGGTCGCGGATGACCAGGTGAGCGGCGAGGTCGGCGGTGGTCCACGGCGAGCACAGGGTCGGGGCGTCCGGCCCCGTCCGGGCGAAGGTGTCGCAGAGGGAAAACCGCTCGCGGCGGGCCAGGGAGGTCATGCGATCATCATGCCTGTCGCGGCATACGCTTGCCGTCTCGCCCACCACCACCTGCCGGAGGTTCGCTGTGCCCGTCGACGCCGCCCCGTCGCTGCGTCGCGCCCTCCGGATCGTGTGGGTCGGGGTCCGCCGGGAGCCGCGCTGGTTCGCCTTCGCCGTGGCCGGCAGCACCGTCTACGGCGTGATGACCGTGCTCACGGCGTGGGCCATCGGCAAGGTGACCCGGGAGCAGGTGCAGCCCGCCGTCGAGGCCGGGCACGCGACCGCCCACCAGCTGTGGGCGACCTTCGGCTGGGTGGCCGGGGTGGTGTGCCTCAACGTGGTCGGCGTGGTCATCCGCCGGATCGCCGCCGGCTACACGATGTACAACGTCGCCGCGCAGTTCCGCCGCGAGGTCACCCGGCAGTACCTGCGGCTGCCGCTGTCGTGGCACCACCGCCACCCCTCGGGCCAGCTGCTGTCGAACGCCAACGCCGACGTCGAGGCCACGTGGAACGTCTTCGCGCCACTGCCGATGGCCCTCGGCGTCATCGTCATGCTCATCGCCGGGATCGTCCAGATGGTCCTGGTCGACCCGGTCATGGCCATCATCGGCCTCACCGTCTTCCCGGCGCTCTTCCTCGCGAACATGGTGTTCCAGCGGGCGATGTCGCCGCGGATCGCCCGCGCCCAGCAGCTGCGGGCCGAGGTGAGCGAGGTCGCGCACGAGTCGTTCGAGGCGGCCCTGGTCGTCAAGGCCATGGGCCGCGAGCAGCAGGAGGCCGACCGGTTCGAGGAGGTCACCCGGCGCCTGCAGGCCGCCAACGTCGACGTCGGCCGCACGCGCGGCACGTTCGACCCGGTCATCGAGGCGATCCCCACGCTCGGCACGCTCGCCGTCCTCGCGGTCGGCACGCACCAGGTCGCCTCGGGCGCCCTCCAGCCGGCCGACGTCGTCCAGGTCGCCTACCTCATCTCGGTCCTCGCCTTCCCGGTGCGCGCCCTGGGCTGGGTGCTCGGCGAGCTGCCCCGCACGGTCGTCGGCTGGGACCGGGTCGACGCCGTGCTGCGCGCCCGCGGCGAGCTGACGCACGGGGAGGAGACCCTGCCGCAGGGGACCTCGGCGCACTCGACCCTCACCGGCGTCGACTACTCCTACGAGGTCGTCGACGAGGAGGGGAACACCTCGCAGTTCCGGGCGATCCACGACGTCACCATCGACGTCCCCGCCGGCTCGACGGTGGCGCTGGTCGGCCCGACCGGCTCCGGCAAGTCGACCCTGACCAACCTCACCCTGCGTCTCGTCGACCCCGAGCGCGGCACCGTCAGCATCGACGGGGTCGACCTGCGCGAGGTCGCCCGCGGTGGGGTGCCGGCCGCGGGCGCGCTCGTGCCGCAGCAGACCTTCATGTTCGACGACAGCGTCCGGGGCAACGTCACCCTCGGCGTCGAGCGCACCGACGAGCAGGTGTGGCACGCCCTCGAGGTGGCGCAGGCCGACGGCTTCGTCCGCGCGCTCCCGGCAGGTCTGGACACGCACGTGGGGGAGCGCGGAGCCTCCCTGTCCGGTGGACAGCGCCAGCGGATCGCCTTGGCCCGCGCTGTGATCCGTTCACCGCGCCTCCTGGTCCTCGACGACGCGACGAGCGCCGTCGACCCGTCGGTGGAGCAGGCGATCCTCGGTGCCCTGCGCCGGTCGAGCGAGGGGACCACGGTCCTCGTCGTCGCCTACCGGATGTCCACGATCACCCTCGCCGACGAGATCGTCTACGTCGAGAACGGGCGCGTCCTCGACCACGGCACCCACGCCGAGCTCCTCGGCCGCTGCACGGGGTACGAGCGGCTCGTCACGGCATACGCCCGGGAGGCGGCCGAGCGGGCCGCCGTCGCGTCCGACGAGGAGGTACGCGCGTGAGCACGTCCATCGACGCCACCTCCTCGCTCGGCACGGTCGACACGCTGCGACGCGGCCTGAACCTGTCGCCCGAGCTGCGCAAGGGCATCGGCGTCACGCTGGGCCTCGCCGCGATCACCACGGTGGGCCGCATCGTCGTGCCGTTCGTGGTGCAGCAGACCACCGACCACGGGCTGCTCGGGAAGGGCGGCCCCGAACCCGCGCTGGTCACCAGGTACGTCCTGCTCGCGCTGATCGCCGTGGTGGCCACCGCCGTGAGCGCGTATGCCGTGAACGTGCGCCTCTACCGCGCGTCCGAGGCGGGGCTGGCGACGTTGCGGCTCAAGGCGTTCCGGCACATCCACGACCTGTCGATGCTGACCCAGAACACCGAGCGGCGCGGTTCCATGGTCAGCCGTGTCACCTCCGACGTCGACACGATCAGCCAGTTCGTGCAGTTCGGCGGGATCATCCTCATCCTCAGCCTCGGACAGATCGTCGTGGCGACCGGGCTGATGGTCTACTACAGCCCGCTGCTGGCGGCTGTGGTGTGGCTCTGCTTCGTGCCGCTGCTGCTGGTGATCCGGCGCTTCCAGCGGGTCGTCGGGCGGGCGTACACCCAGGTGCGTGAGCGGGTCGGTGACCTGTTGGCGGCGGTGTCCGAGTCGGTCGTCGGCGCGTCGACCATCCGCGCCTACGGCGTCGAGGAACGCACCGCCGAGCGCATCGACGCCGCGATCGACGCCCACCGTGCCGCGTCGATCCGCGCGCAGGTCCGATCGGTCGTCGCGTTCTCGTCCGGCCAGCTGGTCGCCGGGCTGACGCTGGCCGTCGTCCTCGTCGTCGGCACGGTGCAGGCGACGCGCGGCCACCTCACCCTCGGCCAGCTGCTCGCGTTCCTGTTCCTCGTGAACCTGTTCACCCAGCCGGTGCAGCAGGCCACCGAGATCCTCAACGAGCTCCAGAACGCCGTCGCGGGGTGGCGCCGGGTCATCGGCGTGGTGGACACCCCGGCCGACGTGGCCGACCCCGGCGACGACGGGGTGGTCCTGCCGCGCGGGCCGATCAGCGTCGACTTCGACCACGTGTCCTTCGCCTACCCCGGTGGCGAGACCGTCCTGCACGACGTCGAGCTGACCATCGCGCCGCGTTCCCGGGTGGCGATCGTGGGGGAAACGGGATCGGGCAAGTCGACCCTGGCCAAGCTGCTCACGCGCCTCATGGACCCGACCGAGGGCACCGTGCGCATCGACGGCGCGGACCTGCGCGAGGTGCGGTTCTCCTCCCTGCGCGACCGGGTCGTCCTCGTGCCGCAGGAGGGCTTCCTGTTCGACGCCACGCTGCTCGAGAACGTCCGGTTCGGCCGGCCGGGGGCGAGCGACGACGACGTGCGGCTCGCCATCACCGAGCTGGGGCTGGACCACTGGCTCTCCGGCCTCCCGCAGGGCCTCGCCACCGAGGTCGGCCAACGCGGCGAGTCGCTGTCGGCGGGGGAGCGGCAGCTCGTGGCGCTGGCCCGGGCCTACCTCGCCGACCCCGACCTGCTCGTGCTCGACGAGGCGACGTCGGCGGTCGACCCGTCCACCGAGGTGCGCATCCAGCGCGCCCTCGAGGGCCTGACCCGTGGCCGCACCTCGATCGCGATCGCCCACCGGCTGTCCACCGCGGAGGCCGCCGACGAGGTCATCGTGGTGGACAAGGGCCACATCGTGGAGCGGGGGCCGCACCGCGAGCTCGTCGGCCGCGGGGGCGTCTACTCGGCGCTGCACGCCTCCTGGGCCGCCCAGCAGCGCGGCTGAGGGACGCCGGCGACTACGCCAAAAGTGGGTTGCCTGCGAGGTGCCCCCGCGGATGCTGGAGGTGCGCAGGGCGAGCAGCTTTCAGCACCATGGGGGAGGCGCCATGTCCGTGCGCACGTCGATGCCGCCGGTCCTCGGGCCGCACTCGTGGCAGGGCAACACCCGGCTCAGGACGTTCGCTCTGCTGCTCTCGGTGGTCGCGGCCCTGGCTGCGGCCAGTGCGGGCGCACCGGTGGGGTCGCTCGAGCTGGGCTTCCGGGCCGACGGCGGCGTCCAGCACGCTTCACCACTCGACGACCCGTGCAGTGCGTGGTGGCAGGGACCGTCCGTGTCAGGGGTGCGCGCGGCCGACGTGCTGGAGGCCGACGTCGCCTGCACCCGGGCGGCGCTGGCCGCGCGTGCGCTGGCGCTCGAGTTCGACCCCGTGCGCTGAGCGCTCCGTCAGCCGCCTGCCGGTCGCGCCGCCGACGGGGCCAACCACTCCAGGGCGGCGACGACGAGGGCGCTGGTCCCGGTGTCGAGGGTGGGCTGCAGCACCGGCGCGAAGTACGGCGAGTGGTTCCCCGGGATGTCCGAGGCGACGCGTCCGGCGGCCTGCGCCGCGGCATACGCCTGCGGATCCACGCCACCGATGCCCCAGTAGGTGTACGGCGCCCCCAGCGCGACCGGGAGGTCGCTGAAGTCCTCGCTCGCGCTCTGCAGGGGCAGCTCGCCGGCGGCGTCGCCGAAGTGCGCGGCGAAGGCGGAGTGGACCCGCTCGGTGGCCGCGGCGTCGTTCACCGTCGGCGGGAAGCGGTCGAAGAGCTCGAACTCGGGCTCGCGCGGTGACCCCGACGCCTGGCACTCGGCCGTAACGATCCGGCGGATGGCGTCGAGCACCGTCGTGCGGGTCGCCTCGTCGTAGGTGCGAACGTTGAGCTCGAGGACGGCCACGTCGTCGATGACGTTGCTCTTGCTGCCCGAGCGGATGCTCCCGACGGTGAGGACGGCGGGACTCGTCGGCGCGACCTCCCGCGAGACGACGGTCTGCAGCCGGACGACGATCATCGCGGCCAGGACGACCGGGTCCACCGACGCCTGCGGCATGGAGCCGTGCGAGCCGCGGCCGTGGACGGTGACGCGCATGCTGTCGGCCGCGGACAGCACGGCGCCCGCCCGGGTGCCCACGGTGCCGGCCGGCATCGGGAGGACGTGCTGGGCGAGGGCCACGTCCACCGGCCCTATCAGGGAGGCCAGTGAGTCCTCGACCGTCCGCCGTGCGCCGTCGCCGAGCTCCTCGGCCGGCTGCAGGACCACGACGAGGCGGCCGGACCACCGGTCGCGGTGGGCGGCGAGGAGGTCGGCCGCCCCGAGCAGGCAGGTGACGTGGACGTCGTGCCCGCAGGCGTGCATGACCGGTACCTCGGCGCCGGCCGGGTCCGTGGCCGTCTCCGCGCTCGCGTATGGCAGGCCGGTCGCCTCGCGCACCGGCAGGGCGTCCATGTCCGCCCGGAGCAGCACGGTCGGGCCGGCACCGTGCTCCAGGACGCCCACGACGCCGGTTCCGCCGACGCCTTCGGTGACGACGTACCCGGCGTCGCGCAGGCGCGAGGCGCCCGCTGCAGCCGTGCGGTGCTCCTGGTGGGAGAGCTCCGGGTGCTGGTGGACGTCGCGGTAGAGGTCCTCCTGCCACGTCCGGGTGCGCGGCAGGTCGGCGAGGACGGTCGCGGCTGCCGTGCCTGTCGCCGTGGTCGATGAGGTCGGTTGCTCGGTCATGGCTCCTCCGAGGGATGGGGAGGGCTGGCGGGTTCGACGTGCCGGCCATGGCGGCGCGCGCGCCCCGCCGCGCGGCGCCGCAGCCGCCCGCGGTAGCGCGGAGGGACCACCCGCGACGGCGACCACGCGTCGGCACTGGGCAGGATCCACCCGCGCCAGCGGGCGAGCAGGCACAGGCCGGCGCCGACGACGAGCCCGGCGAGGGAGCCCGCGGTGGGATGGCCGGACTGGCGCAGGAGGACCAGGACACCCGCCCCGGCGAGGGCGGCCGTGGCATACAGGGTGTTGCCACCCAGGACGCCGGGGACGCGGCGGAGCACGATGTCGCGCACGGCGCCGCCGCCCACGGCGGTCACGACCCCGAGCAGGACGGCTGGCAGCCAGCCGAGGCCGACCGCGAGCGTCCTGGCCGCGCCCGCGCTGGCCCAGCAGCCGAGTGCGACCGCGTCGACCACCGGCCACACGCGGTCCCAGAGGCTGCCCTCGACGGTGACGAGGTAGGTCGCCGCCGCGCCGGCGAACGCCGTCGCCAGGTAGGCGTAGTCGGTGAGGGCCACGGGCGGCCCGTGCTGGAGCAGGACGTCGCGGATGATCCCGCCGCCGAGCCCGGAGAGCACGGCAAGCGTGGCGAAGCCGATCGGGTCCAGGCGCTCCCGGCGGGCGATGACCCCGCCGAGCACGGCGTTGGCGAACACGCCCACGAGGTCCAGCGCGCGGAAGACGTCGTCGACCCCCTCGAGCGGCACCGCTAGCCGCCCGTGCCGCTCACCGGGGCGCCGTCCCGCTCCGCATGTCCCTCATCCTCCACCCGGTCGCGGGCCTCTGCTCGCCGGCAGCTGGGCGACGACCGGGTCCGACCCGGTGCGACGGGCGCCGGACCACGGCCGCGTTGCGTCAGTAGGGATCCCGGACGACGCGGTCCACGCGGCGGTGGAAGCGCATGCCCGCGATGCCGCCGAGGATCGCCCCGACGAGGGCGATGAGCAGGGCCACCACCAGGGCGACGGCACCGGCGGCCGTCAGGTTGCTCACGTGCATGGGCAGGCGCGGGAAGCTGTTGAGCCGCCCCAGCACGTCGTACTTGCTGCCCGCCACGGCACCGATGACGCCCACCACGACGGCGACGACGACCGACCACAGCCAGACGGCGACGCCCTGGCGGGCCCCGTTGAAGCGGGCCATGCGACCGGCGACGTAGCCGCCGCACCAGTAGCTCACGAGCAGGATGACCGCGATGGCCACCGCGCCTGCGATGCCCACCGTCCTGGCGTTGCCGGCCGCCTGGTCGGCCGCCGTCGTCGCGGTCGTGCCCGTCTCGAGGCCGACGGCGGTGCCCGCGGCCGCCAGCACGGCGGTCAGGAGCACCGCCAGGCCCATGGCCGTGAGCCAGCCGAAGAAGGCGGAGCCCGCCTTGACGCCGCCGTACCGGCTGGCACCTGCCGCGAGGCCGTCCTCGACGGCATACGCCCGGTCGTCCCGGACCACCTCGTCGCGGCGGGCGTAGCGCCCGTCGTCGACCACGTCGTGGCGGCGCGCGAGCCGCTCGTCGCGCACGCCGTTCCTCTCGTCCCGGATGTCGCTCATGCCATGCACCTCCCGTGGGGGCGCGGACGGTCGTCGGAGGTATGCCGCGAACGCCGCGTCACCCGTGTACCTGCCCGCTGGCGGCCTCGGCGAAACAGGGCCGCTGGGAGCAGAACCCGCGGGACCACGACTCCCCACCCGACCTAGCGGGCGGTGGGCGCCCACAACTTCCGTGCCGCCCCACCCGTACCCCGGAGGGGCCCTGCCTCGTTGAGGGGTCGGGTGAGACCACGGAGCTGTGCGTCCCCGGCGTCGACCCCACGCACGAGCCCACCCCCCGGGGCTCGTCCCCACAGGACCGAGGAGCCGTTCGCATGGTGTCATCCGTCTCAGCCCGCATCCGCCCACGGCCCCGGCTCGTGGGCCTGCTCGTCGCCTGTGTCGCAGGCGCGCTCGTCGCAGCCGCCCCGGCGCTCGCCGCCACCCCCACCTCGGGGACCGTCTCGGACACGAGCACCAGCACCCAGTGGACCGCCGGCCCGTTCGCGCTGGCGAACGTCACCGGCACCACGGGTGACGTGACCTGCGGCCCGCAGCTCTGTGACGACTTCGCCCTGCACGTCTCGACCCCCAGCGGGTACGGCGACAGCCACCAGCTGACGGTCAAGGTGGGCTGGGCCAACGCCGCCGCCGACTTCGACATCTACCTGCTGGACTCCAGCGGCGCGGTCGTCGCGTCGTCGGCGTCGAGCGCCGACCCCGAGGTCATGGTGGTGCCGCCGACCAGCGGCGACTACACCGTGCGCGTCGTGCCCTACGCCCCGCTGGGGGAGTCGGTCACCGGTACCGCCACGCTCACCGACATCGCGCCCAACCCGGCGCCCAGCACGGCGACGCCGCCGACCTACAGCCAGTACGGCGCGCCCCAGTCCTTCGCCCAGGCCCACAACGCGGGTGAGCCGTCGATCGGCAGCAGCCACACGACAGGCTCGACCTTCTACCAGGCGCTCTACGACACCTACAAGGCGACGTGGGACGACAGCACCACCCCGTCGAAGGTCACCTGGACGGACGTGTCGGCCACGCCCACCAACGGCTGCCTGACGGGCGGTTCGACCTCCCTCGACCCGATCGGGTTCACCGACCCCGCGACCGGTCGGGTCTTCGAGAGCCAGCTGGCCGGCAAGACCTCGCTCATGTGCTACTCCGACGACGAGGGCAAGACCTGGTCGCCGAGCCAGGGTGGCGGCATCAACTCGGGTGTCGACCACCAGACGGTCGGCGGAGGGCCTTACTCGCCCAACGGGATCGGCGCCCTGCCGACCTCGACGTACCCCAACGCGGTCTACTACTGCAGCCAGGACATCGCCGACGCGAGCTGCGCCTCGAGCCACGACGGCGGCACCACCTTCGGCCCGGCCGTCCCGATGTACTCCCTGCTCGACTGCGGTGGCCTGCACGGCCACGTCAAGGTCGCCCCCGACGGCACGGTCTACGTCCCGAACAAGTCGTGCGGCGGCAACCAGGCAGTGGCCGTCTCCGAGGACGGCGGCACCACGTGGTCGGTCCGCAAGGACCCCGCCAGCACCGCCGGCGACTCCGACCCCAGCGTCGGCATCGGCTCCAAGGGCACGGTCTACATGGGGTACCAGGCCGCCGACGGCACCCCGCGCGTCGCCGTGAGCCGCGACAAGGGCAAGACCTGGACCGACGACCAGAACGTCGGAGCGAGCCTCGGCATCCACAACACCGTCTTCCCGGCGGTCGTGGCCGGTGACGACGACCGCGCCTCGTTCGCCTTCATCGGCACGACGACGGGCGGCAACTACCAGGACGCCACGAACTTCAAGGGTGTCTGGCACCTCTACGTCGCCACCACCTACGACGGCGGCAAGAGCTGGGTCACGGTCGACACGACGCCGAACGACCCGGTGCAGCGCGGCTCCATCTGCACGGGCGGCACGACCTGCGGCAACGACCGCAACCTGCTCGACTTCATGGACGCCACGGTGGACCGGACCGGCCGGGTCGAGGTCGGCTACGCCGACGGGTGCACCGGCACCTGCGCCCAGCCCGGTGGGACGCAGAACTTCGACGCGTACGCCACCATCGCGCGCCAGCAGTCGGGCAACACCCTGTATGCCGCGTACGACGCGCTGCCGAACCTGACCCCGACCACGCTGTCGGTGGCCAGGACCTCGGGGCTGTATGCCGCGTCGACGACCGTCGCGAACACCGGCAAGGCGGCCGCATCGGGCGTCACGACCCGGCTCCTGGTCGACGGGGTCAACGTGGCGACGTCGTCCCCGGTCGACCTCGCCGCAGGGCGGTCGACCACGGTGGCCTTCCCGGGCGTGCGGCTCGGCAAGGGGACGCACACGGTCGAGGTCGTCGTCGACCCCGCCAACGTCGTGAAGGAGTCCGACGAGACCGACAACCACCGGCAGACCCAGGTCACGCGATGACGAAGCCGGTGCGGTGGCTGCGGACGGGTCCCCGTCCCGCAGCCGCCGCGCTGGCCGCGGTGGCGATGATCGCCCTCGCGGCCTGCGGGACGGACGAGATGGACGTCGCGATGAAGGAGCCGGCCTCCAGCGGCAGCACGAAGGCTGCTCCCGTGTGCGCCAAGGACGCGACGGCAGTGGACCTCCCGGCGTCCTTCCCGGCCGAGGCGAAGGTGCCCGACGGGTACGTCGTGACCGGGACCGAGGCCCGCAGCGCGGGGCGCACGGTCGTGACCGCGGTGTCGCCCAAGCCGTTCGAGCAGACCCTGGCCGAGATGCAGCGGGCCTACTCCAGCCGCGGCTGGAAGCCGTCGGAGGGTGAGGTCGAGGAGCGCGACGCCGAGTCGAACTTCGCCGGCAACGACCTGCGGGGCCGCTGGGCCATCCGGGAGATGCCGGAGTGCCCGACGAACACCTCCGTGAGCGTGCTCATCGGCAAGTAGCCCACCCGACGGCCGACCTGACCGGTGAACCGGGTGGTCCCGGACCTCGTGTACCGGATGGCGCCCTGCGTCCCGTGGGGCGTCGCCGATCCGGGAGGTAGCCCATGCCACGCATCGTCCGTCGTCCCACACCCCTGCTCGCCCTCGGCGCCGCCGTCGGTGCCGCGGTCGGGCTGCTCGCCGCCGGCGCCCCCGCGGACGCCGGCGCCCCCACGGCATACCAGCAGGTGAACCTCGTCTCGGACGTCCCCGGCCTGGCGCAGGTCACCGACCCGCACCTCGTCAACGCCTGGGGCGCCTCGTACCTCGGCGCCAGCCCCCTGTGGGTCTCCGACAACGGGGCCGACCTCACCACCCTCTACACCGGGGGTGTCGACGGCAGCCCGCAGGCGGTCGCACCCCTCGTCGTCAGCATCCCCGGTGGGGCTCCGACGGGGCAGGTGTCGAACCCGACCACGTCCTTCGTGGTCCACGACGCGGCAGGCCACTCGGCGCCTGCCCGGTTCCTGTTCGTCGGCGAGACCGGCCACCTGAGCGGGTGGAACCCGGCCGTCGGCGGCACCGGTGCGCCGCCGTCGACCCACGCCGTCGACGCCGTGGTCACGCCCGGCGCGGTCGACAAGGGGATGGCCATGGGCCAGTCGGCGCAGGGGCCGCGGCTGTACGTCGCCGACTTCTCGGCCGGCACGGTCGACGTCTACGACGGGACCTTCCAGCGCGTCGCCACCACCGGTGGTTTCGCCGACCCGCAGCTGCCGAGCGGCTACGGCCCGTTCAACGTCATGGTCAGCGGGGACAGGGTCTACGTGTCGTACGCGAAGCAGGACAGCGCCAGTCACGACGAGGTCGCAGGCCAGGGCCGTGGGCGTGTGGACGTCTTCAGCCTCGACGGCGTGCTGCTGCACCGGCTGCCCGGGCACGGGGTGCTCGACGCGCCGTGGGGCCTGACGATCGCGCCCGAGGGGTTCGGGTCGCTCTCCGGCGACCTGCTCGTGGGGAACTTCGGCGACGGCCGGATCCACGCGTTCGACCCTGGGACGCTGACGTTCGCCGGCACCGTCCGTGACGCCGCCGGCCACGCGGTCACCATCGACGGGCTGTGGGCGCTCCTGCCGGGCAACGGCACCGAGGCGTCGACGCACGACGTGCTGTTCACAGCCGGCCCGCAGGACGAGGCGCACGGACTGCTCGGCCTGCTGCACGCCATGCCCTGACCTGCTCGGGCCCCGTTCGCGGGGTGCCGCGGCCCGTTGCCCGTGGGGCACCGGGTGGTTACGCTCCGCGAGCGGGGCCGCGGCACCCGGTGGCGCGCACGCGCCGGGCCCGGCACCACGGACCGCGACGCGACGACGGGAAGGCACGGCATGCCGGCACACGACTCCTGGCCGACCCTGGACGAGCTGGTGCAGGAGGAGGAGCGCCTCGTCCTGCCCTCGCTCACCGAGGACGACGCCTGGGCCCTCGGCTGCCGCGCCGTGGACGCGGCCCGCGAGCAGTCGCTGCCCGTCGCGGTCGGGATCTGGCGCGGGGGACACCAGCTGTTCCACTGCGGCCTGCCCGGCTCGACCAGCGACAACGACGCGTGGCTGCGCCGCAAGGGGCGGGTGGTGATGCACTTCGAGCGCTCCTCGCTGCACCTGTCGCGCATGGTCCGCGAGCAGGGCACGACCCTCGCCGAGAAGTTCGCCCTGCCCGCGTCCCGGTATGCCGCGGCCGGCGGCGCGGTGCCGCTGCGTGTCCGGGGCGCAGGGGTCGTCGGCTGGATGGGGGTGTCCGGACTGCCGCAGGTGGAGGACCACCGGTTCGTGGTGCGCGTCCTGCTCGAGCACCTGGCCGGCGGCCCGTCCGCGTGATCGGTGCCCGGTGGGGCGTCACCGAGGCCGAGACGCGGCTGCCCTTCGCCTGCGACGACCTCGTCGGCAGCCGTCCCGCGCTCGAGGCGTGGCGCGGCGTCACGGTCGACGCGCGACCGGTGCTGGTGTGGCCCTGGGTGGGGCAGGTCCGGGTCGCGCCGTACTCCTACGACTGGCTGGACAACCTCGGCCGCCGGTCCCCGCGTGACCTCGCAGGGCTGCCGGAGCCACGGGTCGGGGAGCCCTTCACCCGTTCCGGCGGCCGGCCGCTCGGGCGCATCGTGGCGGTGGAGCCCGGTCGCCAGCTGACCGGTGAGATCCTCGGCGCGTACCTGTCCTACCTCCTCGTCCCGCTGGGGCAGAGCCGCACCCGGCTCCTGCTCAAGGTCGTCATGGACACGAGCCCGGTGTTCGCGCCGCTGCTCTCTGCCGGCGACCTCGTCATGGCGCGACGGCAGCTCCTCAACCTCAAGGCCCGCGTGGAGGCCGGCGCCGCGTGACCCCTCCGGTCCGGGCGGACAGGGGGTCCTCACAGCCCTGCCCGGTGCGCTGAGAGGGACTTGTTACGGGCGCTTTACGGCGTCCGGCAGGACGTGAAACACCGGTTCCCCATCCTTTCGGGACAGTCGGCCGGAGACCTCCGGCCCTCCCGACAAGGAGGCACCGATGTCCTCTCCCACCCGCGAGCACCTGACGGCTCCGCAGGTCCCGACGCCCGTCGAGGTGCTGCCCGGCGCCCCCGGGCCCGACGCCCCAGGACCCGACGCGAGCCGGAGCGCGCAGCCGGTCCACCGGGCCGGGAGGTGGATCGACCACTGGGACCCCGAGGACGCCACGTTCTGGCGCGGCGGCGGTCGCCGCGTCGCGCGGCGCAACCTGGTCTTCTCGGTCCTGGCGGAGCTCCTGGGCTTCTGCGTCTGGGCCCTGTGGAGCGTGGTCGTGCCGCTGCTGCCGGCGGCCGGTTTCGACCTGAGCCTGGACCAGCAGTTCTGGCTGATCGCCGTGCCCAGCCTCGTCGGGGCGACGCTGCGCATCCCGTACACCTTCGCCGTGCCGGCCTTCGGCGGGCGCAACTGGACGGTCGTCAGCGCGCTCCTCCTGCTTGTCCCCGCGAGCGCCCTCGCGTGGGTCGTCACGAAGCCGGACACGCCGTTCGGCGTGCTGCTCGCCTGCGCCGCGCTCGCCGGCTTCGGCGGCGGCAACTTCGCCTCCTCGATGACGAACATCTCGTTCTTCTTCCCCGAGGCGGAGAAGGGAAAGGCGTTGGGGCTCAACGCCGCCGGGGGCAACCTCGGGACCGGGGTGGTGCAGCTGGTCGTCCCTGCCGTGGTCGCCGTCGGGGCCGGGGTGCACCTGGAGCGGGCCGGGCTGCTGTTCGTGCCGCTCGCCGTGCTCGCGGCGGTCGGGGCGTGGCGGTTCATGGACAACCTCAGCGGTGTCCGCGCCGACTACCGCAGCTTCGCCGTCGCCGTCCGCAACCGGCACACGTGGCTCATCTCGTTCCTCTACATCGGGACGTTCGGGTCCTTCATCGGGTATGCCGGTGCCTTCCCGACGCTCCTCAAGACCCAGTTCCCGGGTGCGCCGCTGCAGCTGGCATTCCTCGGGGCGCTCGTGGGCGCCCTGGCACGCCCGCTCGGGGGCGTCGTCGCCGACCGGCTCGGCGGTGCGCGCATCACCATCGCGTCGTTCGCCGTGCTGGCTGCTGGTGCGGTGGCCGCGGTCGTGGCCCTGCGAACGCACGACTTCGCCCTGTTCTTCGCCGCCTTCATGGTGCTCTTCACCGGCGCCGGGGTCGGCAACGGCGCGACCTACCGGATGATCCCGGCGGTGTTCCGGGCCGGTGCCGACGGCGCGGAGCAGCTCGGTGTCGCCCGCAAGGCCGCGGCCGGCTGCATCGGCATCGCCGGCGCCGTGGGGGCCTACGGCGGGTTCCTCATCCCGCGGGGCTTCGCCATGGCCAAGGCCGCCTACGGCTCGCTCGTGCCGGCTCTGTGGGTCTTCGTCGCCGCGTATGCCGTGATGGCCGCGGCCACGTGGGCGGTCTACCAGCGCCGGGGCTCGGCCCTGGCCCGCGAGTCGATCTGAGGGGGCGCCGTGCCTGCCGCGACACCCGTCGCCACCCACTGCCCCTACTGCGCCCTGCAGTGCGCGCAGTCCCTCACGCAGACCGGATCCAGCGTCGAGGTCGCCGGACGCGAGTTCCCCACCAACCGGGGCGGGCTGTGCCAGAAGGGCTGGACGAGCGCGAGCCTGCTGACCGCGCCCGACCGGCTGGTGACGCCGCTGGTCCGTGGCGCGGACGGCGAGCTGGTCCCCACCGACTGGGCCGAGGCGCTCGACCTCGTCGCCGCGCGGCTCGCCCGGCTCCGCGCCGAGGACGGCCCCGACGTCGTGGCCGTCTTCGGTGGCGGTGGCCTCACGAACGAGAAGGCCTACCAGCTGGGCAAGTTTGCGCGGGTGGCCCTCGGGACGGCGAACATCGACTACAACGGCAGGTTCTGCATGAGCAGCGCTGCGGCGGCCGCCAACCGGTCGCTCGGGCTGGACCGCGGCCTCCCGTTCCCGCTGACCGACCTCGGGGGAGCGGACGCGGTGCTGCTGCTCGGCAGCAACCTCGCCGAGACGATGCCCCCGGCCGTCGGCCACCTCGCGGGCGTCCGCTCCCGTGGCGGGCTCGTCGTCGTCGACCCCCGGCGCAGCGCCACTGCCGACCTCGCGGCCGACGGGCAGGGCGTGCACCTGCAGCCGCTGCCCGGGACGGACCTCGTCGTCCTGCTCGCCCTCCTGCACGTGGTCCTCGGCGAGGGGCTCGCCGACACGGCATACCTCGCGTCGCGGGCCGCGGGCCTCGAGGAGGTGCGCCGCGGCGCCGCCCTCTGGTGGCCGGAGCGGGCCGAGCAGGTATGCGGCGTGCCCGCAGCGGCCCTGCGGGAGACCGCGCGCCTCCTGGCCGCCGCGAGCCCGGCGCGGGGCGGGGCGGGCGCGTACGTCCTGACCGGCCGTGGGGTGGAGCAGTCCCGGCAGGGTACGGACACGGTCACCGCGGCCATCAACCTCGCCCTCGCGCTCGGCCTGCCGGGGCGGGTCGGCAGTGGGTACGGCGCGCTCACCGGCCAGGGGAACGGCCAGGGCGGGCGCGAGCACGGCCAGAAGGCCGACCAGCTGCCCGGGTACCGGAGCATCGAGGACCCCGCTGCGCGCGCCCAGGTCGCCGCGGTGTGGGGTGTCGACCCCGCATCACTGCCGGGCAAGGGCGTCCCGGCGGTGGAGCTGCTCGACTCCCTGGGCCGTCCGGGTGGGCCGCGGGCCCTGCTCGTCCACGGCGCCAACCCGGTCGTCAGCGCCCCCGACGCGACCCGGGTGCGCGAGCGGCTGGCGGCCCTCGACCTGCTCGTCGTCTGCGACGTCGTGCCGTCCGAGACCGCGCGCCTCGCCGACGTCGTGCTCCCGGTGACGCAGTGGGCCGAGGAGGAGGGGACCATGACGTCCCTGGAGGGCAGGGTGCTGCGCCGGCGCAAGGCGGTCGAGCCGCCCGACGGCGTGCGGTCCGAGCTCTGGGTGTGGGCCGAGCTGGCCCGGCGCCTGGGGTCGCCCGGGCGGTGGAGCACGGACGCCGCCGAGGTGTTCGACGAGCTGGCGCGGGCCTCCGCCGGCGGCCGGGCGGACTACGGCGGCCTGAGCCACGAGCGGCTCGACCGGGAGGAGGCGCTGCACTGGCCGGTGCCGGCGGGTCCCGGTGGCGACACCGTCCACCCGGGCACCCCCAGGCTGTTCCTCGACACCTTCCCCACGCCGGACGGCCGGGCCCGCATGGTGGCCGTCGAGCACGTCGGGCCCGCCGACGACCTGCGGCCCGACGCCCCCGTGTACCTCGTCACCGGACGGGTCCTGCAGCACTACCAGTCCGGGGCCCAGACCCGCCGGGTGCCCGAGCTGCGCTCCGCCGTGCCGCAGCCGTTCGTCGAGGTGCACCCGCAGCTCGCCGCGCGGCTGGGCGTCGAGCCCGGCGCGCTCCTGCGGGTGACGAGCGCTCGCGGCGTCGCCACCGCGCAGGCCCGGGTCACCGACCGGGTGCGGCCCGACACCGTGTTCATGCCGTTCCACTGGAGCGGACCCGGCAGCGTCAACCGGGTCACCTCGGCCGCCACCGACCCGGTCTCCGGGATGCCCGAGCTCAAGGTGTGCGCGGTCGACGTGACCGCCCACGAGGGGGCGCTGCGATGAGGCTCGTCGTCGTCGGCAACGGCATGGTCGGGTCACGGTTCGTCGAGGACCTGCTGGCCGCGGACCACGCCGGCAAGTACGAGGTCACGGTGCTGGGCGCGGAGGCGTGCGAGCCGTACAACCGCGTCCTGCTCAGCGAGGTCGTCGCGGGCGCGTACGACCTCGCCGCCCTCACCCTCCCCACCCCCGAGCACCCGCGCCTCAGGGTGCGACGCGGCAGTGCCGCCGTCGCCCTCGACTGCGAGGACCGGGTGGTGGTGGACTCCGACGGGCTCCGGCACCGCTACGACCAGGTGGTCCTGGCGACCGGTGCTGTGGCCCGCATCCCCCCGCTCGCCGGGCTCGGCACGGCGCCCGGGTCGCTCGTGCCGGGCGTGCACGCCCTGCGGACCATCGACGACGCCCGCGAGATCGTGGCTGCGACCTACAACGCAACGAGTGCCGTCGTGCTCGGTGCCGGTGTCCTGGGCCTGGAGGTGGCGTGCGGCCTGGCACGGCGCGGCTGCGGCGTCACGGTCGTGCACCCGGCTCCCGCGATGATGGAGCGCCAGCTCGACGGCCCGGCGAGCCAGGCCCTCGAGGGGGCGATGACCCGGCTCGGGATCGACCACAGGGTCGGCGTCGGCGCCGACGGCGTCCGCATCGAGCGCGGCCGGCTCGGTGGTGTGCACCTCGCCGGCGGCGAGGTCCTGCCCGCCGACCTCCTCGTCGTCGCGACCGGCACCGTCGTCGACACGTCGCTGGCAGCGGCCGCCGGCCTCCCGACCGGTCGCGGCGTGCTGGTCGGGGACGACCTGGCCAGCCCCGCCGACCGGAGGGTGTTCGCGATCGGGGACTGCGCCCAGCCCCCGGAGGGCGGGACCGGCCTCGTCGCCCAGGGGTGGGAGCAGGCGCGCCGCCTCGCCGCCGCACTCACCGCCGGGACGGGCGAGGCCGTGGCCGGCCCGTCGGCCTCCGCCGTGCCGACGCCCGGCACGTCGAGTCCCGGCACGTCGGGTCCCGGCACGTCGGGTCCCGGCACGTCGGCCTCGGGCACGGACGTCGTCCGGCTCAAGGCGCACGGACTGGACGTCGTCGCCATGGGGGTCTGTGGCAGCGCGCGGGCCGACGACCCGGCGCAGCGCAGCCTGCGCCTCAGCGACCCCGGTGCCGGCCGCCACGTGGAGGTCGTCGTGTCCGGCGACCGGCTGGTCGGCGCCACGTGCGTCGGCGCCGGTCAGGTCGCGGCCGACCTCGTCGCGGCGTACACCCGGCGCACGCCGCTGCCGGCCGACCCGGCATACCTCCTCCTGCCGGCCCTCGCCCCCGCGCGCGCCGGCTCCTCCGCAGCGGACCCCACGTCGCTGCCCGACGACGCCACGGTCTGCCGCTGCAACGGCGTCAGCAAGGGCGCCATCACCGGGGCGCTGCGCGACGGCGCACAGTCGCTCGACGAGGTCGCCCGGGCCACCCGGGCGACCACCGGGTGCGGCGGGTGCACCGACGACGTGTGCGCCCTCGTCGACGCCCTCACACCTCACCGTGACCGCTCCGAGCCGGTGAAAACCGTTTAACGAAGGGGAAACACATGTTCCACAGCACCGAAACCACGGCTGCCTAGGTTTGCCGCCATGGAGAGCACACCGCAGACCCCCCGGCACCTCGTGGTCGTCGGCGGCGGGATGGTGGCGCGGCGCGTCGTCGACGCCCTCCGCTCCCGCGACGCGGCCGGCGACTGGGCGGTCACCGTCCTCGCCGAGGAGCCGCGCGCGCCCTACGACCGCGTCGCCCTGACGTCCTACTTCACGGGCCGAGACCCCGAGGACCTGGCGCTCGGCGGCCAGGAGATCTGGGACGACCCGCTCGTCACCCTGCGCCGCGGCGTGCGCGCCGAGGCGGTGGACCGGGCCGCCCGCACCGTCAGCACCTCCGACGGGCGCACGCTCGCGTACGACGAGCTCGTCCTGGCCACCGGCTCGTGTGCCGCGGTGCCGCCGGTCCCGGGCAGGGACCTGCGCGGCGCGTTCGTCTACCGCACCATCGACGACGTCGCCGCCCTGCGTGCCCACGTCGAGCGGCTCCGGGACGAGCTCGACCGACCGGTGCGCGGCGCCGTCGTCGGCGGTGGCCTGCTCGGGCTCGAGGCGGCCGGGGCGCTGCGCGCCCTGCAGTGCGAGGCGACCGTCGTGGAGTTCGCACCACGGCTGATGCCGCTGCAGGTCGACGAGGGCGGGGGCGAGGCCCTCAAGCGCCTCATCACCGGCCTCGGTGTCGACGTCCGCACCTCGACCGCCACCGCCCGCATCGTGGGCCACCTCGGGCAGGTGTCGCGGATGGAGTTCAGCGAGGGCCCGCCGCTGTCGGTCGACGTCGTCGTGTTCGCCGTCGGCGTGCGGCCGCGCGACGAGCTGGCCCGCGAGGCCGGCCTCGAGGTGGGGGAGCGCGGCGGGGTCGTCGTCGACGAGTCCTGCCGCACGGCCGACCCGCACGTCTGGGCCGTCGGCGAGGTGGCCTGCATCGAGGGACGCTGCCTCGGCCTCGTGGGGCCCGGGTACACCATGGCCGAGGTCGTGGTGGACCGGCTGCTCGGCGGCCAGGGTGCGTTCCCCGGCGCCGACCTGTCCACCAAGCTCAAGCTGCTCGGGGTCGACGTCGCGAGCTTCGGCGACGCGTTCGCCACCGAGCCCGGCTCGCTCGAGGTCGTCATCTCCGACCCCGTGGCCGGTGTCTACAAGAAGCTCGTCATGTCCGACGACGCCCGGACGCTGCGCGGCGGCATCCTCGTCGGTGACGCCGGTGCGTATGCCGCCCTGCGCCCGATGGTGGGCCGCGAGCTCGGCGGCGACCCCGCGGCATACCTGCTCCCCGAGGGCGGCGCACCCGCACCCTCCGCCGACCTGCCGGACGACACCCCCGTGTGCTCGTGCAACAACGTGACGGCCGGCGCCATCCGCTGCGCCGTGACCGAGGGCGGGTGCACCGACCTCGGTGGCGTCAAGGCGTGCACGCGCGCGGGCACCAGCTGCGGGTCGTGCCTGCCGCTGGTGAAGAAGCTCGTGACGACCGAGCTCGAGAAGGCCGGCGTGGCCGTGGGGAACGCCCTGTGCGAGCACTTCGAGCTGTCCCGGGCCCAGCTGTTCGACGTCGTGCGGGTGCAGGGGCTCACGACGTTCAGCGAGATCGTCGCCCGGCACGGCCGCGGCCGCGGGTGCGACATCTGCAAGCCGGTCATCGGCTCGATCCTCGCCTCGCTCGGCACCGGGCACATCCTCGAGGGGGAGCGGGCGACCCTGCAGGACACCAACGACCACGTCATGGCGAACCTGCAGAAGGACGGCTCCTACTCGGTCGTGCCGAGGATCCCGGGCGGCGAGGTGACACCGGAGGGACTGCTCGCGATCGGCCAGGTGGCCAAGGACTTCGGCCTGTACACCAAGATCACCGGTGGCCAGCGGATCGACCTGTTCGGGGCGCGGATCGACCAGCTCCCGGCGATCTGGCAGCGGCTGGTGGACGCGGGGTTCGAGTCCGGCCACGCGTACGGCAAGTCGCTGCGGACGGTGAAGTCCTGCGTCGGCTCGACCTGGTGCCGGTACGGCGTGCAGGACTCCGTCGGCCTCGCCATCGCGCTCGAGCTGCGCTACCGCGGCCTGCGCAGCCCGCACAAGCTCAAGCTCGGCGTCTCCGGGTGCGCGCGCGAGTGCGCCGAGGCGCGCGGCAAGGACGTCGGCGTCATCGCCACCGACAACGGCTGGAACCTGTACGTCGGCGGCAACGGCGGGTTCACGCCGCGGCACGCCCGGCTGCTGGCGGAGGACCTCGACACCGAGACGCTGGTCCGCACGATCGACCGGTTCCTCCTCTACTACGTGCGGACCGCCGACCGGCTCCAGCGGACGGCGTCCTGGGTCGAGGACCACGAGGGCGGCCTCGAGGCCATCCGGGCGGTCGTCCTCGACGACAGCCTGGGCATCTGTGCCGACCTCGACGCGGCCATGGCCGGTCACGTCGAGTCCTACGAGGACGAGTGGGCGGCGGTCCTCGCCGACCCCGAGAAGCTTCGACGCTTCTCCGCCTTCGTCAACGCCCCCGAGGCGGTCGACGACTCGCTGGCCTACGTCGCCGAGCGCGGCCAGCCGCGGCCTGCCACCCCGGACGAGCGGCGCCAGGGTGTGCTCGTCGCCGGCACGACGCTGGAGGTGCGGCGGTGACCGCGCGCGTGGACGTCGCGGGCGTGGACGCCACCGTCGTCGGCGCCGTCGTGGCCACCTGGGTGCCGGTCTGCCACCTCTCCGACCTCCCGCGCGAGCGCGGCACGGCCGCCCTCGTCGCCGGCGTCCAGGTCGCGCTGTTCCGCACCTACGACGACGCCGTGTATGCCGTGCAGCAGCACGACCCGTACAGCGGCGCGGCCGTCCTGTCCCGGGGGATCGTCGGGACCCGCGGCGACGTGCCCACGGTCGCCTCACCCATGTACAAGCAGGTCTTCGACCTGCGGACCGGTGCCTGCCTCGACCCGGTCGGCAGGGAGCCGCAGACGCTGCGGACCTGGCCCGTCGAGGTGCGCGACGGCACCGTGCACGTCGCGTCGGCCGAGGTCGGCCCGGCGTGACGACGCTCCTGGGGCTGGACCTGCGCGGTCGCCGCGTGCTGGTCGCAGGCGGGGGTCCGGTGGCGGCGCGCCGGGCGGCCGCCCTGGTGGCGGACGGGGCTGTCGTCACGGTCGTCGCCCCGCACGTGTGCGAGGACCTGCGCGACCTCGTGGTAGCCGGGTCGGTCCGCTGGGAGCCGCGCGACGTCGCCGAGCACGACGTCGACGGCGCGTGGCTCGTGCAGGCCGCGACGGACGACCCCCGGGCGAACGCGGAGCTGTGCCGGTGGGCCGAGCGGCGGCGGGTCTGGAGCGTCAACGCGGGTGAGGCCGGTGCCGGCTCGGCCCGGACCCCTGCCACGACGACCCATGCGGGCCTCGTCGTCGGGGTGCTGTCGCAGGACGGCTCCCCGGACCCCGCCCGGGCGGCGGCGGTCCGCGACGCGCTCGCGACCCAGCTCACCTGCGGGCCGCTCGACCTGCGCCCGCGTCGCCGTGCGGACGGGGTCGGCGTGGGTCGGGTGGTGCTGGTCGGGGGCGGTCCGGGGGCCGAGGACCTGATGACGGTCCGCGGCCGGCGTGCCCTGTCGGAGGCCGACGTCGTCGTGACCGACCGGCTCGGGCCCACGGGGCTGCTGGCGGCCCTGCCGCGGGACGTCGAGGTGGTCGACGTGGGCAAGACACCGGGGCTGCACGCCGTCCCGCAGGAGGAGATCAACCGGATCCTCGTCGAGCAGGCGCAGCGGGGGCGCACCGTCGTCCGCCTCAAGGGCGGCGACCCGTTCGTCTACGGGCGCGGGGGCGAGGAGGTGCAGGCCTGCCGGGCACACGGCATACCGGTCGAGGTGGTGCCCGGCGTGAGCTCGGCCCTCAGCGGGCCGGGGCTGGCCGGCATACCCCTCACCCACCGAGGCACGGTCGGCTCGGTGCACGTGGCGCACGGACACCGCGCGCTCGAGACCACCGCCGTCGCCTGCGTGGTCGAGCGCAGCGCCACCCTCGTGCTGCTCATGGGGGTCTCGCTGCTCGCCGAGCACGTCGACCAGCTCCTCGCGGCGGGCGCCGACCCGGGCACCCCCGCGGCGGTGGTGGAGCGGGCGAGCCTGCCGGACCAGCGGGTCACCACTGCGCCGCTCGGCGGCCTCGTGCGGCGGTGCCTCGAGGTGGGCGTCGCCGCGCCGGCCGTCGTGGTCGTCGGCGACGTCGCGGCTCCCGGCCTGCTGGAGGCGCCGGCGTGAGCGCACCGTCCCTGGGGCAGGTGATGGCGGGCTGCGTCGTCCTCGTCACCGCCGACCGGCGCTCGTCCGAGCTGGGCTCCGCGCTCACCCGGCGCGGTGCGCAGGTGCGGCACGCACCCGCGCTGTCGATCGTGCCGCACGAGCACGACGACGAGCTGCTCGCCGCCACCAGGACGCTCCTGGACGACCCGCCCGACACCGTCGTCGTCACGACCGGGATCGGCTTTCGCGGGTGGGTGGAGGCCGCCGACGCCGCGGGGCTCGCCGACGACCTCGTCGAGGTGCTCGCGCGGGCGCGCATCGTCGCCCGCGGCCCCAAGGCCCGCGGCGCCATCCAGGCCGCCGGGCTGCAGGCCGACTGGGTCGCCGAGTCCGAGACCTCCGCCGAGATCCTCGACCTGCTGCTCGCCGAGGGCGTGGCCGGCCTGCGGGTCGCCGTGCAGCACCACGGCGCGGGGGCCGACGGGCTCGACGTCGAGCTGGCGGCCGCCGGCGCCGACGTCGCCAGCCTCGTCGTCTACCGGTGGGGACCGCCGCCGGACCCCGACGCCCTCGCCGCGTCGGTCCGCGCCGCGGCGGCGGGCGAGGTCGACGCGGTCGTCTTCACGTCGGCACCGGGCGCGAGCGCCTGGCTCGACGCGGCCGACCGGGAGGGGGTGCTGGCCTCGGTGGTGCACCGCTGCGCGTCGGGCTGCATGGTGACGGCGGCCGTCGGCCCGGTGACCGCCGCGCCGCTGCGCGAGCGCGGCATACAGCCGATCGTGCCCGAGCGCGGCCGGCTTGGAGCCCTCGTGCGCGCGCTGGTCGGCCACTACGAGCGGGCGCAGACCTCCGCTGTGGCCACGGTGCTCGGACCCCTGCAGGTGCGGCGTACCGTCGCCCTGCTCGACGGCCACGTGCTTCCGGTCTCGCCGAGCGGCCTGGAGGTCCTGCGGGTCCTGGCCGACGCAGCCGGCGGGATCGTGACGCGGGGCCAGGTGCTCGCGGCACTGCCCGGGGAGTCGACCGACCCGCACGCGGCGGAGGTGGCGATCGCCCGGCTGCGGGAGGTCTGCGGCCGCTCCGTCGTGCAGACGGTCGTCAAGCGGGGGTACCGGCTTGCCGTGCCGTGAGGACTGGCGCCGTCCCGGGGGCCGCCCGCAGGACGGCGCCAGGGGAGCCCGCGTCAGTGCAGCGGGATGTCGTGCTCGGGGGTGCGCTCGTCCTCGGGGCGCGGTCCGAAGATGCGCCGCTCGTCCTCGGAGATCGCGAGGTCGTTGATGGAGGCCTCGCGCCGCCGCATCAGCCCGGCGTCGTCGAACTCCCACAGCTCGTTGCCGTAGCTGCGGAACCAGTGGCCGCTGCGGTCGTGGCACTCGTACTGGAAGCGGACGGCGATCCGGTTGCCGGTGAAGCCCCACAGGCTCTTGCGCAGCGCGTAGTCGAGCTCGCGCTCCCACTTGGCCGTGAGGAACTCGACGATCTGCTCGCGCCCCTGCAGGAAGGTGTCGCGGTTGCGCCACACCGAGTCCGGTGTGTACGCCAGGCTCACGCGGTGCGGGTCCCGGGTGTTCCAGGCGTCCTCGGCGGCCTGCACCTTCTGCCGGGCGCTCTGCTCGTCGAACGGCGGGAACGGCGGACGTCCCTCGGTCATGGCTCGCATCCTCTCCCGTGCCTTCGCGCTCTCCTGCGCCTCGCGGTCCTTCCTACTCCTCGGACGCGGGTCGCGCTCGGGTCCCGGGGTGCGCCTAGCCTTGCGGCATGGATCTCGGGCTGGACTTCGGCACCACGCACACGGTCGTCGCGCACGCGGACCGGGGCAACTACCCGGTCGTGTCGTTCCTCGACGCCGACGGGGACGCCCACGACCACTTCCCCTCGGTCGCCGCGCTCGACGGCGACGAGCTCGTCTTCGGCTTCGAGGCGCTTGAGGCGGGACGGCGGGGCGCACCGGTGGTCCGCTCGTTCAAGCGGGCGCTGGCCGAGCCCGGCACCGCACCCGGCGCCACCCTCGCCGTGGGTGGCCGGGACGTCCCCGTCCTCGACGTCCTGACCGGGTTCTTCGCGTCCCTGCGCCGGGCCCTGCAGGAGGCCTCCAGCGTGGATGGGGTGTCGGGTTCCGGCGACGACGTCCGGGTCGTGCTCGGCGTCCCGGCGCAGGCCCACAGCGCGCAGCGCTTCCTCACCCTCGAGGCCTGCCGCCGCGGCGGGTTCACCGTGGCCGGCATGGTCAACGAGCCCTCCGCCGCCAGCCTCGAGTTCGCCCACCGCCAGTCCCGCTCCATCACCTCGCGCCGCAACCTCGTCGTGGTCTACGACCTCGGCGGCGGCACGTTCGACACCTCCCTCGTCCAGCTCGACGGCACGACCCACGAGGTCCTCGACTCACGCGGCGTGAACCGCCTCGGCGGCGACGACTTCGACGAGGCGCTCGCCGACCTGGCGCTGCAGGCTGCCGGGGTGGGCCGCGGCGACCTGGCCGCCGAGGACTGGGCGGCCCTCGTCGACCAGTGCCGTGAGGCCAAGGAGCGGCTGACCCCGCAGTCGCGGCGCGTGCCCCTCGAGGTGCCCGGCTCGGAGACAGGGCTGGTCAGCGTCGACGTCGCCGACTACTACGCCGCCGTCACGCCCCTGGTCGAGCAGTCCGTGGCGGCCATGGAGCCGCTCGTGGCGACCCTTCCGCCCGGCGACGACCCGATGGGGCTGGAGGGCGTGGCCGGCATCTACCTCGTCGGCGGGGCGAGCGGGCTGCCACTGGTGCCGAGGCTGCTGCGCGAGCGGTTCGGGCGCAGGGTCCACCGGGCGCCGCTGCCCAGCGCGTCGTCAGCGGTCGGCCTCGCCATCGCCGCAGACCGGTCGGCCGGTTTCTCGCTGCAGGACCGCCTCTCGCGCGGTTTCGGCGTGTTCCGGGAGCGCGAGGCCGGGGCGGGGGTGTCCTTCGACCCGGTCCTTGACCGCTCGCTCGCGACCGCGTCGGCCGTGGGCCCGGACGCCTCCTCCGAGCCGGTGGTCGTGACCCGGCGCTACCAGGCCGCGCACAACGTCGGCTGGTTCCGGTTCGTGGAGTACTCCTCGGTCGACGACCAGGGCGAGCCGAGGGGTGACCTGGCTCCGGTCGGCGAGGTCGTGTTCCCGTTCGACCCGGCGCTGCAGCAGGGCGGCGACCGGCTGCCGGACGGCGTCGCGATCGAGCGCCTGGGGAGCGGGCCCACCGTCGAGGAGCGGTACACCGTCGACGCCGCCGGCATCGTGGCGGTGACCATCACCGACCTGACCACGGGCTACCGGCAGGAGCAGGTCCTCCGGGCCTGACCGGCCGGACCTGACGGCCAGCGGCGTGGGGCCGCGGCCTGACGCCTCAGCGGCGCGGGAGCTCGTGCAGCACGACCCGGCCCAGGACACCGTCCTCGACCACCGCGGTCATGTACGTGCACCACGGCTGGCGGCGCCGGTCGGTGGGGGAGCCGGGGTTGAGCAGCCGCAGGCCCCGCGGGGTGGTCGTGTCCCAGGGGATGTGGCTGTGCCCGAACACGAGGACGTCCAGGCCCGGGTGGTCCGCCTCGCAGCGAGCCTCACGCCCGGTCGCGGGCCCGGTCTGGTGCACGACGCCGAACCGCAGGCCCTCGACGTCGACGGTGGCCAGCTCGGGGAGCCGCTCGCGCAGCACCCCGTGGTCGTTGTTGCCCGCCACGCCGACGAGTCGCCGCGCGCGCGACTCCAGCTCGTCCAGCAGGGCCACGTCCACCCAGTCCCCGGCGTGCAGGACCAGGTCGGCCTCGCCGACGGCGCGCCAGACCTCGTCGGGCAGGTCCCTCGCGCGCTTCGGCAGGTGCGTGTCCGCGAGGAGCAGCAGGCGTGTCGTCATGGGTCCGTGGGGGTCGCGGGTGGGGCGGGGGTGTGCGGGCGGGTATGCCGGGTCGGTGTGCCGAGGGATGCCACGGCGTGGCCGGGGTCCCCGGTCAGGCCTCGGTGACCTCGGGAACCTCGACGAGGTCGGCGACCTCGGTCGCCGGCATGGCCGCCTGCCGCTTCTCCAGCGCGTCGGTCAGCAGGGTCACCAGCGCCTCGAGCTGGACGTCGGCGGAGGAGCCGACCTCCTCGTCCGACCCGTCGAGGGCGCGGGCCGCGAGCCCCGCCTTGTCGTCGATGAGCTGGGCGATGCGCGGGTCGATGGTCTGCGCCGCGATGATCCGCCACGCGGTGACCGGCTCGGTCTGGCCGATCCGGTGCACACGGTCGATGGCCTGCGTCTGCTCGGCGGAGGTCCACGAGAGCTCGGCGAGGACGACGTTGGAGGCGACCTGGAGGTTGAGGCCGACGCCTGCCGCGGTGAGCGAGCAGACCACGACCGAGACCTGGGGGTCGGTGAGGAACGCGTCGATGGCCGCCTTGCGCGCCTTCGGCGTCTGGTCGCCGCGGATCGAGGAGAAGCCGATCCCGCGCTTGGCGAAGGTCTGCTCCGCCTCGTCCATGACGTCGATGTGCTTGGCGAAGAACACGACCTTGCCGACGTTGCGCGCCAGCTGGGCGGCGTAGTCAGCGGCCAGGCCGGCCTTGGCCTGGCCGATGCGGCGCATGACCGTGAAGACGTTGTCGCCGGTCTTGTCAGACCCGCCGTCCTCGCGCTCCCACTCGGCGACCCGCCGGACCAGGTCGTGGTCGATGCCGTCGACGACGACCGAGACCTTGCGCGTCGCGAGGGCGGAGTCGTACCGCGCGACCAGCCGCCGCGCGAGCTCCTGCTCGGCCGCGCGGATCGAGCGCCCGGCCTCGTCGTCGAGCTCGACCGGCAGGTCGGCGATCCTGCGGGACGGGATGTCGGCGGCGACGTCGACCTTGCGCCGGCGGACGATGCCGAGGTCGATGACGCTGGTCCGGGCGGCCTTGTAGAAGCCGTGGTCGGCCGGGGTGAGGCCGTTCTCCTCCAAGGCGGCCATGAGCGCCATCCGCGGCTTGGTGTCGTCGATCCAGCCGAGGAACTGCCAGATCGCGCGGAAGTCCTCGATGTCGTTGATGAGCGGCGTGCCGGTGAGGGCCATGAGCAGCGGGTTGAGGCGGCGCGAGCGGATGCGCTCGGAGAGCTCGAGGACGTGGCGCGAGCGCTGCGAGGTCTTGTTCTTGATGAAGTGGGCCTCGTCGACGACCATGCCCTGGAAGCCGTGCTCGCCGAGCCAGCCGACGTGCCGGTCGAGGATCTCGTAGTTGACGATGACGATGTCGGCGAACCCGTCGACCGTCTCGCCGTTGCCGTGCACGACGGTCGAGGTCCGGCGCGGGGTCCACAGCTCGGCCTCACGGGCCCAGTTCGCCTTGACGACGTTCGGGACGGCGACCAGCAGGGGGAACGCGTCGGCGGCCTCCGCGGCGAGCAGCGCCTGCGCCGTCTTCCCCAGGCCGGGCTCGTCGGCCAGCAGGAAGGTCCGGTGACCCTCCGCCGCGGCCGCCACGAGCTGGGCCTGGTGCCGCATGAGGTGCAGCCCGCGCATGCCCATCGGCAGCTCCGGGTCCTCGGGCAACGGCATACAGGTGGCGTCCCCGCCGCTCTCGAACGCACGGAACAGCGGCGTCAGCAGCTCCCAGCCGCCCAGCCGGTTGGTCGTGGGGCGCGGGGGAACGGCGGAGTAGTCGGGGGCCAGGAACGGGTTCGCCAGCTGGCGCGCGAGCACGGTCGGCGGCACGAGCCGCTGGGGTGCGGCGGGCACCTCGGCGACCTCGTCCGGCTCGGGCTCCTCCTCGGGCTCGACCTCCCGGCCGGCCGCGCGGAGCATGTCCTCCTTGAGGCTCAGAGCCGCGGAGGAGATGGTGGCGTCCTCGGCCAGCAGGGCCAGGAGGGACGTGTCGCGGGCGGCGGTCTTGGCGAGGATCGTGGCGATGCCGTCGAGCCGGGTCAGGACGGCGGAGCGCTCCGCCTCCGAGACCTCCGGGTCGGTCTTCACGCGGGCGCGCTCCTCGCGCACGAGCAGGGCGACGACCTGGTATGCCGTGCGGGCGCCGGGGCGCACGGGGCCGCGCTGGGCGGCCGCCTCCACCTGGCGGACGGCCTTGGCGAGGACGGGGAGGATGCCCTCCTCGTCCCGGGTGCGCGGACGTCGTCCGTCGCGGGACGTGGGACGCGACGCGCCGGGACGGCGCGGAGCTCGCTGTGCCAAGCGGGTTCCTTCTCCTGGTCGGACACGGCACGGGCCGAGGACGGTGCCGGGGCACCGAGCGCGGGGCGGCTCGCCTGCCCGCCGACGGCACGACGCACCGGACCGGTGCGGCCGCGCGGCAGGGGAGGGGCTGGGCCCGTGTCGCTGGAGCGCCTCCGCCGTGCGGCGGGACGCAGGTCCCAGCGTACGCGGTCCGCCCGCTCGAGGGGTACCCGACCGGCACATCGGCGCGCCACGTCCGCCCGACCGATGAGGACCGGGTCGGGGCCGGGTCCATCCTGCAGACCGCTGTCGGCCGCGCGCGGCAGACTGGCGCCACCACCCAGGCAGGAGCGTGCCCATGTCCCTCACCCGGATCCAGAACTTCTCGATCTCGCTCGACGGCTTCGCCACGGGGGAGCCGCAGTCCCTCGAGGCGCCGTTCGGCCACGCCGGCCAGCGCCTGCACCGGTGGATGATGGCCACCCGCATGTGGGACCCGGCCGGCAGCGACGGCGTCGACAACGCGATGGCCCAGCGGCACGAGCACGGGATCGGCGCGGAGATCATGGGCGCGAACAAGTTCGGGCCGCCCGGCTGGCAGGACGACGCGGACTGGCGCGGTTGGTGGGGACCCAACCCGCCCTTCCACACGCCGACGTTCGTCCTGACCCACCACCCCCGACCCCCGATGGAGATGGAGGGTGGGACCACCTTCCACTTCCTCGACGCCAGCCCCGCCGAGGCGCTCGCGGTGGCGCGGGAGGCCGCCGGCGGGCTCGACGTCCGGATCGGCGGTGGCCCCAGCGTGGTCCGCGACTTCCTCGCCGCCGGGCTCGTCGACCGCATGCACCTCGTGCAGGTGCCGATCGTCCTCGGGCGCGGCGTGCGCCTCTGGGACGGCCTCGAGGGCATAGAGGAGGGGTATGCCGTCGAGACCGTGTCCTCGCCCAGCGGCGTCACCCACCTCACCTTCACCCGGACCTCGGGCGGCACCGAGGGCGCCTGAGGGCCGTGTGAGGTGCCCGACGCCGCCGAGTGCGCCGAGGGCGCCGAGGCCGCAATCCTGTTGCCGCCGCGAGCCACCGCTTGCGACGCTGGCGGTATGCCGTCGCCCCAGTTCGAGCCGCCGTTCGACCAGCTGCTGGCCACCGCCGAGAGGGTCGCGCGGGAGCGCCCCGAGGTGGACCCCGAGATGGCGCGCGAGGTCTTCGAGGAGGCGGCGACGCTGCTGTACAACGGCTTGGCGGTGGAGGGACTGCACGAGCACGACGCCCACCTCGTCGTCGCGGGGCTGTGCGAGGACCTCGTCGCCCCCGACCCCGGGGCGGCCGTGCGCCGGCACGCGCAGACGGCCCTCGACGACCCCGCCGGTCTCCACGACCCGAAGGGCGTCGCCGCCGCCTACGAGGTCTCGGCCCGCATCCTGCAGCTCTGAGGGTCCGGGCCGCCGGGACGGGAGGTCCCCGCGCCCCCGGTCGTCAGAGCCGCCGCGACAGGAAGTCGGCCAGCACGCCGGCGAGCTGCTCGGGGTTCTCCTCGGCCATGTGGTGGCCGCTGTCGATGCGGGCCGTCTCCACCGGGGCGTCGACCCAGCCCCGCCAGATCTCGGACGGGTCGCCGTAGAGGTGCTCCATGTCGTCGTGCACCGACCAGGCGACCAGCGTCGGGCAGGTGATGCGGTGCCCGCGCTCGCGGTCGGCCCGGTCGTGCGCGGCGTCGACGGACAGGCCCGCCCGGTAGTCCTCGAGCATGGCCCGCACCGTGGCGGGGTCGTGCAGCGCGGCGCAGACGTAGGCGAAGCTCTCGGCCCCCATCGCCTCCTCCTTCGCGGCGTCGAGGCCGTACCAGGCGTCGGGGTCGGCGGTGATGACCCGCTCGGCGTGCGGGGAGCCGGCGAAGAAGAACCAGTGCCACCACTCCGTGGCGAACCGCGCGTCGGCCCGCTCGACCGCCTCCGCCATCGGGACGCCGTCCAGCACCCCGAGCGCCCGCACCTCTCCCGGGTGGTCCAGCGCGCACCGGTAGGCGACGCCCTGGCCGCGGTCGTGACCCACGACGGCGAACCCGTCGTGGCCCAGCGCCTCCACCAGGGCGACGACGTCGGCGGCCATGGCCCGGTCGGCATACACCTCGTGGTCGGCGTCCGGCTCCGGCGTGGACGATCGGCCGTAGCCGCGCAGGTCCGGGCAGACGACCGTGAACCCGGCGCCGGCCAACGTGGGTGCCACGCGGTGCCAGGTGGTGTGGGCGCGCGGGTGCCCGTGCAGAAGCACCACCGCGGGCCCCTCGCCCCCGGACCGGCCGTGCAACCGGACCCCCGTCGGGAGCTCGTGCTCCCACTCCTCGAACCCCTCGAAGATCATGCGTCGAGCCAACCAGAGCCCGGGACGTGGCGCCTGCCCGGCGACTGGGTGGCTGGCCGGCCGGGCGGCGTCGAGCGTGCCCACCGTGTCCGCGCCGGGTGGTAGGAAGGGCGGCGTGCCGATCCTGCCGAAGGAGCGCGACCCGCGGCTCGTCACGATCCGCCGGGGAGGGACGCTCACCGACGAGCACCACCACCTGCTGGCCGAGTGGGCCCTGCAGTGCGCCGAGCACGTCCTGCCGCTGTTCGAGAGGGAGAGCCCGGACGACGACCGCCCGCGCGAGGCCATCGAGACCGGCCGGGCGTGGATCCGGGGTGAGGTGCGGATGACGGTGGCGCACGACATGGCGTTCCAGGCGAACGCCGCGGGCCGCGGCCTGCCGGACCCCGCACGCTTCGCCGCCCTGTCCGCGGGCCAGGCCGTGGCCGTCGCCCACGTCGCCGCGCACGACCTCGGCGCCGCGGCCTACGCGATCAGGGCCGCCCGGGCCGCTGCCGAGTCGGCCGGCACGGACCGGGCTGACGCAGACCCGGCCACCACCCGTGCCGCCGGCGACCGGGCTGCGGCGGCCGAGCGGCAGTGGCAGCGCGACCGGCTGCCGGACGCCGTCCGCGAGCTCGTCCTGGAGGACCAGCGAGCCCGCAGCCCCATCTGCTGGAACGTCTTCGACGACGACGCCCACACCACCCACCAGCCGAAGGACACGCCATGAGGATCCGCCTGACCAGCATCCACGTCGACGACCAGCGGGCCGCTCTCGACTTCTACACCTCGAGGCTCGGCTTCACCCTGCGCCACGACATCCCGCTCGGCGAGGACTCCTGGCTCACCGTGGTCTCGTCGGAGGACCCCGACGGACCGGAGCTGCTGCTCGAGCCCTCGGGCCACCCTGCGGTCGGGCCCTACCGCGCGGCGCTGGTCGCCGACGGCATACCGGCGGTGCAGTTCGCCGTCGAGGACATGGCCGCCGAGCACGAGCGGCTCACCGGGCTGGGGGTGCGGTTCACGCAGCCGCCGACCGACATCGGCCCGGCCGTGGTCGCGGTGCTCGACGACACCTGCGGCAACCTCGTCCAGCTGATCGCCCCGAAGCCGGCGGCGGACTAGGGCCTCGATCGACCGGCCAGGTGCGCGGTGACCGGCTGTGACTGCGGACGCCCGGTCTACGCCCGGTCCGGCTCCCGCCACCGGGACGTCGGTCGCCACCCGAGCACCCGCTCGGCCCGCGAGCAGTCGAACGCCCCGGCCGTCCCGGTCAGCGGCGCACGGACCTCGGTGTCCGGGAAGTGCTCGCGCAGCAGCTCCTCGACCGGCCGCCTGACCCGCGTCTCGTCCGAGGCGACGAGGACCGCCTCGTAGCCCGAGTGCTCCGGCCGCGGGTCGAGGGCGAGCAGGCAGGCGCGGGCCGCGTCCGCGAGGTCGACGTACCCCCACAGGTTCCGCGCCCCCTCCGCCTCCGGCACCTCGTCGACGAGGTCGAGCACCTCCTGCCGCGACAGGATCCAGTGCAACCGCAGGGCGGTCACGGTCATGCCCCGGCGCGCGTACATCTGCCCCATCCGCTCGAGCAGGTCCTTGGTGAGGGCGTACGGGTCGAGGTACTGCAGCGGGCTGTCCTCGTCGACCGGGACGTAGGGCTGGGTGAGCGGCTCGGGGGAGAACGCGGTCCCGTAGATGGCCCCGCTGGAGGCGAGGACGGCCGTGCGGATCCCCGCGGCCCAGGCCTGCTCGAGCGCCGTGAACGTCGTCAGGGCGTTCGTCCGCACGAGGTCGATCGGGTCCACGTCCTCGGGGCTCGGTATGCCGGCACAGTGGACGACCGCGTCGCAGCCGGCCAGGGAGCGGGCCACCGCCGCGGGGTCGAGGAGGTCGACCCTCGCCGACGACGCGCCGTCGACGTCAGCCCCCACCACCTCGTGGCCGGCGGCCGGCAGCTGCCGGCACACCTCCGCGCCGAGCCTGCCCTCCGAACCGCTCACCCACACCCGCATGCGTCGCCACGCTACCCACGGACGGCAAAACTCGTTGCCCCGGCGGGCGCGGGCCACCTAGCGTCGTCGGACGGGCCTGCGCCGCACCGTCGGCAGGGCGAGGGAGAGGGGACCACCATGGCCACCGAGCTGCGGGCGCTGTGCTTCGACGCAGAGGACCCGGCCGCGCTGGGCCGCTTCTGGGGCGCGCTGCTCGGCTGGGACCAGGACCGGACCGCCGGCGAATCGGCAGCCGACGACGGCGTCGAGCTGGTCCCGACCGAGCCGACCGGCTTCCGGCTGCGGTTCGAGCCCGCGCAGGCGCCCAAGGTCGTGCGCAACCGGCTGCACCTGCACCTCACGAGCACGTCCGACGCCGACCAGTCCTCGGTCGTCGAGCGGGCGCTGGGGCTCGGGGCCCGTCACCTCGACGTCGGCCAGCTCCCGGAGGAGGGCCATGTCGTGCTGGAGGACCCGGAGGGCAACGACTTCTGCGTCCTCGAGCCCGGCAACCGGTTCCTTGCCGAGTGCGGCTTCCTGGCCGAGGTGACGTGCGACGGCACGCGTGCGGTGGGGCAGTTCTGGAGCGCGGCCCTCGGCTGGCCGCTGGTGTGGGACCAGGACGAGGAGACCTCGATCCGCGCCCGCGGCGGCAGCACCAACATCTCCTGGGGCGGCCCGCCGGTCGACCCCAAGGTGGGCCGGAACCGCCAGCACCTCGAGCTGGTCGCCCCCGACAGCGACCTCGCCGCGGCAGTCCAGCGCCTCGTGTCCCTCGGTGCCACGGCACGGGACACCGCGCCCGGGCCGGACGGCCGCCTGGTCCTCGCCGATCCCGACGGCAACGAGCTCACCCTCGTCCCCGCGTCAACGCTGCCGTAGGGACCGGTCCGCACCGCGGTGCGGCGTCGGGAGCCACCGGCCGACCCGGCACAATGGCGGGGTGACTCCACCTGCCGCCCTCGACCCCGCCATCGCCGACCGCCTCAAGCGCGACGCCCACGGCCTGGTCGCCGCGGTCGTCCAGCAGCACGACACCGGCGAGGTGCTGATGCTCGGCTGGATGGACGACGAGGCGCTGCGCCGGACCCTCACCGAGGGCCGCGTGACCTTCTGGTCGCGCAGCCGCGAGGAGTACTGGCGCAAGGGGGACACGAGCGGCCACCACCAGCGGGTCCAGTCGGTGGCGCTCGACTGCGACGGCGACGCGCTCCTCGTGCGGGTCGACCAGGTCGGCGCCGCCTGCCACACCGGCGCGCGCACCTGCTTCGACGAGGGCGACCTCGGGGCGAGGCCGTATGCCGGTGAGTGACGTCACCCCGGACCTCGCGTTCGGTGCCACCTGGCCGAGCCTGGAGACCTTCTCGGTGCTCGCCCAGGACCGGCGCGTGATCCCGGTGGTGCGCCGCCTCATGGCCGATGCCGAGACCCCGGTCGGGGTCTACCGCAAGCTCGCCAAGAACCGGCCGGGCACCTTCCTGCTCGAGTCCGCCGAGCACGGTGGGGTCTGGTCGAGGTACTCGATCGTGGGCGCCGCGAGCCGCGCCACGCTGACCGAGCGCGGCGGCGAGGCCCTGTGGCTGGGCGAGCCACCCGTCGGAGTGCCCACCGACGGCAACCCGCTCGAGGCGCTGCGGGACACCGTGGCAGCGCTCGCGACCGAGCCGGTCGAGGGACTGCCCCCGCTCACCGGCGGCATGGTCGGGGCCATCACCTACGACGCCGTCCGCCGCTGGGAGAAGGTCCCCGACACCAACCCCGACGTCCTCCACGTGCCCGAGCTGGCGATGATGCTCGCCACCGACCTGGCCGTGCTCGACCACGCCGACGGGTCGCTGCTGCTCGTGGCGAACGCCGTCAACTACGACGCGACTGACGAGCGGGTCGAGCAGGCGTGGGCCGACGCGGTCGACCGGCTCGACGCGATGACCGCCGACCTGGCCGCCGCGGCCCCGTCCACCGTCGCGACCGTCGACCGGGACGCCTTCGAGCGCGCGCGGCAGGGCGTCACCAGCAACACCACCCAGACGTACTTCGAGCAGATGGTCCAGGACGCCAAGGAGGACATCCGCGCCGGCGAGGTGTTCCAGGTGGTCCTGTCCCAGCGGTTCTCCACGCCCTGCCCGGCCGACGCGCTCGACGTGTACCGCGCGCTGCGCACCAACAACCCCAGCCCGTACATGTACCTGCTGCGGCTGCCGCACCCCGACGGCGGCTCGTACGACGTCGTCGGGTCCTCGCCCGAGGCCCTCGTCAAGGTGACCGGCCGCCGCGCCATCACCCACCCCATCGCCGGGTCCCGGCCCCGCGGCAAGACGCCGGAGGAGGACCTCGCGCTCGCCGAGGACCTGCTCGCCGACCCCAAGGAGCGGTCCGAGCACGTCATGCTCGTCGACCTCGGGCGCAACGACCTCCAGCGGGTCTGCGAGCCGGGGACGGTCGACGTCGTCGAGTTCATGAACGTCCGCCGCTACTCGCACGTGACGCACCTCGAGTCCACGGTGGTGGGGGACATCCGGCCCGGCTGCACGGCATACGACGTCCTGCGGGCGACGTTCCCGGCCGGCACGCTGTCCGGCGCCCCGAAGCCGCGCGCCCTCAGCCTCATCGAGCACTACGAACCCAGCCGGCGCGGCGTCTACGGCGGCGTCGTCGGCTACCTCGACTTCCACGGAGACCTCGACATGGCCATCGCGATCCGGACCGCCCTCGTCAAGGACGGCACCGCGCACGTCCAGGCGGGAGCGGGCATCGTCGCCGACTCCGTGCCCACCACGGAGTACGAGGAGACGGTCAACAAGGCGGCCGCCGCCCTGCGCGCGGTCGCCACCGCCTCGGCCCTGCGGACCGTCCGATGAGGCGGCTGCGCCCCACGGGCAAGCCCTTCGTCGTCCTGCTGGCCCTCGTCGCGTCCCTCGTCCTGCTCGCCAGCGGCGGCCGCACCTGGGTGTCCGGCACCGTCGACGACGCGGTCCTCGGCGCCAGCCGCATCGACGCCACCGGCACCGAGGTCGCCTCGGGCGTCGTCGCCCTGGCGCTGGTCGCCCTCGCGGCAGCCGTCGCCAGCACCACCAGCGGGCCGGTCCTGCGGCGGATCACCCTCGCGGTGGTCGCGCTGGCGGCCATCGCCGAGGGGTTCGTGGTGGCGCAGGTCGCGTTCGACCCGTCGGGGGCCCTGGGGTCCGTGGCCGCCCGCAGCGCCGGCCGCACCGGCACGCTCGAGACCCACTCGACCGCGACGGCGTGGCCGTGGGTCGACCTCGTGGCCTGCGTGCTGCTGCTCGTGGCAGCGGTCGGCGGGTGGGTCGGTGCACCGGGCTGGCGCGGCCTCGGCGCGCGGTACGAGACGCCGACCACCACGGCAGGACCCCGCGGCCAGCGCGTGGGCACCGACTGGGACCGCCTGGACGCCGGCGAGGACCCGACGGCGCGCGACGACACCCGGACCACCTGACACAATGGCACCAGTACCCAGCAGCACCACGACCTCCAGGAGCCCGAGCCCCATGGCAGAAGAAGTCCACGAAGACCACGGCCACAGCATCGCCGCCTGGACCGGGGTGGGCGTCATCCTCGTCGGGAGCGCCCTGGCGTCCGTGGCCGTCGCCATCGCCAACGTCGCGCTGTTCGTCGTGGGCATCGTGATCTGCCTCGTCGGCGCCGTCGCGGGCAAGGTCCTCTCCATGGCCGGCTACGGCGCGAAGACGGTCGTCGGCCCCGACTCGCCCGACACCACCAAGCCCGAGCTCGGCATCCACTGACCCCGTGAGCGTCGCCACCCGCAGCGTGGCGCCCGCCGGCGTGCGGGCCCCGCTGCTGGTGGGCGCCGGGGGAGCGGCCCTCGCGGCCGCCCTGCTGCTGCGCGACCCGCACCAGCCCGGCTCGTGGGGCGTGTGCCCCTTCCTGCTGGTCACCGGGGTGCCGTGCCCGGCGTGCGGCGGCCTGCGGGCGACCCAGGACCTGCTCACCGGGCACCTCGCCGCGGCTCTGTCCAGCAACGCGTATGCCGTGGGCACGGCGTTCCTCGTCGCCGTGGCCTACGTCTCGTGGCTGGCGGCGGCCGCGCGCGGTCGCCGGCCCGCCTGGGCGGCGCGGCTGTCGGTGGCCGGCCCGGTCTGGGCCCTCGGCCTGCTCGCGTTCGGGGTGCTGCGCATGCTGCCCGCCCTGTCCGTTCTGCGACCCTGACGCCGTCCGCCCAGCCCCGCTGGTTAGCCTGTCGTCCATGGCCACCGTCCTCGATGCGATCGTCGCCGGCGTGCGCGAGGACCTCGCGGCACGCGTGGCCGCGACACCCCGGGAGGTCGTCGAGCGCCTCGCCTCCGACGTCCCCGCCGCCCTCGACGCCGAGTCGGCTCTGCGCCGGCCCGGCCTGTCGCTCATCGCGGAGGTCAAGCGGTCCAGCCCGAGCAAGGGCGAGCTCGCCACCATCGCCGACCCGGCCGCGCTGGCCGCGGACTACGAGGCTGGTGGCGCGACCGCGGTGAGCGTCCTGACCGAGCAGCGCCGCTTCGGCGGGTCGCTGGCCGACCTCGACGCGGTCCGGGCAGCCGTGCGGATCCCCGTGCTGCGCAAGGACTTCATGGTCGAGGACTACCAGCTGTTCGAGGCCCGCGCGCACGGGGCGGACATCATCCTGCTCATCGTGGCCGCCCTGGAGCAGGCCGACCTGGTGCGGATGCAGGCGCTGGCCCGCGATCTCGGCATGACCGCCCTCGTGGAGGTCCACGACGCGGACGAGACCCGGCGCGCGCTCGACGCCGGCGCCAGCGTCGTGGGCGTCAACGCCCGCAACCTCAAGACCCTGGACGTCGACCCCGACACCTTCGGCCGCCTCGCCGGGCTCGTCCCGGACGGTGTGGTCAGGGTCGCGGAGTCCGGCGTCTCCGGCCCCCGGGACGCGGCCCGCTACGCCGCCGAGGGAGCCGACGCCGTCCTCGTCGGGGAGGCGCTGGTCCGCGGAGCCGACCCGCGCCGGGCCGCGCACGACATCATCACCGCGGGCGCGCCGGCGTGACCCGCCACGGAGGAGACCCGCTGTGACCGACCTGACACCCCACCCCGTGCTGCGGCCGGGCCGCTTCGGCGACTTCGGCGGCCGGTACGTCCCCGAGGCGCTCATCCCCGCCCTGGAGGAGCTCGACGAGGCCCGTCGCAAGGCCATGGTCGACCCCGGCTTCCTCGGCGAGCTCGAGCGGCTGCACCGCACGTACACCGGTCGCCCCAGCATCATCACCGAGGTGCCGCGGTTCGCCGAGCACGCCGGCGGTGCCCGGGTCATCCTCAAGCGCGAGGACCTCAACCACACCGGTTCGCACAAGATCAACAACGTCCTGGCCCAGGCCCTGCTCACCGTGCGGATGGGCAAGAGCCGCGTCATCGCCGAGACCGGCGCCGGTCAGCACGGCGTCGCCACGGCCACGGCCGCCGCGCTCATGGGGCTCGAGTGCGTCATCTACATGGGCAAGGTCGACACCGAGCGGCAGGCGCTCAACGTCGCCCGCATGCGGATGCTGGGGGCCGAGGTCCACGCGGTCGACACCGGCAGCGCCACCCTCAAGGACGCCATCAACGAGGCCATGCGCGACTGGGTGACCAACGTCGGTCACACCCACTACATCCTCGGGACCGTGACCGGCCCGCACCCGTTCCCCGAGATGGTGCGCGACTTCCACCGCATCATCGGCGTCGAGGCGCGGGCCCAGGTGCTCGACAGCGTGGGCCGGCTGCCCGACGCCGTGCTCGCCTGCGTCGGCGGCGGCTCGAACGCCATGGGCATCTTCCACCGCTTCCTCGACGACACCGACGTGCGCCTCATCGGCATCGAAGCCGGGGGGGAGGGCATCGCGGGCGGTCGGCACGCGGCCCGCTTCGCCGCCAGCTCGCCCGGCGTCCTGCACGGCACGTTCAGCTACCTGATGCAGGACGACGACGGCCAGACGCTGGAGTCCCACTCGATCTCGGCCGGGCTCGACTACCCGAGCGTGGGCCCCGAGCACGCCTGGCTGCGGGACACCGGCCGCGCCGAGTACCGGTACGCCACCGACGAGCAGGCCATGCGCGCCTTCGAGCTGCTCTGCCGCACCGAGGGGATCATCCCGGCGATCGAGTCGGCGCACGCCCTCGCCGGCGCCATCGAGGTCGGCCGCGAGCTCGGCCCCGACGCCGTGCTGCTCGTCAACCTCTCGGGCCGCGGCGACAAGGACATGCACACGGCCGCGGAATACTTCGGCCTCATCGACGGCGACGCGGTCCCGAGCGGCACGGCCGACGAGCCGCGCGCCGAGGGCGACGGGAGGACCCAGCTGTGAGCACGACGACCGACATCGGGGTGGGCGGGGTCCTGGCCCGCTGCCGCGAGGAGAACCGGGCCGCCCTCGTCGGGTACCTGCCCGTCGGCTTCCCCTCGGTCGAGGGCTCCGTCGCCGCCATGGTGGCGATGGTCGAGGCCGGCGTCGACATCGTCGAGGTGGGCATCCCCTACAGCGACCCGCTCATGGACGGCCCCACCATCGCGTATGCCGCCGACCAGGCCCTCAAGCACGGGGTCCACGTCCGCGACGTCTTCACGGCGACCCGCGCGGTGCGCGACGCCGGGGCGCCCCCGCTCGTGATGTCCTACTGGAACCTCGTGCTCAAGCACGGCCCGCGACGCTTCGCCCACGACCTCGCGGCCGCCGGTGGCGCCGGCATGATCACCCCAGACCTCATCCCGGACGAGGCGGGCGAGTGGATCGCGGCGAGCGACGAGACGGGCCTCGACCGCGTCTTCCTGGTCGCCCCCAGCTCCACCGAGGAGCGGATCGCGGCCGTCACCGCGCAGTGCCGCGGCTTCGTCTACGCCGTCTCGCACATGGGCGTCACCGGCGCCCGCACCGCCATGGGTGACGCGGCCCGCGTGGTCGTCGAGCGGACCAAGGCCGTGACCGACAAGCCCGTGTGCGTCGGGCTCGGCGTCTCCGGCGGCGCGCAGGCGGCGGAGGTCGCGGCATACGCGGACGGGGTCATCGTGGGCTCCGCCCTGGTGCGGTGCCTCACGGACGCACCCGACGAGCAGTCCGGCATCGAGGCACTGCGGTCGCTCGTCGGCGAGCTCGCCGAGGGCGTGCGGAGCGGGCGCTGACATGACGGCACGCACGTGGCGCGACTGGGTGGGGCTGGTGGCCCGCGTGGTGCTCGGTGCGGTGCTGGTGGTCGCGGGCGGTCTCAAGGTGGGCCACCTCGAGACCTCCGCCCGGTCCGTCCGGGCCTACCAGCTGCTGCCGTACGACGTGGCCGGCTACGTCGGGTACGCCCTGCCGGTGCTCGAGATCGCCCTGGGACTGCTGCTCGTGGTGGGCCTGCTGACGCGCGGCTCGGCCGTGGTGGGCGGGTTCCTCATGGTCGTGTTCATCGCCGGGATCTCCTCGGCGTGGGCGCGTGGCCTGTCCATCGACTGCGGCTGTTTCGGCAAGGGGGGAACCATCGGGGCCTCCCAGACGCAGTACCCCCAGGAGATCGCGCGCGACATCGGGCTGCTGGCCTGCGCGGCGTGGCTGGTCGTCCGCCCCCGGACGGCCCTCGCGCTCGACGGCTGGCTGTTCCCGCACCACGCCGCCGCGGCCGACCCCGACGAGACCCTCGACCGAGAAGGACACCCGGCATGAGCAAGGCCACGGCCGACCGCAAGGCAGCCAGTCGCAAGGACAAGGCGGCCGCTGCCGCGCCGAGGAGCAACAGCACGGCCAAGGTCGTCGTCGCCGTGGTCGTCGTGCTCCTCGTGGTCGCGGGCGTCGTCACCGCCATCACGCTCGGCAAGTCGGACAAGAAGGCCGCGACCACCGCGGGCGGCTCGGCCCTGCCGAAGAACGTCGCCGCCATGGGCGCCGGCATCGTGGTGAACCCCGGCGCCCCCGCGAACGTCCCGACCCTGGACCTCTACGAGGACTTCCAGTGCCCGGTGTGCGCCCGCTTCGAGGAGATCTTCGGCCTGCAGATCAAGGACATGGTCCAGGCGAACCAGGTCAAGCTCATCGCGCACCCGCTGTCCTTCCTGGACAACAACCTCAGCAACGACTCCTCCAACCGCGCCGCCAACGCCGCAGCCTGCGCGGCCGACGACGACAAGTTCCTCCAGTACCACGCCGCGACCTTCCAGGGTCAGCCCGCGCAGGAGGGCGCCGGCTACAGCGACGCCGCCCTCAAGGACTTCGCCACCAAGGCCGGCATCACGGGGGCGGCGATGACCTCGTGGGAGAAGTGCTACGCCGACAAGGTGCACAACCAGTGGGTGGAGTCGGTGCAGACCCAGTCCGAGAAGGACGGCGTCAACGGCACCCCGACGGTCAAGCTCGACGGCAAGACCCTCGACCTGACCGGGCTGACCCAGCAGGCGTTCGCCGACAAGGTGAAGGCCGCGACCAAGTGACGACCGCCCTGGTGGCTGCGCTGCCCGCGGGGGTGCCGGCGAGCATCCCGAGCCCGTCGTCGGGGGTGTGGCACCTCGGGCCGGTGCCGATCCGCGCGTACGCCCTGTGCATCCTCGCGGGGATCGCCGTCGCGGTGTGGGTCACCGGTCGTCGCCTGCGCGACCGGGGCCACGCGGTCGAGAAGGCCGTCGACATCTCGGCCTGGGCGGTGCCGTTCGGCATCGTCGGCGGACGGCTCTACCACGTCATCACCACGCCCGACCCGTACTTCGGCGAGGGCGGCCACCCCATCCACGCGTTCTTCATCTGGCAGGGCGGCCTCGGCATCTGGGGCGCCATCGCGCTGGGCACCCTGGGCGCCTGGATCGGCGCCCGGCGCCACGGCGTCCCCCTGATGGACTTCGCCGACGCGGCCGTGCCCGGCGTGGCCGTCGCGCAGGCGCTCGGCCGGTGGGGCAACTGGTTCAACAACGAGCTCTACGGCCGTCGCACCGACGTCCCGTGGAAGCTGGAGATCCACTGCTGGGACCAGGCGGCCGGGCACGCCACGACCTGCCCCGGCAGCTCGAGCACGGTCCTCGGCTACTTCCACCCCACGTTCCTCTACGAGTCGCTGTTCTGCCTCGTCCTCGCGCTCGTGCTCGTGGTCGTCGACCGCCGGTTCCGCCTGCGCCGGGGCCAGCTCTTCGGCCTCTACGTCGCCGGTTACCCGATCGGCCGCATCGTGGTCGAGCTGATGCGCTCCGACGAGGCCCACAGGATCCTGGGCCAGCGCGTCAACGTCTGGACGAGCATCCTCGTCTTCCTCCTCGGCCTGGCCATCGTCTGGGCCAACAGGACCCGCCCCGTGGCCCTGCCCGGCGGAGCCTCCTCGACGCCCACCGGCGACGGTTCGGGGGAGCTGGCGGGGCAGCCCGTGCCCGCCTCGGCGCAGGACGCCGCGGACCAGCCGTCGGGGGCCGACGGGGACGGCGACGTCCACGGTGAACGCAGGGTGACGTCTCACCATACGGAATGAGACGGCTCACATAGCGGAACGGCGAGCACGCGGGCTATCCTGCTTGCGCCGTGGCCAAGGCCGTCCACGCGCGTGCCCCGTGCGCCCTTGCGAGGGTTGTGCACACGCCCTACGACCCCCGAGGACGGTGACCCGCCCGTGTCCGACACGCGCTTCTCCGCCCAGCCCGCCGACACCGGGCTCTACCGCCGTGAGTTCGAGCACGACGCCTGTGGCGTCGCGCTCGTGGCGACGATGCGGGGCAGTGCAGGTCACGACATCGTCGACCACGCCCTGACCGCCCTGCGCAACCTCGAGCACCGGGGCGCCACCGGCGCCGACCCGCTCGTGGGTGACGGCGCCGGCATCCTCACGCAGGTCCCGGACGCCTTCTTCCGGGCCGTGGTCGACTTCGACCTCCCCGTCGGCGGGGCGTATGCCGTGGGCACCGCCTTCCTGCCCCAGGACGAGGCCGAGCGCGCCGCCGCCGTCGAGCGGATCGAGCAGATCGCCCGCGAGGAGGGCCTCAACGTCCTCGGCTGGCGCGACGTGCCGATCTCGGCCGAGCTCGTGGGCCAGGTCGCCCGCGACTGCATGCCGCACTTCCGGCAGCTGTTCGTCAGCGCCGCCGTCGGACGCATGGTGGGACTCGGGCTGGACCGCCTCGCCTTCTGCCTGCGCAAGCGGGCCGAGCGCGAGACCGAGGTCTACTTCCCGTCGCTGTCGTGCCGCACGATCGTCTACAAGGGCATGCTCACGACCGGGCAGCTCGAGCCGTTCTTCCCGGACCTGTCCGACCGCCGGTTCGAGACCCAGCTGGCCCTGGTGCACTCCCGGTTCTCGACCAACACCTTCCCGTCCTGGCCGCTGGCCCACCCCTACCGGCTGATCGCGCACAACGGCGAGATCAACACCGTCAAGGGCAACCGGAACTGGATGCGGGCCCGCGAGAGCCAGCTCGTCTCCGACGTCATCCCCGGCGACCTGAACCGCCTGTTCCCGATCTGCACCCCCGGGGCCTCGGACTCCGCGTCGTTCGACGAGGTGCTGGAGCTGCTCCACCTCGGCGGCCGGTCGCTGCCGCACGCCGTCCTCATGATGATCCCGGAGGCCTGGGAGAACCACGAGGAGATGGACCCGGCCCGACGGGCGTTCTACGAGTTCCACTCGACCTTCATGGAGCCATGGGACGGACCCGCGGCGGTGACGTTCACCGACGGCTCGCTCATCGGCGCCGTGCTCGACCGCAACGGCCTGCGGCCCGGTCGCTACTCCGTCACAGACGACGGCCTCGTGGTGCTGGCGTCCGAGGCCGGCGTCCTCGACCTCGACCCGAGCCGGGTGGTCCGCAAGGGCCGGTTGCAGCCGGGCCGGATGTTCCTCGTCGACACCGAGCACGGCCGGATCGTGTCCGACGACGAGATCAAGTCCTCCCTCGCGGCGCAGCAGCCCTACGAGGAGTGGCTGCACGCGGGCCTCATCCACCTCGACGACCTGCCCGAGCGCGAGCACATCGTGCACACGGCGGCCTCCGTCGCCCGGCGCCAGCAGACCTTCGGCTACACGCAGGAGGAGCTCAAGATCCTCCTGTCGCCGATGGCCCGCAGCGGCGCGGAGGCGCTCGGCTCGATGGGCACCGACACGCCCATCGCCGTCCTGTCCGACCGCCCGCGGCTGATCTTCGACTACTTCACCCAGCTGTTCGCGCAGGTGACGAACCCGCCGCTCGACGCGATCCGCGAGGAGCTCGTCACCTCCCTCGGCACGGTCATCGGCCCCGAGGGCAACGCGCTGACCGCCAGCCCGGCGCACGCCCGCCAGGTGGTGCTGCCGTTCCCGGTGATCGACAACGACGCCCTGGCCAAGATCGTCCACATCAACGCGGACGGCGACCTGCCCGGCTACGCGACCCACGTCGTGCGCGGCCTGTACGACGTCTCCGGTGGTGCCGCGGCGCTGCAGGCGCGGCTCGAGGAGATCTTCGCCGAGGTGTCGCAGGCCATCGCCGAGGGCACCCGGTTCATCGTGCTGTCCGACCGCGACTCCGGCCGCGACCTCGCGCCGATCCCGTCGCTGCTCCTCACCTCGGCGGTCCACCACCACCTCATCCGCGAGAAGACCCGCACCCTGGTCGGCCTCGTCGTCGAGGCCGGTGACGTCCGCGAGGTGCACCACGTCGCCCTGCTCATCGGGTACGGCGCCGCGGCGGTCAACCCCTACCTGGCCATGGAGTCGGTCGAGGACCTCGTCCGCTCCGGTCACATCACCGGCGTCAGCCCGGACAAGGCCGTCGCGAACCTCATCAAGGCGCTCGGCAAGGGCGTCCTGAAGGTCATGTCCAAGATGGGCATCTCGACCGTGGCGTCGTACCGCGGCGCCCAGGTGTTCGAGGCGATCGGCCTGTCGCAGGAGCTCGTCGACCGCTACTTCACCGGCACCGTCTCCCAGCTCGGCGGCATCGGGCTCGACGTCATCGCCGCGGAGACCGCGGCGCGGCACGCCGCGGCATACCCGCCGGACGGTGTCCGCCTCCCGCACCGCAAGCTCACCGTCGGCGGCGAGTACCAGTGGCGCCGCGAGGGCGAGCCGCACCTGTTCGACCCCGAGACGGTCTTCCGCCTGCAGCACTCGACCCGGCAGCGCCGGTACGACGTGTTCAAGCAGTACACCCAGCGCGTGGACGAGCAGTCCGAGCGGCTGATGACGCTGCGGGGCCTGTTCGAGTTCACCTCCTCGCCCGAGCGTCCCCCGGTGCCGATCGAGGAGGTCGAGCCGGTCAGCGAGATCGTCAAGCGGTTCTCGACCGGGGCGATGTCGTACGGCTCGATCAGCCAGGAGGCACACGAGACGCTCGCGATCGCCATGAACCGGCTGGGCGCCCGCTCGAACACCGGTGAGGGCGGCGAGGACGTCGACCGGCTGCTCGACGACGAGCGGCGCTCGGTGATCAAGCAGGTCGCCTCCGGTCGCTTCGGCGTCACCTCGCTCTACCTGACGAAGTCCGGCGACATCCAGATCAAGATGGCGCAGGGTGCCAAGCCCGGCGAGGGCGGCCAGCTGCCCGGCCACAAGGTCTACCCGTGGGTGGCCCGCACCCGGCACAGCACCCCGGGCGTGGGGCTCATCAGCCCGCCGCCGCACCACGACATCTACTCGATCGAGGACCTCGCCCAGCTGATCCACGACCTCAAGAACGCCAACCCCGAGGCCCGGATCCACGTCAAGCTGGTCTCCGAGATCGGTGTCGGCACTGTCGCTGCCGGTGTCTCCAAGGCGCACTCCGACGTCGTGCTCATCTCCGGGCACGACGGCGGCACCGGCGCCTCGCCGCTGACCTCGCTCAAGCACGCGGGTGGCCCGTGGGAGATCGGCCTCGCCGAGACCCAGCAGACGCTGGTGCTCAACAGCCTGCGCGACCGGATCGTGGTGCAGTGCGACGGCCAGCTCAAGACCGGCCGTGACGTCGTCATCGCGGCGCTGCTCGGTGCGGAGGAGTTCGGCTTCGCGACGGCGCCGCTGGTCGTCAGCGGCTGCGTCATGATGCGCGTCTGCCACCTCGACACCTGCCCCGTCGGCATCGCGACGCAGAACCCCGAGCTGCGGGCCCGGTTCTCCGGCAAGCCCGAGTTCGTGCAGACGTTCTTCGAGTACATCGCCGAGGAGGTGCGCGAGCACCTGGCCGCGCTGGGCTTCCGGACCCTCGAGGAGGCCATCGGCCAGGTCGGCGCGATCGACGCCACCAAGGCCGTCAACCACTGGAAGGCCGCCGGCCTGGACCTGTCGCCGATCTTCGCCGACGTCCAGAGCCCCGACGGCTCGGCCCGGCGCAACACCACCGGCCAGGACCACGGCCTGGAGAAGGCGCTCGACCACAGCCTCATCGCCATCGCCCGCGAGGCGATCACCGACGGCACGCCCGTCACCGGCGAGGTCGCGGTCCGCAACGTCAACCGCACGATCGGCACGCTGCTCGGCCACGAGGTCACCAAGGCGCACCCCGAGGGCCTGCCCGACGGGACGATCGACCTCACCCTCACCGGGTCGGCCGGCCAGTCGCTCGGTGCCTTCCTGCCGCGCGGGGTCACCCTGCGGCTGCTCGGCGACGCCAACGACTACGTCGGCAAGGGCCTGTCGGGTGGGCGCGTCGTCGTCCGGCCGGACCGGGGCGCCCCGCTCCAGGCCGAGGCGAACGTCATCGCCGGCAACGTCATCGGCTACGGCGCCACCACCGGCGAGCTGTTCCTGCGCGGGATGGTCGGCGAGCGGTTCTGCGTCCGCAACTCCGGTGCCACGGCCGTCGTCGAGGGCGTGGGCGACCACGGCTGCGAGTACATGACCGGCGGGACCGTCCTCGTGCTCGGCCCGACCGGGCGCAACTTCGCGGCCGGCATGTCCGGGGGAGTCGCCTACGTGCTCGACCTCGACCGCGACCGCGTCAACCCCGAGCTCGTCGACGTGGGGCCGCTGCGCCCCGACGACGAGACGACCGTCCGCGACCTGCTGCAGCGCCACCTCGACTGGACCGAGTCGGCCGTGGCGGCGCACCTGCTGCAGGAGTGGGAGACCGCGAAGGAGAGGTTCAGCCTGGTGCTGCCCCGCGACTACCAGCGCGTCCTGGACGTGCGCACCGCCGCAGAGGCGGAAGGACTCGACGTCGACGGCCCCCAGGTGTGGGAGCGGATCATGGAGGCCTCCCGTGGCTGACCCCCAGGGCTTCCTGAAGACCCGTGAGCGCGAGCTGCCCGCCCGCCGGCCCGTCCCGGTCCGCATCAGGGACTGGAAGGAGGTGTACGAGGAGCAGGAGCTCGGCCAGCTCCAGCGCCAGGCCGGTCGCTGCATGGACTGCGGCATCCCGTTCTGCCACAGCGGCTGCCCGCTGGGGAACCTCATCCCCGAGTGGAACGACCTCGCGTGGCGCGGTGACTGGCGCGAGGCGATCGAGCGCCTGCACGCGACCAACAACTTCCCGGAGTTCACCGGTCGCCTGTGCCCCGCGCCCTGCGAGACCGCCTGCGTGCTCGGCATCAACCAGCCGGCCGTGACGATCAAGCAGGTCGAGGTCACGACGATCGAGCGTGCCTTCGACTCCGGGTACGTCCAGCCGCAGCCGCCCGAGCGGCTCTCCGGCAAGACGGTCGCGGTCGTCGGGTCCGGACCGGCCGGTCTCGCGGCCGCACAGCAGCTGACCCGGGCCGGCCACACCGTCGCGGTGTTCGAGCGCGCCGACAAGCCCGGTGGCCTGCTGCGGTACGGCATCCCCGAGTTCAAGATGGAGAAGTCGGTCCTCGACCGGCGCATCGCCCAGATGGAGGCCGAGGGCACCCGCTTCCGCAGCGGCGTCAACGTCGGCGAGGACGTCACCGGCAAGCAGCTGCGCGACCGGTACGACGCCGTCGTCCTGGCCGTCGGCGCGACCGTGCCGCGCGACCTGCCGGTGCCCGGGCGCGAGCTCGACGGCGTCATGCAGGCCATGGACTTCCTGCCGCCGGCCAACCGTGTCGCTCTCGGCGAGGAGGTCGAGGGCCAGGTCACGGCCGAGGGCAAGGACGTCATCGTCATCGGCGGCGGCGACACCGGCGCCGACTGCATCGGCACCTCGCACCGCCAGGGTGCGCGCTCGGTCACCAGCCTGGAGATCATGCCGCGGCCGGGGGAGGAGCGCGTGGCCGGCCAGCCGTGGCCGACCTACCCGATGCTCTTCCGGGTGGCCTCCGCGCACGAGGAGGGTGGCGAGCGGCTGTATGCCGCGTCCACCAAGGAGATCCTCGGCGAGGACGGCAAGGTCAGCGGCATCCGCCTCGTCGACGTCACCATGCAGGACGGCCGGTTCGTCGAGGTCGAGGGCACCGAGCGGGTGCTGCCGGCGCAGCTGATCCTGCTGGCGATGGGCTTCCTCGGGCCCCAGGGCCCGGGTGTCGTCGAGCAGCTGGAGGTCGAGCTGGACGAGCGCTCGAACGTCAAGCGCGACAAGGACTACATGACGTCGGTGCCCGGCGTGTTCGTCGCCGGTGACGCCGGTCGCGGGCAGTCGCTCATCGTGTGGGCGATCGCCGAGGGCCGGTCCGCCGCCGCCGGGGTCGACCGGTACCTCACCGGCTCGACCGCCCTGCCGCGGCCGATCAACCCGACCGACCGCCCCCTCGTCGTCTGACCCCCTCCTCCCTTCCGACTGCTTGCCCGCCGCACACCGTTTCCGGCCGGATTTCCGGCCGGAACGGTGGCGGTCGGGCAAGAAGTCGAGGTCAGGGGGCTGACGGTGTCCGGAGGGTGACCGGGGTCACGTCGGTCCCGGGGCGCCCGATAAGGTCGACGTATGCGTCGCGCCAAGATCGTGTGCACCCTCGGCCCGGCCGTCTCCACCCCCGAGAAGATCCGCGAGCTCGTCGACGCGGGGATGGACGTGGCCAGGCTCAACCTCTCCCACGGCGAGTACGCCGAGCACGAGCGGATCTACAAGGAGATCCGACGGGCGAGCGATGAGACCGGCCACGCCGTCGGGGTCCTCGTCGACCTCCAGGGCCCCAAGATCCGCACCGGCCGGTTCAGCTCGGGCCCGGTCTCGCTCGCGAACGGTGACACCTTCACCATCACCACCCGCGAGGTCGACGGCACCCAGGACGAGGTCGGCACCACGTACAAGGGCCTGCCCGGCGACGTGCGCCCCGGCGACGTCCTGCTCATCGACGACGGCAAGGTCGCGCTGCAGGCGACCGAGGTGACCGACACCGACGTCCGCTGCACGGTGACCGTCGGCGGCACGGTGTCCAACAACAAGGGCATCAACCTGCCGGGTGTCGCCGTGTCCGTCCCGGCCCTGTCCGAGAAGGACAAGGAGGACCTGCGCTGGGCGCTGAGGCTGCGCGCCGACATGATCGCCCTGTCCTTCGTGCGGTCCGCCGCGGACCTGGACGACGTCTACGAGGTCATGGACGAGGTCGGGGTGCGGCTGCCGGTCATCGCCAAGGTCGAGAAGCCACAGGCGGTGGAGGCGCTGACCGAGATCATCCAGGCGTTCGACGGGGTCATGGTCGCCCGCGGTGACCTCGGCGTCGAGCTGCCCCTCGAGGACGTGCCGATCGTGCAGAAGCGAGCCATCGAGATCGCCCGCCGCCAGGCCAAGCCGGTCATCGTCGCCACCCAGGTGCTCGAGTCGATGATCGAGAACCCGCGCCCGACGCGTGCCGAGGCCTCCGACGCCGCGAACGCCGTCCTCGACGGCGCCGACGCCCTCATGCTGTCGGGCGAGACGAGCGTGGGCGCCCACCCCATCGAGGCGGTCCGCACCATGGCCCGCATCATCGAGAGCACCGAGGAGCACGGGCTCGAGCGGATCCCGCCGCTCGGCACCCAGCCGCACACCATGGGCGGCGCCGTCTCCCGCGCGGCCGTCGAGATCGGCGACCTGCTCGGCGCCAAGTTCCTCATCACCTTCACCCAGTCCGGCGACACCGCCAAGCGCATGTCGCGCATGCGGCCGCGCATCCCCATGCTCGCCTTCACGCCCGAGCAGCACACCCGCTCGCGGCTGGCGCTGGCGTGGGGCATCGAGACCTTCCTCGTCCCGATGGCCCGTCACACCGACCAGATGGCCCTGCAGGTCGACCGGTCGCTGCTGGCCGAGGGGCGGGCGCAGGAGGGCGACCTCGTCATCCTCGTGGCCGGCTCCCCGCCCGGCATCCCCGGGTCGACCAACGCCCTGCGCGTGCACAAGATGGGCGACGCCGTCAACGGTGTGGCCCCGGCATACGAGGACCTCAACGAGCTCTGAGGCACCTCGCGTCGTGGTCCGGCCTGGGCCGCGCGCCTTTGTATGCTGTGCGCGCGCCTGCGGGCGCCCGTGCCGGCTGCGAGTGCCGGCGTGGCCGGAGTGGTGGAATGGCAGACACGGGGCACTCAAAATGCTCTGCCCGCAAGGGCGTGGGGGTTCGAGTCCCCCCTTCGGCACCGCGACCGCACCCCGCCCCGACCGGGCGGGGTGCGCTGCGTTCTGCTGGACTGGGTGGGTGAGCGCAAGGCGGCCCGTGTTCGTGCTGCACGAGCACCAGCGACCCCGGCACCACTTCGACCTGCGGCTCGAGGAGGACGGGGTGCTGCGGTCGTGGGCCGTGCCGAAGGGCCTGCCGACGCGTCCCGGCGCCGACCGGCTCGCCGTCCCCGTCGACGACCACGACCTCGACCACGCGACCTACGAGGACGCCACGAAGTCCATCGCGGACACGGGTTGGTGGGAGCTGGAGGACCGCGACGAGCGCCGGTTCGTCTTCGTCCTGCACGGCCGTGTTGGTGCCCGGCGGTACGCGCTCATCAGCACCGGGCAGGGGTCGCTCCTGCACCTGCTCAAGGACCAGCCCGACGCGGACCAGGGCCAGCCCGACGCGGGCCAGGACCGGCCCGACGCGGGCCAGGACCAGCCCGACGCGGGCTAGGTCCAGCCCGTCGTGTGGACCGCACAGCGGCCGGGGCTGTGCGTGCTCCGCCGCCGGACGGCCGTCCGCACCGCCCAGCGGATGCGTCGTCGCGCCAGCAGCACGATCACCCCGAGCCACAGCGCGACCGCCCAGCCGCGAGGGCCCAGGGGCGGGTCCGGCGGGGGAGGGTAGCCGCCGTCGTCGAGGCCTGCGGCCTGCTCGAAGTGGTTCTCCGACCCGGGGAAGAGGGTGTCGTCGACGAGGTAGAGCACCGGCAGCAGCGCGATGCCGCCCAGGATGCTGCACACGGCCCACTGGTCCACGTGCCGCGACTCGTGCAGGGCGAGCTCGCGCGCGCGGACCGGGTTGATCCGCGGCTCGGGCGAGGCGAGGAACACCTCGCCGACCATGCTCCCGGCCTTGTGCTCGGCCTGCGGCACGAACGCGAGCGTGATCGGCGGGTCACCGACGCTGCACAGCCCGCGGCCGCGCAGCTCGACGAACCCGAGGGCGAGACCGCTCACAGGCGCAGTCATCAGCGAGCGCAGGGTGGCCCAGGCCGCCGGTCGTCCCGGCGCCTGCGGGTCGATCACTCGACGGCCCTCCGAGATCGAGGTGTCGGCCACACAGGCCGGCAGCTCACGGGCGCGCTGCGAGACCCGCAGCCCGAAGCCGCCCACGGACAGCAGGGCGAGCACGACCATGGCGGCGAGGAGGCGCCGGTGCCGCCGCTGGCACAGCTCGCACGCCAAGACCCTGCGGGGTCGCAGGAAGCGGGTGCGGGGGAGCACGAGGAACAGCCCGACCAGCCCGCCGCCGAGGAAGGCGACCACCGCCCAGACGACCCGCATCGCGGCAGAGGTCGGCCGGTGGCGGGGACGGGGGAAGTCGCCCACTGGCCCTCCAGGGTCCGGGCCCGGGCTCCCCGGCGAGCCGGGGTCGGGCGGGTGGGGTCGGCGTCGCCGGTCGGCACGATTCTCGCGCGGACCCGCCACGGCAGCCAGACCCCGGACCCGGTGGCCGGACCCCGGACGGTGGCACCGGCCGCCCGGGAACGCCGGGCACACGCACCCGCAACGTGCCGTTAACGTGCGTCATCTAGGGTTGTCCGGGTGAGCGAGACCCAGGCACAGACCCCCGCCGAGGACACCGCGGCGCCAACCGCCCTGCGCATCCTGGTCGCCGAGGACGAGGCGCTGATCCGCCTCGACCTGGCGGAGATGCTGACCGAGGCGGGCTACGAGGTCGTCGGCCAGGCGAGCAACGGCGAGCAGGCGGTCGAGATGGCCACCGAGCTCCAGCCCGACCTCGCCATCATGGACGTCAAGATGCCGGTCATGGACGGCATCACCGCCGCCGAGCAGATCGGCGCGGCCCGCATCTGCCCGGTCGTCATGCTCACCGCGTTCAGCCAGACCGAGCTCGTCGAGCGGGCTCGCGACGCCGGCGTCATGGCGTACATCGTCAAGCCGTTCACCGCGAGCGACCTCGGGCCGGCCATCGACATCGCCCGCCACCGCTGGACCGAGGTCAAGGCCCTCGAGCAGGAGGTCGCCGACCTCGGCGAGCGGCTCGAGACCCGCAAGGCCGTGGACCGGGCCAAGGGCATCCTGCAGAAGAAGCTCAAGATCAGCGAGGCCGAGGCGTTCCGCTGGATCCAGAAGACGGCGATGGACCGCCGCCTGGGCATGCGGGAGGTCGCCGATGCCGTCATCACGGGGATGGACAAGGCCTGAGCGTGACGGTCATGGTCCGCGCCGCCACCGCCGACGACGCCGAGACGCTGCACGCCGTGGCTGCGGCCACGTTCGCGCTCGCCTGCCCGCCGCACGTCACGCCTGAGTCGGTGGCGACGTTCGTCGCGGACGTCCTGTCGGTCGACTGCTTCCACCGGTACCTCGCCGACCCGGCACGGGACCTGTTCCTCGCCGAGGAGCAGGGGGAGGACGCCGCCGGCGAGGATGCCGGTGACGTGGCCGTCGTGGTCCCCGCGGGCTACGCCATGCTGGTGGACGGCGAGCCCGCCGACCCGGACGTGCAGGCGGCGCTGCGGCTGCGCCCCACGGCCGAGCTGTCCAAGATCTATGTGCTGCCCGGCCACCACGGGGCAGGCGTCAGCCGGCTGCTCATGGAGGCCACGCTCGAGGCGGCGGCCCGTCGCGGGGCGGCGGGGGTGTGGCTCGGCGTGAACCAGCTCAACGAGCGTGCACAGCGGTTCTACCGCAAGAGCGGCTTCGAGCAGGTCGGGACCAAGCGCTTCCTCGTGGGGGACCGGTACGAGGACGACTACGTGTTCGAGCGGCCGCTGTGACCTGCCCCCGAGGCCGTGTGGACGCGGTCAACAATGGTTGCCGAACGCAATCTCACCCATCCGGACGATTGTTGAAAGCGCACCCTTTCCCGAGAGTCGTCAGTGGGCCTAGAGTCCTCCTTCGGGTGCCTGACCGGGTACCTGACATCGGTCGGGGGGGCCGAGCCTGCAGGAGCTTGACCAACGACCTTGGAGGAGTCTTGTGAGCCGTCCCTCGATCAGCGTGAGACGTGTCGGTCAGGACGAGGAGCGATCCTTCGCCGAGCTCTGGATGGCGTCGAGGGTCGAGGCCGGGGTGAGCCCGGAGGTCGCGTCACGCGCCGCCTCCGAGGGGCGGATCACCGCAGCCCTGCACCGTGAGGACGTCCGGGCCTACCTCGCCCTCAGCGACGGCCAGGCCGTCGGCTTCGCGGTCGCCGCCACGAGCCCGTTCTCCGCGCTGACGGAGGCTCCCTGCGTAACCATCGACCAGCTCTACGTGTCGCCGGAGCAGCGCAAGCACGGCGTGGCCCGCCAGCTCATGAGCGCCGTGACCCTGTATGCCGACTCGCGTGGCTGCGAGCAGATCGGCTGCAACGTCCCGGCCCAGCACCGCGAGGCCAACCGCTTCTTCGCCCGCCTCGGCTTCAGCTCCCAGGTGGTGCGCCGCATCACGACGGTGTCGGCCCTTCGTCGCCGGCTCGGCACCGACGAGCGGCACCACGCCTCGCTCGAGCAGCTGCTGCACCGCCGCCGGTCGCTGCGGGCCAAGGCCCGCGCCACCGCCGGCAGCCGCCTCGCCGGCTGACCGCCCAACCGACAGGTTCGCGCGCCCGACCCCCGGGCCTCCCTTGCGAGAAACGGCGGTTGCGCGGCATACCGCGGGAAGACAACCCGAGGTATGCCGCGCAACCGCCGTTTTGCGTGCCTCCGGTCCGCGTCGCGCGGCGTCAGGCGCCGGGCCGCGGGGCTCCGGGAGGGGCGTCGCGCAGCAGGCAGGTGATGCGGCAGGTGCACACGCGGTGGTCGTGGTCGTCGGTGACGACGATCTCGTACGACGCCAGGGTGCTGCCGAGCGACAGGGCGGTTGCGGTCCCGGTCACGAAGCCCGACCGGGCCGCCCGGTGGTGGGTCGCGTTGATGTCCAGGCCGACGGCGATCCGCTCGGGGCCGGCGTGCAGGGCCGACCCGATCGAGCCGAGCGTCTCCGCGAGCACCACCGACGCCCCGCCGTGGAGCAGGCCGTAGGGCTGGGTGTTGCCCTGCACCGGCATGCGGGCGACGACCCGCTCGGGCGAGGCCTCGAGGATCTCGATCTCCATCCGCTTCATGAGCGAGTTCGGGTTCATCGTCTCGAGGGCCTCGAGGAAGGCCTCGTGGTTCGTCGTGTCGGTCACGGGCCCTAGGCTGCCACGTGTGAGTCGCCTGCTTCTCCTCGACGGTCATTCGCTCGCCTACCGCGCCTTCTTCGCGCTGCCCGCGGAGAACTTCTCCACGAGCACCGGGCAGCACACCAATGCCGTCTACGGCTTCACCTCGATGCTCATCAACGTGCTGCGTGACGAGCAGCCGACGCACGTCGCCGTCGCCTTCGACGTGTCGCGCCAGACGTTCCGCAGCGAGGAGTACGCCGACTACAAGGCGACCCGGTCGGCCACCCCGAGCGAGTTCTCCGGGCAGATCCCGCTGGTGCGCGAGATCCTCGACGCGCTCAAGATCCGGTGGGTCGAGGTCGACGGCTTCGAGGCCGATGACGTCATCGCCACCCTGACCACGCTGGCCACCGAGCAGGGAATGGACGTCGTCATCTGCACCGGTGACCGCGACGCGTTCCAGCTCGTCACCGACAAGGTCACCCTGCTCTACCCCGTCCGCGGTGTCTCCGAGGTGTGGCGGATGGACCCCGCCAAGGTCGAGGAGAAGTACCTCGTCTCGCCCGAGCGGTACAGCGACCTCGCGGCCCTGGTCGGCGAGACCAGCGACAACCTGCCCGGTGTGCCCGGCGTCGGGCCCAAGACCGCCGCCAAGTGGCTCGGCCTCTACGGCGACCTGCAGGGCGTGGTGGCCCACGCCGACGAGATCAAGGGCAAGGCGGGGGAGTCGCTGCGCGACCACCTCAACGACGTGCTGCGCAACCGGCGCCTCAACCAGCTCGTCCGCGACCTGCCGCTGCCCGTCACGATCGACGAGCTCGGGCGCAGGAACTGGGACCGCGAGCTCATCCACACCGTCTTCGACAGCCTCGAGTTCCGCGTCCTGCGCGACCGCCTCTTCGAGTACCTCGAGGCGCCGCAGGAGGAGGCCGACCACGGGTTCGACCTCGAGGGCTCCGTGCTCGCGCCGGAGGAGGTGGCCGGGTGGCTCGAGACGTATGCCGCGCCCGGAGCGCGCGTGGGCCTGCACCTCGTCGGCCACTGGGGTCGCGGGACGGGCGATGCCACGGCCCTGGCGCTGGCCACCGAGGGTGACGCCGCGGCATACCTCGACCTCACGACCCTGGACCCCGAGGGGGAGGCGACCGTCGGCGCCTGGCTGGCCGACCCCGAGCGACCCAAGGTCCTGCACGACGCCAAGGGACCGATGCTCGCGCTGTACGCCCGGGGCTGGGACCTGCAGGGCGTCGCCACCGACACCGCGCTGGCCGCCTACCTCGTGCGGCCGGACCAGCGGTCGTACGACCTGGCCGACCTCGTGCTGCGCCACCTCGGCCGCGAGCTGCGGGCCGAGACCGAGTCGACCGGCCAGGGGCTGCTCGACTTCGGCGACGAGCACCTCGGTGGGGCGCAGGACGCCATGGTCCGCGCCCGCGCGGTGCTCGACCTCGCGGCGGCACTGTCGGAGCAGCTGGACGCCACGGGTGGCGCCTCGCTCCAGCAGGACGTCGAGCTGCCGCTCGAGCGGGTGCTCGCCGGCATGGAGCGCACCGGCATCGCGGCCGACGTCGACACGATGACCGGCCTCGAGGCCGACTTCGCCGCCAAGGTGCGCGAGGCGCAGCAGGACGCGTACGACGCGATCGGCGGCGAGCAGGTCAACCTCGGCTCGCCCAAGCAGCTCCAGGTCGTGCTCTTCGAGACGCTCGGCCTGCCGAAGACGCGGCGCACCAAGACCGGGTACACGACGGACGCCGACGCGCTGACCGACCTCTACGCCAAGACCGAGCACCCGTTCCTCGAGGCGATGCTGCGGCACCGCGACGCCTCCCGGCTGCGGGTCACCGTCGAGGGGCTGCTCAAGTCGGTCGCCGAGGACGGGCGCATCCACACGACGTACCAGCAGACGATCGCGGCGACCGGCCGGCTGTCCTCGACCGACCCGAACCTGCAGAACATCCCGATCCGCACCGAGGAGGGCCGCAGGATCCGCGAGGTGTTCGTCGTCGGCGACGGGTACGAGTCGCTGATGTCGGCCGACTACAGCCAGATCGAGATGCGGATCATGGCCCACCTGTCCGGTGACGAGGGCCTCATCGAGGCGTTCCGGACGGGCGAGGACCTGCACCGGTTCGTCGGGTCGCGGGTGTTCTCGGTCGAGCCGCAGGACGTCACCCTCGAGATGAGGTCCAAGGTCAAGGCGATGTCGTACGGCCTCGCGTACGGGCTGTCGGCGTTCGGGCTGAGCAAGCAGCTGACGATCTCGACCGGCGAGGCCCAGGGCCTGATGGACGAGTACTTCGCCCGGTTCGGCGGCGTGCGCGACTACCTGCGCGACGTGGTGGCCGAGGCGCGGGCGACGGGCTACACCCAGACCATGCTGGGGCGGCGCCGCTACCTGCCCGACCTCACCAGCGACAACCGCCAGCGCCGCGAGATGGCCGAGCGGATGGCGCTCAACGCCCCGATCCAGGGCTCGGCCGCGGACATCATCAAGGTCGCGATGCTCCGCGTGGACCGCGCGCTGGCCGAGGCCGGGGCGAAGTCCCGCCAGCTGCTCCAGGTCCACGACGAGCTCGTCCTCGAGATCGCACCGGGGGAGCGCGACGACGTCGAGGCGCTGGTGCGCCGCGAGATGGGTCATGCGGTCGAGATGGACGTGGCGCTCGACGTCAGCGTCGGGGTCGGCCGCTCCTGGCACGACGCCGCGCACTGAGTCCTCCGTGGGCAGACCCCTCGGCGCAGCGACAGGTCGCCCGACCGCTGCCCGTTGGCGGTGTGGGCTGAGGCCACCTCTGGACTCGGGGCTATTGCGGTGCAAGGCCGTCATGGCGGTCAAAATGGTCAACAACGAACCGAACGGTCGATGCGTTACGGATTCTTCTCTGCGAGTCGCGTCACACGCGTGATTTTTTCGGTGGCCGTACCCCATACTCTCCGGTAACCATGCACCCGCCAACGGACGTCGGGTGCTTTTCCTGTGAGGTGGACATGCGCAGAGGCCTGGTCGTCGGGCTTGTGTTGGCCGTATTCGCGGCCTTGATCATCGGACTCGGACAGCTATTTGGTCTCGACCTGCAGCACGTCGCCCTGCTGGGCGCGGCGCTGGGTGGAGTCCTGGGCCTGGTGCCGCACGAGCCGCCACTAGGGAAGTTGGGAGGCTTCCTCGTTGGCTTCGTCACCGCGTGGATCGGTTTCGCCCTTCGCGCCGCCGTCCTGCCGGATTCCGCCAGCGGGCGGGCGGTGGCTGCGTTCCTCGTCGTCGCCGTCATCGGGGTGGCCTGCGCGGTCAGCGCCGGCAACCTGCCGCTGTGGAGTGGACTCCTCGGCGCCGCGGCGATCGTGGGTGCCTACGAGGAGACCTACACCAACGCTCCCTCGCAGTTCCTCCAGGAGTCGCCCGCGGCAGGCACCACCGTGCTGTTCGCCGTCGCCCTGGGCTATCTCGCGGCCTCCCTCCTGCCTATCGGCGAGAGAGGCGCCCACACCAAGGGTTCATGGGACAGCTGGTTCACCCGCGGCTCGGGCCGTTCGGGTGAGGACAACGTGGACACGGTCGGCATCGACGGCCTCGTGGCAGGAGAGAACAAGTGATCAAGAAGAAGTCTGTGACGCTGGCAGGCGCCGCGTTCTTCGCCGTTCCGGCCGCCGCAATCCTTGCCGCCGGTCCTGCCATGGCGGCGTCGGGCTCGGGCGTCCTGGTGTCCAACACCGAGACGATCCAGGCCTACTTGAACGCGAGTGGCAAGGTCGACGTCGCCCGCGTGTACGAGCAGGTGGCCATGGAGGGCAGGGGCACCGTCAATCTGGCCAACCCGGTCGAGACGAAGGGACTTCGCAACCTCGACGGCTTCGGGGGGTTCGAGGTCAAGGGCGGCCAGATGGTCGGCTCCTACACCGTCGACGGTGAGAAGCGACTGCGCTCCGTGAGTGACTACACCAAGCGCCTCCCGCTGGAGGTAGACGTGAAGTACTTCATGGACGGCAAGCAGGTACAGCCCGGTGATGTGGTTGGCAAGAACGGCAACCTCAAGGTGCAGTACACCGTCCGGAATGTGACCGGCAAGCCACAGGAGGTGTCGTTCAACGACGGGACCGGCAAGACGACCACGGCCACCGCCGATGTGGTGATCCCGATGGTCGGCTCCCTCACGACCGTCCTGCCGTCGAACTTCACCGACGTTCGGTCCGACGAGGCCAACATGGCGGGCGACGGTCACGGCGGGACGAAGATGTCGTTCACGATGACCCTCTTCGGCCCGATCGGGAAGCCTGAAGCCACGTTCGGTTACGAGGCGCGGGTTTCCGATGGGGTGGTGCCGAAGGCGTCCATCTCCGCCCTTCCCGTAAGCCCCTTGGACAGCCCGTCCTTCAAGGGCGGGGCCGAGTCCTACAAGGGTGGCGCGGAAACGGGTGCGACTCTGACGGCCGGGGCCACCGAGATCGACAGCAACCTGCTGAAGCTGCGCGACGGAGCGGGGGACCTGCTTGCCGGTCTGATCAAGCTCCGCGACGGTGCCAACCAGCTCCATGACGGCCTCGCGGGGCAGGCGGCCCCGGGAGCTGCCAAGCTGGCCGCGGGTGCCGGTGACCTCAAGAACGGCACCGGCCAGCTCCGTGACGGCGCGGCCAAGGCCAAGGACGGCTCCTCGCAGGTGGCCGGCGGCGCGACCCAGGTGGCAGGCGGAGCCGCGCAGCTCGACGATGGCGCGGGCCAGCTCCTCGACGGTCTCACCACGGCGGGGCAGAAGGCGCCGCAGCTCCTCGACGGGCTGGCGCAGGTTGCCGACGGGCTGGACCTCCTTGATGCGGGTCTCGTGAAGCTGCACGGGGGCATCGGGGAGCTCCCGACCAAGGCGCAGCCGCTTCACGACGGCATCGCCCAGCTCCGGGCAGGCATCGGCGACAAGGGCCAAGCCAACACGCTCATCGATGGCGTGGACCAGATCCGCGCCGGCTTGGCGGCGGCGACCGCGGACAAGGGCAGTCTCGATCAGCTGAAGGCTGGCGTGGACGCGTCGAAGGCTGGCGTGGACGCGTCGAAGGCGGGCGTCGACAAGTCAAAGATTGGCGTCGACCAGTCCAAGGGCGGCGTCGACCAGTCCAAGGGCGGCGTCGACCAGGTCCTTCAGGGACTGCAGGCGGCGCTCGCACCGGGCGGCGATATCGATCAGGCCAAGGCCGCCATCAACTCGATCAGCGCCACCTGTGGTGTAGGGAACGTCGTGTGTCAGGGGACTGTCGCTGCCGTGGCGAGTGGTGTGGAGGCAAAGCTGCGTAACAGCACGGGCCAGGCGTCCGACGGCCTCACGCAGGTCTCAGGTGGGCTTGGCGCAGTCTCGGGCGGTCTCAGTCAGGTGTCCGGCGGTCTCAGTCAGGTGTCCGGCGGGCTGGGCCAGGTCTCCGACGGGCTTGGCCTGGTTTCTCCGGGGCTGGCTCAGCTGAAGTCGAAGCTCGGTGACGCAGTCGTCGGGCTCGTCAAGGTGGAGTGCGGTCTCAGCAACCAGACGTTGACGGGCCTGTGTGACCCGAAGCGTCCCGGGTTGCTCGAGGGATTGGGCGCTCTTGATGGTGGCGTGACGCTGCTCGTCAACGGCGTTGTCGACCAGGTGCAGAGCGGCGTAGGTGGCGACACGGACACGAAGGAGGACGGCACGCTTAGGGGCGGAGTCCACAGCCTTCAGGGTGGTGTCGACCAGATCGGCGCAGGTGGCGTGACACTTCTGGACGGGCTGTACCAGCTCGGCGGCGGCGCGGCCATGCTCAAGGACGGCACCAGCCAGTTGGCCGGAGGGTCGGCGCAGCTTGCGGACGGCGCCAAGCAGCTCGACTCCGGCCTGGGTGACCTCTCCAGCGGTGCGGGCCAGCTTGACGACGGTGCGGGCCAGCTCAAGGACGGCGCCAACAAGCTCTCGACCGGTCTGGGTGACGCGGCCAACGGGTCGACGCAGCTCGCCGACGGCCTGGACCAGGCCGCTTCGGGTGCTCCCAAGATCAAGGACGGGGCGCAGCAGCTCTCCGACCAGGGCACCAAGAAGCTCATCGAGGCGGGCAAGTCGACGGCCGCCGACTACGGCCAGAAGTACGCCCTGATCGAGGCTGGCGCCAAGCGCGCCAAGGCCGAAGGCATGGCGTACGGAGCCCCGGCTGGCGCCGCCGGCCAGACGGCATACTCGTTCGAGCTGGCGGGCGACGACGGGGAAGGTGGTCGCAACGTGGGTCGCGGCCTCGGTGCGGCCGTTGTCTTCGCTCTGGCAGCCGGTGCCGCCATGCTGAGGCGCCGGGTGGTCTGACCTACCCGCTGCACGACGAAGGGGCCGACCGGGATCATCCCGGTCGGCCCCTTCGTGCGTGTGAGGACTCAGGCGGGGGAGGCCCCGGTCACCGGACGTCCGCTGCCCTCGCGCACCCCGTCCTTGTCGCCGGCGTCCTCGGCCGTGAGCGGCTGGGCGATGCTCTCCAGCGACTGCCCCTCGGCCTTCACCCCGAGGAACGCCTCGACCAACCCGGCGACGATCATCAGCGCCGCGCCCAGGAAGTAGCCGAACGCGAGCCCGGTGATGTCCTTGGACTCCGACGCGTCGTCGATCAGCTTGCCGAACAGCAGCGGGCCGCTGATGCCGCCGACCGCAGTGCCGATCGCGTAGAAGAACGCGATGCACAGCGCCCGCGTCTCCAGCGGGAACACCTCGCTGGCAGTGAGGTATGCCGCGCTGGCGCCGGCCGAGGCGAAGAAGAACGTCACGACGCCGAAGACGGTCAGGGTCGTCGCGTTGAGGCCGCCGAGCATCATGCCGGCGATCCCGAGCAGCACGCCGGACACGATGTACGTGCCGGTGATCATGCGAACCCGGCCGACCCGGTCGAACAGCGGGCTGAGCAGCAGCGCGCCCAGGAAGTTGCTGACCGCGAAGACCGCGAGGTACCAGCCGGTCTGCTTCACGCCGAAGAACGTGGTGAGGGTGTCGCCGTAGGTGAAGAAGAAGGCGTTGTAGAGGAACGCCTGCCCGACGAACAGCGAGAAGCACAGGATCGTCCGCTTGGGGTAGAGCGTGAACACCGTCTTGGCGATCTCCGGGATCGAGATCGTCCGGCGCTGCCGGATGGTGATCGGCTCCTCCGTCGGCTCGGGCAACGAGCCACCCGTCTCCTCGGAGACCGTGCGCTCGATGTCCTTGACGATCCGCTCGCCCTCCTCGTCGCGGCCGTGGATGAACAGCCAGCGCGGGCTCTCCGGCACGTTGCGCCGCACGAAGAGGATGCCGACCGCCAGGACGGCGCCGATGCCGAACGCCAGACGCCAGCCGATCGCCGGGTCGACGACCTTCGGGTCGAGCAGCGGGATGGTCAGCAGGGAGCCGAGCGCGGCGCCGACCCAGAACGAGCCGTTGATCGCGACGTCGACGCGACCGCGGTAGTCCTTCGGGATGAGCTCGTCGATCGCCGAGTTGATCGCGGCGTACTCGCCTCCGATGCCCATGCCGGTGACGAACCGGGCGGCGAAGTACCAGAGCGGGTTGGGGGCGAACGCCGTCGCCACCGTCGCGATCGTGTAGATGCCCAGCGTCAGCAGGAACAGCTTCTTGCGGCCGAAGCGGTCCGTGAGCTGGCCGAACAGCAGCGCGCCGAGGCAGGCGCCCGCGACGTACACGGCACCGGCGAGGCCGATGTCCGAGCTGCTGAGGCCGAGACCGGTGCTGGCCGGCTTCAGCGCGTCCGACATCGAGCCGACGATGGTGACCTCGATGCCGTCCAGGATCCAGACGGTGCCGAGGCCGATGACGACCAGCCAGTGCCAACGGGCCCAGGGCAGGCGGTCCATGCGGGCCGGGATGTCGGTGGTGATGCGTCCTGTTTCGACGTCTGACGCCACGGTTCTCCTCCTCCTCGAGTGAGCGGTGGCACGCGCTCCCTCGGGGTCGGGGGTCTCCGCGGCAACCGCGACCACGCTAGGGCCGGAGGCGCAAACCTGCAGGTTGAGGTCGTTTCGGGCACCCGAGGCGGCCGCGCGAGGCGGCCGAGAAGGCCCGCCGCGCGGAGGGCGCGACCGGTCTCAGCCCCGGACGCAGGCGAAGATCGCGGTGCCCGGGAAGAGCCGCCCGCGGGTGGGCGACCAGCCACCCCAGGCCTGGGTGTTGCGCTCGGGCCACTCGGGCTCCACGAGGTCCACGAGGACCAGCCCCGCTGCCACGAGCTCGCGCACCCGGTCACCGACCGTCCGGTGGTGCTCGACGTAGGTCGCCTCGCCGTCGGAGTCCGCCTCGACGTACGGCGTCCGGTCGAAGTACGACTGCGTGACGGTCAGCCCGTGCTCGCTCGGGTCGTCGGGGAACGCCCACCGGAACGGGTGGGTGGTCGAGAAGACGAAGCGGCCCCCCGGGCGCAGCACGCGGGCCGCCTCCCGCATCAGCGCCGCCGTGTCCGCGACGAAGGGCACCGCCCCGTATGCCGTGAACACGACGTCGAAGCTGCCCTCGCCGAACGGCAGGGCCACCGCGTCGCACTGCAGCAGCGGCACCGGCCGGGCCGGGGGAGCGGCCCGCCGGTTGAGGGCGACCCCCTGGCGCAGCATCCCGGCGGACAGGTCCGTCGCGACCACGGAGGCACCGCGACCTGCGACCCAGCGGGAGCACTGACCGGCGCCGGCCCCGATCTCCAGCACCCGCCGGCCCTCCAGCGGGCCGAGCAGCCCCAGCTCCGACTCGCGCCAGCCCTCCGGTCCCCAGACGAACTCGGAGTCGCCGAGGAAGGCCCCGTGCTCGGCGTAGTACTCGCCGGCCTCGGCGTCCCACCAGGACCGGTTCGCCGTCGCGGTCTCGTCCGGGCCCGCCGTCCGGCGGCTGACCTGCGCAAACTCGCTCAACGGCATACCCCTCGCGTTTTTGACCCCCGCCGGACGCCGCCGGTAAGGTGGAGCAGCACATCCGTGTGCTCGCTTCGTCGTGTCCGTGCCCCAGGGCACGGGGCGACCCGCGGGTCGCACAACCACACCTTCTATTTCCTGCCCATCATCGGAGTTCCTACTACATGACTGCCAGCACGGTCGAGAAGACCGCCCCTCAGATCGCCATCAACGACATTGGCTCTGAGGAAGACCTCCTTGCCGCGATCGACGCGACCATCAAGGACTTCAACGACGGCGACATCGTCGAGGGTCGCATCGTCAAGGTCGACCGGGACGAGGTCCTGCTCGACATCGGCTACAAGACCGAGGGCGTCATCCCCTCGCGTGAGCTGTCGATCAAGCACGACGTCGACCCGTCCGAGGTCGTCTCCGTCGGCGACGAGGTCGAGGCCCTGGTCCTCCAGAAGGAGGACAAGGAGGGTCGCCTGATCCTGTCCAAGAAGCGCGCCCAGTACGAGCGCGCCTGGGGCACGATCGAGAAGATCAAGGAGGAGGACGGCGTCGTCACCGGCACCGTCATCGAGGTCGTCAAGGGTGGCCTCATCCTCGACATCGGCCTGCGCGGCTTCCTCCCGGCCTCGCTCGTGGAGATGCGTCGCGTCCGCGACCTCCAGCCGTACGTCGGCAAGGAGATCGAGGCCAAGATCATCGAGCTCGACAAGAACCGCAACAACGTGGTCCTGTCGCGCCGTGCCTGGCTCGAGCAGACCCAGTCCGAGGTCCGCACGACCTTCCTCAAGGAGCTCCAGAAGGGGCAGGTCCGCTCCGGCGTCGTGTCCTCGATCGTCAACTTCGGTGCGTTCGTGGACCTCGGCGGGGTCGACGGCCTCGTCCACGTCTCCGAGCTGTCCTGGAAGCACATCGACCACCCGTCCGAGGTCGTTGAGGTGGGCCAGGAGGTCACCGTCGAGGTCCTCGACGTCGACATGGACCGCGAGCGTGTCTCCCTGTCGCTCAAGGCGACGCAGGAGGACCCGTGGCAGCACTTCGCCCGGACCCACGCGATCGGCCAGGTCGTCCCGGGCAAGGTCACCAAGCTCGTCCCGTTCGGTGCGTTCGTGCGCGTCGACGACGGCATCGAGGGCCTGGTCCACATCTCCGAGCTGGCCGAGCGCCACGTGGAGCTGCCGGAGCAGGTCGTCCAGGTCGGGGCCGACATCTTCGTCAAGGTCATCGACATCGACCTCGAGCGTCGCCGCATCTCGCTGTCGCTGAAGCAGGCGAACGACGAGAGCGCCCCGGTGTCCGAGTTCGACCCGACGCTGTACGGCATGGCCGCCGAGTACGACGAGCAGGGGAACTACAAGTACCCCGAGGGCTTCGACCCGGAGACCAACGAGTGGCTCGAGGGCTACGAGGCCCAGCGCGAGAAGTGGGAGAAGCAGTACGCCGAGGCCCACGCCCGCTGGGAGGCCCACAAGGCCCAGGTCGAGCAGGCCGCGAAGGACGACGCAGAGGCCGCTTCCAGCGCGGGCACCTCGACGTCCTACTCCTCCGGTGGCAGCAGCAGCTCGGACTCGGGCACGTCGTCGTCCTCGTCCTCCGAGGGCACGCTGGCCTCCGACGAGGCGCTGGCCGCTCTGCGCGAGAAGCTCACCGGCAACTGACCCGGTCGGCACGCACCGCGTGCCACCACGGTCGACACCACGAGGCCCGGTCCCCACGAGGGGGCCGGGCCTCGTGCCGTGCCCGGGGAGCGTGGTCAGGACGGCCCGTGGTCGGGACGGCGCGTGACCCGGCGCCGCGGGTGCGCGATCGGGCTGACGTGTTTGGATGGCGGTATGCCACGCACCATCGCCACGAACACGAAGGTCGACCTCGACGGGCTGCTGGAGTTCGTCCGCCCCCGCCACCACATGGTGCTCATGACCGAGCGGTCCGACGGACGCCCCCAGGCGTCGCCGGTCACGGGGGGCGTGGACGACAGCGGGCGGATCGTCATCTCGACCTACCCCGAGCGCGCCAAGACCACCAACGCCCGTCATCGACCGCACGTGAGCGTGATGGTCCTGTCCGACGACTTCGGCGGTGCCTGGGTGCAGGTCGACGGCGACTGCGAGGTGCTCGACGTGCCCGACTCGGTGGAGCCGCTCGTGGAGTACTTCCGCAACATCTCCGGCGAGCACCCCGACTGGGACGAGTACCGCCAGGCGATGCTCGACCAGGGCAAGTCCATCCTGCGCATCACGCCGACGCGCTGGGGACCGATCGCCACCGGCGGTTTCCCGGCCCGGCTGGCCGACGACTGAGGCAAGGCCTGCCCGGTCGAGCCGGAGCCGGCGACTAGGGTGTCCTCATGCTGAGGGTGGGGTTGACGGGCGGGATCGGCTCCGGCAAATCCACTGTCGCGCAACGGTTCTCCGCCCTGGGCGCCGTCGTCGTCGACGCAGACGTCCTGGCGCGCGAGGTGGTCGCACCCGGCAGCGAGGGGCTCGGGCTCGTCTCCGGACGGTTCGGTGACCGCGTCCTGGCACCCGACGGGGGCCTGAACCGCGCGGCGCTGGGGGCGATCGTGTTCGCCGACCCGTCGGCCCGCCGTGCCCTCGAGGAGATCACCCACCCGCTCATCGCGCGCCGCACGGGAGAGCTGTTCGCAGCAGCCCCCACGGACGCGGTCGTCGTGCACGACGTCCCCCTGCTCGTGGAGAAGCACATGGGGCCCGGCTACCACCTCGTCGTGGTCGTCGACGCCGACGAGCAGGTCCGGCTCGACCGGCTCGTGCAGACCCGCGGCATGGACGTCGAGGACGCCCGTCGGCGGATCGCCGCCCAGGCGTCCGAGCAGGAGCGTCGAGCCGCCGCCGACGTGTGGCTGGACAACGGCGGGAGCCAGCCGGAGCTCGAGGCCGCCGTCGACCGGCTCTGGCACGACAGGCTGGTCCCGTTCGAGCGCAACGTGCGCACGGGCGTCCGTGCGGCCCGCTCCGACGACCTCCGCCTCGTGCCGCCCGACCCGTCCTGGCCCGTCCAGGCCGAGCGGCTCCTGGAGCGGCTGCGGCTCGCGTTCGGGGATGCGCTCGTCACCGCCGACCACGTCGGCAGCACCGCCGTGCCCGGGCTCCTGGCCAAGGACGTCATCGACCTCCAGGTGGGTGTCGCCTCGCTGGAGGCCGCCGACGACCCGGAGCTCGTCCGGCGGTTGCGGGACGCCGGCTTCCCCCGCACCGGGCCGGTCGCCTTCGACAACGCCAAGGACGGGTCGGCCTGGGAGAAGCGGTTCCACGCCGGCGCCGACCCCGGACGTCTCGCCCACGTGCACGTCCGCGAGGTCGGCAGCCCCGGGTGGCGGTGGGCCCTCGCCTTCCGCGACTGGATGCGCTCCGACCCTGCCGCGCGCGAGGAGTATGCCGCGGAGAAGCAGCGCCTCGCGGCGACCGGGCTCGACGTCGACGCCTACGCCGACGCCAAGGAGCCGTGGTTCGACGCCGTGCACGCCAGGGTCGAGGAGTGGGTGCGGGTCAGCGGCTGGGAGCCGGCGAGCGGCTGACCCGCGCGCCCGGCAGGGGCGCCTCGGACCGGACCGGGACGAGGGGGAGGGCCACGGCGGCGAACGCCGCGGCACCGGCGAAGGCGGCGGCATACCCGAGCTGCTCCACCAGCGCGCCCGCGAGGGGCGGCACGAGGGAGGCGGTCAGGAACTGCCCGGTGTTCTGGATGCCGAGGGCGCGCCCGGACCAGAACGGCCCGGCCCGCTCTGCCACGGCGGTGAAGGCCAACCCGTTGTCGGCGACGGTCACGGTCGACGCGACGAGGAGCAGGAACGCCGCCACGGCCCACCCCGCGGCTGCGGTGGCGCCGAGGGCCAGCATGGCCACCACGACGGAGACGGCGACCCAGCGCAGGGGCCGCATCCTGCTGCCGACCCGGTCGGACCAGGCGCCTGCGGCGATGCGGCCGAGGGCGCCGGCCACCTGGGTCACCGCGACGAGGACTCCCGCCGAGCCCGCCGACCAGCCGCGGTCGTCGACGAGCCACGCCAGCCCGAAGGTCCAGACGAGGAACTGCGGCACCACCAGCAGCATCGAGACGCCGTGCACCCGGGCCAGCGTGCGGTCGCCGCGGTAGGGGCTCGCGGTGTGCTCCACGGTCCGCGCCGGCCGCGGCGGGTCGAGGACCACGAGGGCGACGGCCGTGAGCGCGAGGACGGCCGCGACGGCGGGCACGAGGAGCGCTGCCCGGACGCCGTGGGCGTCGGCGAGCGGCGCCATCGTGACCGCTGCGACCCCGACGCCGAGCGGCTGGGCCATCTGCCGGATCCCCATGGCGAGGCCGCGTCGCTGCACCGGGAACCAGCCGACCACCACCCGGCCGCTGGCCGCGTTCGCGGCACCGGCCGCCGCCCCGGCGAGCACCAGCCACGCCGACCACCACACGACGCCCGAGCCCCAGGCCGCCGCGACGGAGCAGGCGCCGGCCGCTGCGAGCCCCGAGAGCAGGGCGAGGCGCTCGCCGCGACGGTCCACGAGCAGGCCCCAGGCGACGAGGGAGAGCATCACGCCGATGGTGGGGGCGGCAGCGACGAGGCCGGCGGCGGGCAGGGACAGGCCGCCGCGCCGGTGCAGCACCGGGATGAGGAACGCCGGGCCGTGGAGGGCTACCGCACCTGCCGCCTGCGCCGCCGTGCTGGCCGCCAGCATGCCCCAGCGGCGGGCCGTGCCGACGGTCGCGAGCTCCACCCGGCCAGTCAACGCCGGGCGATCCGGGGGCGCAGCGACGTCTCAGCCCGTGGCGGACAGCGCGCCGTAGCGCTCGCGCGTCCGCTGCGCCCAGGCGGTCGCGGGCCGCAGCGCCAGCGCCGCGCCGAGGACCAGCGCGGCCGGCACCAGCCACCCTGGCCAGCCCCACTCGATGCACAGGAGGGTGATCAGCGTGGGCGCGACGACGTTCGACAGCGAGAACCCGAGCCCGGCGAAGCCCTGGTACTGGCCCTGCCGCTCCTGCGGGGCAAGGCCCATCTGCACGCCCCACTGGCCGCCGCTGGAGCGCATCTCTCCCACGACGTGCACGGCGGAACCGACGACGAGGACCGCTGCCGCGCCGACCGGTCCCAGCCAGCCCGACGTGGCGATGACGGCGAAGCCGAGGGCGATCCAGACTGCGCCGTGGACCATCGCCCTGGCCGACTCTGTCACGCCGTCGACCCCGCGCGTCATGCGCACCTGGAACAGCGTCACGGCCACGGTGTTGAGGACCAGCAGGACGGCGACCATGGCGGTGGGGGCACTGGTGTGCTGGCTGATTCACAGCGGGATGCCGACCTCCATCACCACGAAGTGCATCGCGACCACGCCGGTCAGCAGCGTGACGACGACGTAGGGCGTGTCGCGCAGCACCGCGAGCCGGGGCTCGCCCGCGCCGTGTGCCGGGGCTGGTGGCAGGTGGGGGAGGCGCAGGCTGACCAGGCCGGCGACGATGCCGGTGACGCCGTCGATCGCGAAGACGGCCAGGTACGCCCACGGCCGGTCGATCCACAGCGCGATGCCGCCCAGGGCGGCCCCGAGCGAGATGGCCAGGTTGGTGACCGCCCGCAGGTACGCCTTGAAGGCGACGCCGGAGCCACCGACGGCGATCCGGCCGATGTAGCCGTTGCGGACGGCTCCGCCGCCGTTCTGCAGGGCGTTGACGACGGCGAGGACGGCCGTGAGGGCCCAGAAGTCGCGCACGACCAGGAAGAGCAGCCCCACCGCACCGAACGCCGCGGTCAGCAACGACATCACCTCGCGGGGGCCCCGGACGTCGCCGAGGTGGCCGAGGGGGACCTGCGCCACCATGCCGACGACGGCGGCGATCGAGAGCGCCAAGCCGACCTGGGCGGCGGCGAGGCCCACCTCCCGGGTGAAGTACAGGGCGAAGGTGGTCAGGGTCGCACCGGCGCCGGCCCGGTTGACGAAGGTGCCGAGGGCGAGCACGCGCAGGCGGGGGTCGACCGGTATGCCGCGGCGGGTGAGCGGTGGCGTCGTCGCCGGGGCTGGCACGGAGGACCTCCGGGGTGCAGGGGAGCGGGGCGGGCACACGCTAGCGCGGGGGTGGGACATCCCCGCGCCGGGCGCGGTGTCGGTGGCACGGCATACGGTGGATCCATGCGTCCCACGACCGACCTGCAGCGCACGGTGGCCCCGTTCGAGGTCGTCTCCGAGTTCCAGCCCGCCGGTGACCAGCCCGCCGCCATCGCCGACCTGTCCCGTCGGATCAAGGCGGGGGAGAAGGACACCGTCCTGCTCGGCGCGACCGGCACGGGCAAGTCCGCGACCACGGCCTGGCTGATCGAGCAGGTGCAGCGGCCCACCCTCGTGATGGCGCCGAACAAGACGCTGGCCGCGCAGCTCGCCAACGAGTTCCGCGAGCTGCTGCCGCACAACGCGGTCGAGTACTTCGTCTCGTACTACGACTACTACCAGCCCGAGGCGTACATCCCGCAGACGGACACCTACATCGAGAAGGACTCCTCGATCAACGACGAGGTGGAGCGGCTGCGGCACAGCGCGACGAACTCGCTGCTCACCCGACGCGACGTCGTCGTGGTCGCGTCCGTGTCCTGCATCTACGGCCTCGGCACCCCGCAGGAGTACGTCGACCGGATGGCCCGGCTCAAGGTCGGGCAGCAGGTCGACCGCGACGACCTGCTGCGGCGGTTCGTGCAGATGCAGTACACCCGCAACGACCTCGCCTTCACCCGCGGGACGTTCCGCGTGCGGGGTGACACCGTCGAGATCATCCCGGTCTACGAGGAGCTCGCGGTGCGCATCGAGTTCTTCGGCGACGAGATCGAGCGGATCTACACGCTGCACCCGATCAGCGGTGAGGTGATGCGCGAGGAGGAGGAGATGTACGTCTTCCCCGCCACCCACTACGTCGCCGGTCCGGAGCGCATGGAGCGGGCGATCCGCGGCATCGAGCTCGAGCTGGCGGACCGCCTCGCCGAGCTGGAGAAGCAGAACAAGCTGCTCGAGGCCCAGCGCCTGCGCATGCGCACGACGTACGACATCGAGATGATGCGCCAGGTCGGCTCGTGCTCCGGCATCGAGAACTACTCGATGCACATCGACGGCCGCGCCCGGGGCACCGCGCCCAACACCCTGCTCGACTACTTCCCCGAGGACTTCCTGCTCGTCATCGACGAGTCGCACGTGACCGTCCCGCAGATCGGCGCCATGTACGAGGGCGACATGTCGCGCAAGCGGATGCTCGTCGACCACGGGTTCCGGCTGCCCTCCGCGATGGACAACCGGCCGCTGAAGTGGGAGGAGTTCCTCGACCGGATCGGCCAGACCGTCTACCTGTCGGCGACGCCCGGTCCCTACGAGCTGGCCCAGGCGACGGGTGTCGTCGAGCAGATCATCCGCCCGACCGGCCTCATCGACCCCGAGGTCATCCTCAAGCCCACCAAGGGCCAGATCGACGACCTGCTGCACGAGATCGGCGAGCGCACGAAGAAGAACGAGCGCGTCCTCGTGACGACCCTGACCAAGAAGATGGCCGAGGACCTCACCGACTACCTGCTCGACAAGGGGGTGCGCGTCCGGTACCTGCACAGCGAGGTCGACACGCTGCGCCGGGTCGAGCTCCTGCGCGAGCTGCGCATGGGCGAGTACGACGTGCTGGTCGGCATCAACCTGCTCCGTGAGGGCCTCGACCTGCCCGAGGTGTCGCTCGTGAGCATCCTCGACGCCGACAAGGAGGGCTTCCTGCGCTCCGCCCGGTCGCTCATCCAGACCATCGGCCGCGCGGCCCGCAACGTCTCCGGCCAGGTCCACATGTACGCCGACTCGGTCACCCCCTCGATGCAGGAGGCGATCGAGGAGACCCAGCGCCGCCGCGAGAAGCAGATCGCCTACAACAAGGAGGCCGGGGTCGACCCCCAGCCGCTGCGCAAGAAGATCGCCGACATCACCGACCTCATCCAGCGCGAGGACGCCGACACCGAGGCACTCATCGGGTCCGGTCGCACCCAGTCGCGGGGCAAGACCGGACAGCGCGGCGGGCGCGGCACGGTCCAGGCCGACGCCGGGGTCGCGGCGGACCGGCTGCGCGGCATGCCGGCCAACGACCTGGCCAACCTCATCCAGGAGCTGTCGACGCAGATGCACCAGGCGGCCGCCGACCTGCACTTCGAGCTGGCTGCCCGCCTGCGCGACGAGATCGGCGACCTCAAGAAGGAGCTGCGCCAGATGTCCGAGGCGACGAAGTGAGAGCGGCCGGAGCCTGACGCGGGCCTGACGCGGGCCCGACGCGCCTTCGGGGAGGAGGCCGCGTGCTGGACCCGATTTGGGGACGTCCGCGGCGGTCTGGGAGACTGGTCAGGCTATTCGGAGGGGAGTATCCCCATCGCGGTGTCCTCGTCATCACGGCTTGCAGCCCGGGGCGCCGGTCCGCACCTCACGGGGCGGGAGAGACCTCCGGCCACCTCGTCGTGACCGGAGGACCCTTGACCGTGACCACACTCGCAGCGACCACCACCACGCAGATGGAGGTCGCCCCCTGGGTCTGGTACCTCACCATCGGGCTCATGGCCGCGGTGCTGCTCTTCGACATCTTCGTCGTCGCCCGCCGGCCGCACGTGCCGTCGACCAAGGAGGTCAGCCTCGCGCTGGCGGTCTACGTCGGCGCGGCCCTGGTGTTCGGGCTCGGCGTCTGGTGGTTCACCCACGACCAGGCCGGCGCGAAGTTCATGACCGAGTACTACGCGGGCTGGCTCACGGAGTACTCGCTGTCGGTCGACAACCTCTTCATCTTCCTGTTGATCATGGCCCGGTTCGCGGTGCCGGAGAAGCTCCAGCAGACGGCCCTGCTCGTCGGCATCGTGATCGCGATCGTCCTGCGCGGCATCTTCATCGCGGTCGGGGCGGCTGCCATCAACCAGTTCTCCTGGGTCTTCTACATCTTCGGCGCGTTCCTGATCTACACCGCGGTCAAGCTGGCCCGCGAGAACGGCGATGACGACGAGGAGTACGAGGAGAACGGCTTCATGCGCTGGGTGGAGCACCGCTTCCCGGCCACGAAGGAGTACGACGGGCCGAAGCTCTTCACGAAGGTCGACGGCAAGAAGCTGGCCACCCCGATGTTCATCGTCATCGTGGCGCTCGGCACGACCGACCTGCTCTTCGCCCTCGACTCGATCCCCGCCATCTACGGCCTGACCAAGGAGCCGTACCTCGTCCTCACCGCGAACCTCTTCGCGCTGATGGGCCTGCGCCAGCTCTACTTCCTCATCGGCGGCCTGCTCAAGAAGCTCGTCTACCTCACCATCGGGCTGGCCGTCCTGCTCGCCTTCATCGGCGTCAAGCTCGTCCTGCACGCCCTGCACGAGAACGAGCTGCCCTTCATCAACGGCGGCAAGCACGTGGAGGCCGCTCCGGACATCCCGATCTCGGTGTCGCTCGGCGCCATCGTCGTCATCCTCGGCGTGACCACCGTCGCCAGCCTCTGGAAGACGCGGCGCGACGACCGCGAGTCCGAGGTGGAGCGCTCAGCCTCCTGAGGCCGCGGGGTCCCGTGGCTGGCCGGCGCCCATGACCAGGGCGCTGGCCAGCACGACCAGTCCCATGCCCGCCAGCTGCGTGGGGTGCAGCCGCTGGCCGAGCACGAGCAGCCCGGCGAGCGCGGCCGCTGCCGGCTCGAGGCTGAGCAGCACCCCGAACGTGCGGGGGCTCAGGTGCCGCAGCGCCGCGAGCTCGAGCGAGTACGGCAGCACCGACGACAGCACTGCGATCCCGAGACCCTTGAGCACCGCCTCTCCGCTCCACTGCGGCACCGACGCGGCACCGAAGGGCAGGCCGACGAGGAGCGCCACGCCCATGGCGAGCGCCAGGCCCTCCAGCCCGACGAACTCGCGGCCGGCGTGCCGGCTCGCGACGATGTATGCCGCCCAGCAGGCGCCCGCGAGCGCCGCCAGCCCCAGCCCGGCCCACTCGAGCCGGTGCCACGGCGTGTCCAGCGCCTCCGAGATGAGCACCACCCCGACGGCGGCGGCGCCGACGGCCGCGAGGTCGCGGGCGCGCCGGGACAGGACGGTGGCGAGCGTGAGCGGCCCGAGGAACTCGATCGTCACCGCCACGCCGATCGGCAGGCGGGCGAGCGAGGCGTAGAAGGCGAGGTTCATCAGCCCCAGGGCGAGCCCGAAGCCGACGACGACGAGCCACGCGCGCCGCGAGTGACCCCGGAGGCGGGGACGGGCCAGCAGGCCGAGGATCGCGGTGGCGAAGAGCAGCCGCAGCACCACCGACCCGCCTGCGCCGATCTCGGGCACCAGCGTGGCCGCGAGGGCACCCCCGAGCTGGACGGACGCGATCGCCGCCAGCACCAGCAGCAGGGGAGGCGCGGGGGGCTGGCGGGGCGTCACAGTCGGCGACTCTAGTGAGCCGGGTGGGACGCCTGCGCCACGGTCTGCGTCACGGTCTGCGCCGCGCGCGGGGCCAGCTTCACCAGCCGCGGGCGCGCCACTCCGCCAGGTGCGGCCGCTCGGCGCCGAGCGTGGTGCTCGCGCCGTGCCCGGGCCACACCACCGTGTCGTCGTCGTAGACGTCGAACACGCGGGTGGTCACGTCCTCGATGAGCGAGTCGAAGCTCTGCCCGGGGTTCTTCGTGTTGCCGACGCCGCCGGGGAACAGGGAGTCGCCGGTGAAGAGCTGCGTCGGCCCCTCCGGGTCGCGATAGGCCAGCGCCACCGAGCCCGGCGTGTGGCCCCGCAGGTGCACGACCTCCAGGGGCACGTCCCCCACCTGGACCACGTCGCCCTGGGCCAGCAGGCGGTCGGGCGGCACCGGCACACCCTCCGCGTCGTCGGCGCCGCACGCGGTGGAGGCACCCGTCGCCGCCACCACCTCGGCCAGGGCCCGGTGGTGGTCCCAGTGCTGGTGCGTCGTGACGACCGTGCGCAGGTCCCCGCCGGCGCCCTCGACGAGCCGGAGCAGCCGCTCGGCGTCGTCGGCGGCGTCCACGAGGAGCAGCTGTCCGGTGCTCGAACAGCGCAGGAGGTACGCGTTGTTGTCCATCTCGGACACTGCTGCGCGCCACATCGTGAGACCGCCCCACACGTGTTCCTCTGCAGGTCGGCCGGATCCGTCGTCGCTGGTCATCGCCATGAGAGGCATTCTCCCCCGATGACAGGCAACCACGGGAAATCGGTGGTATCGCCTAGTCCCGAATGACTATTGCTGCTCCTCTTTCCGGCGTCCTACTTTTGAGCGGTCGCAGAGCCACAGGGGGCCTCACAGGGGGTGCAGGTCCCCGGCTCGCGGGTTGTGAGGGAATGCACATGGTTGCAGTGGTACAGGAGGTCCAGCGCCCAGTCGCTGGAGGGGAAATCGACACCGTTCGAGCGTTGCTGCACGACTTGCGGCAGCCGCTGGCGGCCATCCTGATGTTGGCCGGCACGGAGGGTGGGGACACGAACCGCAAGTTCGACGTCATCGCAGGGCAGGCACGCTGGCTCGCCGAGCTGGTCGAGGCCAGTCTCGGCGGAGGCGCCACCGACGCGGTCGTCCCGACGGACGTCGTCGAGGTGGCGGCCCAGGGGGTCGAGCGGGCGCGGGCGACCGCGGACTGCGAGATCGAGCTCGTGGGCGACGCCGTGGCGTACGCGTCGGCACGCCCGGTCGCGTTGAGCCGGGCACTCGCCTGTGTGCTCGACAACGCGGTCCGTGCGGCAGGCGAGGACGGCCACGTGCGCGTCGAGGTCCACCAGGACCCGGTCGGGGTGCACCTGAGCGTCGTCGACGACGGCCCGGGTCTGGGCAAGATCTCGTCGCGCACCTCGCTCGGCCTGACCACGACGCGCGCAATGGTCGCGTCGTGCGGTGGGTCGTTCGAGATCCACGGCGGTTCCGGTGGCGGTGTCGAGGCGGACATCCGCCTGACCCCGTCGGGCCTGAGGTCGGTGGCCTCGTGAGGATCGTGGTCTGCGACGACCACCTGCTCCTGCTCGAGGCCCTGGGCCTCGCCCTGGGGGCACGGGGTCACGAGGTCCTGGCGCTCGCCGAGTCGCCCGACGAGGCGGTCGAGGCGGTGGCCGAGCACCACCCGGACGTCTGCCTGCTCGACGTCAACTTCCCGGGCGGGACGTCGCTCACGGCGATCCACCGGATCCGGGAGCTGTCGCCGTCGACCAAGGTCGTGATGCTGTCGGCCGAGGCCGACCACGCCATCGTCGGCCGGGCGATCGCCGAGGGTGCGTCCGGGTACGTCGGCAAGGAGAAGCCCATCGTCGAGATCGTCGAGATGCTCGACCGAGCGGTCCGCGGGCAGCTCGCGGTCGAGCCGTCGCTGCTGCAGCGCGCCCTGCGCCCGCAGAAGTCGTCGGACGACCCGCTGTGGGCCCTGCAGTTCCTCACCGACCGCGAGTGGCAGGTGATGCGCTGCATCATGGACGGCCAGACGACGGAGGAGATGGCCACCTCGCTCGGCGTGCAGCGCAGCACCGCGCGCACCCACGTGCAGAACCTGCTGACGAAGCTGGGGGTGCACTCGAGGCTGCAGGCAGCCGCCCTGCTGTCGGCCCACGGGTCGCAGGAGACGTGGCCGGCGCACCTGCGTTGACCTGCGGGGGTTCCTGAGGGTGACGGTCCGTCTGCGGTGCAGACGGACCGTCACCCTTTTGACGTAGCGGGCTCTCCAGCACGGGTCGGTTACCGCGCGGGGCCCCGACCGGCAGCCTTTGCGCATGTCGTCGCCGATCCGCGTCGTCCTGGTGGACGACCACGAGGTGTTCGTCGACGCCCTGGCCCTCTGTCTGGGTGACCACCCGGACCTGGTGGTCACGGGCGCCGCGACGAGCCTCGACCATGCCATGCGCCTCGTCGACGACGTCGACTTCGACGTCCTGGTCCTCGACCTGAACCTGGCGGGAGAGGACGGCCTCGAGGTGGCCCGGCACGTCCTGCGCACCCGTCCTCGCGTGGGCATCCTCGTCGCGACCGGCGCGGACTCCGACTCCCGCGTGGTCGAGGCGGTGCAGCTGGGGGTCCGCGGCTGGCTGCCCAAGACCGTGACGGCGAACGCGCTCGCGGACGCCATCCGGGGCGTGGCGCGCGGTGAGACGTGCATCCCGGCCGACCTGCTCGCCCAGGTCCTCGTGGGCATGTCCCGGGGCGCCCAGCCGCAGCTCGAGAACGTGCAGGGGATCACCGACCTGACGTCGCGTGAGCTCGAGGTGCTGTCCTGCCTCGTCGAGGGCCTGACCCGCACCGAGATCGGCGACCTGCTGCACGTGTCGCCCAACACGGTGCGCACCCACGTGCAGAGCATCCTGCACAAGCTCAAGGTGCACTCGGCACTGGCCGCGGTGGCCATCGCCCGCCGGGCCGGCATCACCGGGACCCGGCTCACCGCCTGAGGCGGACCGACCCGGGGGCTACGAGCCGCGGGGGAGCTCCGGCAGGTGCTCGGAGCGCACGCCGCTGGGGTCGCGCCGGGCGAGCCAGAGCAGCAGCCCCGCCAGCGGCCCGGTGACCTCGGCATCGTCGGCGGCGTCCTCGGGTCCGAGGCGCCAGGTGTCGCCCTCGTCGGAGCGCAGCGACAGGGCCAGGTCGGGGGCGGCAGCCCGCAGCCGGGTGACCGCGTCGTCGACGAACCGGCGCGCCAGGTCCGGCTCGAGGTCCGCGAAGGTGAAGCCGGCCGCGAGGTCGACGTGGTGGAAGACCACCTCGCGCAGCCGCAGCAGCGGCAGCACGTCCGGCGAGACGGCCAGGCCTCCGCGCATCTCCACGTGCTCGACGGCGCGAGGTGCGGTGGCGAGCCGCTCGAGCACCGGCGCCAGTGCCTCGGCCGTGCTGCGCACGTCCTCGACCAGCTCTGCCATGGACCGTTCCGCGCCCGCCTCGATCTCCGCGTCCCGGGCCCGCGTCCCACCTGGGTACATGTCCCGCCGCTCCCCGTCGATCGCCCACTGCGCCAGCCGGTCGATCGCCTCGGCGTTGCGGGCCACGTGGGTCAGGACGTGCCCGCGGGTCCACCCGTCGCAGAGCGAGTCGGCGGCCGGGTCGTCGAGGGTGCGGGCGGTGGCGAGGAGGCGGTCGGTGTGGGCGGCCAGGGCGGCCAGCTGGGACTCCATGTCCGAAGGCTAGGAGCCCGAGGGCTCCGGCGCAGGGTCCGCCCCGCCTGCGTCGCCGTCTCCCCGCGCCGGCTCCGGGGTGACGGGGTCCGACGGCGTGGTGCCGTGGGACGCGGTCCCGGTCGCCGCTGCCCGGGTGGCTGCCGCCAGCGCGTGCGCGGCCCCGATGAAGGCGAGGTGCGAGAACGCCTGCGGGAAGTTGCCCACCATGCGCGAGTTCGCCGGGTCGTACTCCTCCGAGACCAGACCGACGTCGTTGAAGAGCGTCACGAGCCGGTCCATGAGGGCGGTGGCCTTGTCGACCTGGCCGCTCACGGCATACGCGCTCACGAGCCACCACGAGCACGCCAGGAACGGGTGCTCGTCCCCGGCGAGGCCGTCGACGCCGCTCTGGGTGCGGTAGCGCAGCAGGAAGCCGTCGCGCATGAGGTCCTGCTCCACGGCGGCGATGGTGCCGAGCACCCGCGGGTCGTCAGGCGGGAGGAACCCGACGAGCGGGATGAGCAGGAGGGAGGCGTCGACCTCCTTGGTGTCGTAGTGCTGGGTGAACGTGCCACGGTCGGCGTCGTACCCCTTGTCGAGGATCTCCGCACGCACGCGGTCCCGCAGGTCGCGCCACCGGTCGACCGGCCCCTCGAGCCCCCACTCCTCGACGCCGCGCACGGCCCGGTCGAGGGCGGCCCACACCATGACCCGCGAGTGGGTGAAGTGGCGGCGCGGGCCGCGGATCTCCCACAGCCCGTTGTCAGGGGCATCCCAGTGGCGGGCCAGCTCGTCGACGAGCACCCGCTGCATCGCCCACGCCTGGGGCAGCACCTCCAGGCCCCGTCGGCGGGCCTCGTCGAGGGCGATCATCACCTCTCCGAGCACGTCGGACTGCCGCTGCTCGACGGCCCCGTTGCCCACGCGGACCGGCACCGAGCCGGCATACCCGGGCAGGTGCTCCAGCGTGCGCTCCGGCAGCCGCCGGGCACCGTCCACGGCATACATGATCTGCAGGTCCTCCGGGTCGCCGGCGACGGCGCGCACGAGCCAGTTGCGCCACAGGCGCGCCTCGTCGACGTACCCGGAGGCGAGCAGCGCCTCGAGGGTGAGGGAGGCGTCGCGCAGCCAGCAGTACCGGTAGTCCCAGTTCCGCTCGCCGCCGAAGTCCTCCGGGAGGCTGGTCGTGGGCGCGGCCACGATGCCGCCGAAACGGGAGTGGGTGAGGGCACGGAGGGTGAGGAGGGACCGGACGACCAGGTCGCGGTGCGGTCCGTCGTAGTCGCAGCGTGACGCCCAGTGGGTGGAGAGGCGGACGGTCTCCTCGATCCGGCTGTCGATGTCGAGCGGCGGGGGCACCGGCTCGTACGACGGGAACCAGGTCGTCGAGAACGTGTGGGTCTCGCCGGCGTGCACGTCGAACTCGTCGACGTGCCGGCCGTCGCGGGCGCGGGGGAGCCGGGTGCCGCGGAGCACGAGCATGTCGGGACCCGCCACGGCACGGATGACGTCGCTGTCGAGGCGGTGCCCGGTGCCGTGCGACACCCACGGCCGCACCTGGCCGTACTCGAACCGGACGACCCACTCGTGCCGCATGGTGACGACGCCGTGCAGCCCCTCGACGCTGCGCACGATGTCGGCGCGACCGTCCCCGAGCGGCATGAGGTCGGTCACCTTCACCGCGCCGGTGGCGGTCTCGTGCACGGTCTCGAGCACGAAGGAGTGGTCGAGGTAGCTGCGGGTGCTGCGCGCCTCGTCCCGGGGTCCGAGCAGCCAGCGCCCGTGCTCGGGCGTGCCCAGGAGCGCCGCGAAGCAGGCGGGGGAGTCGAAGCGCGGCAGGCACAGCCAGTCGATCGAGCCCTGCCGGCTCACGAGCGCCGCGGTCTCCGTGTCGCCGAGGAGCGCGTACTCCTCGATGGGCGTGCTCTCGTGGCCGGGCATGCGGCGACTGTATGCCGGGTGCCGGCGGCCCCGCACGCGGGCGCGGGAGGGCTCCGACGGGCGATGTCGGTGGCCCCACCTACGATGGACACCGTGACTTCCGCCCTGCCCGCACGCCGTCCGACGCACGACCAGCTCATCGTCCGCGGGGCCCGCGAGCACAACCTCCGCGACGTCTCGATCGAGCTGCCGCGCGACTCGATGATCGTGTTCACCGGCCTCTCGGGCTCCGGCAAGTCCTCGCTGGCGTTCGACACCATCTTCGCCGAGGGCCAGCGCCGCTACGTCGAGTCCCTCTCCGCGTACGCCCGCCAGTTCCTCGGACAGATGGACAAGCCGGACGTCGACTTCATCGAGGGGCTCTCGCCGGCCGTGTCGATCGACCAGAAGTCGACGAACCGGAACCCGCGCTCGACCGTCGGCACCATCACCGAGGTCTACGACTACCTCCGCCTCCTCTTCGCCCGCGCCGGGCGGCCGCACTGCCCCGTCTGCGGCGAGCCGATCACGCGGCAGAGCCCGCAGCAGATCGTCGACCGGCTGCTCGAGCTGCCCGAGCGCACCCGCTTCCAGGTCCTCGCGCCGGTCGTCCGGGCGCGCAAGGGCGAGTACGTCGACCTGTTCGCCGAGCTGCAGACCAAGGGCTTCTCGCGGGCCCGGGTCGACGGCGAGGTCGTCTCGCTGACCGAGCCGCCCAAGCTCGAGAAGCAGGTCAAGCACACGATCGACGTCGTCGTCGACCGGCTCGTGGCCAAGGGCGACGACACCGGGTCCAAGCGGCGGCTCACCGACTCGGTCGAGACCGCCCTGTCCCTGGCCGGCGGCGTCCTCGTGGTCGAGTTCGTCGACCGCGACGCCGACGACCCGGAGCGCGAGCGGCGCTTCTCCGAGAAGATGGCCTGCCCCAACGACCACCCCCTCGCCATGGACGAGGTCGAGCCCCGGTCGTTCTCGTTCAACAGCCCCTTCGGCGCCTGCCCGAAGTGCACCGGCCTCGGCACCGAGCTCGAGGTCGACCCCGAGCTGCTCGTGCCCGACGAGGACCTGTCCCTCGCCGATGGTGCGATCGCGCCGTGGGCCCAGGGCAGCGGGTCGGCCGAGTACTTCCAGCGGGTCATGACGGCGCTGGCCGAGGACCTCAAGTTCTCCATGGACACCCCGTGGCACGCCCTGCCGGCGCGCGCCAAGGAGGCGCTGCTGCACGGGCAGAACTACAAGGTGCACGTCCGGTACCGCAATCGCTACGGCCGGGAGCGCTCGTACACGACCGGGTTCGAGGGCGTCGTCCCGTTCGTCCGCCGCCGCCACTCCGAGACCGACTCGGAGTGGAGCCGTGAGCGGTACGAGGGGTACATGCGCGAGGTGCCGTGCCCCGAGTGCAAGGGCGCGCGCCTCAAGCCGGAGTCGCTGGCGGTGCTGCTCGGCGGCCAGTCGATCTCCGCGGTCTGCGCCATGGCGATCGCCGACTGCGCGACCTTCCTCAAGGAGGTCGACTTCAGCCCGCGCGAGCGGCAGATCGCCGAGCGCGTCATCAAGGAGATCGAGGCCCGCCTCGGCTTCCTGCTCGACGTCGGCCTCGACTACCTCTCGCTCGACCGCCCTGCCGGCACGCTGTCCGGTGGCGAGGCCCAGCGCATCCGGCTCGCGACGCAGATCGGGTCCGGCCTCGTCGGCGTGCTCTACGTCCTGGACGAGCCGAGCATCGGCCTGCACCAGCGGGACAACCACCGGCTCATCGAGACCCTCACGCGGCTGCGCGACCTCGGCAACACGCTCATCGTCGTGGAGCACGACGAGGACACCATCGCCACCGCCGACTGGGTCGTCGACATCGGCCCGGGCGCGGGGGAGCACGGCGGTGTCGTCGTGCACTCCGGCACCGTCAAGGGCCTGCTCGAGCACCCCGACTCACTGACCGGCAAGTACCTCTCGGGCCGGCTGGAGATCCCCACCCCGTCGGTGCGGCGCCCGCGCGAGAAGGGCCGCGAGGTCAAGGTCGTCGGCGCGCGCGAGCACAACCTCCAGGGCGTCGACGTGTCGTTCCCGCTCGGGACCCTCACGGCGGTCACCGGCGTGTCCGGCTCGGGCAAGTCGACCATGGTCAACGACATCCTCTACAACGTCCTGGCCAACAAGCTCAACGGCGCCCGGCACGTCCCCGGCCGGCACAAGACGGTCACGGGCCTGCAGCACCTCGACAAGGTCGTGCACGTCGACCAGAGCCCGATCGGCCGCACGCCGCGGTCCAACCCGGCGACGTACACCGGCGTGTTCGACGCGATCCGCAAGCTGTTCGCCACGACCACCGAGGCCAAGATCCGCGGCTACCAGCCCGGCCGGTTCTCGTTCAACGTCAAGGGCGGCCGCTGTGACGCCTGCTCCGGCGACGGCACCATCAAGATCGAGATGAACTTCCTGCCGGACGTCTACGTCCCGTGCGAGGTGTGCCACGGCGCCCGGTACAACCGGGAGACCCTCGAGGTGCACTTCAAGGGCAAGACGATCGCCGACGTCCTCGACATGCCGATCGAGGAGGCCGCCGACTTCTTCGCGGCCGTGCCCGCCATCGCCCGGCACATGAAGACGCTCAACGACGTCGGCCTCGGCTACGTCCGGCTCGGCCAGCCCGCGCCCACCCTCTCCGGTGGTGAGGCGCAGCGCGTCAAGCTGGCCTCGGAGCTGCAGAAGCGCTCGACCGGCCGGACCATCTACGTGCTCGACGAGCCGACCACGGGTCTGCACTTCGAGGACATCCGCAAGCTGCTGCTCGTGCTCCAGGGGCTGGTCGACAAGGGCAACACGGTCATCGTCATCGAGCACAACCTCGACGTCATCAAGAACGCCGACTGGATCATCGACATGGGTCCGGAGGGCGGCAACGGCGGTGGCCTGGTCATCGCCGAGGGCACGCCCGAGGAGGTCGCGCAGGTCGAGGGGAGCCACACCGGCCGGTTCCTCGCGCCCGTGCTCGCCAAGAGTGCGCGCACCCCGACCCGGGCGACCGGCAGCCGGGCGACGAAGAAGACCGCGGCCGCGTCGGCAGCCACCCAGCGCACGGCCACCCGCGCCACCGCCAGCACGACGAAGGCTCCCGCCCGGAAGACGACGACGAAGTCGGCAACCACGAAGTCGACCACGGCGAAGAAGTCGGCGACGAAGAAGGCCCCCCGCTCGCCGCGCTGATTCCCCGCGTGTTGCCACGTCGTGGTCACCACGAGCGGTCCTGGATGCCCTAGTGACCACTAGTGGGCAACAAGTGGAGGGGTAGGAGCATGACGAACGGCCCCGGAGGGGAACCTCCGGGGCCGTTCGTCGGTCGAGCGAGCGGTGCTAGATGTCGCCGCCGAGGTACGCGGCCTTGACGGCCGGGTCGTTGGCGAGCTCCTCGCCGGTGCCCTCGCGGACGATCTCCCCGGTCTCGAGGATGTACGCGCGGTGCGCCCTCTTGAGCGCCTGCGCGGCGTTCTGCTCCACCAGCAGCACCGTCGTGCCCTGCTTGTTGATCTCCGTGATGATCTCGAAGATCTGCTGGATGAGCTTGGGCGCCAGGCCCATGGACGGTTCGTCGAGCAGGAGCAGCTTGGGCGAGGCCATGAGCGCGCGCCCGATCGCCAGCATCTGCTGCTCGCCACCGGACATCGTGCCCGCGACCTGCGTCCGGCGCTCGGCCAGGCGGGGGAAGAGCCCGAAGACCCGGTCGAGGTCCTCGCGGACCTTGCCCGACTTGCGGTCCTTGCGGGCGTAGGCGCCCATGTCGAGGTTCTCGGTGACCGTCATGCCGACGAAGCAGCCGCGACCCTCGGGGGACTGCGCGATGCCGAGGACCGGGCGGTCGTGCGCGGGCATGGACGTGATGTCCTGGCCCTCGAAGCGGATCGCGCCGGCCCGGACCGGGCGCAGGCCCGACACGGTCTTCATCGTCGTCGTCTTGCCCGCGCCGTTGGCCCCGATGAGGGTGACGACCTCACCCTCCTCGACCCGGAACGAGATGTTGCGGATCGCCTCGATCCGGCCGTAGTTGACGCAGAGGTCGTCGACCTCAAGAAGCATTCTCATCCACTCCCAGGTAGGCGGCGATGACCGCGGGGTTGTCCTGGATCTCCGCCGGCTTGCCCTCGGCGATCTTCTTGCCGAACTCCAGCACGACGATCCGGTCGGTGACGCCCATCACGAGCTTCATGTCGTGCTCGATGAGCAGCACGGTGTAGCCCTGCTCGCGGATCGACTGGATGAGCTCCATGAGCCGGGCCTTCTCGGCCGGGTTGAAGCCGGCTGCGGGCTCGTCGAGGCACAGGAGCTTGGGGTTGGTGGCCAGGGCCCGCGCGATCTCGAGCCGGCGCTGGTCGCCGTAGGGGAGGTTCCGGGCGAGCTCGTCGGCACGCTTGTCCAGGCCCATGAACTTGAGCAGCTCGTAGCCGCGGTCCATCCCCTCCTTCTCCTCCGCCCTGTGCTTGGGCAGGCGGAGCAGGGCGGTGCCCATGCCGGTGGAGTGGTGGGCGTCGGCACCGACGAGCACGTTCTCCAGCGCGGTCATGTTGTGGAAGAGCCGGATGTTCTGGAACGTGCGCGCGATGCCCAGCTTGGTGATCTGGAACTTCTTGCGCCGCCCCAGCGGCTCGCCCATGAAGCGGACGTTCCCCGAGGTGGGCTGGTAGACGCCGGTCATCACGTTGAAGCAGGTCGTCTTGCCGGCGCCGTTGGGGCCGATCAGCCCGAGGATCTCCCCGGTGTTGATGTGGAACGAGACGCCGTCGAGGGCGGTGACGCCACCGAAGCGCAGCGTCACGTCGTCGACCTCGAGCATCTTGCCCTGGGGGAGGTCCTGCACCTCCTCGACGGAGATGTCGACGGACGTGTCGGGTGTCGCCTCGGTGTCGGGACCGAGAAACGTGTCGTCGTCCACCCGGGGGCCCTTGGCGGGCTCGGGGGTGCTGGACGCCTTCGGGTCCGGGGTGGTGGCAGAGGGGGTGGTGTCAGACACGAGCGACTCCTTCCGCGTCGATCTGGTCGGGGGCGACCTCGTCGGCCCGTTTCGCACGGACCGAGCGCCGCGGGGGCAGCAGCCCCTGGGGCCGGAAGATCGCCAGGGCCATCAGCGCGATGCCGAAGAGGAGGAAGCGGGCGTCGGACAGGAACCGGAACTTCTCCGGCGCCCACGTCAGCAGTGCGGCCGCCACGACGACACCCCACCGGTTGCCCTGGCCGCCGACGACGACCATGGCGACGAACAGCACCGAGTAGAGGATGGTGAAGTTGTCGGGGTTGATGAACTGCTGCTTGGTGGCGAAGAGCGCCCCGGACAGGCCACCGATGGCGGCACCCGTGGCGAACGCCAGCAGCTTGAACTTGAAGGTCGGCACGCCCATGAGCTCGGCGGCGTCCTCGTCCTCACGGGTGGCCTCCCAGGCCCGGCCGACGCGCGAGTTCTGCATCCGCCAGTCGAGGAACAGCACGATGATCACGAAGGTCAGCGCCAGCCAGTAGTAGGGCACCGAGTCGGTGACGCTGAACTCGAACGCCTTGCTCGTGTTGTCCAGGTTCAGGGTGGCGACGAGGCCGTTCCACTCCAGGTGGGGGAGCGAGAACAGCACCACGCTGGGCGGCGTCGGGATGTTCGAGATGCCTCGGCTGCCGTTGGTCAGGGCGTCGCCATTGACCAGGATGAGCCGGACGATCTCACCGAACCCGAGCGTGACGATGGCCAGGTAGTCGCCCCGGACCCGCAGGGTCGGTGCGCCGAGGATGATGCCGGACACGAGGGTCACGAGCATGGCGGCCGGGATGCACAGCAGCAGCGGCAGCTTGCCGTGCTGCGAGCCCAGGACACCCACGGTGTAGGCACCGATCGCGAAGAAGCCGATGTACCCGAGGTCGAGCAGGCCGGCATACCCGATCACGATGTTGAGCCCGATCGCCACGAGGGCGTACAGCGCACACAGGAAGAGCACCGCACCGAAGTCGGAGTCCTGCGTCGTGATGAACGGTGGGTTGAGGATCGGCAGCAGGTAGATGAGCACGACCACGGCCAGGACCAGGACGATCCGGGCCCAGCGGGGCAGCGCGCGGTAGCGGTCGGCGACGCCGGAGAAGAAGCTGCGGACACCGTTCATGCGCGTGCCTTTCCGAGGGACTCGCCGAGGAGGCCGGTGGGGCGGAACAGGAGGATGACGACGAGCAGCGTGAACGACACGACGTCCTTCCAGTTCGACCCGAAGATCGCCGAGCCGTAGCTCTCGGCCACGCCGAGCACGAACCCGCCGAGGAGCGCACCGCGCAGGTTGCCGATGCCACCCAGGACCGCGGCCGTGAAGGCCTTGACGCCCAGCAGGAAGCCGGCGTTGTACCGGGTCTGGCCGACCTTGATGAGGTACATCATCGCCGCGGCGCCGGCCATGGCGCCGCCGAGGACGAAGGTGAGCCGGATGACCCGGTCGCGGTTGACGCCCATGAGCGCGGCGGCCTCGGGGTCCTGGGCGACGGCCCGGATGCCGCGGCCGAGCCGGGAGCGCTTCACGAACTGGTCGAGCACGACCATCATGACGATGGCGGAGCCGAGGACGATGAGGTCCTTGTTGGAGACCTGGTAGTCGCCGATCGTGAACAGCCGGACCGTGTTGATCTGGAGCGGGAAGGGGGAGGCCTCACGGGGCCGTCCCACGTAGTCGCCCAGCTTCACGTCGAGGCCCATGGCCTTGAACGGCTTGTCACGCAGGCCCATCGCCTCGGAGAGGGTGTACGAGGCGCCGATGGCGGAGATGAGCGCGATGAGCGGCGGGGAGTTGCGCTTGCGCAGCGGCCGGTATGCCACGAACTCCAGTGCGAGGGCGACCAGGGCCGAGACGAGCATGGCGGCCAGGAAGCCCACGACGAGGTAGCCGACCAGGCCCATGCCCGTGGCCTTCCCGCCGCCGATGGCGAGGAGAACCCACACGGCGGCGAAGCTGCCCCACATGAAGACCTCGGAGTGCGCGAAGTTGATCAGGCGCAGGACGCCGTAGACCAGCGTGTACCCGAGGGCGATGAGGGCGTAGATGGCCCCGAAGGCCAGTCCCGTGATGGTGAGTTCCCAGAAGTGGTTGAGCAGAAGATCCATCAGACCTCCGTGTGAGGGGGGACCTGCACGGGTCGGCGCTCGAGGGGGTGGCGGCCGGCCCGGTCCCGGCGTCCGGGTGGGAACACGGTAGCGGCCAGGACCCTGACTGAGGAGGGTCCTGGCCGCTACCAGTGCGTCGTTACTTGATTTCCTGGTCGGGCACGATCTTGCCGCCGGTCACCTTGTAGGCCCACACGGAGACCTCGGCCGGCTCGCCCTTGGAGTCGAACTTGACCTTCTTGGTCACGCCCTGCTTGTCGTAGGAGGCGATGAAGGAGTTCATGTCCGAGGAGGACGTCTTGCCGGCCGCGATGCCGTCGAGGAAGACGTTCGCCGCGTCGAAGGCCTCGGCCGAGTAGGTGGCCGGGTCGGAGTTGTAGGCCTTCTTGTAGGCCGCCGCGAAGTCGGGCGCCTTGTCGGGCGGCAGGCACGGGCAGGTGAGGATCGCGCCCTCGGCCGCCTGGCCGGCACCCTTGATGAAGCCGTCGTCCTTGACGCCGTCAGCCGCGACGAAGGTGCCGGTGAAGCCACCGTCCTTGAGCTGCTTGACCAGCTTCGAGGCGTTCGAGTAGTAGCCGCCGTAGAAGAACGCGGTCGCGCCCGAGGCCTTGGCCTTGGTCACGGTCGGGGAGAAGTCGTCCTGCTTGCCGTCGGCAGCGGTCTCGTCCGTGCCCACGACGAGGGAGCCGAGGTCCTTCTTGACGATGTCCGCCAGGCCCTTGCCGTACTCGGAGGTGTCGTCGGAGACGAAGACCTTCTGGGCCTTGAGGACGTCCTTCATGTACTTGGCGGCCGCCGGGCCCTGGGTGGCGTCGTTGCCGAGGATGCGGTGGAAGGTCTTCCAGCCGTTCTCCGCGAGCGCCGGGTTGGTGGCGGAGGCCGTGATGATGTTCAGGCCGGCCTTGTCGAAGATGGGGTCGGCGGCCTTGGACTCACCGGAGAACGCCGGGCCGACGATGCCCACGAGCTTCTTGTCGGTGACGGCCTTCTGGGCCAGGCCGGGCGCGATGGCCGGGTCACCCTGGGAGTCGAAGGAGACGAGCGTGACCTTGCAGTCCGAGTGCTTCTCGTTGTACTGGTTGACGGCGAGCTCGGCACCGTTCTTGATGTTGATGCCGAGGTTGGCCGCGTCCCCCGTGAGGGCGCCGAAGAAGCCGATCTTGAGGTCACAGGCCTTGCCGCCGCCGCCGGCGGAACCGCTGCCGCCACCGCTCGTGCCACCACAGGCACTCAAAGCGAGCGCGGCGGCAACCACCGGCGCGCCGATCTTGAAGACAGAACGCAAGACTCCTCCTGAAGTCAATTGTGCTCGCGGGTAGGTAGGGGCAAACCCGCGCCAGCCCCGGGGGTGGGGTTTGAGGAGACTATGCCTCGCCCGGTGCTGCCGGGGGGAGGTGCTTGGGATCAGCGTGACCGTGTCGTTACCAGCCCGCGACCTCGGGTGGTGAACCGTCGACGTCCCTCGCCCGTTTCCCACCGTGTCGGGATCGTCCGCACCGGGCGCTTCCCAGACGGCACCTGCATACTCGGCCTCCCGGCCCCACCCCGAGCCCTGCTCCCGAAAGGCGAACCCCATGACCCACCCCGAAGAGCACAGCGGCACCGGCCCCACCCGTCGCACCGTCCTGGCCATCGCGGGCATCGCCGGCGTCGGGGTGGTCGCCGGCTGCAGCTCCGCCCAGGACGCGGCCAACGGCGTCGTCGACTCGGCCACGAGCTCGGCGAAGGAGGCCGTCAAGCAGGCCATCGACAAGGCCAGCATCCCCGTGGGCGGCGGCAAGATCTTCACCGACCAGCAGATCGTGGTCACCCAGCCCAAGGCGGGGGAGTTCAAGGCGTTCACCGCCGTCTGCACGCACCAGGGCTGCCTGGTGAGCAAGGTCGAGAACGGCGTCATCACCTGTGGGTCCCCGTGCGGTCACGGCAGCGAGTACGACGCCGCGACCGGCCAGGTCAAGGTCGGGCCCGCCCCTGCCCCGCTGGCGGAGAAGAAGGTCACCATCGGCACGGACGGCATCCGCGTCAGCTGAGGCGACCGGGTCACCGGGGCGTCGGACCGCGTCCATAGAGTGGAGCCGTGGCTGACCCGTCGACCTACCGCCCCGCACCCGGCGAGATCCCGGTCGACCCGGGTGTCTACCGGTTCCGGGACCGCACCGGCCGGGTCATCTACGTCGGCAAGGCCAAGTCGCTGCGGCCGCGGTTGTCCTCGTACTTCCAGGACCTGGCCCAGCTGCACCCGCGCACGCAGACGATGGTCACCACGGCGACCAGCGTCGAGTGGACGGTGGTCTCCACCGAGGTCGAGGCCCTCCAGCTCGAGTACTCGTGGATCAAGGAGTTCGACCCGCGGTTCAACGTCAAGTACCGCGACGACAAGTCCTACCCCTACCTGGCGGTGACCCTCGGCGAGGAGTACCCCCGCGCTCAGGTCATGCGCGGCGCCAAGCGCAAGGGCACCCGCTACTTCGGGCCGTACGCCCACGCCTGGGCGATCCGCGAGACGCTCGACCTGCTGCTGCGCGTCTTCCCCGTGCGCACCTGCTCCTCGGGCGTGTTCAAGCGCGCGGGCCAGGTCGGCCGCCCCTGCCTGCTGGGGTACATCGACAAGTGCTCGGCCCCGTGCGTGGGCCGGGTGAGCGCGCAGGAGCACCGGGCGATCGCCGAGGACTTCTGCGACTTCATGGGCGGCGACACCACGCGGTTCGTCAAGCGGCTCGAGCGCGAGATGGCGGCCGCATCGCGCGAGCTCGAGTTCGAGCAGGCGGCCCGGCTCCGCGACGACCTCGTGGCGCTGGGCAAGGCGCTCGAGAAGTCCGCGGTCGTGCTCGGGGACGGCACCGACGCGGACGTCTTCGCCCTGGCCGAGGACGGCCTCGAGGTGGCGGTCCAGGTGTTCCACGTGCGCGGCGGCCGCATCCGCGGCCAGCGCGGCTGGGTGGCCGAGATGGATGCCGAGTCGGTGCCGGAGGTCGTGGGCCACCTCCTGCAGCAGGTGTACGGCGGCGAGACCGGCGAGGGCGTTCCCCGCGAGGTCCTCGTCCCCGTCCTGCCCGAGGACGACGACGCCGTCGCCGAGTGGCTGGGGGCTCTCCGCGGCTCGGGGGTGCAGCTGCGCGTGCCGCAGCGCGGCGACAAGCGGACCCTGCTCGAGACCGTCCGCCGCAACGCCGAGCAGTCGCTGGCGCGGCACAAGCTCGCACGGGCCGGCGACCTCACCGCCCGCAGCCAGGCGCTGCAGGAGCTGCAGGAGACGCTCGAGCTCCCCGACGCGCCGCTGCGCATCGAGTGCTTCGACATCAGCCACATCCAGGGCTCGCAGGTCGTGGGCTCGATGGTCGTGTTCGAGGACGGCCTGGCCCGCAAGTCCGAGTACCGCCGGTTCGTCATCCGCGGTGAGCAGGTCGACGACACCGCGGCCATGGACGAGGTGCTGACCCGTCGCTTCCAGCGCTACCTCGAGGAGCGCGACAGCGCCTCCGACGTCGAGCTCGGCCCCGACAGCGACAGCGGACCGGAGCGGATCGACCCCGACACCGGGCGCCCCAAGAAGTTCGCGTACCCGCCCAACCTGGTGGTGGTCGACGGTGGCCTCCCGCAGGTCAACGCCGCGCGCGCCGCCCTCGACCGCCTCGGGATCGACGACGTCGCCGTGGTCGGCCTGGCCAAGCGGCTCGAGGAGGTCTGGGTACCCGGGCAGGACTACCCCGTGATCCTGCCGCGCACCAGCGAGGGCCTCTACCTGCTCCAGCGGGTGCGTGACGAGGCGCACCGCTTCGCCATCACGTTCCACCGCCAGCGGCGGTCCAAGGCGATGACCGCGAGCGTGCTCGACGGCATACCGGGGCTGGGGGACTCGCGGCGCAAGGCGCTGCTGCGGCACTTCGGCTCCGTGAAGAAGGTTCGGGCCGCCTCGGTCGAGGAGCTGCAGGCCGTTTCGGGTATCGGGCCTGCGCTCGCGGCCACGATTGCGGCAGAGTTGTCCTCGGAGGAGTCGCCCGTGCCCGCGGTGAACCTCATGACCGGTGAGATCGTCGACGACGAGGGGCAGCAGTGAGCAGTGGCGCGCAGGACGCCCAGCCCGAGCAGCACGCCCAGGACCAGGAGCCCGCTGAGGACGAGCAGCCAGCCCAGGACGAGCGGCAGGCCCCGGGGGACCCACAGGGACCCGGCGACGCGGCTCCCGGGCTGCGCCAGGGTGAGCTCGTCATCCTGACCGGGATGTCCGGAGCCGGCCGCTCCACCGCGGCCAACGTGCTCGAGGACTCCGGCTGGTACGTCATCGACAACCTGCCGCCGCACCTCCTCGTCTCGCTCGTGGAGCTCACCCACGGGACGCCGCGACCGGCCGACCTGCCGCGCCTGGCCGCCGTCGTCGACGTCCGCGCCCGCGGCTTCTTCGCCCACCTGCAGACCGCCATGAACGAGCTGGCCGAGCGCGGCTGGAAGCCCAGCCTGGTCTTCCTCGACGCGACCGACGAGGCGCTGGTGCGCCGGTTCGAGTCGGTGCGCCGGCCGCACCCGCTGCAGGGCGAGGGGCGGCTTCTCGACGGCATCACCCGCGAGCGCGAGATGCTGGCCGACCTGCGGGCCCGCGCCGACGTCGTCATCGACACCTCCGGCCTCAACGTGCACCAGCTGGCCAAGAAGGTGCACCCGGTCTTCTCGTCCGAGCGCGGCCCCAAGCTGCGGATCGCACTGATGTCGTTCGGGTTCAAGTACGGCGTGCCGCTCGACGCGGACTTCGTCTTCGACATGCGGTTCCTGCCGAACCCGTTCTGGATCCCCGAGCTGAGGCCGTTCACCGGGCAGGACCAGCCGGTCGCCGAGTACGTCATGCGCCAGCCCGGGGCCGAGGAGTTCCTCGACCGGGTGGTCGACCTGATGGTGCCCGTCACGGCCGGGTACCTGCGCGAGGGGCGGCGCTACGTCACCCTCGCCGTGGGGTGCACGGGCGGCAAGCACCGCTCCGTCGCGACGGCCGAGGCGCTGCGCCAGCGGCTGTCCAGCGACGAGATCGCCACGTTCGTCGTCCACCGGGACCTGGGGCAGGAGTGAGCCCGGTGGCGGACCGCACGGAGGGGGCGGCATGAGCGGGCCCGCCGTCGTCGCGCTCGGCGGGGGACACGGGCTGGCTGCCTCGCTCGAGGCGCTCAAGCTCGTCACGGACGACATCACCGCCGTCGTGACGGTCGCCGACAACGGCGGGTCGTCCGGGCGGCTCCGCGAGGAGTTCGGGGTGCTGCCGCCGGGCGACCTGCGGATGGCGGTCACGGCCCTGTGCGACGACACCGAGTGGGGCCACATCTGGCGCGACGTGCTGCAGCACCGGTTCCAGGGCACCGGCCCGCTCGCCGGCCACGCACTCGGCAACCTGCTCATCACCGCCCTCTGGGACCTGCACGACGACCCGGTGACCGGCCTGGACCTGGTCGGGCGGCTGCTCAACGCCCGGGGCCGGGTCCTGCCGATGGCTGCCGTCCCGCTGGAGATCACGGCCCAGGTGGCCGGGCTCGAGCCGGTGGCGGACACGGCCCGCGCGGGTGACGACGGCACCGGTATCGACGGCACACGCATTGAGGGCACGGCACCCGGCGCCGGGACCACCACGGAGGTCGTCACGACCGTCCGCGGCCAGGTGGCGGTGGCGCGCACGCGTGGCACCGTCCGGAGCATCGCCCTCGAGCCGGCGGACCCGCCGGCGGCGCCCGCCACGGTGGAGGCCGTGCTCGACGCCGACTGGGTCATCCTCGGCCCCGGGTCGTGGTTCACCTCGGTGATGCCGCACCTCATGGTGCCCGCGCTGCGCGAGGCCCTCCACGACACGACCGCCCGCCGCTGCCTGACCCTCAACCTCGAGCACTCGGGCGAGACGGCCGGGATCTCGGCTGCGGGGCAGCTCGAGGTGCTGGCGGACCACGCCCCGCGGATGCGGTTCGACGTCGTCCTCGCCGACCCCGGCGCGGTCGACGACGAGGAGGGCCTGCGGGCGACGGCCGGCCGGCTCGGCGCCGAGCTCGTGCTCGCCCCGGTCGCCCGGCGCGGGGCTCCCGGCCAGCATGACTCGCTGCGCCTCGCTGCGGCGTATCGTGACCTCTTCGGCTCCCGGGGTACGGCATGAACGAGATGGGCAGGATGAGCGGATGGCGATGACGGCACGCGTCAAGGACGAACTCAGCAGGCTGGACGTGACCAAGCCCTGCTGCCGCAAGTCCGAGGTGGCTGCCACGCTCCGGTTCGCCGGCGGCCTGCACATCGTGGGCGGCCGCATCGTGGTCGAGGCCGAGCTCGACACCGCCAATGCCGCCCGGCGGCTGCGCAAGAGCATCACCGACCTCTACGGCCACCCGTCCGAGGTGCTGGTTCTGGCCGCGAGCGGGATCCGCAAGGGCAGCCGGTACGTCGTGCGCGTCGTCCAGGACGGCGAGGCGCTCGCCCGGCAGACCGGCCTCATCGACTCGCGGGGCCGCCCCGTGCGCGGTCTGCCGCCGAAGGTCGTCAGCGCGTCGTCCTGCGACGCCGAGGCAGCCTGGCGCGGCGCCTTCCTGGCGCACGGCTCGCTCACCGAGCCCGGCCGGTCCTCGGCCCTCGAGGTGACCTGCCCCGGCCCCGAGGCGGCCCTCGCCCTGGTCGGTGCGGCCCGGCGCCTCGGCATCTCCGCCAAGGCCCGCGAGGTGCGTGGCGTGGACCGGGTCGTCATCCGAGACGGCGACGCGATCGGCGCCATGCTGACCCGGCTCGGTGCCCACGAGGCGGTGCTCGCGTGGGAGGAGCGCCGGATGCGGCGCGAGGTCCGCGCGACCGCCAACCGGCTCGCCAACTTCGACGACGCCAACCTGCGGCGCTCGGCCCGGGCGGCCGTCGCCGCTGGCGCGCGCGTCCACCGCGCGATGGAGATCCTCGGCGAGGACATCCCCGACCACCTGCGCGAGGCCGGCCAGCTGCGCCTGGAGCACAAGCAGGCCTCGCTCGAGGAGCTCGGCCAGCTCGCCCAGCCGCCGATGACCAAGGACGCCGTGGCCGGTCGCATCCGGCGCCTGCTCGCCATGGCCGACAAGCGCGCCGAGGACCTCGGCATCCCGGGCACGGACGCGAACCTCACCCCCGACATGCTCGAGGCCTGAGCGTGCGCGTCACCGTCGTCGGGACGGGCTACGTCGGCCTGTCCATCGCCGTGCTGCTCGCGGGGTCGCACGACGTCGTCGCCCTCGACATCGACGAGGGGCGGGTCGAGCGGCTGCGCGGCGGCCACAGCCCGATCGCCGACCCCGACATCGAGCGCCGCCTCGAGCGCGGCGGCCTGCGGCTGTCGTTCACGACGGTGCCGGAGGAGGCGTATGCCGGCGCGGAGTTCGTCGTGGTGGCGACCCCGACCGACTACGACCCGGTCACGAACTACTTCGACACCTCGACCGTCGAGCAGGTGGCGGCCGACGCCGCCCGGCTCAACCCCGAGGCGACCGTGGTCGTCAAGTCGACCGTGCCGGTCGGGTTCACCCGCGCGCTGTCCGCCCGGCTGGGCACGACCGTCCTCTTCAGCCCCGAGTTCCTGCGCGAGGGCAAGGCGCTCTGGGACAGCCTGCACCCGAGCCGCATCGTGGTCGGCGACCGCGGTGAGCGGGGCAAGGCGTTCGCCGAGCTCCTGCGCAGCGCCGCCGACGAGCCCGAGGTGCCGGTGCTGCTCACCGACAGCACCGAGGCCGAGGCGATCAAGCTGTTCGCCAACACCTACCTCGCGATGCGGGTCGCCTTCTTCAACGAGCTCGACACCTTCGCCCTGACCCACGGGCTCGACACCCGCCAGATCATCGACGGCGTCGGGCTCGACCCGCGGATCGGCCCCGGGTACAACAACCCGTCCTTCGGGTACGGCGGGTACTGCCTGCCGAAGGACACCAAGCAGCTGCTGGCCAACTACCAGGACGTGCCGCAGAGCCTCATCGAGGCGATCGTCTCGGCGAACACCACGCGCAAGGACTTCATCGCCACCGACATCCTGCGCCGCAGCCCCTCCGTCGTCGGGATCCACCGGCTCATCATGAAGTCGGGGTCGGACAACTTCCGGTCCAGCAGCGTGCAGGGGATCATGAAGCGGATCAAGGCCAAGGGCGTCTCGGTCGTCGTGTACGAGCCGGCCCTCCCGGCCGAGACCTTCTTCGGCTCCCGCGTGGTGCGCGACCTCGCCGAGTTCACCGAGCTCTCCGACGTGATCGTCGCGAACCGCATGGTGCCCGAGCTCGAGCACGTGGCCGACAAGGTCTACACGCGCGACCTCTTCGGCGGAGACGCCTGACGGGTCCGGTCGGCGGGGACGCCTGACGGTCCCGGGTTACCAGCCCGTACGCCGGACCGCCCTGTCCGGTGCAGGGGCCAGCCGATAGGGTCGGAGGCGAAGCAAGCGTGCCGCGACCACGCGGCACTCGACCCCCTCTCGAAAGGGCAGGAACCCGTGACCGTTCGCGTTGGTATCAACGGCTTCGGCCGCATCGGCCGCAACTTCTACCGCGCCGTGCAAGCCTCCGGCGCCGACATCGAGGTCGTCGCCGTCAACGACCTCACCGACAACGCCACCCTGGCGCACCTGCTCAAGTACGACTCGATCCTGGGTCGCTTCGACGGCGACGTGACGTCGACCGACGCCGACATCACGGCCGGTGGCAAGACGTTCAAGGTCTTCGCCGAGCGCGACCCGAACAACCTCAAGTGGGGCGAGCTGGGCGCCGACGTCGTCATCGAGTCGACCGGCATCTTCACCGACGCCACCAAGGCGAAGGTGCACCTCGACAACGGCGCCAAGAAGGTCATCATCTCCGCGCCGGCGAAGAACGAGGACGTCACGATCGTGCTCGGCGTCAACGACTCCGACTACGACGCCGACAACCACCACATCATCTCGAACGCGTCCTGCACCACGAACTGCCTCGGCCCGATGGCCAAGGCGCTCAACGACTCCGTGGGCATCGTCAAGGGCCTGATGACGACGATCCACGCGTACACGCAGGACCAGAACCTCCAGGACGGCCCGCACAAGGACCTGCGTCGCGCCCGCGCCGCGGCCCTGAACATCGTGCCGACCTCCACCGGTGCCGCCAAGGCCATCGGCCTCGTGCTGCCCGAGCTCAAGGGCAAGCTCGACGGCTTCGCCCTGCGCGTGCCGATCGCGACCGGGTCGGCCACCGACCTCACCTTCGAGGCGTCGCGCGAGGTGACGGCCGAGGAGGTCAACGCCGCGGTCAAGGCCGCCGCCGAGGGCCCGCTCAAGGGCATCCTGCGCTACACCGAGGACGAGATCGTCTCCAAGGACATCGAGACCGACCCGGCCTCGTGCATCTTCGACGCGGGCCTCACCAAGGTGATCGGCAACCAGGTCAAGGTCGTGGGCTGGTACGACAACGAGTGGGGCTACTCCAACCGCCTCGCCGACCTGACCGTGCTCGTCGGCTCGAAGCTCTGACCGACCGGTCCCACCCCATCGATACGGAGCTGGTCCGAATGCGTTCCATCGCCGACCTGGGCGACCTGCGCGGCAAGCGCGTGCTCGTCCGGTCCGACCTCAACGTGCCCCTCGACGGGAGCACGATCACCGACGACGGTCGCATCCGGGCCTCGGTCCCGACCATCACGGCCCTGTCCGAGGCGGGCGCGCGCGTCGTCGTGTGCGCCCACCTCGGGCGGCCCAAGGGCGCGCCCGAGGACCGCTACTCGCTGCGCCCCGTGGCGGACCGCCTCGGCGAGCTGCTGGGGCGGGACGTCACCTTCGCCACCGACACGGTGGGCGAGAGCGCCCGGTCGGCGGTCGACGCCGCGCAGGACGGCGATGTCGTGCTGCTCGAGAACCTGCGGTTCAACCCGGGCGAGACCGCGAAGACCGACGAGGAGCGGGCCGAGTTCGCGCGCTCCCTCGCCGGGCTGGCGGACGCCTACGTCTCCGACGGGTTCGGGGTCGTGCACCGCAAGCAGGCGTCGGTCTACGACGTCGCCCGCCTCCTGCCGGCCGCCGTCGGCGGGCTCGTCGAGACCGAGGTCGGCGTCCTGCGCCGGCTCACCGAGGACCCCGAGCGGCCGTATGCCGTGGTGCTCGGTGGTGCGAAGGTGTCCGACAAGCTGGGCGTCATCGAGAACCTGCTCCAGACCGCCGACCGCCTGCTGATCGGCGGCGGCATGGTCTTCACGTTCCTCAAGGCGCAGGACTACGAGGTCGGCACCTCGCTGCTCGAGGCCGACCAGGTCGAGACGGTCAAGGGCTACCTCGACCAGGCGAAGGAGCGCGGCGTCGAGATCGTGCTGCCGGTCGACGTCGTGGCCGCCACCGCGTTCTCGGCCGATGCCGACCACGAGGTCGTCCCGGCCGGGGCCATCCCCGCCGACCGCATGGGCCTGGACATCGGCCCCGAGTCCGGGGTCCTGTTCGCGGAGAAGCTGAAGGACTGCCGCACCGTCTTCTGGAACGGCCCCATGGGCGCGTTCGAGATGGAGCCGTATGCCGCGGGCACCGCCGCCGTGGCCAAGGCCCTCGTCGAGCTCACCGAGGACGGCGCGCTCACCGTCGTCGGCGGGGGCGACTCCGCTGCGGCCGTGCGCCAGCTCGGGTTCTCCGACGACCAGTTCGGCCACATCTCCACGGGTGGCGGCGCGAGCCTGGAGTACCTCGAGGGCAAGGAGCTCCCGGGGCTGACGGTCCTGGACGAGACGCAGGAGGACGCCGGCTGATGGCCGCGAAGACCCCGGCCGGTCGCACGCCGCTCATGGCGGGCAACTGGAAGATGAACCTCGACCACCTCCAGGCGACGCACCTCGTGCAGAAGCTGGACTGGACCCTGCGTGACGGCAAGCACGACTTCGGTGCCGTCGAGGTGGCGGTCCTGCCGCCGTTCACCGACATCCGCTCGGTCCAGACGCTCATCGACGGCGACCGGCTCGACCTGCGCCACGGCGCGCAGGATCTCTCTCAGCACGACAGCGGCGCCTACACCGGCGAGGTGTCGGGCGCCTTCCTCGCCAAGCTCGGCTGCACCTACGTCGTCGTCGGGCACAGCGAGCGCCGCGAGTACCACCAGGAGACCGACGAGGTGGTGGCCGCGAAGGTGAGGGCCGCCTTCCGTCACGGCCTGACGCCGATCTTCTGCGTCGGCGAGCCGCTCGAGGTGCGCCAGGCCGGCGAGCACGTCGCGCACGTGCTGGCGCAGGTCGAGGCCGGCCTCGCAGACGTTCCGGCGGAGAAGGCGCGGACGGTCGTCGTGGCATACGAGCCGGTCTGGGCGATCGGCACCGGCGAGGTGGCGACGCCGCAGGACGCGCAGGAGGTCTGCGCGGCGATCCGGACCAAGCTCGCCGAGCTGTACTCGGGCGACCTGGCCGACGGCGTGCGGATCCTCTACGGCGGCTCGGTCAAGGCCGGCAACGTCGCGGCGATCATGGCCCAGGAGGACGTCGACGGCGCGCTGGTCGGGGGTGCCTCGACCGACCCGGCCGAGTTCGCCTCGATCTGCCGCTACCGGGACCACATGGCGACTGCGTGACCCTCGAGCAGGTATCCTGACCGCTGCTGCCGAAACGGCAGCAGGTACTGACGTCGACTCGAAGATGGGTGCTCCGTGGAAGCCGTGCGCATCGGCCTGCAGGTCCTGCTGGTCCTCGGGGGTCTGTTCCTGACCCTCCTGATCCTCCTGCACAAGGGCAAGGGCGGCGGCCTGTCGGACATGTTCGGTGGCGGCATGTCCACCTCCCTCGGCTCCTCCTCGGTGGCCGAGCGCAACCTCGACCGCTTCACGATCGCCGTCGGCATCGTGTGGTTCGCGTGCATCGTGGGCCTCGGTCTCATCGAACGCTTCTCCAGCTGACCCGGAAGGACTCGACTCATGGCAGGTGGCAACGCAATCCGCGGCAGCCGTGTCGGCGCCGGCCCGATGGGCGAGGCCGAGCGCGGCGAGGCCGCTCCTCGCGTCTTCGTCTCGTACTGGTGCGCCAACGGCCACCAGACCCGGCCGAGCTTCGCCGAGGAGCCGGGCCTCGCGGTCCCCGAGACCTGGGACTGCCCGCGCTGCGGCTTCCCGGCAGGTCAGGACGAGGCGAACCCGCCCGCCGCGCCGAAGGTGGAGCCGTACAAGACGCACCTCGCGTACGTGAAGGAGCGGCGCTCCGACGCCGACGGCAAGGCCATCCTCGAGGAGGCCCTCGCCACGCTGCGTGACCGCAAGCTGATCCAGTAGCGGCCGGCCGCCACGCGCGGCTGCCGCGTCGACGACGCCCCCGAGGACCACGGTCCCGGGGGCGTCGTCGTGCGCCGCCTGCGTGACCTGCCGCACCCGTCCTGACCTGCGTGTTCGGGGTCGCCGTGATGGGGTGGGGTGGTGGCCCCGAACCCCCTGAGACCCGACCCGTCGACCACGAGCGGGCGGGCCGTCGTGCCCGTACGCCTCGCGCCGGCCGGCACCGGGGGCGACGACCGTGGCAGGGACGGCAGTTACCGCGACGGCAGCAGCCAGGACGGCAGGAGCCAGGACGACAGCGCCCTCGAGCTCCCCGGGGTGGACGAGCTGCTGGCGCAGGCGGGCGGTGCCGCGGACGACGTCGACGCGTCCCTGGAGCTGGCGCGTCGACTGGGGGCCGTCCTGCCCGGGCCGGGCGAGGGACGGACCGGCGAGCTGTGGTCGGCACTGGCGACCCTGGGTGCGCTCGACCTCACCACCGCCCGGGTCGTCGAGCCGCACCTGGACGCCCTCGCGATCCTGCGCCAGGCCGGCGTCGACCTCTCCGCGGCGCCGCAGGACGCGACGTGGGGTGTCTTCGCCGCCGAGGGCCCGGGGGTGCGGCTGTCCGCCTCCCGGGGCGAGGACGGGGCCTGGCGGCTCGAGGGGGTGAAACCCTGGTGCTCGCTGGCGGACCGCCTGAGCCATGCCGTCGTCACGGCCCACACCGCTGCGGACTCACGTCGGGCGTTCGCGGTCGAGCTGCGCGCCCCCGGGGTGACGGGCGAGGGCGGGACCTGGGCCTCCCGCGGGCTGCGCGACGTCCCCAGCCTGGCGACACGGTACGACGGCGTGCCGGCGGTGCCGGTGGGGGAGGACGACTGGTACCTGACCCGTCCCGGGTTCGCCTGGGGCGGGATCGGGGTGGCGGCGTGCTGGTACGGCGGGGCGGTCGGCCTCGCCCGGACGATGGTGGCTGCCGCCGGAACCCGCCCGCCGGACCAGGTGGCCCTCATGCACCTCGGCGCCGTGGACGGCGCTCTGCACGCCGCGCGGGCGTCGCTGCACGAGGCAGCAGGGCTGGTGGACGCCGGCGCCGCCCGCGGGGCGCAGGGCGCCGTGCTGGCCCTGAGGGTGCGCGGCGTGGTCGCCGACGCTGTGGAGCGGGTCGTCGCCCACGCCGCCCACGGCCTCGGGCCCGGTCCCCTGACGGGGAACGAGGAGCACGCACGACGGGTGGCCGACCTGCAGGTGTACGTGCGCCAGCACCACGCGGAGCGCGACGAGGCGGCCCTGGGGAAGGCGCTGCTGGACGACGGGGGAGCGCCGTGACGGCCCCCGGGTCACCCCGGACGCCGGCGCCGGCGTTCGACCACCGGGAGCCGGGGACGGCCGAGTCGCAGTGGCTGGGCGCCCCCCAGTGGACCGAGGTGGATCGCGCCCGGCCGGCGGACGTGCTCGCGGGAGTCGACCACCTCGTCGTCCTGGCCGCCCACCCCGACGACGAGACGCTCGGGTGCGCAGGACTGGTGTCCGCCGCGTCCGCAGCCGCCGTGCCGGTGACCGTCGTCGTCGCCACGCTGGGTGAGGACTCGCACCCTGCGTCGCCCACCCACACGCCCGAGGACCTGGCCGGACGACGCGAGGACGAGGTCCGGCGCGCCGTCGCGGAGGTCGCAGGCGACGCGACGGTCGAGCTGCTCCGGCTCCCTGACGGTCGCCTCGAGGACCACGCGGTCGAGCTGGTTGAGACCCTGTCGCGTCTCGTGACGGGCCCGGGGACGCTGGTCCTCGCCCCGTGGCGCCACGACGGCCACTGCGACCACGAGGCCGCGGGACGGGTGGCGGCGGAGGTCGCCGACAGCGCAGGCGCCAGGGTGCTGGAGTACCCCGTCTGGCTGTGGCACTGGGGGACGGCCGATGGCGTGCCGTGGGGAGAGGTCCTCGCCGTCGACCTCGAGGCGGAGCAGGTGACCGCGCGCCGGGCTGCCCTGGACCTGCACGCCTCACAGACGGCGCCGCTGTCGGACGAGCCGGGGGACGAGGTCCTGCTCGGGCCGCACGTGCTGGCGCACTTCGACCGGCCGTTCGAGACCTACCTGCGGCACGACGGCTCCGGTCCCGCCGACCCGCGCGACGCGGTGTTCGACGAGATGTTCGAGTCCAGCGAGGACCCGTGGGACGTCGACTCGTCGTGGTACGAGCGGCGCAAGCGGGCGGCCACGCTCGCCGCACCCCTCACCGAGCGGCTGGGCCGGGTGCTCGAGGTGGGGTGCTCGACCGGGGTGCTGACAGCCGAGCTCGCACCGCGGGCCGACTCGGTGCTCGCCCTCGACGTGAGCGCCGAGGCGCTGCGCCGGGCGTCCGAGCGGCTGGCCTCCTGGGGGGACCGGGTGGAGCTGCGGCGTGGCAGGGCGCCCCGGGACTGGCCGGAGGGGGAGTTCGACCTCGTCGTGCTGTCCGAGGTGGGCTACTTCTGGACGCCGGAGGACCTCGCCGAGGTGGCGCGCCTGCTGCCCTCGTCGCTGGCCCCGGGTGGGACGGTGCTGCTGTGCGACTGGCGGCACCCGGTGGACGGCTGGCCGCTCGACGGCGAGGACGTCCACGAGGCGTTCCGGGAGCTGCCCGGACTGGAGGTGCTGGTGCGCCACGAGGAGGAGGACTTCCTCGTCGAGCTGCTGGGTGCGCCCGGCACGGACTCGCCCGCGCGCCGGGAGGGCAAGGCGTGAGCAGCCGGCACGGCGCGAGCAGTGCGCACGCCCTCCGCCGGGTGGCGGTCGTCGTCCCGGCCCGCGATGAGGAGGAGCTGCTGCCCGCCTGCCTCGACAGCGTCGAGGTGGCGCGGGCCGCGCTCGCGCGCCGTCGCCCCGACGTCGAGGTCGGCGTGGTCGTCGTCCTCGACCGGTGCACCGACGGGACGGCCGGGGTCGTGGCCGCCCGCGGCAACGTGCGGGGGGTGTGGTCCGACTCCGGTGTCGTGGGAGCTGCCCGGGCCGCCGGCGTGGCGGTCGCCCTGGCGGACGTGCCCGAGCACGTCCTTCCCGCGACGTGGATCGCCTGCACCGACGCCGACACGACGGTGCCGGCGCAGTGGCTGTGGCGCCAGGTCGAGCTGGCCGACGAGGGGGCCGACCTCGTGACAGGGACCGTCGTGCCCACGGACCTGCCCGGCGGGCTCTTCGGGCGGTGGCGTGCCCGCCACGTGCTGGGTGAGGGCCACCCCCACGTCCACGGGGCCAACCTCGGGGTCCGGGCCGACGCGTACCTCGCTGTGGGCGGCTTCCCGGCGGAGCCGGTTCACGAGGACGTCCTGCTCGTCGAGGCCGTGCGCGCGACCGGCCGCCCCTGGGTCGCGACCGACGCCACGCGGGTGGCCACGTCGGCGCGGCGCACGGGCCGGGTCGTGGGTGGGGGCTTCGCCGGCTACCTGCGACGGCTGGCCGCGGACGTGCCGGCCCTGCAACCCGGTGACCGGCCGGGCATGGAACCGGCGCCGCTCCCCGAGCGGGGATGACGGCGCCGGAACGGGGAGGGCGGGTCAGTTGCGCTCGGGCAGCTCCGAGGCGGCGTCGGCGTCGACGAGCCACACGGTCTCGGCGGACCCGTGCACCTGCGCCGCGGACGACTGCTCCGGGGCTGCTCCGGCGACGCCGTTGCGCACCGCCTCGGCCTTGTCGGCCCCGGCCACGAGGAACCAGACGCGCTCGGAGCGGTTGAGGCACTCGAAGGTCAGGGAGACCCGGTCCGGCGGGGGCTTGGGCGACTCGTGCACCGCGACCGCGATCGCGTCCGTGGTCTGCTGGGCAGGGTGCCCGGGGAACAGCGACGCGACGTGGCCGTCGGGCCCGACGCCCAGGATCATGATGTCGAACTCACCGGCACCCGCGGCACGCAGCGTCGCGGCATACTCCTGCGCGCTCTGCTCGGCCGAATCGCTCGCGTCGGGTCCGGGGACGCGGTGGACCCGCTGCGGGTCGAGGCCGAGGCTGCTGAGCCCCGCGTCGTCGTTCTGGGTGTCGTTGCGCTCGGCGTCCCCTGCGGGCAGGTAGCGCTCGTCGCCCCACCAGATGGAGACCGTCGACCAGTCGACCGCGTCGCGCGCCGGGAGGGCCGCGAGGGAGGCGATGATCGCCGACCCCATCGACCCACCGGTGAGCGACACGTGCGGCTCACGCCCACGGGACTGCGCGTCGACGAGGGCCGTGACCAGCCGGGCGGCCGAGGCGTCGGCCAGGGCCTGCTTCGACGGGTGCACGACGACGCGTGCCTGCGCCCCGGTCACGAGGCCGCCTCCGACGAGCTGCCCGCCTTCGCGGCCTTCCTCGTCGTGCCCTTGGCCGCCGTGGTGGCCCCCTTCCCGGCAGGCTTCTTCGCGCCGGCCGGTGCCGCGTCCTCGGACCGTTCGTCGCGCTTGGAGGCGAGCTTGCGCTCGGCGGCCTTGCGCACCGAGGTGTCGTCGGCCTTGTCCGGGGGCGGCGGCGCGCTGACCATCGTCGCGCTGCCCGCCTTGTGGTTGGCGCGGGCGATCCGCTTGGACTCGCGCTCGGCGTCCTTGACCGAGGGCGCCTCACCCTCGCGGACGGCCTCGGTGGCGGTGACCGACTTGGTGCCGACCCGGGCCAGGCCCTTGCTGATCGTCTCCTCGTAGATCTCGTCCGGGTCGAGGCGGCGCAGCTCGTCGGCGAGGCACTCGGCGGTGGCCCGGCGGGCCAGCGAGATCCGGCGCACGGGCTGTCCCGGCTGGCTCAGCGTCGCGATGACGCCGTCCGGGCGGACGAGGTCGACCGGCCCGCTGCGCCGTTCGAGGCGGACGCTGACCATGCCGCTGCCGGCACGGGTGCGGGCCCGCTGCACCGGGCAGCGCAGGGTCTCCGCCAGCCACGCGGCCAGCAGGTCCGTCGACGGGGAGTCGGAGCCGCCGGTGACGGTGGCCTCGAGGACCGGCTCGAACGGCGGCTGGTCGAGCGCGGCGGCGAGCAGCCCGCGCCACAGGGTGATGCGGGTCCACGCCAGGTCGGTGTCGCCCTTGGTGTAGGTCCGCGCCCGGCTCTTGAGCGTCGCGCGCGGGTTCTTGGACTCCGCCGCGTCGGTGATCCGGCGCTGGGCCATCGCACCGATCGGGTCGGCCGCGACGTCGGTGGGGGCGTCCTTGGGCCACCAGGCGACGACGGGGGAGTCGGGCAGCAGGAGCGGGATGACGACGCTGCGACCGTGCTGGGTCAGCGCGCCGTACAGCCGCAGCACGACGACCTCGCTCGCGCCGGCGTCGCCGCCGACCCGGATCTGGGCGTCGATGCGCGACTGACCGCGCCGGTTGCCGAGGACGACCGCGATGATGCGGCAGGGGTGCTGCCGGCTCGCGTCGTTGGCGGCCTCGATGGCCTCCTCGGCGTCCTTCTCGTCCACGACGATGAGCAGCGTCAGGACCCGTCCCAGGGCCATGGCCCCGGTGTCCTGGCGCAGGGCGACCAGCTTCTTGCTGATCGCCACCGTCGTGGTGCTGGGCAGGTCGACGATCACGGCATCCTCCAGACGCGGCCGTCACGGCTCATCATCTCGTCGGCGCTGGCCGGGCCCCACCCGCCGGCGGCGTACGGCTCGACCGGGCCCTTCTGCTTGGCCCAGTAGCGCTCCACCGGGTCGAGGATCTGCCAGGACAGCTCGACCTCCTCGTGGCGCGGGAACAGGGGCGGGTCACCGAGCAGCACGTCGAGGATGAGCCGCTCGTACGCCTCGGGGCTGGACTCGGTGAACGAGCGGCCGTACCCGAAGTCCATCGTGACGTCGCGGACCTCCATCTGCGCGCCCGGCACCTTGGCGCCGAACCGCATGGTGATGCCCTCGTCGGGCTGCACACGGATGACGATGGCGTTCTGGCCGAGCTCCTCGGTGGCGGTGTGCTCGAACGGCAGGTGCGGCGCCTTCTTGAAGACGACCGCGATCTCCGTGACGCGCTTGCCGAGCCGCTTGCCGGTCCGCAGGTAGAACGGCACGCCCGCCCAGCGGCGCGAGTCGATCTCGAGCTTCATCGCGGCATACGTCTCGGTGCGCGAGGACGACGCGACGCCGTCCTCGTCGAGGTAGCCGATGACCTGCTCGCCGCCCTGCCAGCCCGCGGCGTACTGCCCGCGCGCCGTGGCCTTGCCCAGGTCCTCGGGCAGGCGGACCGCCGAGAGCACCTTCTCCTTCTCGGCGCGCAGGTGGTCGGCCTGGAACGACACCGGCTCCTCCATCGCGGTGAGCGCGAGGAGCTGCAGCAGATGGTTCTGGATGACGTCGCGGGCGGCGCCGATGCCGTCGTAGTACCCGGCGCGGCCACCGATGCCGATGTCCTCGGCCATGGTGATCTGCACGTGGTCGACGAAGTTGGCGTTCCAGACCGGCTCGAACATCTGGTTGGCGAAGCGCAGCGCCAGCAGGTTCTGGACCGTCTCCTTGCCCAGGTAGTGGTCGATCCGGAACACCGAGTCGGGCGGGAAGACGCTCTCGACGATCTCGTTGAGCTGCCGGGCGCTCTCGAGGTCGTGGCCGAACGGCTTCTCGATGACGACCCGGCGCCACGAGTCGCCCTCGGGGCGGCTCAGGCCGGAGCGCTCGAGCTGCTCGCAGACCACGGAGAACGACGACGGCGGGATCGACAGGTAGAACGCGAGGTTGCCACCCGTGCCGCGCTCCTCCTCCAGCGACTTCACCGTCTCGGCGAGCAGGTCGAAGGCGTTGGGGTCGTCGAAGGTGCCCGGCACGAACCGGAACCCCTCGGCGAGGTTGCGCCACACGCTCTCGCGGAACGGGGTCCGCGCGTGCTCCTTCACCGCGTCGTAGACGATCTTGCCGAAGTCCTGGTCGGCCCAGTCGCGGCGCGCGAACCCGACGAGCGCGAAGCCCGGCGGCAGCAGGCCACGGTTGGCCAGGTCGTAGATCGCCGGCATGAGCTTCTTGCGCGCCAGGTCGCCGGTCACGCCGAACAGCACGAGGCCGCTGGGTCCTGCGATCCGGGGGAGCCGCTTGTCGCGCGGGTCGCGCAGCGGGTTCTGCTCCTGCGTCACCCTCGTCGGGCTCATGCGGTCGCCTCTGCGCCGGGGAGGCCACGCAGGACGGCGCTGAGCTGGGCCAGTCCGGCGTCGTGGTCGGTGAGGTGCAGGCGCAGGACCGGCCGGTCGTGCTCGGCGAGGACCTGGGCGTCGCCGGCGGCCTGGGCCGCCACGAAGTCGCCGAAGCTGAACTCGCGCCCGGGGACCGCGAGGTCCTCGTGCGGCTCGGTGGTCACCTGCAGGTAGACGCCGGTGGCCGGGCCGCCCTTGTGGAACTGGCCCGTGGAGTGCAGGAACCGCGGACCCCAGCCGAACGTGGTGGGTCGGCCGGTGTGCCGGGCCAGGACCGGACGCACCGCCGCGAGGTCCGCGTCGGCGAGGCGGTCGAGGTATGCCATGACGGCCACGTAGCCGCGCTCGGCGTCGAGCTGCCCGAACAGGGCGGCCAGGGCGTCCGGCACGGTGGTCGCGCCGCCCAGCCAGTCCCCGCCGAGGGCGCGGATCTCGATGGCGCCGTCGGTGGCGGCCGGCTCGTCGGCGGCACCCATGCCCTGGTCGAGCAGGGTACGGGCCGCCTTCTTGGCGCTCTCGACGTCGGGCTGGTCGAACGGGTCGATGCCGAGCAGGCGCCCGGCGGCCGCGGTCGCGACCTCCCACAGCAGCAGCTGCGCGCCCAGGGGCCCGCTGACCTCGACGGTCGAGTGGTCGGCGTGGACGGGCTCGCCGGGGGAGTCGGTGTCGTCGTCGCCCTCGCCGACGAGGCGGGCCACGGTGACGTCGGCGGCCGGCCGGCGGACCTCCGGGTCGTCCTCGCCGCCGACGACGACGGGGAGGATGCCGGTGCCCTGCTTGCCGGTGGACTCGGCGATGAGCTGCTCGGCCCAGTCGGCGAAGCCGACGATGCCCGAGCCGGCGTCGACGAGCACGAGCTTGTCGCGCAACGGGTCGGTGCCCGCCATCGCGGCGCCGAGGCGCAGACCCGGGTTGGCGTCGTCGTCGGCGCTGAGCACGTCGGCCACGGCCTCGGCGTCGTCGAGGAGCGCCTCGATGTCCACCCCGGCGAGGCCGGACGGCACCAGGCCGAAGGCGGTCAGCGCCGAGTAGCGCCCCCCGACGTTGGGGTCGGCGTTGACGACGCGGTACCCGTCCGCGCGCGACTGCTCGTCGAGCGGGCTGCCCGGGTCGGTCACGACGACGATGCGGGTGGTCGGGTCGATCCCCTTCTCCGAGAAGGCGGACTGGAAGGCACGCCGCTGGGAGTCGGTCTCGACGGTGGAGCCGGACTTGCTCGAGACCACCACGACGGTGCGCTCGAGGTCGGTGATCGCGTCACGGACCATGTCGGGCTGGGAGGAGTCGAGGACGACCAGGTCGACCCCGGCCGTCGCGCAGATCACCTCGGGCGCGAGCGAGGAGCCGCCCATGCCGCACAGGACCACGCGGTCGACGCCCTCGGCGCGGAGCTGGTCGCGCAGGGCGGCCACCTCACCGACGAGCGGGCGCGACGAGCGCGGCAGGTTGACCCACGAGAGCCGGATGGCGGCCTCGGACTCGGCCTCCGGGCCCCAGAGGGTGGCGTCCTGGGCGAACAGGTGGCTGGCGAACTGGGCCTCGACGAGCTGGGGCACCTTCGACGCGATCGCGTCGGCGGCCGCGCCGGAGGCGACGACGCCGAGTGCGCTCACTTGTCGCCCTCGGTGCCGCCCTGGGCCGTGGTGCGGACGTCCTGGTCCTTGCCGTCGTCGGCCTTGCCCTCGGCGTCGACGTCGGCGCGCGCGAGGTCCAGGTCGTGCTGGGCCTCGTCGAGCAGCTCCTGCCAGGACACCTCGAACTTCTCGACGCCCTCCTTCTCCAGCACGTCCGTGACGTCGGTGTAGGAGATGCCGAGCGACTCCAGGTGGTCGAGCAGCTCGCCGGCCTGGGCGTACGCACCGGTGACGGCGTCGCCGCGGATGTCGCCGTGGTCGAGGACGGCCTCGAGCGTCTTCTCCGGCATGGTGTTCACGGTGTTGGGGGCGACCAGCTCGGTCACGTAGAGGGTGTCGGAGTACTCGGGGTTCTTGACCCCGGTGGAGGCCCACAGCGGACGCTGCGCGTTGGCGCCGTCGTCGGCGAGGTTCTGCCAGCGCGGGGTCGAGAAGACCTCCTCGTACGCCTGGTAGGCCAGCCTGGCGTTGGCCACACCGGCCTGGCCCTTGAGGGCCTTGGCCTCGTCGGTGCCGATCGCGTCGAGGCGCTTGTCGATCTCGGTGTCGACGCGCGAGACGAAGAACGAGGCGACCGAGTGGATCTGCGAGAGGTCCTTGCCGGCCTCGCGGGCCTGCTCCAGGCCGGTGAGGAACGCGTTCATGACGCCGCGGTACCGGTCGAGGGAGAAGATCAGCGTGACGTTGACGCTGATGCCCTCGGCGAGCACCTGCGAGATGGCCGGGAGGCCCTCGACGGTGGCGGGGATCTTGATGAGCACGTTGGGGCGGTCGACGGTGGTCCACAGCTCCTTGGCCTGCTCGACCGTCTTGGCGGTCTCGTGGGCCAGGCGCGGGTCGACCTCGATCGACACGCGGCCGTCCTTGCCGTGCGTGGCGTCGAAGACGGGGCGCAGGATGTCGGCGGCGTTGCGCACGTCGTCGGTGGTCAGGCCGAAGACGGCCTGGTCGACGGTGTCGCCGGCAGCCGCGTGCTTGCGCAGGTCGGCGTCGTAGCGGTCACCCTTGGCGAGGGCGGCCTGGAAGATCGACGGGTTGGTCGTCACGCCGACGACGCCCTTGGTGTCGATGAGCTCCTGCAGGTTGCCGGTCTCGATCCGGTCCCGCGAGAGGTCGTCCAGCCACACGGAGACGCCGTTGTCGGCGAGGGCCTTCAGTGCTGCGTTCTCGGTCATGGAATTCACTTTCCCTTGACGGTCTTGAGGGACTTCTTGGCGGCGGCCACCACGGTCTCGGGCGTGAACCCGAACTCGCGGAAGAGCGTCGCCGCGTCGGCGGAGGCGCCGAAGTGGTCGATGGCGACGACCTCGCCGGCGTCGCCGACGATCTCGCGCCAGCCCTGGGGGACCCCGGCCTCGACGGACACACGGGCCCGCACCGCGGCGGGCAGGACCTTCTCGCGGTAGGCGGCCGACTGCTCGTCGAACCACTCGCGGCACGGCATGGAGACCACGCGGGTCCCGATGCCGGACTTCTCGAGCTTCTCGCGGGCGGCGACCGCCAGCTGCACCTCGGAGCCGGTGGCAACGAGGATCACGTCGGGGGTCCCGCTGCCGGCCTCGTACAGGACGTACCCGCCCTTGGCGACGTTGCTCGCCCTGGCGGCACCGTCGGCGCCGCCACGCGGCACGACGGGCAGGGGCTGACGCGAGAGCGCCAGGCCCGCAGGCCGGCGGTTCTTGAGGATCGCGACCCAGGCGGCCGCGGTCTCGTTGGCGTCGGCGGGTCGGACCACGTCGAAGTCCGGGATCGCCCGCAGCGCCGCGAGGTGCTCGATCGGCTGGTGGGTCGGGCCGTCCTCGCCGAGGCCGATCGAGTCGTGCGTCCAGACGAAGGTGACGGGCGCGCGCTGGATGGCGGCGAGCCGGACGGCCGGGCGCATGTAGTCGGAGAAGACGAGGAACGTGCCGCCGTACGGGCGGGTGAGCCCCTCGAGCGCGATCCCGTTGAGGATCAGGCCCATCCCGAACTCGCGGATGCCGAAGTGCAGCGTGCGGCCGTAGGGGTCGCCGCTCCACTCGCGGGTCTGCTTGGCGCGCGGGATGAAGGACGGCTGGCCCTCCATCGTCGTGTTGTTGGACTCGGCGAGGTCGGCCGAGCCGCCCCACAGCTCCGGCACCGCGTCGGCGAGGGCGCCCAGGACCTTGCCGGACGCCGCGCGGGTGGCGACGCCCTTGGCGTCCGCCTCCCAGACCGGGAGCTTCTTGTCGAATCCGGCGGGCAGCTCGTGCGCGACGAGGCGGTCGAGCAGGGTGGCGCGCTCGGGGTTGGCCTGGCGCCACGCGGCATACGCCTTGTCCCACTGCTTGCGCGCGGCCTGGCCGCGCTTGCCCACCTTGCGGGTGTGCGCCAGCAGCGACCGCGGCACCTCGAAGGACTTCTTCGGGTCGAAGCCGAGCAGCTCCTTGGTCGCGGCGATCTCGTCGGGGCCGAGGGCCGAGCCGTGCGACTTGCCGGTGTCCTGCTTGTTCGGGGCCGGCCACGCGATGATCGTGCGCAGGACGATGAGGGTGGGCCGGCGCGAGGTGCGGCTGCGCTCGAGGGCGCCGTAGAGCTGATCCACGTTCTCGACGTACCCGCCGCTGGAGCCGTCGCCGCGCCAGTCGATGGTGACGGTGTTCCAGCCGTACGCCTCGTACCGGGCCGCGACGTCCTCGGAGAAGGAGATCTCGGTCTTGTCCTCGATCGAGATCGTGTTCTGGTCGTAGATGACCGTGAGGTTGCCGAGCTCCTGGTGGCCGGCGAGGGCGGAGGCCTCGTGGGTGACGCCCTCCATGATGTCGCCGTCGGAGGCGATGACCCAGATGTGGTGGTCGAACGGGCTCGTGCCCGGGCGGGCCTCCGGGTCGAGCAGGCCCCGCTGGCGGCGCTGCGCGAACGCCATGCCGACCGCGGAGGCCAGGCCGGAGCCGAGCGGCCCGGTCGTGATCTCGACGCCGTCGGTGTGGTGGACCTCGGGGTGGCCCGGGGTCTTGGAGCCCCACGTGCGAAGTGCCTTGAGGTCGTCGAGCTCGAGGCCGTAGCCCGACAGGTACAGCTGGATGTACTGGGTGAGGCTCGAGTGGCCCGCCGACAGGACGAACCGGTCGCGGCCGAGCCAGTGCGGGTCGCTCGGGTCGTGCCGCATCACGTTCTGGTACAGCAGGTATGCCGCGGGCGCGAGGCTCATCGCGGTGCCCGGGTGGCCGTTGCCCACCTTCTGCACGGCGTCCGCCGCGAGGACGCGGGCGGTGTCCACGGCCCGTACGTCGAGGTCCGTCCAGCCCACCTTCCGGGTGACCGGTCGCTTGAGCGACGAGCTCCGGCCGGCGATGGCCGAGGACTTGGACGAGCGAGCTGCTGTGGGCACTGAGAGGTCTCCTCACGCTGGGTGCACTGTCGGCTGCACCGATGGCAACGACAACGCGTCCGAGACTAGTCCCGGCCGTGACGTGCGTCGCATCCAGTCCCGTGGGTCGGGCGCACCGGGAGCGGGGCTAGACTGGCCCGGCCAGACAGACCTGCCCCTCCTGCGAAGGACGCCGTGACCGCTCTCGATCCGACCGCCCGGGTCGCCGCGTCCCCGGCGCCGGCGAAGCGCAGCAAGGCGGCGGCGTACCTGGCCCTCACCAAGCCCCGCATCATCGAGCTGCTGCTGGTGACGACGGTGCCGGTGATGTTCTTGGCGCACAAGGGAGTTCCCTCCCTGTGGCTCATCGTCGCCACCCTCGTCGGCGGTGCGCTGAGCGCCGGTGCGGCCAACACGTTCAACTGCGTCTACGACCGGGACATCGACGCGGAGATGCACCGCACGAGCAACCGGCCGATGGTCACCGGCGAGGTGAGCCCGCGCGAGGGGCTCGTCTTCGGTGTCGTCCTCACCGTCCTGTCGACGGTGTGGTTCCTCGCGTTCGTCAACGTCCTGTCGGCGGCGCTGAGCCTCGGCGCGATCGTAATGTATGCCGTGGGCTACACGATGCTGCTCAAGCGCCGGACCCGGCAGAACATCGTCTGGGGCGGAGCGGCCGGCTGCATGCCGGTCCTCATCGGCTGGTCGGCGGTCGCGAACTCGGTGTCGTGGTCGGCCGTGATGCTCTTCCTCGTCATCTTCTTCTGGACGCCGCCGCACTACTGGCCGCTGTCGATGAAGTTCAAGGACGACTACGCCGCGGCGCACGTGCCGATGCTCCCGGTCGTCGAGCGGTTCGTCGTCGTGGCGCGGCAGATCGTCGCGTACTCGTGGGCGATGGTCGTGGCCTCGCTGGCCCTCGTGTGGGTCAACCCCATGGGCTGGCTCTACCTCGTGACCGCCGTCGTGACGGGTGGGTTCTTCCTGGCCGAGGCGTACCGGCTGCTGCGCGCCGCCAAGGCCGGCGCCGGTCCCACGGTCCTGAAGCCGATGCGGCTGTTCCACTTCTCGATCAGCTACGTGGCGATTCTCTTCCTCGGCGTCGCCCTCGACCCGCTGTTCTACCTCTCGGTCACCGGCCGCTGACCTCGTCCGGCGTCCCCCGGCCGGGGCTCGGGTCGGGCATGTCGCGCAGCCCCCGCAACGGGCTCCACCACATGGACAGGCACGCCAGCACGTGCACCCCGGCCATGAGGGCGATGGTCTCGCGCAGCCCGAGCGCCGAGCCCAGCCACCCGGCGACCAGCCCCGCGACGGGCATGGTGCCGAGGTTGACCACCTGGGCCGTCGTGACCTGTCGGGCGACCATCTCCGCCGGGACGTAGCGGTTGCGCCAGGCCCCGCGGACGACGTTCCCCGCGACGACGCCGATGCCGACCAGCAGCATGCCCAGCACCATCGCGCCCAGGCGGGGTCCGGGTGCCCCGAGCGGGACGAGAAGGGCCGGCGGCCCGGCGAGCAGCTGCAGGGCGAGCAGGGTCCGCGCCGAGCCGAGGCGGCGGGAGACGTGGGTCGCGACCGCCGCGCCCACGACGCCACCGACCGCGCCGACCGCCATCACGGCACCGACGGCTCCCTCGTCGAGGTGGACGTCGCGCACGAGGAAGAGCACGAGCAGCGCGCCGTAGCCGGTGAGGCCGAAGTTGCTGGCCCCGCCCATGAGGGTGAAGAACCGCAGCATCCGGTCGTGGCGGATGTAGTCGATGCCCTCGCGGATCCGGGTCCACAGCGAGGCGGCGTCGTCGCGGCCGGCGTCGTCGCGGCCGGCGTGGACCGGCTCGGTGCCGGGTCGGTCGAGCCGCAGCCGCAGCAGGCAGGCGGCCGACACCAGGAAGCTGAGCGCGTCGGCGGCCAGCCCCCAGGCAGCCGAGAGCAGCTGGGCGAGCAGGCCCCCGAGGCCGGGCCCGGCGACCTGCATCGCCGACTCGGTGCCGAAGAGGCGGGCGAAGGCGGACTCCTGCTGGTGGCTCGGGGCGACCTGCCGGACCAGCGACGGGTACGCGGCCCGGAAGAAGACGGTGCAGACGCCGTTGGCGAACGCGGCGGCCGCGAGGTGCGGCAGGGTCAGCAGGTCCAGGGCCCAGGCCGCGGGGACGCTGGCCAGGGTCAGGGCGGCGACCACGTCGCTCGCGACCATGACGCGCCGCGCCGGGAGCCGGTCCACCCACGCCCCGGCCGGCAGGCCCACGAGCAGCCAGGGCGCCCAGGCGGCGGCGGTGAGCAGGCCCATCCACCCGGGACCGGCGTCGAAGCCCACCACCGCGAGCAGGGGCAGCAGGACGGACGTGGTCGCGTTGCCGAGGACGCTGACGCCCTCGCCGAACCAGAGCAGGCCGAAGTCCCGGTTGCGCGACAGCGGGGGAGCGGGCGCAACCGGTGCGGGACGGGTCGTCACGGCTGCGCCGGGAAGCCTCGGGCGAACACGAGCACCGGTTCGCGCTCGGCCCCGTCGTCGGGGACCTCTCGGTTGCCCCAGCGCATGAGCACGTCGACGATCTCCTCGGCCACCTGCCCGAGCTCCTCCGGCGTGAGGCGGAGCCAGTTCTGGGTGGCGAACGACGCCGCGTCCCACTCCGGCACGTCGGGGGCCTGGGCGTTCCACTGCTGCACGCGCTCGAACTGCCTCTGCACGTGCAGGGCCTCGGCGGCGTGGGCCGCCGTCACCGCGGCGGTGTCGTCGGCGAAGTCCGCCCGGGACCACCGCGTGCCGGCGTCGACGAGCCGCCACCACCGCTCCCGCCGGTCCCGGGCCAGCTCAGGGGCCTCCTCGACGAGGCCGGCCTCGGCCAGGACCTTGAGGTGGTGGCTGGCGCTGCCGACGGCCTGGCCGGTGCGCTGGGCGAGGTGCGACGCGGTCGAGGGTCCGTCGACCTTGAGCGCGTCCATCATGCGCGCGCGGAACGGGTTGGCCATGGCCGAGAGCGCCTTGGCGTCGGTGACCGCCCGGACGCCGGGGCGAGGGGGACGCGGGGTGGGAGAGGCTGGCATACCCGCGAGAGTAGTTGTGCAAGGTGAGTTGCACAAGAGGTCTTGTGGACCGTTCAGGCGGGAGACGTCTCCGTCGCGCGCAGGGCCACGACGGCCCGGGTGAGGGCCACGACCAGCAGGGTGGCGAGCAGCATGTGCACGAGCACGACACCCCACGGCAGGCCGGTGAAGTACTGCGTGTACCCGACGACCCCCTGCAGGGCCGTCACGCCCAGCACGGCGAGCCAGGCCTTGGCCGAGGCCGTCTCGGTGCCTGTGAGGCGCGCGGCCAGCCAGACGGCCAGCACGAGCCCCACGAAGAGCATGACGGTGTCGGCGTGCAGCCAGGAGACGGTGCGCGGGTCGAACCCGAACCGGGCGGGCTCGTTCGCGTCGCCGGAGTGCGGCCCGCTCCCCGTGACGACCGTCCCCAGCACCAGGACCACCGCGCCGACCGCGCAGGTCAGCCAGCCGAGGCGCTCGACGACCGGGTGCACCACGAGCGGTCGGGGACCGGCCGGGGCCGGGCGGCGCGCGACCAGGTAGGCCGCGCTGGCCACGAGCACCATCGACACGAGGAAGTGCAGCGAGACCGTGATCGGGCTCAGTCCGGTGAGCACGGTGATGCCGCCCAGCACGGCCTGGACGACGACCCCGCCCAGGACGACCAGGGCCGGGACCATGAGCTCGCGCCGCGAGCCGCCGCGCTCCCACACGGCATACCAGCGGGTGCGGGTGGGGCCGCTCCAGCGCCACACGGCGTACACGGCCAGGAGGGCCACCACACCGACCACGCTGGTGAGCGTCCGGTTCCCGAACTCGATGAACCGGTGGTATCCCTCGGCCTGGTGCGGGACTGGAGTGTAGGAGCCCGGGACGCACTGCGGCCACGTCGGGCACCCCAGGCCGCTGCCGGTGAGGCGGACGAGGCCGCCGGTGACGACGATGAGCACCTCGACCACGAGGTTGAGCAGGAGGATGCGCGCGAGCCACTCCGACCCGGGGGTCGTCACCGAGGGGGCGCGGGGCGGTGCGGGTGCTGCTGTGGCCACCCCACGAGGGTACGTCTCAGGGCCGTCCCCGAGGCCGCTGGGGGTCGGCTCCGGGGTCCACCTGATGGTGCGCGCCCTCCGCGGCTGGCTGACTGGTCCCATGCTGAGGAACGCGTGGCGGGGGAGTGCCGGGTGGATGCTGCTGTTCGCGGCGGTCCACACCTACTGGGGGTTCGGCGGGACGGCGCTGCTGCCGGCGGGGGTCTCGGTGCTCGACAGCACGGCCCTGTTCGTCATCGACCTGCTGGCGATCCCGCTGTGCCTGGCCGGCGCCGTCGTGTCGTGGCTGCTGCGGCCCGACCAGCGGGCCGCCAAGCTCGCCTCACGCTCGTGGCTGGTGTGGCCGGCGACCCTCGGGTACGTCGTGATGCTGGGGCACGTGGCCTCGACCGCCGTCTTCGCGGGCGGGACGAGCGGCGTCCCCGACGGGGTGCGGTGGTCGCTGGGCGTCTACGAGCCGTTCTGGCTCGTGGGCGGGCTCGCCCTGCTCGCGACCGTGACGGCCTTCCGGCGCGCCCTGGGGGCTCAGTCGCTCCAGCGGAACAGCCGGCGCGCGAGCGCGGTCGCGGCGACCGCCCAGACGAGCAGCACGAGCCAGGCGCCGGCGTCGACGCTGCCGTGGGCCAGCGCGGCCCGCAGGCCGTCGCCGAGCGCGGCCGACGGGAGCAGGCGCACCACCCCGGCATACCGGCCGGGGAGCTCGGACCCGGCGACCATGACGCCGCCGAGGCCGAGGAACGCGATCCACAGCAGGTTCGCCAGCGCGAGCACCCCCTCGGCGCGGACGGTGCCGCCGAGCAGCAGGGCGAGCGCGGCGAACGCCCAGGTGCCCAGCAGCGTGGTGAGCACCGCAGCCGGTATGCCGGCGGGCGCCGGGTGCCAGGCCATGGCCAGGCCGACGCCGCCCACGACGACGACCTGGAGCGCGACGACCGAGAGCACGGCCACGGCCTTCGCGGCGAGCAGGCCGGTGCGACCGAGCGGGGTGACGCCGAGCAGGCGCAGGACGCCGTAGCGACGGTCGAACCCGGTGGCGATGGCCTGACCGGTGAACGCCGATGAGATGACGCACAGGGCCAGCACGCCGGGCACGGCCAGGTCCACGCGCGCCCCGCTGCCGAGCGAGACGGCGCGCACGTGCACGACGGCGACCAGCACGGCGACGGGGAGGACGAGCGCGACGAGCAGCTGCTCGCCGTTGCGCAGCAGGCTCCCGGCCTCGAACCGGGCCTGGGCCAGCACACGCTGCAGCGGCGGGGCGGCCTCGCCGCCGCCGGTGAGGGCCGGGCTGGGTGCGGTGGCGCTCACGCGGCGGACCTCCGGGTCAGGTCGAAGTAGCGACGCTCGAGGGTCTCGCCCGCGGCGACCTCGGCGACGGTGCCCTCCGCGACGGTGCGGCCGGCCGCCACGATGACGACGCGGTCGGCGAGCCGCTCGGCCTCCTCGAACGAGTGGGTCGTCAGCACGACGGCGGCACCGGCGTCGGCCACCGAGCGCACCAGATCCCAGACGTCGAGGCGGGCGTGCGGGTCCAGGCCGGCGCTGGGCTCGTCGAGGAAGGCGACCTCGGGCCGGCCGACGAGCGCGGCGGCGAGGGCGACCCGCTGGCGCTGGCCGCCGGACAGCCGGCGCACCGAGGTGCCCGCGAACCCGCCGATGCCGAGGCGCTCGGTGAGCTCGGCGACCGATGCCGGCGCGGCATACATCCGGGCCAGGTGGTCGAGCAGCCGCACGGGCCGCGCGGAGCCGGGGAGCCCGCCGTCCTGGAGCATGACGCCGACGCGGGCGCGGTGGGCGGCCGAGGCGTGCCAGGGGTCGGTGCCGAGGACCCGCACCTCGCCCGAGTCGGGCCGGCGCAGCCCCTCGCAGCACTCCACGAGCGTCGTCTTGCCCGCGCCGTTTGGCCCCAGGACCGCCGTGACCTGCCCGGACCCGGCGGTCCAGGTGGCGCCGTCGAGGGCGCGGACGGAGCCGTATCGCTTGGCGACGGCGGTGACGGAGACGGCGGGCTGCACGACCTCGAGTCTAGGTCGGTCCCGTTGCGGCCCCCGCCCCGGGCGGTGGTCCCGTGACGAGCGCCACGTGAGGTCCCGGCCGCCGCGGGACTGGGCATCCGCCCCATGTGGCGGGGGGCCTCAGGGACGGAGCGTGGACGACGTCGCCCACCCCGGGCGGCGCCAGCGACAGGAGAGTGCCATGAACCTCACCGCCCATCCCCTCACGGTCGCCGCCGAGCTCGCCTGGAAGCAGGAGTCTCTGGGGCACGCCAACGCCGCCCGTCCGCGGACGCCGGGCCGCCGCTCCTCCGCGGGGTGGCAGCTGCCCTGGCGGCGGCGCCCCGGCCGCCGGCCGGCACGCCCGACACCGCGTCCGGCCTGAGCCGCCGCCCGGTCGGGCGCCGCCCGGTCGGGCGCCTAAGGCCCCCCACGTCCGGCCCGTCGTAGGGATAAGGCATCCGCCCCATGTGGCGGTCCACCTCAGCCGACGAGCGTGGAGCCATCAGCACAGGAGCAGGAACACCGAAGGAGCAGGAACCATGAGCACCACCGCAGACCCCATCTTCCTCCAGGCCGAGATCGCCTACCGCCGCGAGAGCATGCTGGCCGGAACCGGCGCGAGCGCCCACGCGGCCGCGGGTCGTCACCACGCGGGCCGCATCCGCGAGGCACTGCGGGGCGTGCGAGCCGGCCACCGGCACGGCCGCACCAGCCCGCGACCGGCCTGAGCGTGGCCCCGACCTCCGGCACCGTGTCGGACCGCTCCGACATAATCGGGGTCGTGGGTCTGGACGGTGCCGCCGGGGGAGTGTTCGTGGGGCGCGAGGCGGATGCCGCGCGGCTCACCGACCTCGTCGGCCTCGGACCGCGCGACGACGCCTCCGGCCTCGTCCTGCTCTCCGGCGACGCCGGCATCGGCAAGACCCGGCTGCTCGCCGAGGTCGCGGGCCGGGCCCGCGGGGCCGGCTGGGCGGTCCTCGTGGGCCACTGCCTCGGCGAGGCGGGCCAGGCGCTCCCGTACCTGCCCTTCAGCGAGATGCTGGGCCGCCTCGAGGTGCACGAGCCCGAAGCCGTCGAGGGCCTGCTGCTCTCGCACCCGCACCTCGCCGGCCTGTTCCCGAGCCGCCGGCGCCGGGCCGACGAGCTGACCGCCGGGCCGGGGCGCGAGGTCATCGACCGCGGCGAGCTCGTCGAGGCCGTGCACGCCGCGCTCGAGGACCTCGCCCGGGAGCGCCCGGTCCTCGTCGTGGTCGAGGACGTCCACTGGGCCGACCAGTCCTCCCGCGACCTGCTGACGCTGCTCTTCACCCGGGGATTCAGCGGTCCCGTCGCCGTCGTCGCCTCCTACCGCAGCGACGACCTGCACCGGCGTCACCCGCTGCGCGCCACCCTGGCGCACTGGTCCCGCCTCGGCGACCTGCACCGGCTCGAGCTCGAGCCGCTGCCCGACTCGGCGGTCCGCGAGCTGGTGCACGGGATAGCACCGCAGCCCCTGACCGAGGGGCAGGTCCGGGCCGTGGTCGAGCGCGCCGAGGGGAACGCCTTCTTCGCCGAGGAGCTGGTGGCCGCGAGCTCGCTGGGGCACCAGGGCGTCGCCGAGGACCTGTCCCGGCTGCTGCTCGTCCGGTTCGACCAGCTCGGCCCGCACGGCCAGCACGTCGTCCGCATGGCGTCGGCCGCCGGCCGCCAGGTGCACCACCTGCTGCTCGCCGCCGTTGCGGGGCTCGACGAGGCGGAGCTCGACCAGGGCCTGCGCGACGCGGTCGAGCAGCACGTCCTCGTCCCGACCGAGACCGGCGGCTACGCCTTCCGGCACGCCCTGCTCGCCGAGACCGTCTACGACGACCTGCTGCCCGGGGAGCGCGTGCGCGCCCACGAGCGCTACGCCGCCGCGCTGGGCTCCGACCCCTCGCTGGGCACCTGGGCCGACGTGGCGCGGCACGCCGCGGCCGCCGGGGACCGCGAGGTCGCCCTGACCGCCAGCATCAACGCCGGCGACGCGGCGATGTCGGTCGGCGGCCCCGACGAGGCGTGGCGGCACTACCAGCGCGCGCTGGCGCTCATGCCGGACCAGCACCCCGACGCCGACCGCGTGGTGCTGCGCGCCGCGGCCGCATCGACCGCGCGGGGCCGGGCCCTCAAGGCGCTGGCGCTGCTCGAGGAGCGGCTCGGGCGCAGGAGCCCGGAGGCGGGCCCGCTCGGCCGGGCCGAGCTGCTCGCCGCGCTCGCGACCACGGCCCGCCTCACCGAGAGCACCCTCGACACGCTGGCCGCGACCAAGGAGGGGCTGGGCCTGCTCGACGCGTCCGGCACCGCGGACGACTCCCGGGCCGCTCAGGTCCGGGCCCGGCTCCTCGGTGCCCGCGTTCAGGCGCTCGTCGACCGGGGCCGTGACGAGGAGGCCGTGGGCGCCGCGAGCGAGGCGGTCGAGGCCGCGACCGCTGCGGGCCTTCCCGAGGTGGCGGACGAGGTGCGGGTCGTCGAGGCCCGCGTGCTCGAGCGGGTGGGCGACCCCGACGCCAGCCAGGCCACCCTCGAGCGGATCATCGCGACGGGCGGCGCGGCCGGCGACGCCGCGCTCGTGCGCGCCCTGCACCACCTGGGGTCGCTCCACCACCGGGCGGGCCGCCTCGACCGGGCCGTCGAGGTCTACCGCCAGGGCGCGGAGGCAGGGCGCCGGGCCGGCCTCGGCTGGGCCCCCTACGCCTTCGACGCCCGGCTGCTCGCCGGCGTCGCCGCCTACGAGGCCGGTCGCTGGGCCGAGGCCGACGCCGTCCTCGACACCAGCGAGGAGGAGCCGCCCCAGCCCGCCGGTGCGCTGCTCGCCGCCGCCCGCCTGTTCCTCGCCGCCGCGCGGGGCGAGCGGGCCGATGACGACGCGGTGCGGGCCACGCGTCCGTGGTGGGAGGAGGAGGGCCTCGTCGCGGTCTTCGCCGGCGGCGCGGCGGTGGACCTGTACGGCCACTGCGGCGACCTCGCCGCCGCCGTTGCAGTCCACGACGAGGCGGTGGAGGTCCTCACCGACGTCTGGCACCGGCACTTCCAGGCCCAGACGCGGCTCAGTGCCCTCCTGCTGGGCCAGCTCGCGAGCCACGTCGCGACCGTGCCGACCGCCGAGCGGGGCGAGCTGCTCGCCCGGGGTCGCACGGCCGCCGACGACGCCGAGCAGGTGTGGGCCCGCGTGTCCGAGACGCCGGGGCAGCACGGGCCCGAGGCCCAGGCGTGGATCGCCCGCGCCCGCGCCGAGGAGCTCCGGCTGCGCTGGCTGGGTGGCGAGGCGGTGGACAGGGACGCGCTCGTCGCCGCGTGGCGCCGGGCGGTCGAGGCGTTCACCGGCTACGGGCACCGCTACGAGACGGCCCGGTCGCAGGCGCGGCTCGGGGCCGCCCTCCAGGCGGTCGGCGACCCGGCGGCGTCGACGGTCCTGCAGGCCGCGCTGGCGACCGCGCGCGACCTCGGGGCGGAGCCCCTGCGGGCCGAGATCCGGGCGGGTGGGGGAGCCCGCGGGTCCTCCTCGACCCGGCCGGCCGACCGCCACGGTGAGGCGCTGACCCCGCGCGAGCGGGAGATCCTGTCCCTGGTGGCGCTCGGGCGCAGCAACCGCCAGATCGGCACCCAGCTGTTCATCAGCGCCAAGACCGCGAGCGTGCACGTCTCGAACATCCTCGCCAAGCTGGGCGTGGCCGGCCGCGGCGAGGCGGTGGCCGTCGCGCGCGACCGCGGACTGCTCGACGAGGCGCCCCACGGGTAAGGGTGGCCTTCCTTTCCCTCATCCGAGGTAATTACGTAACATCGGTGTTGTGAATATCGCGGTCGCCCCCCAGGTGCTCGAGTCGCGCACGCGCGACCGGGTTCTCCAGGCGATCAGCGAGCACGGCCCGATCACCGCCGGGACGCTGGCCGAGGACCTCGGCCTCACCGTCCCGGCCGTCCGCCGCCACCTCGAGAACCTCGCCGACGCCGGCCTCATCGCGGAGCGGGAGTCGGCCCACGGCTCCCGTGGCCGTGGCCGCCCGGCCCGTGCGTACGTGCTCAGCGACGCCGGCCACGCAGCCCTCGAGTCCGACTACGACCACCTCGCCACCCAGGCGCTGCGCTTCCTCGCAGCCGAGGCCGGCGACGGTGCCGTGCGCCGGTTCGCCGAGGCGCGCGTGGGCGAGCTCGAGCAGCGGTATGCCGGCGAGCTCGCCGAGGCCGGCGAGGACACGGGCGCGAGGGTCGACGCCCTGGTCGCCGCCCTCACCCGCGACGGCTTCGCCGCGACCGCCCGCCCCGTCGGCGAGCCGGGCAGCGCGAGCCCGTTCACCGGCATACAGCTCTGCCAGGGGCACTGCCCGGTCCAGCACGCGGCACGGGAATTTCCTGAGTTCTGTGACGCTGAGACTGATGCCTTCTCGCGGCTGCTGGGCGTCCATGTCCAGCGCCTGGCGACGCTGGCCCACGGCGACCACGTGTGCACCACCTTCGTCCCCACCCCGGCAGTCCCCGCTGCCACCCGACCGACTGCAGTCACCTCAACAGAAGGGTCTTCACGATGAGCACCATCGAGGAGCTGAACCCGGGTCTGAAGGACCTCGGGCGCTACGAGTACGGCTGGGCCGACAGCGACACGGCCGGCGCGTCGGCTCGCCGTGGCCTCAACGAGGACGTCGTGCGCGACATCTCCGGGCGCAAGAACGAGCCTCAGTGGATGCTCGACCTGCGGCTGAAGTCGCTGCGCCTGTTCGACAAGAAGCCCATGCCGAGCTGGGGCAGCGACCTGACCGGCATCGACTTCCAGAACATCAAGTACTTCGTGAAGTCCACGGAGAAGCAGGCGACCACCTGGGACGAGCTGCCCGAGGACATCAAGAACACCTACGACAAGCTCGGCATCCCGGAGGCGGAGAAGCAGCGCCTCATCGCCGGTGTCGCGGCCCAGTACGAGTCCGAGGTCGTCTACCACCAGATCCGCGAGGACCTGGAGGAGAAGGGCGTCATCTTCGTCGACACCGACACCGGCCTGCGCGAGCACGAGGACCTGTTCCGCGAGTACTTCGCGTCCGTCATCCCCGCCGGCGACAACAAGTTCGCCGCGCTCAACACCGCTGTCTGGTCGGGTGGCTCGTTCATCTACGTCCCGCCGGGTGTGCACGTGGACATCCCGCTGCAGGCCTACTTCCGGATCAACACCGAGAACATGGGCCAGTTCGAGCGGACGCTGATCATCGCCGACGAGGGCTCCTACGTGCACTACGTCGAAGGCTGCACCGCGCCGATCTACAAGTCCGACTCGCTGCACTCCGCGGTCGTCGAGATCGTCGTGAAGAAGAACGCCCGTGTCCGCTACACGACCATCCAGAACTGGTCGAACAACGTCTACAACCTCGTCACCAAGCGGGCGACCGCGGCCGAGGGCGCGACGATGGAGTGGATCGACGGCAACATCGGCTCCAAGGTGACGATGAAGTACCCGGCCGTCTTCCTGCTCGGCGAGCACGCCAAGGGCGAGACCCTGTCGATCGCGTTCGCCGGCGAGGGCCAGCACCAGGACGCCGGCTCCAAGATGGTCCACGCGGCCCCCAACACCTCCTCGACCATCGTGAGCAAGTCGGTGGCGCGCGGCGGTGGCCGCACCTCCTACCGCGGCCTCGTGCAGATCCTCGAGGGTGCGCACGGGTCGAGGAGCTCGGTGGTCTGCGACGCGCTGCTGGTCGACACCATCAGCCGCTCGGACACCTACCCGTACGTCGACATCCGCGAGGACGACGTGACCATGGGCCACGAGGCGACCGTCTCGAAGGTGTCCGAGGACCAGATGTTCTACCTGATGTCCCGCGGCCTCACCGAGGAGGAGGCCATGGCCATGATCGTGCGCGGGTTCGTCGAGCCCATCGCGCGCGAGCTGCCCATGGAGTACGCCCTCGAGCTGAACCGCCTGATCGAGCTTCAGATGGAAGGAGCAGTGGGTTGAGCCTGCTGGCCCAGAAGAACCCCGCCGCAGGGGCCCACACCGACTCCGCCGAGGCGTTCGTGCCCGACCAGTCGCGGGCCGAGCGCAAGACGTCCTACGAGGTCGACGACTTCGCCGTCCCGGGTGGTCGCGAGGAGGAGTGGCGGTTCACCCCGGTCGACCGCCTGTCCTCGCTGTTCCAGCCGGGCGCGACCGAGGTCGACAAGATCTCGCTCGACGTCCAGGCGCCCGAGGGCGTCACGACCGACCGGGTCGAGCCGCGGTCCACCGGCGTCCTGGTCCCCGCCGACCGCGCCGCCGCGATCGCCTGGGCCGGTGAGCCCAAGGCCACCCGCGTCAGCATCCCGGCCGAGGCCGAGCTGACCGAGCCGGTGCGCATCACCGTCGAGGCGCGCGAACTGGCCCGGGTCAACGGCCACCTGGTCGTCGAGGCCGGCCACCACTCGAAGGCGACCGTGGTGCTCACCCACCGCGGGTCCGCGGAGTGCGGCGCCGCCGTCGAGATCAAGGTCGGCGACGGGGCGGACCTCACGTTCGTCACCGTCCAGGAGTGGGACGACGACACCTTGCACGTCACGCAGAACGACGCGCTCATCGGGCGCGACGCGCGGCTGCGGCACATCGTCGTCACCCTCGGCGGCAGGATCGTGCGTGTCTCCACCAACGCCCGGTACGCCGGGCCGGGCGGGTCCTTCGAGGGCCTCGGCGTCTACTTCGCCGACGCCGGCCAGCACCAGGAGCACCGGCTCTTCGTCGACCACGAGGCGCCGCACTGCCACTCCAACGTCGAGTACAAGGGCGCGCTGCAGGGCGAGACCGCCCACACCGTCTGGGTCGGCGACGTCCTCATCCGCGCCAGCGCCGAGGGCACCGACACCTACGAGCTCAACCGCAACCTCGTCCTGACCGAGGGGGCGCGGGCCGACTCGGTCCCGAACCTCGAGATCGAGACCGGTGAGATCGTCGGGGCCGGCCACGCGTCGGCGACCGGCCGCTTCGACGACGAGCAGCTGTTCTACCTGCAGGCCCGCGGCATCCCCGAGGACGTCGCCCGACGGCTCGTGGTGCGGGGCTTCTTCGCCAGCATCGTGGCCCGGATCGGTGTGCCGGAGGTGTCCGACCACCTCATGCAGGTCATCGACGCCGAGCTCGCCGGCACCGAGCGCCCCTCGGTGACCGACAACCCGTCCGCCGAGGTTTCCGCGTGAGCAGCGCCGCCGAGGTGACCGAGTCCGACGACGTCGACTTCGTGCGGGTCTGCCGGGTCGACGAGCTGCCCGCCGTCGGCGCGGCGGCGGCCGACGTCTACGGCCAGCTCATGGCGATCGTGCGCACCCGCTCCGGAGAGGTCTACGCGCTCGACGACACCTGCAGCCACGCCAACGTCTCGCTCTCCGAGGGCGAGCTCGACGACCACACGCTCGAGTGCTGGCTGCACGGCTCGCGCTTCGACGTCCGCACCGGGAGGCCCTCGGGCCCGCCCGCGACGGTCCCGGTGAACGTCTACCCCGTCAAGGTCGAGGGCGACGAGGTCTTCGTCGGCACGACCCCCCTGAACGCCTGAGCCTCCCGAGAAGAAGAACGAGGAACACACCGCATGTCCACTCTTGAGATCCGCAACCTGCAGGTCACGGTCGAGACCGAGAACGGCACCAAGGAGATCCTCCGCGGCGTCGACCTGACGGTGACGTCGGGGCAGACCCACGCGATCATGGGCCCCAACGGCTCGGGCAAGTCGACCCTGGCGTACTCCATCGCCGGTCACCCCAAGTACACCGTCACCGGCGGCACCGTCACCCTCGACGGCGAGGACGTCCTCGCGATGAGCGTCGACGAGCGCGCCCGCGCGGGCCTGTTCCTGGCGATGCAGTACCCCGTCGAGGTCCCGGGCGTCACGGTCTCCAACTTCCTGCGCACCGCAAAGACCGCGGTCGACGGCGAGGCCCCCAAGCTGCGCACCTGGGTCAAGGACGTCAAGGGCGCCATGGCCAACCTGCGCATGGACGAGGCGTTCGCCGAGCGCAACGTCAACGAGGGCTTCTCCGGTGGCGAGAAGAAGCGCCACGAGATCCTCCAGATGGAGCTGCTCAAGCCGAAGATCGCCGTCCTCGACGAGACCGACTCCGGCCTCGACGTCGACGCGCTGCGCATCGTCTCCGAGGGCGTCAACCGGGCCAAGGAGTCGACCGAGGTCGGCGTCCTGCTCATCACGCACTACACGCGGATCCTGCGCTACATCAAGCCCGACTTCGTGCACGTGTTCGTCGACGGCAAGGTCGTCGAGGAGGGTGGTCCCGAGCTGGCCGACCGCCTCGAGGCCGAGGGCTACGACCGCTACGTCGCCGCGGCCAAGGCCTGAGCGAGCATCCGCCCCACCAGCGACCCACCTGACGAGAGCGACCGCATGAGCACCCCCTTCGGTGACGAGGAGCTGGCCCGCATCCGGGCCGGCTTCCCGATCCTGTCGCGCACCGTGCGCGACGGGAAGCCGCTGGTCTACCTCGACTCCGGTGCCACCTCGCAGCGGTATGCCGGGGCCCTGGACGCCGAGCGCGCGTTCAACGAGCACGTCAACGCCGCGGTGCACCGCGGGGCGCACCAGCTCAGCGAGGAGGCCACCGACGCCTACGAGGGCGCCCGGGCGACGGTCGCCCGCTTCGTCGGCGGGGAGCAGGACGAGGTGGTGTTCACCAAGAACGCCACCGAGGGCCTCAACCTCGTCGCGTACGCCTTCTCGGGCACGGTGGCCGGCCAGGCCAAGGACCCGCGCCTCACGCTCGGCGAGGGCGACGAGGTGCTGGTGACCGAGATGGAGCACCACGCCAACCTCGTGCCGTGGCAGGAGCTCTGCCGTCGCACCGGCGCCACCCTGCGCTGGGTCGGCGTCACGGACGAGGGCCGCCTCGACCTCGACGGGCGCCACGGCCCGGCGCTGGGGGAGCTGCTCACGGAGCGGACCAAGGTCTTCGCCTTCACCCACGTCAGCAACGTCCTGGGCACCATCAACCCGGTGCGCCGGCTGGTCGACGCGGCCCGCGGCGTCGGCGCCCTCACGGTGCTCGACGCCTGCCAGTCGGCTCCTCACGTCGCGCTCGACGTGGCCGACCTCGGCGTCGACTTCGCGGCCTTCTCGGGCCACAAGATGTTCGGCCCCACCGGGGTCGGTGTGCTCTGGGGTCGCAGCGAGCTGCTGCACGCGATGCCGCCGTTCATCACGGGCGGCTCGATGATCGAGACCGTCCGGATGGAGGGCTCGACCTACGCGGCACCGCCGCAGCGGTTCGAGGCCGGGTCGCCCAATGCCGCGCAGGCCGTCGGCCTCGGCGCCGCCATCGACTACCTCGGCGAGCTCGGCATGGACCGCATCGCCGCCCACGAGCACGCGCTCACGGAGCGGCTCCTCGCCGGCCTGGCGGAGCGCCCATGGGTGCGCGTCGTCGGACCCGCGGAGGCCGTCGACCGGGTCGGTGCCGTCGCCTTCGACGTGCAGGGCGTCCATGCCCACGACGTCGGGCAGGTGCTCGACGACCAGGGTGTCGCGGTCCGCGTCGGTCACCACTGCGCGTGGCCGCTGCACCGCCGGATGGGCGTCACCGCGAGCACGCGCGCCTCGCTCGCGGCATACACGACCCCGGCGGAGGTCGACGCCATGCTCGACGCGCTCGACCGGGTGCCCGACGTCTTCGGGGTGGCGGTCTGACGTGGACCTCTACCAGGAGCTCATCCTCGAGCACTCCAAGCGCCCGCACCACGCCGGGCTGCGCGAGCCTTTCGGCGCCGAGGTGCACCACGTCAACCCGACCTGCGGCGACGAGGTGACCCTGCGCGTCCAGGTCGAGGGCGAGGGCGCCGACGCAGTGATCCGCGACGTGTCCTACGACGCCCTGGGCTGCTCGATCTCGACCGCGTCGACGAGCGTGCTCACCGACGAGGTCATCGGGCACACGGTCGCCGAGGCCATGGCGACCCACGAGGCCATGCGCAGGATGCTGACGTCGAAGGGGCAGGACCCCGGGGACGAGGACGTGGTCGGTGACGGCGTCGCGTTCGCCGGCGTCTCGAAGTACCCCGCGCGCGTCAAGTGTGCTCTGCTGGGATGGATGGCCCTCACCGACGCGTTGCACCAGGCAGGGACCGACACCACCGCGGTCACGAGCCGCAGCCAGAAGGACGAGGACAAGGTAGGACGATGAGCGAGACCACGACCACCCAGCCGAACGTCGCGGACGTCGAGGAGGCCATGCGCGACGTCGTCGACCCCGAGCTCGGGATCAACGTCGTCGACCTCGGCCTCGTGTACGGCATCACCGTCGACGCGCAGAACCACGCCGTCCTCGACATGACGCTCACGTCGGCGGCCTGCCCGCTCACCGACGTCATCGAGGACCAGACCGCCCAGGCGCTCGAGGGACTCGTCGCGACGCACCGGATCAACTGGGTCTGGATGCCGCCGTGGGGCCCGGACAAGATCACCGACGACGGCCGCGAGCAGCTGCGCGCGCTCGGCTTCAACCTCTGACCTGCCGACTGCGGGCCGCTCGGTGAGCACTCGCGTCGTCGAGGTGGACCCCGAGCGGTTCGAGGGCTGGCTGGAGCGGTTCGCCGCCAACAACCCCGGTCCCGACGCACCCCAGCGGGTGGTCGGGACCGAGCGGTTCGACCACGCGCCGCTCGCCGTGGTCCTCGTGCGCCGCGGCGGGTATGCCGTGGGGCTGGCCGAGGGCGCGGCATACGCCGCGTCGAAGGTGGGGACCCGGCACGTCCAGTCGCGCACGGCGGCCGGCGGGTGGTCCCAGCAGCGGTTCGCCCGCCGCCGGGGGAACCAGGCGGACGAGCTCGTGCGTGCCGTCGCGGACCATGCCGTGCGCCTGCTCGTGCCCCGGGCACAGGGAGGCGGGTCCGACGCGGCCGCGCCCACGGGGCTCGTCGTCGGGGGCGACAAGGCCCTCGTGCGTGACGTGCTGGCCGACCCGCGCCTGGCTCCTCTGGACGGGCTGCCGCGCCGCGAGCTCTACGACCTGCCCGACCCGCGGCGGTCGGTGCTCGAGGACGCCCTGCGGCGGGGCCGGGCCGTCCGCGTCACCGTCGAGGACGGCCCAGCCGCCGGTTGACACCGCGGCCCAGCCACCGGCTGACACCGCGGCCCGGCCGCCGGCTGAGACCGGGGCCAGGCGGCCTCACTCGACCTTGTCGACGCTGAAGGTGTCGCACTGGTTGAGGTCACCGGACCTGTAGCCGGTGGTGAACCACTTCTGCCGGGCGGCGGCCGACCCGTGCGTCCACGTCTCGGGGCTCACCTGGCCCTGCGTCTTCTGCTGGATCCGGTCGTCGCCGACCGAGGAGGCCGCGGAGAGCGCATCCTTGATGTCCTGCTCGGTGAGCGGCTTGAGGAACGCCACCTGGCCGCCGCTCGTGCTCTCGCCCTTGGTCTCGGTGGCGTGGTTGGCCCAGACGCCGCCGAGGCAGTCGGCCATGAGCTCCACCCGCACGCCACCGCTCTGAGCGCCCTTGGGGTCCTGCTGCGCGCGGTCGAGCAGGCCGAGGATGTCCTGGATGTGGTGGCCGTACTCGTGCGCGACGACGTACTCCTGGGCCAGCGGGCCGCTGCTCGAGCCGAACTGGTCGGACAGGATCTGGAAGAAGCTGGCGTCGATGTAGACCTGCTTGTCCAGAGGGCAGTAGAACGGCCCGACCTGGTTGGAGGCCGTGCCGCACGCGGACTGCGTCGAGCCGCTGTAGAGGATCGTCTTGGCCGGCGTGTAGTTGCGGCCGTAGCGCGGGAGCTCGGTGCTCCAGAACGCGTTGACCGAGTTCACCGTGGCGATGACCCGGCAGGTGTCGTTGCGGTTGGCGTCGGCGCCGGTCTTGCACTGGGAGAACTGCGAGGGATCGGTCGAGCCGCCGGGCTGCACGGACCCGCTGCCGCCGTCGCTGCCCGAGCCGGGGCTGCTGGGCACCGAGCCGGGGTTGATGCCGAAGATCAGCATGATGATGAGCAGGATGATGCCGCCCACCCCACCGCCGACCACCAGGCCACCGGGGGCGCCGCCGCCACCGCCGCCCCCGACCTGCGAGGTGTCGAGTTTGACGTCGTCGTTGAAGCTCATCGGTCCTCCACGGCCTGTGGGCGTGTGCTCAGTGCCGGCGCACGCTCGCTAGACTAGGAATCTCAGTCCTCAGTCGGCGCCCACGCAACTTCGCGGAGGGCGCCCCCTTGTGCCGTGCGAAGAGCCATGGCGCCCGTCGACGTCAGGAGCCCCGTCGTGATCGCCGCCAGTGGAGTCGAGCTGCGCGCCGGTTCCCGCCTCCTCCTCGACGGAGCCACCTTCCGGATCGCCGCGGGTGACCGCGTCGGCCTGGTCGGGCGCAACGGCGCCGGCAAGACCACCCTCACCAAGGTCCTGGCCGGCCAGGGGCAGCCCGCCGCCGGCTCCGTGACCAGCTCGGGGGAGGTCGGCTACCTGCCGCAGGACCCGCGCACCGGCGACCTTCAGGTCCTGGCGCGCGACCGGATCCTGTCCGCGCGCGGCCTCGACCGGATCGTCCGCGAGATGCGGGCCGCCGAGGGCGGCATGGCCAGCGCCGACGACGAGACCCGCGAGAAGGCCATGCGGCGGTACGCGCGGCTCGAGGGCGAGTTCACCACGCGTGGCGGGTATGCCGCAGAGTCAGAGGCCGCCTCGATCGCCAGCGCGCTGGGCCTCGACGAGCGCATCCTGGGGCAGACGCTCGGCACCCTCTCCGGTGGCCAGCGGCGGCGGGTCGAGCTGTCGCGCATCCTGTTCTCGGGCGCGGAGACCCTGCTGCTCGACGAGCCGACCAACCACCTCGACGCCGACTCGATCGCGTGGCTGCGCGACTACCTCAAGGGGTACTCCGGTGGCCTCGTGGTCATCAGCCACGACGTCGAGCTGCTCGACGCGGTCGTCAACCGGGTCTTCCACCTCGACGCCAACCGGGCTGAGCTCGACCTCTACAACGTCGGCTGGAAGGCCTACCTGCAGGCCCGCGAGACCGACGAGCGCCGCCGCAAGCGCGAGTACGCCAACGCGACGAAGAAGGCCGCGGCCCTCATGGAGCAGGCCGAGAAGATGCGCGCCAAGGCCACCAAGGCCGTCGCCGCCCAGAACATGATCAAGCGCGCCGAGCGGATGCTCGCAGGCATCGAGGGGGAGCGGGTCACCGACAAGGTGGCACGCCTGCGCTTCCCCGACCCGGCGCCGTGCGGGCGGACGCCGCTGCGCGCGAGCGGGCTGTCGCGGTCCTACGGGTCGCTCGAGATCTTCACCGACGTCGACCTCGCCATCGACCGCGGGTCGCGCGTCGTCGTGCTCGGCCTCAACGGCGCGGGCAAGACCACGCTGCTGCGCATGCTGGCAGGGGTCGACGAGCCGGACACCGGGCAGGTCGAGCCGGGCCACGGCCTCAAGCTCGGCTACTACGCCCAGGAGCACGAGAACCTCGACGTCAGCCGCTCGGTCCTCGAGAACATGAAGTCGGCGGCGCCGGCGAGCTTCGGCGAGACCGAGGTGCGCAAGGTGCTCGGGTCGTTCCTGTTCAGCGGCGACGACGTCGACAAGCCGGCCGGCGTGCTGTCCGGTGGCGAGAAGACCCGGCTGTCGCTCGCCATGCTGGTGGTCTCCAGCGCCAACGTGCTGCTGCTCGACGAGCCGACGAACAACCTCGACCCGGCGTCGCGCGAGGAGATCCTCGGGGCCTTGCGCACGTACAAGGGCGCTGTCGTCCTCGTGACGCACGACGAGGGTGCGGTCGACGCGCTCGAGCCCGAGCGGATCCTGCTGCTGCCCGACGGCGTCGAGGACCTCTGGGGCCAGGACTACCGCGACCTCATCGCCCTCGCCTGATCTCCGCCACCCCGACTTCTTGCCCGGGAGCGACCTCCAGAGGCCTGCTGACCGGCGAAACCGGTCCGGAACGAGCACGAAGTCGGGGGAGTGACGGGTCGGCTGCAAATCCTGCCGGCTCCGTGGGAATTGCGGTCGGATAATGGACGGTTATGCGATCCATAACGAACGGTGCAGAATAGGTCGGGTGACGCAGACCCCCACCCGACCCCGGCGGCAGGCCGGCAAGGCCACCGGCGCTTGGGCCGACGGCGACCGCACCCCGCTCAACGCCAACGAGGAGCTCAAGCAGGCCGACGACGGCCTCAACGTGCGGGCGCGGATCGAGCAGGTCTACGCCAAGGAGGGCTTCGCCAGCATCCCCGGTGAGGACCTGCGCGGGCGGATGCGCTGGTGGGGCCTGTACACCCAGCGCAAGCCGGGCATCGACGGCGGCAAGACGGCCAGCCTCGACCCGGCCGAGCTCGACGACGAGTACTTCATGCTGCGGGTCCGCAGCGACGGCGGTGCTCTCTCCGGCGAGCAGCTGCGCACCGTCGCGGGGATCAGCCGCGAGTTCGCCCGCGACACCGCCGACATCACCGACCGCCAGAACATCCAGCTGCACTGGATCCGCGTCGAGGACGTCCCGGAGATCTGGCAGCGGCTGGAGGCAGTCGGGCTCACGACCGCCGAGGCCTGCGGTGACACGCCCCGCGTCATCCTCGGGTCGCCGGTGGCCGGGATCGCTGCCGACGAGGTGGTGGACGGGACGCCGGCCGTCGAGGAGATCCGCAGCCGGTACATCGGCAGCCCCGAGTTCTCCAACCTGCCGCGCAAGTTCAAGACCGCCATCTCGGGCAGCCCCAGCCTCGACGTCGCCCACGAGGCCAACGACGTGTCCTTCGTCGGGGTCGTCCATCCCGAGCACGGCCCCGGGTTCGACGTGTGGGTCGGCGGTGGCCTGTCGACCAACCCGATGTTCGCCCAGCGCCTCGGCGCCTGGGTGCCGCTGGCCGACGTGCCCGAGGTGTGGAAGGGCGTCGTCTCGATCTTCCGCGACCACGGCTACCGGCGGCTGCGCAACCGCGCCCGGCTGAAATTCCTCGTCGCCGACTGGGGTGTCGAGCGGTTCCGTGAGGTGCTCGAGCAGGAGTACCTGGGTCGCGCGCTCGTCGACGGCCCGGCGCCCGAGGCCCCGAGCGCCCACCGGCGCGACCACGTCGGCGTGCACACGCAGCAGGACGGTCGCTTCTGGGTGGGAGTCGCCCCGCTGGCCGGTCGCGTCAGCGGGACCACGCTCGAGGCCGTCGCCGACCTCGCCGAGCGCCACGGCTCCGGCCGGGTGCGGCTGACCGCCCACCAGAAGCTGCTCGTCCTCGACGTGCCGCAGGCCGAGGTCGCTGCGCTCACCGAGGGCCTGGACGCCCTGGGGCTGCCCTCGGACCCTTCCGAGTGGCGCCGCGGCGTCATGGCCTGCACGGGCATCGAGTTCTGCAAGCTGGCGCTCGTCGAGACCAAGGGCCGCGCGAACACCGTCATCGCCGAGATGGAGCGCCGCCTCCCGGACTTCGACGTGCCCTTCACGATCCACGTCAACGGCTGCCCGAACTCCTGCGCCCGCTTCCAGGTCGCCGACGTCGGCCTCAAGGGCATGGTGCAGACCGACGAGGACGGCACCCTCGTCGAGGTCTTCCAGGTCCACCTCGGCGGTGGCCTCGGCACCGAGCCGCAGCTGGCCCGCAAGACCCGTGCGCTCAAGGTCCGCGCGCTCGACCTGCCCGACTACCTCGAGCGCCTGGCCCGCACCTTCCTCGCGCAGCGTGACGGCGAGGAGTCCTTCGCCCACTGGGCTCACCGCGCGGACGAGGACGACCTGCGATGAGGACGCCCCTGGGCACCATCACGATGGACGAGGACGACCTGCGATGAGCGACAGCCCCCGCGGGGTCGTCCGGCACTGCCCCTTCTGCGCCGAGGAGGACCTCTGGCCGGTCGAGGAACCAGCCGGCGGCTGGGAGTGCCGGGCCTGTGCCCGCGTCTTCACCGTGCGGCTCGACCGGGTCGAGGCGCAGCACATCCCCGGGCGGGTGGCCGAGGAGGCCGCCCTCGGACGAGAGGAGCAGCCGTGAGCATCGACGCAGCAGCATCCGACGCAGCAGCATCCGAGGCCGCAGCACCCGACGCCGCCACGCGCCGGGACCCGGCCGAGCTGGAGGCCCTCGCCCTCGAGGCGCAGCAGCGCTTCGCCGCGCTGGAGCGCGAGCCGGAGCACGCGGCATACGAGGGACGCGTGAGCCTGGCCGCGCAGGCGCTGCGCTGGGCGCACGAGACCTTCGGCGAGCACCTCACCGTCGCGTCGTCCATGGGTGACGAGGTGCTCGTGCACCTCGTCGGCACCACCCTCACCGGCGCGGACGTGTTCTTCCTCGACACCGGCTACCACTTCGTCGAGACGCTCGGCACGCGCGATGCCTACCAGGCGATGCTGCCGATCGAGATCCGCACGATCCTGCCGTTGCTCACCGTGCCGCAGCAGGACGAGGAGTACGGGGCGAAGCTGCACGACCGCGACCCCGACGCCTGCTGTGCCATGCGCAAGGTCGAGCCGCTCAACCGCGCGCTCGAGGGGTACGAGTCGTGGGTCACCGGCATGCGACGGGCCGACGCCCCCACCCGCACCGACATCGACCTGGTCACCTGGGACGCCCGGCGTGGCCTGGTCAAGCTCAACCCGATCGCGGCGTGGAGCGACGACGACGTCGACCGCTACGTCGCCGAGCACGGCGTCTTCCTCAACCCGCTGCGGCAGGAGGGCTACGCGTCGATCGGCTGCGCGCCCTGCACCCGGCCGGTGGCCGAGGGCGAGGACGCACGGGCCGGGCGCTGGTCCGGCAAGGACAAGACCGAGTGCGGGCTGCACACATGACCACGACCGAGACGGAAACCGTTGTGACCACGACACATCCGGCCACCGACCCCACTGCCCGGGCCAGCGCCGCGCCGCTCGTCCTCGACCACCTGGACCACCTCGAGTCCGAGGCGATCCACATCTTCCGTGAGGTGGCGGGGGAGTTCGAGCGCCCGGTCATCCTCTTCAGCGGCGGCAAGGACTCGGTCGTCATGGTGCACCTGGCGATCAAGGCGTTCGCGCCCGCGCCGCTGCCCTTCGCGCTGCTGCACGTCGACACCGGGCACAACTTCCCCGAGGTGCTCGAGTACCGCGACGCGACGGTCGAGCGCCTGGGCGTGCGGCTCGTCGTCGCGAACGTCCAGGACTACATCGACGACGGCCGGCTGCGCGAGCGCCCCGACGGCACGCGCAACCCCCTGCAGACGGTCCCGCTGCTCGACGCGATCGAGGCGGGGAAGTTCGACGCCGTCTTCGGCGGCGGCCGCCGCGACGAGGAGAAGGCCCGGGCGAAGGAGCGGGTGTTCAGCCTGCGCGACGCGTTCGGCGCGTGGGACCCCCGACGCCAGCGGCCCGAGCTCTGGGACCTCTACAACGGCCGCCACGCCCCGGGCGAGCACGTCCGTGTCTTCCCGCTCTCCAACTGGACCGAGCTCGACGTCTGGCGCTACATCGAGCGCGAGCGCATTGCGCTGCCGGAGCTGTACTACGCCCACGAGCGCGAGGTCTTCCGCCGCGACGGCATGTGGCTGACCCCGGGCGAGTGGGGCGGCCCGAAGGACAGCGAGCCGGTCGAGACGCGGCGGGTCCGCTACCGCACCGTCGGCGACATGAGCTGCACCGGTGCGGTCGAGTCCGACGCCGGTGACGTCGCCGGGGTCATCCTCGAGCTTGCCGCCTCGCGGCTCACCGAGCGCGGGGCGACCCGCGCCGACGACCGCCTCTCCGAGGCCGCCATGGAGGACCGCAAGAAGCAGGGGTACTTCTGATGACCGTCGACGCCGACCAGGAGGCCGCCGTGACCGCTCCCGGAGCCGCAGCGCCCGCCGACACCCGAGCGCCCGCCGGCACCGCAGGGCCCGCCGCCGAGGCGCCCGCCGCCCGGCACGACCTGCTCCGGCTGGCCACGGCCGGCTCGGTCGACGACGGCAAGTCGACCCTCGTGGGCCGGCTGCTCTACGACACCAAGTCCGTCCTCGCCGACCAGCTCGACGCGGTCGAGCGGGTCAGCCGGGAGCGCGGCCTCGACGCCGCCGACCTGGCGCTGCTGACCGACGGCCTGCGGGCCGAGCGCGAGCAGGGCATCACGATCGACGTCGCCTACCGGTACTTCTCGACGGCCACGCGGTCGTACGTGCTCGCCGACACCCCGGGACACGTCCAGTACACCCGCAACATGGTGACGGGCGCCTCGACCGCCGAGCTCGCCCTGATCCTCATCGACGCCCGTCACGGCGTCGTGGAGCAGACCCGACGGCACCTCGCGGTCACCGGTCTGCTCGGCGTGCGGCACGTCGCGGTCGCGGTCAACAAGATGGACCTGGTCGACTGGTCGCAGGAGCGGTACGACGCCATCGTCGCCGAGTTCGCCCGCCACGCAACGCGTTTCGGCATCGAGGACGTCGTCGCCGTACCGGTCTCGGCTCTCTTCGGCGACAACGTCGTCGACCGGTCCGACCGCGCGGCCTGGTACACCGGCCCCACCCTGCTCGAACACCTCGAGTCCGTGCCGGTCGGCACCGACCCCTCGACGCAACCCCTGCGGCTGCCGGTGCAGTACGTCATCCGCCCGCGGACGCCCGAGCACCCCGACTACCGCGGGTATGCCGGGCGGCTCGCCTCCGGCGTGGTCCGCCCCGGCGACCGCGTGACGGTCCTGCCCTCCGGTCGCACGACCACGGTCGAGGCCATCGACCGCACCCGGCCCGACGGCTCGCTCGAGCAGCTGGACGTCGCCTTCGCGCCCCAGTCGGTGACGCTGCGGCTGTCCGACGACGTCGACGTGTCGCGGGGCGACCTCATCGCCGCCGCCGACGAGCCGGGCCTGCTGACGCGGTCCATCGCCGGCACGGTCGCCGTGCTCTCGGACCGTCCGCTGCGCCAGCGTGACCGGGTGCTCCTGCGCGTCGGCACCCGGACCACCCGGGCCCTGGTCGAGGACGTCGTCGACCAGCTCGACATCGAGACGATGGAGCACCGCACCGCCCCGGACGGCCTGCCGCTCAACGCGATCGGGCGCGTCCGCATCCGCCTCGCCGAGGACGTGCCGGTCGACGACTACCGAGTCCTGCGCCGCACCGGCGCCTTCCTGCTCATCGACGAGTCCGACGGCGCGACCCTCGCCGCCGGCATGGCCGACGCGCCGGACCGCGCGGTCGGCGAGGGCATCTGATGACTGCCGCGGCGGACTACCCGCTGACCCTCGACCTCCACGGCCGTCGCGCCGTGGTGGTGGGCGGGGGTCCCGTGGCAGCGCGTCGGGCCCGCGGGCTCCTGGACGCCGGCGCCGACGTCCACGTCGTGGCGCCCTGGGCGTGCGAGGACCTTGCCGCTGCAGCCGCCGCCGGCCAGGTCCGGTGGCACCAGCGCGAGTACGTCGCCGGCGACCTCCTGGAGCCCGAGTCGGCCTGGCTCGTGCACACCGCCACGGGCGACCCTGTGACGGACTCGCAGGTGGCTCGCGAGGCCGAGGCGGCGCGGATCTGGTGCGTGCGGGCCGACGACGCCGCGGCGTCGAGCGCCTGGACGCCCGCCGTCGCCCGCGGTCGCGAGGGCACCGCGGCCGAGGGCCTCACCGTCGCCGTCAACGCCGGGGGAGACCCGCGTCGCGCCACGGCCGTGCGCGACGCGGTCCTGGCCGCGCTCGACTCCGGCACGCTGCCCGTGCGTCGCCACCGCGTGCCGGGGGCGAACGCGGCCCCGTCCCGTCCGGGCCGCGTGGCGCTCGTCGGGGGCGGCCCCGGCGCCGACGACCTCATCACCGTGCGGGGACGCGCCCTGCTGGCAGCCGCCGACGTGGTCGTCACCGACCGGCTCGGCCCCCGTGGGCTGCTCGACACGCTGGCCTCCGACGTCGAGGTGGTCGACGTCGGCAAGACGCCCGGGAACCACCCCACCAGCCAGCAGCGGATCAACGAGATCCTCGTCCACCACGCCTCGCAGGGCCGCAACGTCGTCCGGCTCAAGGGCGGTGACCCCTTCGTCCTCGGTCGGGGTGGCGAGGAGGCGCTGCACTGCGCCGAGCACGGCATACCGGTCGAGGTGGTCCCCGGCGTGACCTCGGCGGTCTCCGTCCCCGCCGCCGCCGGCATCCCCGTGACCCACCGCGGCATCACCGCGTCGTTCGTCGTCGCCTCCGCCCACGAGGGTGCCGACCACGTCCTGTCGGCAGCGGCCGACGCCGCACCGGACGCGACGCTGGTGCTGCTCATGGGCGTGACGCGGCTCGCCGAGACCGCGGAGGCCCTCATCGCCGCCGGTCGGCCCGCCACCACCCCCGTAGCCCTGGTGGAGCGTGGCTGGACGCCGGAGCAGCGCACCACCGTGAGCACCCTCGAGCACGCCGCCGCTGACGCGGCCCGGGCCGGTGTCCGCGCCCCCGCGGTCGTGGTCGTCGGCGACGTCGTGTCGGTGCGTAGCCGCCTCGGTGACCTCGCAGGGGAGTAGCGTCCCTACGGTGAGTGCACCCGACATCGTGCTGCTGGCCCACGGCTCGCCGGACCCCCGGCACGCCCGTGGCGTGGAGGAGCTGGCCGGACACGTGCGGGCGCTGGCGCCCGCGCGGCCGGTCCACACGGCATACCTCGACCACCACGAACCGACCCCCACCGCGGCGGCGTCCGCCCTCGGTGACCACGCGGTCGTGGTGCCGGTGCTGATCACCCCGGCGTACCACGCACGTGTGGACGTGCCGGCCGCGGTCGAGCAGATCGCGTCGACGTCCGGCGCCCGGGTCGCCCTCGCCGAGCCGCTCGGGCCCCACCCGATGCTGCTCGACGCCGCGGAGGAGCTCCTGCTCGCGCACGGCGTCGCGCCCGACCCGCACACCGCCGTGCTGCTGTATGCCGCGGGGTCCAGCGACAGCGACGCCGTCGCCGCCGTGACCCACGTCGTGCAGGAGCACCCCCGCGAGGGCTGGGGGCGCTGGGACGTCGCCGCCCTCGACGGGGGTGCCACGCTGGAGCAGGTGCTGCGTCGGCTGCCCGACGAGACCGACCGCACGGTCGCCGTGTCGTTCATGGTGGCCGAGGGCATCCTGCGCGACCGGATGGCCCAGGAGTGCGGGCGGCACGGTGTCACCATGGTGCCGGGCGCACTGGCGCAGACCGACGCGGTGGCGCAGCTGGTGCTGACCCGCGCCGACAGCCTGGCCGCCGATAGCCTGCCCGGGTGAGCGACACCCCCGACCGGCCGCACCCGCACCTGCACGTCGCCCGCGTGGGCGACGTCGTGACCGTCAGCCTCGACCGGCCGGAGCAGCGCAACGCGCAGACGCCGAGCCTGTGGGCAGCCCTCGCTGGCGTCGCCGAGGCGCTGGACCCCTCCGTGCGGGTCGTGGTGCTGCGCGGGGAGGGCCAGTCGTTCTCGGCCGGCCTGGACCGCGGCATGCTGCGTCCGGGTGGCATCGAGGGGGAGCAGGACATCCTCGCCCTGGCCGTCGGCGGCCCGGACGCCGCGGCCGACGCGATCGAGGCGTTCCAGCGCGGGTTCACCGCGTGGGCGTCGGTGCCGGCCGTGGTCGTGGCTGCCGTCCAGGGCCACGCGATCGGGGCCGGGATGCAGCTCGCCCTGGCCGCCGACCTGCGCGTCGTCGCCGACGACGTCCAGCTCGCCATGCGGGAGACGTCCCTCGGTCTCGTGCCCGACCTCGGCGGCACGGGACCGCTCGTGCGGCTCGTGGGCCCGGGCCGGGCGCTGGAGATCTGCGCGACGGGGCGCTTCGTCGGGGCGCAGGAGGCCGTCGCGACCGGTCTGGCCAACGTCGCGGTGCCCCGCGCCGAGCTCGAGGCCACGACGGCCGACCTCGTCGCCGCGCTGCTCGCCGCCCCGCCCACGGCGCTGCGCGAGCTCAAGCCGCTGCTGGCGGCCGCCGCGACGAGCGACCGCGACACCCAGCTCAGGCTCGAGCGCGAGGCCCAGGGCCGACTGCTGCACGGCATGCTCCAGCGCGCGCGGAGCTGACCCACCCGCCGGCCTGTCGGTGCCGGGCGGCACCATGGGAATGCGACCCGGGGCGTGGGCGTTGTCCCGCCGGAACGATCGGAGGTGGCGCATGAGCATGTCTGGCTGGATGGCCATGCGTTCGCTGACCCGTGACGACTCGGTCAAGGACCGCAAGCTGGCCCCCGGAACGGCCCGGCGCACCCTGTCGTACGCCCGGTCGTTCAAGCGCGAGATCGCCGTCTTCGTCGTGGTCGTCGTGCTCGACGCGGCGCTCGTCGTCGCCACCCCGCTGCTGCTCAAGGACATCGTCGACCGCGGCATCATCCCCAAGGACCGCGGCGTGGTCGTCGAGCTGGCCCTGCTGGTCGCGGTGATCGCGCTGGCGGACGGCGTCCTGACGCTGGTGCAGCGGTGGTACTCCGCCCGGATCGGCGAGGGGCTGATCTACCACCTGCGCACCGAGGTGTTCGCGCACGTGCTGCGCCAGCCGATCGCGTTCTTCACCCGGGCACAGACCGGTGCGCTGGTGAGCCGGCTCAACTCCGACGTCCTCGGCGCCCAGCAGGCGTTCACGTCCGTGCTGTCGAGCGTCGTCAGCAACGTCGTGTCGCTCGCCCTGATCATCGGCACGATGGCGACGCTGTCCTGGCAGCTGACGCTGGCGTCGCTGGCGCTCGTGCCCTTCTTCATCATCCCCGCGCGCTGGATGGGGCGCCGGCTCGCCGGCCTCAGCCACGCCCAGATGGGGCTCAACGCCGACATGGGCACCCGGATGACGGAGCGGTTCAACGTGGCCGGCGCGCTGCTCGTCAAGCTCTTCGGCGACGCCCGCCGCGAGGACGAGGAGTATGCCGTGCGTGCCGCCGGCGTGCGCGACATGGGCGTCAAGATCGCCATGAACCGCAGCATCTTCTTCGTGGCGCTCACCCTCGTCGCCTCCCTGGCGACCGCGATGGTCTACGGCTTCGGCGGCCTCATGGCCGTCAGCGGCACCCTCACGGTGGGCACGCTGCTCGCCCTCACCGCGCTCCTGGCCCGCCTCTACGGGCCGCTCACCGCGATCTCCAACGTCCGCGTCGACATCATGACGGCCCTCGTGTCGTTCGAGCGGGTCTTCGAGGTGCTCGACCTCGAGCCCCTCGTGCAGGAGCGGCCGGGCGCCCGCCCGCTGCCCGACGGCCCGGTCTCGGTCGAGCTCGACGGCGTGGGGTTCCGGTACCCCTCGGCGGACGACGTCTCCCTGGCCTCACTGGAGAGCACCGCGGTCGGCGACCGCAAGGGCTCGGGGCCGGTCCTGCGGGACGTCACGTTCACCGTCGAGCCGGGGCAGCTCGTCGCCCTCGTCGGCCCGAGCGGCGCCGGCAAGACGACCATCACCAGCCTCGTCGCGCGCCTGTACGACCCCAGCACGGGCGCCGTGCGCATCAACGGGCTCGACCTTCGCGACGCCACGCTCGACTCGGTCCACGCGACCGTCGGGGTCGTGACTCAGGAGGCGCACCTCTTCCACGACACCATCCGGGCCAACCTCGCCTACGCCGCCCCCGACGCCACCGAGGAGCAGATGGTGGCCGCCCTGCGGGCCGCGCACGTCTGGGCCCTCGTCGACGCCCTGCCAGAGGGCCTCGACACCGTGGTCGGCGACCGGGGTCACCGCCTCTCCGGCGGCGAGAAGCAGCGCCTCGCGCTGGCCCGCCTGCTGCTCAAGGGCCCGGGCCTCATCGTCCTCGACGAAGCGACCGCGCACCTCGACAGCGAGTCCGAGGCGGCCGTCCAGCGCGCCCTCGACACCGCCCTGACCGGCCGCACGGCGCTCGTCATCGCGCACCGCCTGTCGACTGTCCGCGGCGCCGACCAGATCCTCGTCGTCGACGGCGGCCGGGTCGTCGAGCGCGGCACGCACACCGAGCTGATGGCGCGGCGCGGCCTCTACCGCGACCTCTACACGACCCAGTTCGCGGACCAGGAGTCCGACGTCCCGGCCTAGGACGCCATCGCCCGGCCCGGGACCGCTCACGTCCCGCAGGCCTCCTCAGCGCGAGGGCACCACGTCGGGCGCGGAGGCCGCCTGGTCGGCGCCGCGGCGGACGGGCCGGGGACGGCGTCGGGTCAGGACCACGCCGACGACGCACAGGGCGCCGCCCACGTACGCGCCCGCCGGGGGCAGCTCGTCGAGGAACAGCCAGCCCAGGCCGGTGGCGATGACCGGCACCAGGAACGTCGTCAGGGCAAGCGTGCCGGCGTTCGTCCGCGAGAGCGCGAACGCCCAGAGCAGGAACGCGACGGCCGTGGGGAAGACCCCGAGGTAGGCGACGAGCAGCAGCGTCGTCGCGCTCCCGTGGCGCACGGTGTCGACGAGCTGCGGGGTGAAGGGCAGGCACACGACCGCGCCGATGACGCAGGCGAGGAACGTCACCTCGAGCCCGGGCAGCCGTGACAGCAGCGGCTTCTGCGTGACCACACCGGCCCCGTAGGTGAGGGCGGCCACGACGGCGAGCAGCACCCCGCCCAGGTCGCCGCCGGCGTGGCCGGACTTGGCGAGGCCGATCACGACGACGCCCGCGAAACCCACGACCGCCCCCGCCACGAGCCACCGGGTGAGCTGCTCGCCGAGGAAGACCGCCGCCAGCAGGGCCACGACGATCGGGCCGATCTGCACCAGCATCGCGGCAGTCCCGGCGTCGATGCGGCGCTCCGCGGCGTTGAGCGTGATGTTGTAGACGCCGAACCACAGCACCCCGCACGTCACGAGCAGCGGCAGGTCGCGCCGGCTCGGCCACGTCCGGGGACGGGTCAGCATCATCGCGCCGAGGACCACGGACGCGACCAGCAGCCGGCCGAGCGACAGCGCGCCGGGGGAGACCGACGGCCCGAGGTGGCGGATGGCGACGAACGCCGACGCCCACAGGACCAGGACGACCGGGACGGTCAGGAGGCTGAGCGTGCGGGTGCGGTCGGGCGTCGTCACAAGCAGGACCGTATGCCGTGCCGCGCGCGGCCACGACGGCGCCGGTGCCAATCTGCGCGCAATGCCTGCCAGTTCCCGCTCAGCAGGTGCCGGGCGTCCGCTCAGCCGTCCTCCTCGTCCCAGATGCGCACCTTCTTCGGCTTGGCGGGACGGCCGCCGCGAGCAGTCCGGGCGCCCACCGGCTCTGCCGACCTGTCGCCCGCGGGGGAGTGCGCCGCGGGGTCGCCGGTGCCGACCCCGTCAGCCTTCGCTGGACCGTCGCCGTCGTCTCCGCCCGGGCCGCCGGCGGGGGCGACGGGCTCCAGCGACTCGAGGTACTCGCGCCGGGCGCCGAACCAGACGAGGACGAAGCCCGCGACCATCGCGAGCCACCACTGGAACGCGTACGCCTGGTGCGGACCGAGGTCGGTGTCGGGGGCCTCGAGGGCAGCCGGCCGTGGTGGGGTGCTGCCGTCCGCCGCCCGCTCGCTCTGGACGATGACGTACCCCCCGAGCAGCGGCGTGCCGGCCGCGGCCGACGCCTCGCGCAGGTTGATGCTGGCGAGCTGGCCCGGCTGCATCTTGCGGCCCAGCGAGGGCTCGCCCTGGCGCGCCCACCCGGTCACGGTGACCTGCCCGGTCGGCACGGGGGGCACGTCCGGGCGCGTCTCCGCGGTGGCCCCGTTGGGCACCCAGCCCCGGTCGAGCAGGACGGTGCCGGCGCCGTCGGCCCGGAACGGCACGACGACCTCGTAGCCGTAGACGGACTCGTGCGGGCGGTTGCGCACGAGGAGCTGGCTGTCCGCGGCATACGTCCCGGTCATGGTGACGCGGGTCCAGTCGGAGGCCAGGGGCATGGGCGACGCGCTCAGCACCTGCCCGACCGGGCGCGGTGTGGCGCCGTAGTGGGAGTGGATGCGGTCGGCCCGCGCGGACTTCGCCTCGTACCGGTGCCACTGCCAGCGGCCGAGGAAGAACGCCGCCACGGCGAACACCGCGGCCACCGCCAGGGCGCCCAGCCAGCGCCGCGAGGTGAGCGTCCTGAACACTTCTTCACGGTACCCGGCCTAGGCTGGGGGGCATGACCGGCCTCCCCTTCCCGACGGTGCGCGACAGCGCGCACCCGCCGGCCGACCTGCCGGGGCTGCCCGACCGGCACGGACGGGTGGCCCGGGACCTGCGCGTCTCGGTGACCGACCGGTGCAACCTGCGCTGCCGCTACTGCATGCCGGCCGAGGGGCTGCCGTGGCTGGCCAAGCCGGAGATGCTCACCGACGACGAGCTCGTGCGCCTCGTGGGCATCTTCGTGGGGCTCGGCGTGCGGCAGGTCCGGCTGACCGGCGGTGAGCCGCTGCTGCGCCGCTCCCTGGTCGACGTCGTCCGCCGGATCGCCGCCCTGGAGCCCCGCCCCTCGATCGCGATGACCACCAACGGCGTCGGCCTCGACAGGCTCGCCCAGCCCCTGGCCGACGCGGGCCTGGACCGCATCAACGTCAGCCTCGACACCGTCGACCCGCGCGAGTTCGCCGACCTGACCCGCCGCGACCGCCTGCACGACGTCGAGGCAGGGCTCAAGGCGGCCGCAGCCGCGGGCCTGACCCCGGTGAAGGTCAACGCCGTCGCGATGCGCGGCATCAACGACCACTCGGTCGCCGAGCTCCTGCAGTGGTGCCTCGACCGCGGCTACGAGCTGCGGTTCATCGAGCAGATGCCGCTGGACGCCCAGCACGGCTGGGACGCCTCGACCATGATCGGCGCGGAGGAGGTGCGCGAGCGGCTGGCCGAGCGGTTCACCCTGACGCCGCTGCCCGCGGAGGACCGGGGGAGTGCACCGGCCGAGCGCTTCCTCGTCGACGGCGGACCCGAGACCGTGGGGATCATCGCGAGCGTGTCGGCGCCGTTCTGCGCCGCCTGCGACCGCACGCGGCTCACCGCGGACGGGCAGGTGCGCAACTGCCTCTTCTCGCAGAAGGAGACGGACCTGCGGGGTCCGCTGCGCGACGGCGCGACCGACGAGGAGGTCGCCGGCCTCATCCGTGGCGAGATGTGGCGCAAGGCACCGGGGCACGGGATCGGCACGGACGCGTTCGTGCAGCCGGCCCGCCCCATGTCCTCGATCGGCGGCTAGCTGTACTGCCCTGGCAGGTTGGTCGGGCGGGTGATGGCTGGCTTGTTCCTGCGAGGACGCCTAGCCGGCGTCGGCGGGGATGGCGTCGGCCGCGACGGTCTGCTTGAGGAAGCCCCGGACGGACAGGAACTCACCCAGGGAGTCCCGGTGGTCCTCGCACGCCAGCCAGACCTTGCGCCGTCCGGGGGTGTGCAGCTTCGGGTTGTTCCACAAGTGCGCCCAGCTGGCCTCACGGCGGCAGCCCTTGGCGCTGCAGACGAGGTCGGTCACCGCGGCCGTCACCGTGGCCCGATCTGCGGGGGGCCGTCGCCGCGGGGCAGGACCGGGCTGGTGCCGCCCGGGGCCCGGGGGCGCACGGCGTTCGCCATGACGACCGCGACGTACGGCAGCAGGATCGCCGCGATCGACAGGGTGCCCCACACCCACGGGGACGCGCCCTTGGTGGCCGTGACCGCGGCACCCACGAAGCACACGGTGCGCACGGCCATGGTCAGCAGGTACCGCTTGATCCGGTGGGCCTGCTCCTCGGCCAGCGACTCGGGGGCGGAGGTCACCGACTGGACGACGGGCTCGTCGTGGTGGTGGCGGTGTGGACGGGGCACCCTTCAACGATAAGCCGGGACGGACGACACCACCGATCTGCCCCCGGACGTTCCGGATGCGGCCTACCGATGGGTAGTCGGTAGGGTCGCAGCGGGCCCCGGACGGGGCCCGTCGCACGACCGACCGACCGCCGCGAGGCACGGAGGAGATCGATGGCTGGGCGCAACATCCTCGTCACCGGGGGCAACCGCGGCATCGGGCTCGCGATCGCCCGAGCGCTCGACGCGGCCGGTGAGAACGTCGTCGTGACGAACCGCTCCGGGGAGGCCCCCGAGGGCCTGCGGGCGGTCCGCTGCGAGGTCACCGACACCGCCAGCGTCGACGCCGCCTTCACCGAGGCCGAGGAGCTGCTCGGCGGCCCCGTCGAGGTGCTCGTCGCCAACGCGGGCATCACCCGCGACACCCTCCTGATGCGGATGAGCGACGAGGAGTTCGACTCCGTCGTCGACACCAACCTCGCCGGCGCCTTCCGGTGCGCCCGTCGCGCGGTCAAGGGCATGATCCGCGCCCGCCGCGGCCGCATCGTCTTCATCTCCAGCGTCGTGGGCCTCTACGGGTCGCCCGGCCAGGCCAACTACGCCGCCAGCAAGTCCGGCCTCGTCGGCCTCGCCCGCTCCATCTCGCGCGAGCTCGGCGGCCGCGGCATCACCGCCAACGTCGTCGCCCCCGGCTTCATCGAGACCGACATGACCGCGGCCCTGCCCGAGGACCGGCAGAAGGCCTACCTCGCCAGCATCCCGGCCGGCCGGTTCGGCCAGGCGGACGAGGTCGCCGCCGCGGTGCGCTTCCTCGCCGGCGACGACGCGGCATACATCACCGGCGCCGTCATCCCGGTCGACGGCGGCCTCGGCATGGGCCACTGACCCGACCCGACCTGTCCGACCCCCTGCAGGACCCCCACTCCACGAAGGAGAACCCCCATGTTGCTCGAGGGCAAGAAGCTGCTGGTCACCGGCGTCCTCATGGACTCCTCGATCGCGTTCCACGTCGCCAAGCTGGCGCAGGAGCAGGGGGCCGAGGTGGTCCTGACGTCGTTCGGGCGCACCTTCAAGATCACCCAGACCATCGCCAAGCGGCTGCCGACGACCCCGCCGGTCATCGAGCTCGACGTCACCAACCAGGACGACCTCGACAGCCTGGCCGAGCGGCTCGGCGAGCACGTGGACTCCCTCGACGGCGTGCTGCACTCGATCGGGTTCGCGCCGCAGGGGGCGTTCAACTTCATGGAGGGCACGTTCGAGGACGTGTCGACGGCCATGCACGCCTCGGCCTACTCGCTGAAGTCGCTGGCCGTCGCGGCGCTGCCGCTGATGCGCGAGGGCGGGGCCATCGTCGGGCTCACCTTCGACGCCAAGTTCGCCTGGCCCGTGTACGACTGGATGGGCGTGGCCAAGGCGGCGTTCGAGTCCACCAACCGCTACCTCGCCCGCGACCTCGGCCCCAAGGGCATCCGCAGCAACCTGGTCTCCGCCGGGCCGATCCGCACCACCGCGGCCAAGTCGATCCCGGGCTTCGTCGCCTTCGAGGACACGTGGGGCCAGCGGGCGCCGCTGGGCTGGGACGTCAACGACCCGGTGCCGGCTGCCAAGGCGTGCGCGGCCCTTCTGTCCGACTGGTTCCCGGCCACGACCGGCGAGATCGTGCACGTCGACGGCGGCGTGCACGCCATGGGCCAGTAGCCGCGGCGCGCGTCCCCCGGACGGGCAGTAGCGTCTGACGCCATGACGTCCGCATCCGGCGTGGCCGAGACCGTCACGGTCGACGAGGTCCGCGTCCTCGAGGGGCCGAACCTCTACTTCGCCAAGCCGGCGGTCAAGGTCACCCTCGACCTCCCGGGCTTCCTGGCGGCGGCCGAGCCCGACCTCGGTCGCCTGGCCGAGCGCGTCGGTATGCCGGGTGCCCGGCCGGGTGCGGCCGGCACCCAGGCGCGCCAGCGGTTCGTCATGCGCCTCGTGGAGCGCGCCGTCCGCGCGACCGCGGCGGCCAGCGGGACCACGCGCCTCGGCGTGCGGGTGCGGGCCGGCTCCAGCCCCGCGCAGGTCGTCGTCGCGTTCGTCTGGCGCCGCCGGGGCCGGGCGAGGGCGCTGGGCGAGGCGACCGGCCCGGTCCTGCAGGCCTGGCTCGAGGGCCGGGACGCGGTCGCCGAGCAGGCTGCCGTGGTGGCCGCGGCCGCACCCGGCGACCGTCCCGCCATCGTCCGGCCCACCATCCCCGTCGCGTCCGTGACCGGCACCAACGGGAAGACGACCACGACGCGGCTGCTCGGGCACATCGGCATGACCGCGGGCCTGCGGACCGGCTGGTCCTCGACGGACGGCATCGTCGTGCAGGGCGAGCTCGTCGAGGCCGGCGACTACTCAGGGCCGGCCGGGGCGCGAGCGGTCCTCAGTGCGCCCGGCGTCCAGCTCGGGATCCTCGAGACGGCACGTGGGGGCATGCTGCTCAAGGGCATGGGCGTCAGCCACAACGACGTCAGCGTCGTGACGAACGTGTCGGCCGACCACCTCGGCATGCAGGGCATCGACACCGTCGACCAGCTCGCCGAGGTGAAGGCCATCGTCACCAAGGCCACGCGCCCCGGCGGCTGGGCCGTGCTCAACGGCGAGGACCCCCGGGTCTGGGCGATGCGGACCGGCACCCGCGCCAAGCCGTGGGTCTTCACCCTGCGGTCCGACGCGCCGGCGATCCGCCAGGCGCTGGACCTCGGTGGTCGCGCCGTCACCGTCCTCGACGGTGACGTGACCGTGCTCGAGGCCGGCCGCGACCCCGACCGCCTCGTCAGCGTGCTCGACGTGCCCGCCACGCTGTCGGGCCTGTCGCAGCACAACATCGCGAACGTCCTGGCGGGTACGGCGGCGGCCCTCGGGCTCGGCATACCGCGCGATGCCGTCGTCGAGGGGCTTCGGACGTTCGCGCCCGACGACCGGCTCAACCCCGGGCGCATGAACACGTACACGCTGCGGCGCCCCGACGGCGCCGAGATCACCGTGATCGTCGACCTCGCGCACAACGAGGCCGGCCTCGAGGCGCTGCTCGACGTGGCGCACGGCCTGACCGTGCCCGGCGGCCAGGTGCACCTCGGCCTCGGCCTGGCCGGCGACCGCACCGACGAGCTGCTCGAGGCCATGGGCGAGATCGCCGGGCTGCGGGCCGACCGGGTCGTCGCGGCGCACAAGGCGCACTACCTGCGCGGGCGCACCATGGAGGAGCTCGAGAGCCACCTGCGCGCCGGGCTGGCCCGGGCCGGCGTGGCCGACATCGAGTCCTACGACACCGAGCTCGGCGGCCTGCAGGCGCTGGTGCCGGGGGCCGCCGACGGCGACGTCGTGGCCCTGATGTGCCACTCGGAGCGGGCGCAGGTCGCGGCGTGGCTGGGGGAGCAGGGCGCCACTTCCGACACGGCCGCGGACGTGCGGCGCAAGGTCGTGGCAGCCCGGGGTGAGCACGAGCAGGAGGCCGAGATCACCGCCCTGTGGGCGCTGGAGGACGACACTGCTCGCGTCGAGGCCGCCCGGTCCCTGCGCGACCGTCGCCCGGAGGACCCGCGGCTGGTCTACGAGTACGCCTCAGCCCTCGATGCGGCCGACCGCGAGTCCGAGGCAGTCGTGGCGTACCGCGCCGCCCTCTCGGGAGGCCTGCGGGAGCCGCACCGGCACCGGGCCCGGATCCAGCTGGCCTCCAGCCTGCGCAACACCGGTCAGGCCGAGGCGGCCTACGACCTGCTCACCGAGCTCGAGTCGGAGCGTCCGGGTTCCGCTGCGGTGGCGGCGTTCCGGGCCCTGGCGGCCTTCGACTGCGGCCGCCCCGGCGAGGCCGTGGCGGACCTCCTCGAGGTCCTGCTGCACCACGCCGGGGACGACGACACCCAGGGCTACCGGGGCGCGCTGTCGCGGTATGCCGCGGAGCTGCGCGGGCGCTGAGGCACCCCACCGCAGCCCTCAGGCGGTGACCGGCTCGCCCTCCGCTCCCTCGGCGGCGGCCTCGTTGCCGGCCACCTCCGCCTCGCTCTGGAGCTCGACCGGGTCGAGGTCGGGGTCGCTCACGCCGTCGCGGTTGTGCGCGCCCGCCTGGGCCGACTGCGTCATCGTCTCGAGCTCGGCCAGCACCTCGGCGTGCTGGTCCACGCAGAGCACGACGACGTCGCCGGGGTTGGCGCGGGCCATGCAGTGCCGCACGGCGTCGACCTCCGCCAGCACGACCTCGACCTGGCGACAGCGCACACCCTCCTTGCCCATCTCGGCGCGCACGCCGTCGGCGATGAGCTCGGCCGTCTCGCCGAGCGGCCGGCCCCGCAGGCGCTTGTCCTCGCGGACGACGACGACGTCGAAGTGGCGTGCCGCGATGGCGCCCAGCTCGCGCATGTCGTCGTCGCGGCGGTCGCCGGCGGTCGACACCATGCCGATCCGCGAGACCTTGCCCAGGTCCGCCTGACCGGACTTCTGCTCGGCATACCGGTCGACGAACTCGCCGAGCACCCGCATGCCGGGGGCGTTGTGGCAGTAGTCGACGAACACGTCGACGTTGTGCACGTTGACGAGGTTCATCCGGCCCGGGGAGAGGTAGTAGCTCGTCGTGAAGGTGCGCAGGCCCTGGCGGATCTCGTGCAGCCCGGCCCCGGCGGCGAAGGCGGCACCCGCTGCCGCCATGGCGTTGGCGACGTTGAACTTCGCGGTGCCGCCGAAGGTCGCCGGCAGCAGGTGCGTCCAGGCGAGCTGCATCGAGCGGCGCCCGTGCTTGATGGTGATCATGTCGCCGCGGTCGGTCGGCTCGAGCACCACGGCCCTGCCCCCACGGCGGCAGTGGTCGTCGATGTACTCGCGCACCTTGGTGCCCGGCGGCTGGAGCGAGAACCACACGACGCTGCCGGAGCAGCGCCGGCGCATCTTGCGCACGAGGTCGTCGTCGGCGTTGAGGACCGCGAAGCCGTCCCGTGGCACGGCCTCGACGATGACCGCCTTGACGTCGGCGAGCTGCTCGAGGGTGTCGATGCCCTTCATGCCGAGGTGGTCCGGCGCGATGTTGGTGACGACGGCGACGTCGTTGCGGTCGTAGCCGAGCCCCTCGCGCAGGATGCCGCCGCGGGCGACCTCCATGACGGCGAAGTCGACGCGCGGGTTCTGCAGGACCATCCGCGCGGACCGCGGGCCGGAGGCATCGGCCTTGTAGACGAGCCGCTCGTCGATGACGATGCCGTCGGTCGAGGTCATGCCGACCTTGCGCCCGATCCCCTTGAAGATGTGGGCGATCATGCGCGACGTGGTCGTCTTGCCGTTGGTGCCGGTGACCGCCACGATCGGCACGCGGGACGGGGAGCCGGGCGGGAAGAGCAGGTCGACGACGGGTCGCGCGATGTACTGCGGCTCGCCCACGGTCGGGTGGGTGTGCATCCGGAACCCGGGCGCCGCGTTGACCTCGCAGATGGCACCGCCGGTCTCGCGCACGGGTGAGGCGATGTCGGGGCAGATGAAGTCGATGCCGGCGACGTCGAGCCCGATCATCCGGGCCGCCTCCTCGGCGATCTCGACGTTGTCCGGGTGGGCCTCGAAGGTGCGGTCGACGGAGATGCCTCCGGTCGACATGTTGCCGGTGAGCGCGAGCTTGACCATCTGCCCCTCCGGCGGCACCTGGTCCATCTCCCAGCCCTGGTCGCGGACGAGCGCCACGGCTGCGTCGTCGACCTTGATCCGGGTGAGCACCTTCTCGTGGCCCACGCCGCGACGGGGGTCGGCGTTGGTGAGGTCGACGAGCTCGGTGACGGTGTGCAACCCGTCGCCGACCACGTGGGCCGGCACGCGCTCCGCGATGGCCTGCATCTTCCCGCCGACGATGAGGCAGCGGTAGTCGCGGCCGGTGATGAACGACTCGACGATGACGTAGCCGCGCCGCGACTCGCCCTCGGCGACGACGAATGCGTCCCGGACCTCGTCCTCGGACTGCAGGTCGAGGACGACACCGCGGCCGTGGTTGCCGTCGAGCGGCTTGACCACGACGGGGAAGCCGATACGCCGAGCGGCGGCGGCCGCCCCATCGGCCGACCGCACCGTCTCCTGCTTCGGGACCGGCAGCCCCGCGGACCCGAGCAGCCGCGTCGTCATGTCCTTGTCGGAGGCGATGTCGACGGCCAGCGCACCGGTCTTGGAGGTCATCGTCGCCCGGATCCGCTGTGCGTGGACCCCCTGGCCGAGCTGGACGAGGGAGGCGCTGTTGAGGCGGATGTACGGGATGTCCCGGGAGATGGCCTCCTCGAGGATCGCCTGCGTCGAGGGCCCGAACGCTGCACGTTGGGCCTGGCGGAGGAACACGTCGAGCGCCTCGGCGAAGTCGAAGCCCTCCTCGGCGCGCACGAGGTGGTTCACCAGCCGCACCGCCAGGGTGCCCGCGGCCAGGCCCACCGTCTCGTCGTTGTAGTCGTAGATGACGTTGTAGCGGCCGGGCTGGCCCTTGACCGCGCGCGTCTTGCCGCGTCGCAGGTCGTGGCCGGCCTCCTGCTGCAGCTGCAGGGCGACGTGCTCGGCGACGTGCCCGAGCCAGGTGCCCTCACGCAGCCGCTCGATGAACCCGCCCTTCACCCCTCGGGAGCACGTGTGGTTCTCCAGGCCGGGGAGCAGCTCGACCAGCCGGTCGGTGAAGCCCTCGATCGTGTCGCTGGGGTACCCCTCGAGGACGCCGAGGTCGACGACGAGGTGGATCGCCGGGTTGTACGACCACACGTTCCCACCGCGGTAGACCCGCGACTCGACGATCCGCAGGTCCGGGGCGGCGGGTCCGGTCGGGGTGGGACGGTCTGCCATGGGCACTCCTCGCTGGTCAGCAGGACGGACGGGGGCAGTGACGTCGTCGGCACGCGCTCCGGTGGCGGTCAGGCCTTGGCCGTCGCCAGGGCGACCGCGGCGTCCGGGTGCTTCTCGACGAACTCGACGAGCCGCACCTCGGCGAGGTCGAACGTAGCGCCTGCGGGCAGCGAGTGCACCACCGCTCCGGAGACCATGAGCGGGGCGCCCCGGCGGGCGTCGGGGGCGTCGGACTGGGCGGTGCGGCAGTCGAGCACGAACACCGCACCCGAGCCGTGCACCGTGAAGGTGCGGCCGTCGACGAGCTCGACGGCGGTGTCCTCGTCGATGCCGATCCCGAGCAGGCTGGGGGAGGCCGCCACCATCGACATGAGCCGCCCGTAGCGCGACCGCTGGGCGAAGTGCTGGTCGATGATCACGCCCTCGACGAGGCCGAGTCCGGCGCTGAGCTGGCTGTGCCGCTGGCGAGGGGTGATGCCCTCGTCGCCCATCGAGATCATGAACTGGCTCATGATCGACGCGCCGGCCGAGGTGCCGCCGACGACCGCGCCCCGGGCGTGTGCCCGGTGGATCGCCTCGCCGAGCGGGGTGCCGGGGAAGCGCTGGCTCAGCTTGAGCTGGCTGCCGCCGCTCATGAACACGCCGGTGGCCCCGTCCACGAGGGCGACGAGCTCCTCGTCGTGGGCCGCCGTCCGGTCCTGGGGGTCGACGACCGAGGGAGCCGGGGCACCGAGACGGGTGAAGACGTCGGTGTACGAGGCGGTCACCTCGTCGGGGAACGAGGACGCCGTCGGGATGAGCACGATGCGGGCGCGCCGTCCGCCCGCGAGGCGGACGAAGCGCCGCAGCACGGTCGCCTTGCCGACGCGGTCCTCAGCGCCCCCGATGACGAACAGGGTGGGTCGGCCGCGCTTCGTCGGGGATGCCATTACGCCAGCCTAGGAGCCGGGCTGCGGGATCGGCGGAGCCGGTGTCGGCGTGCCGTCCGCAGCGTCCGCCTCCTCGATCTCCTCGCGGGTGATGCCGAGCAGGTAGAGGACCGCGTCGAGGTAGGGGACGGTCACCGAGGTGTCCGCCTGCTCGCGCACCACCGGCTTGGCGTTGAACGCGACCCCGAGGCCGGCGGTCTCGAGCATGTCCAGGTCGTTGGCCCCGTCACCGATGGCCACGGTCCGCGACAGCGGCAGCCCTGCCTCCTCGGCGAACCGGCGCAGCGCACGGGCCTTGCCCTGCCGGTCGACGATCTCGCCGAGCACGCGGCCGGTGAGCAGGCTGTCGCGCACCTCGAGGCGGTTGGCGTGGGCGTGGTCGATGTCGAGCTCGCGAGCCAGGTCCTCGACGACCTCGAGGAAGCCACCGGAGACGACCGCCACGGTGAAGCCCAGACGCTTCAGGGTGCGCACGAGGGTCCGGGCGCCCGGCGTGAACCGCACGGCGGCGCGCACGTCGTCCAGCACCGACACCGGCAGGCCCTCGAGGACCGCCACCCGCTGGCGCAGGCTCTCGGCGAAGTCGAGCTCCCCGCGCATGGCCGCCTCGGTGACCTCGGCGACCTCGCGCTCCTTGCCCGCGTGCCGGGCCAGCAGCTCGATGACCTCGTCCTGGATGAGGGTGGAGTCCACGTCCATGACGACGAGGCGCCGCCCGCGCCGGGCCAGGCCGCCGGGTGCGACGGAGATGTCGATGCCGTGGATGCTGGACTCGAGGGCGAGCTCGCGGCGCAGCCGCTCCACGTCGGCGCCCGAGACGTCGAACTCGACGGTCGTGACCGGGTAGCGCGCCAGGCGGCGGATGCGGTCGATGTTGGCACCGTGCGAGGCGATCCGGGCCGTCACCGAGGCCACCGCGCTGGCCCGCAGCGGGGACCCGAGCACCACCACGGCGACCCGGCCCTTGCGCTGGCGCAGGCTGTCACCGGTGCCGCTGCGCAGCTTGACCTTGAGGCCCAGGTCGCGGCCGACGGCGGTGAGCACCTCGCGCAGCCGGTCCTCCCCGGCACCAGGAGCGAGCAGCATGGCCAGGGTGAGGTGGCCGCGGACCACCACCTGCTCGAGGTCGCGCACCTCCGCCCCGACGTCGGCGATGGCGTCGAAGAACGCGCTGGTCACGCCCGGGCGGTCGTCGCCGCTGATCGTGACGAGCAGGGTCGCGACGTCCTCGGCGGTGCCGGCGGCCGCGCTGGTGCCATGGGCGGCCGTGGGGCCGGGGACGCCCGTCGTGCCGGTGGTCGGGACGCCCCCGGGCGCCTGCTCGGGGTTCGGCTCGGTCACGCCGTCACGATATCGACGCGGGTCAGGACCCCTGGCGCGAGTCTCGCCATGCGACCAGGTCTCGCAGCGGCCCGAGGTCGTAGTGCGGGCCCCCGATGCCGACGGTGAACAGGCGCGTGCCCACGGCATACAGCGCCTCCGCGCCGGCGGCGTAGTCCTTGACGTCCTCGGGGTGGCGACCGGGCTTGGGGGAGACGCCCGCGGAGCGCTCGATCTCGTCGGGGTCGCGGCCGATCTTCTCGCACCACTGGTCGAGGACGGCGTGCTTGTGCGCGATGGTGTCCGCGCCGCCGAACCCGTGCCAGATGTTCGCGTGCCGGGCGACGATCTTCAGGGTCTTGCGCTCGCCCCCACCGCCGATCAGGACGGGGATGGGCCGGGTGGGCGGGGGGTTGAGCTGGGCCCACCGCTGCTCGATGAGCGGCAGGTCGTGGGCCAGCCGGTCGAGCCGGCCGCCCGCGGTCCCGAACTCGAAGCCGTACTCGTCGTAGTCCCGCTCGAACCAGCCCGAGCCGATGCCGAGGATGAGGCGGCCGTCGCTGATGTGGTCGACCGTGCGGGCCATGTCGGCGAGCAGCTGCGGGTTCCGGTAGCTGTTGCAGGTGACGAGGGCGCCGATCTCGACGCGCTCGGTCGCCTCGGCCCAGGCACCGAGCATCGTCCAGCACTCGAAGTGCGCGCCGTCGGCCTGGCCGTAGAGCGGGTAGAAGTGGTCCCAGTTGAAGACGACGTCGACACCGATCTCCTCCGCCTCCGCCGCGGCACGGCGGATCGCGGCGTACTCGGCGTGCTGGGGCTGGAGCTGGACGGCGATCCGGATCGGACGCTCGCTCACGCGGGGACCTCCTGCTGCTTCGCGACGACGGTGAGCCCGGACTCGGTGACCATGAAGCCGCGCGCCAGGTCCTTCTCCCGGTCCACGCCGATGGTGGTGTCCGGTGGGACGACGACGCCCTTGTCGATGATGGCGCGCTTGATGACGCAGCCCCGGCCGACCTCGACGCCGTCGAGCAGGACGCTGTCGTCGATCGTCGTGCCACTGTGGATGTGGCAGCGCGGCGACAGCACCGAGTTCGTGACTGTCGCGCCGGAGATCACGACGCCGGGGGAGACCGCGGAGTTGTGCGCCTCGCCGAACTTGCCCGCCGCGCCGTGGACCAGCTTCGCCGGCGGGTACGGGCCGTAGTCGGTGTAGATCGGCCAGTCGTAGTTGTAGAGGTTGAAGACCGGGTGGATGGACACGAGGTCCATGTGGGCCTCCCAGTACGAGTCCATCGTCCCGACGTCGCGCCAGTACGCCTGGTCGCGCTCGGTCGCGCCCGGGATCACGTTGTCCTTGAAGTCGTAGACGTAACCGCGCCCCTCGGCGACGAAGGCCGGCACGATGTCGCCGCCCATGTCGTGCTTGCTGCCCTCGCGGTCGTTGTCCTGCGTCACCGCCTCGACGAGGACGTCGGCGTCGAAGACGTAGTTGCCCATCGAGGCCAGCACCTCGTCGGGGGAGTCGGGCAACCCCTTGGCGTCCTTGGGCTTCTCGCGGAAGGCGCCGATCTTGCGACGGTCCTCGTCGTCGACCTCGATGACCCCGAACTGGTCGGCCAGGGAGATGGGCTGGCGGATCGCCGCGACGGTGACGCCTGCACCGGTCTCGATGTGCTGCTTGACCATCTGGGAGAAGTCCATGCGGTAGACGTGGTCCGCGCCCACCACGACGACGATGTCGGGCTGCTCGTCGTGGATCAGGTTGAGGCTCTGGAAGATCGCGTTAGCCGAGCCGAGGTACCAGTTCTTGTCGATGCGCTGCTGCGCAGGCACGGGGGTGACGTAGTTGCCGAGCATGTTCGACATGCGCCACGTCTTGGTGACGTGCCGGTCGAGGCTGTGCGACTTGTACTGGGTCAGCACGACGACCTTGAGGTAGCCGGAGTTCACCACGTTGGAGAGGGCGAAGTCGATGAGCCGGTAGATGCCGCCGAACGGCACGGCCGGCTTGGCGCGGTCGGCGGTGAGCGGCATGAGCCGTTTGCCTTCCCCTCCCGCAAGGACGATGGCCAGGACTCTCGGGGCTCCGCGGCGGTACGGCATACCGCTGACCCTAGGGAATCCGAGCCCTCGCGGCGACCCCATCCCACCACTAGTCTCACGGGCGTGAGAGTGGACATCCTCAGCAAGGAGTACCCGCCCAACATCTACGGCGGCGCGGGGGTCCACGTCGCCGAGCTGGTGCGCGCGCTGCGCGCCCGCGGCGACATCGACACGAGGGTGCGCGCGTTCGGCGAGCCCGTGGCCGAGGAGGGCACGACGGGGTATGCCGACCTGCCGGACCTCGCGGGCGCGAACGCCGCGGTGCGGACCATGGGCGTCGACCTGTCGATGGCTGGTGACTGCGTCGGCGCGGACGTCGTCCACTCGCACACCTGGTACGCCAATTTCGGCGGCCACGTCGCCTCGCTGCTCGGTGGCATGCCGCACGTCGTCACCGCCCACTCGCTGGAACCGATGCGCCCGTGGAAGGCGGAGCAGCTCGGCGGCGGGTACCGGCTGTCCTCGTTCGTGGAGCGCACGGCATACGAGGCGGCGGACGCGGTGATCGCCGTCAGCGAGGGGATGCGGCAGGACGTCCTGCGCTCCTACCCGCAGGTCGGCCCGGACCGGGTCGCGGTGGTGCACAACGGCATCGACTCCGAGCTGTGGCAGCGCCACGAGGACCTCGACACGGTGCGTCGGCACGGCGTGGACCCCGACCGTCCGTCGGTGGTGTTCGTCGGGCGGATCACCCGGCAGAAGGGGTTGCCGTACCTGCTGCGGGCGGCGGCGCAGCTCCCGCCGGAGGTGCAGCTGGTGCTGTGCGCAGGGTCGCCGGACACCCCCGAGATCAAGGCCGAGGTCGAGGGCCTGATGGAGGAGCTGCGGACGAGCCGGACCGGGGTGGTGTGGATCCCCGAGATGCTGCCGCGCGCCGAGGTCGTCGCCCTGCTGTCCTCGGCGACCGTCTTCGCCTGCCCGTCGATCTACGAGCCGCTCGGCATCGTCAACCTCGAGGCCATGGCCTGCGAGGCGCCCGTCGTCGCGACCGCCACCGGGGGCATCCCCGAGGTCGTCGTCGACGGCGAGACCGGCTGGCTGGTGCCGATCGAGCAACGGCAGGACGGCAGCGGCATCCCGCTCGACGCCGACCGGTTCGTCGCCGACCTCGCGGCCGCCCTGACCGAGGCGGTGAGCGACCGCGACCGCGCCCGTCGGATGGGGCTGGCCGGCCGCCAGCGCGCGGTCGAGGCGTTCTCGTGGGCGTCGATCGGCGAGCAGACCCTCGACGTCTACCGGTCCGTCCTCGCCCGTCGCTGAGGTCTGGTGTCCCAGCCCGACGCACCGCGGTCGCGTCGGTTGTCGCTGACCGCAGCGGGATCAGGCGCGATGGAGACGTTCTCGCAGGGCCGAGTAGAGGGTGTCCGGGTCGTCGAGGGCTGACGCAGCCTGGCTGAGGGCGCCGAACACGGCGACCGCGGAGTCCTGGTTTCCGGCCGCCAGCAGGGCGGCCAGAGCGGCTGCCGGGGCCGCGACGGCGGGTCGGCGGGTGCTCGTGGCGGCCTCGCTCATCACGACGGTCGCGACGGTTGTCGTTCGGTGCGGCGGGTACAACCGGGCCCACGCCTGCGCTGGTTCGTCGAACGGCGGTGGCAGCGCGTGGTCGTCGTCGAGTGCCTCGAGGGCCGCCGACCAGTCCAGCGGGCCCGGCCCGGCCAGGTCGCAGGCTGACCGAGCAGCCCAGACGGCGGTACGGCGCTGTGCGGAACGGTCCAAGCTGGCGACGCGCTCTGCGAGAGCCCGGTCCACCCGCGCCAGGGCCGCGGCGCCCTCGCCACCCGCCCGGAGGGCCTCGTCCGGAGGCGAGCCGACCCAGCGCACCAGCTCCTGCTGCCGCTGGTGCTCGGCGAGCCGCGCATCCCTCTCCGCCTGCTCGCGTGCGGCAGCGGCCGCCAGCTCCTCGGGCGTCGGTTGCGGAGGAGGGGGTGCCGACGTGCGCGCGATCCTGTGCCAGTACGACGCCACCGAACTCGTCTCCCGCACCACCGCGTCCGGGGCGGCCGGCGCGGGCCACAGCTCGAGCAGGTACCGGTCGATGACCGGCTCGTCCTGCATCCGGGTGTCCTGCTCGCGCGCGGCGTCCATGGCCGACGCGCTGTACCTCGCCCGGTACGTCGTCGCCTCGGGCAGGGCGATGCGGTGGGCGTCGTCGAACGTCGTCAGCAGGCAGTCAGGACCCAGGGCCTCGAAGGAGACCTCGACAACGTCCTCCCAGTCCTCCGCCAGGGGCGGTGGCTGCGCGCCGACGGCGACCGTGAACGGGACGGTACCTGTGTGCAGCCCCGTCACCATGGCGAGCGTGCCGGGGTAGCGCGCGCCGCACAGCCCGTTCGCCTGACCGCCACGCGCCGTGACCAGGTCCGCGGGGGCCTGCCCGCCCGACTGCAGGTCCACGAACCCGTAGTGCACGTGCAGCTCGAAGCTCCAGGTCTCCCCCCATGCACCGCTCATCGCCCGCACCCTGCCACACGTGGGTTGCACTCGGGGAGTCTTTGCGGCCCGGCGGATGACTCAGTGAGTTGGTGTGGTCCCGACCGCACGAGGTTGCACCGGTGCACGCGATCGTTCGGGTGCGAGCTGGCTGTCCGGGAGGAGCTCGAGGTCCTGCCAGCGCACCGCCTCGCCGGTCGGGGGCCGGTAGGCATCACGAGGGACCGGTGGGTCGCCGCCCGGTGGCGGTCTGGTGTCGACGGGCCGCGGTGGCCGGATGCGTATGCCGTACCGGTTGGTGGCGACGAGCCCGTCCGGTCGCGTCGGGTCGCCGGTCAGGCTGAAGTCGCCCCGGTCGAGCGCGTCGTGGTGGTGCGGGCACAGGCTGACCTGGTTGCCCTCGTCGGTGGCGCCGCCGTCGGCCCAGGCCCGGACGTGGTGGATCTCGACGAACCGGGTGGCCCCGCACCCGGGGAACCGGCAGCCGCGGTCACGGTCCTCGACCAGCCGGCGCGTCCGCTCGGGCAGGATGCGCATGCCGCGGCCCACGGAGACCGGCCGGCCCTCGGTCTCCCACACGGGCTGGACGATCCCGTCGCTGACGAACCGCCCCAGCAGCCGCAGCGGGATGGCGTGGCCGCCCGAGGCCCAAGCGCCGTCGGTCGAGAGGTGCAGGTAGACGCGGTAGTGCGACGCGCGGCTGGTGGAGGCGATCGATGCCAGGGACCGGTTGGCCAGCTCCTCCAGCGCATCGGCATACGTCGGGTGTCCGGCACGACGGTCGTCGGTCGGCCGGACACGGCCACGCTGGACGGAGGTGCCGACCGCGTCCGCCGGCTCGTCCAGGGCCGCCGCGTCGCGGGTCCGGGTGAAGAGCGCGTCCTTGGCCTCCTTGATGGCCTGCTCGACGAGCGCACCGACCGTGGCGGGGGCCGAGTACCGCAGGTGGAACCGGCCGTCGGCGTCGTAGTGCATGGCGAGCTCTGGCCTGGCGCACGCTCGGCGCTCCGGTGCCGACTGCCCGGCCAACGAGTCACGGACCATGCTGAGCCGACTGTCGGCCGGCGGGTCCTGGGCCTCGGCCGGCATCCCGCCGGGCTGGTCGAAGGCGTGCGGCGCAGCCATCCGGCGCAGCTGCGGCACGGTGGCGTGCCGCGCCAGGCGGGTCATCTGCTCCTGGTGCGTGGACGGTACGCGCCTGGCCACGACGGCGACCTGGTCGAGCGAGAGCTCACCGGCACCCAGCGCCTGCACTGCTGCTGGGAGCTCCTCGCTGCGACGCGCGACGCGCACCACATCGGCCGCGTGTTCGGGAGAGAGGCCGGCCCGCACCACGAGGTAGTGCTCCGGCGACCGGAACCCACCGTCACCCCAGTGCCGGTCGTCGATGAGCTCTCGGGCGACCTCGACGAGCTCCGACTGCGCCCGGTTGAGCCTCCCGGCCACCTGCGCCGTGCGCGCCCACAGCTCACGCTGCCGGGCGTCCCGGACCAGTGCGAGCGGGGTGGGTGACATATCCCCATCGTACACCTGTTCGAACGCCCTGGGAAGGTTCTCCACCGCGAATGTGATTGCCGCCCAATGGAATTCGCGGCGGAGCCGTTCCTCCAACACCGTCGCCGGGCAGCGGTCGGGGACCCGGGTGCACAATCGGCGCATGCACTTCCGCCCGGCCACCGACGCCGATCTCGACGAGCTCGTCACGGTGCAGGCCGAGGCCTCGGTGGCCGCCCTGGCCGACGTCTTCCCGCAGGCGACGCACCCCTTCCCGCACGCGGAGATCCGGGAGCGGTGGCAGGCAGAGCTCGCCGACCCGGACGTCGCCGCCTACGTCAGCTCCGGCAGCTCCGGCAGCGCCGGCCGCGTCACGGGCTTCGCCGCCCGCCGACGCGACGAGCTCCTCCACTTCGGGACCGCGATCGACACATGGGGAACGGGACTGGCCGGCGACCTGCTCGAGGCGCTGGTCGACACCTACCCGCCGGGCACCGACCGCATCTGGCTCACCGTCTTCGAGCGGAACCCGAGGGCCCGCCGGTTCTGGGAGAAGAACGGCTGGGCGCCCACCGGACGCTCGTCACGCACCCAGTACCCGCCACACCCCGTCCTGCTCGAGTACGAGCTCCTCCGGTAGGTCAGGCCGGGCGCCAGCCGGCGATCACCGCACAGGCCGCGTTGGTGGCGTCGGCGAGCGTCCGGTCGGCGCTGCGCTGCAGCCGCAGCAGCAGGGCATGGCGCCGCCCGGCATCCGTGGCCGTCAGCGCGCCGTCACCCGCAGCAAGCGCCACGTCGACGATCTGGCCCACCGTCCCCGCGAGCGCGATGACCCGTGCCGCGCGTCCCGGCATACCGGACGGCAGCCCCCAGGCCCCGCCCAGCGCGGCGTCGGCGAGGTCACGGGCGGCGGAGCCGGCGAACGGCTGGCCGCCCACCGCGTCGAACGCCTCGGTGGCGGTGAGCAGCTCCTCGCGCAGGTGGCGCTCGAGCTGGGAGGTGTCGAGCGCCTCGACCCGGTGCCGTGGCACCGGCGCACTGTCGTATGCCGTCCAGTCGACCCTGGTCCCCGTGTCCAGCCCGTCGCGGGCACGGCCCTGGGCACCACCCGCGGCGGCCGTCGTGTCCGCGCCGTAGGTCGACACCGTCGGGACCAGCATCCCGCCGATGCCCGGCACGAAGACGCACTCACCGGCGGCCGCTGCCGCCCCCTGCGCCTCCGCCGGCGCCTTCGGCACGCCCGTCAGGTCGCCCGCGGCGGGCAGCGCCACGAGCAGCGCCTGCTCCCCGAGGTCGCGCCAGAGCGAGAGCCGGTCGAGGTCACCGGCGACGTGGTCGACGTCCGGGGTGGCCAGGCGCATCGCGTCCTCGAGCCGGCCGCCGGTCGACGACACGTGCGTCGTCCACAACGCGAGGCGCACGGAAGCGGGTAGCTCGGGCATCCAGCCATGCTAAGCCGATAGGGTCGCGAGCCATGAGTGACGTCCTGGAGTTCGCCGGCGTCAGCGTCGTCCGTGGTTCGACCGTGCTGCTCGACGACATCACCTGGGAGGTCGAGGAGGGCCAGCGCTGGGTGGTGCTCGGCCCCAACGGCGCAGGCAAGACGACGCTCCTGCAGCTCGCCGCCGGCCGGATGCACCCGACCAGCGGCGTCGCCGGCGTCCTCGGCGAGGTCCTCGGTGCCGTCGACGTCTTCGAGCTCCGGCCCCGGATCGGCCTCGCGTCGGCCGCGCTGGCCGAGCGGATCCCCGCCCATGAGGCGGTCCACAACGTCGTCGTCACCGCCTCGTACGGTGTCGTCGGCCGCTGGCGCGAGGACTACGACACCCTCGACCACGTCCGGGCCTCCGAGCTGCTGGGCGCGCTGGGGGCCGAGCACCTCGCCGACCGCACCTTCGGCACCCTGTCGGAGGGCGAGCGCAAGCGCGTGCAGATCGCCCGCGCACTGATGACCGACCCCGAGCTCATGCTCCTCGACGAGCCGGCTGCCGGACTCGACCTCGGAGGCCGCGAGGACCTCGTCCGGCGGCTGGGTGAGCTGGCCGCCGACCTCGAGGCGCCGGCCCTCGTCCTGGTGACCCACCACGTCGAGGAGATCCCGCCGAACTTCACCGACGTGCTCCTGCTGCGCGAGGGCCGGATCGTCGCCCAGGGACCGGTCGAGATCACCCTGACCGCGGAGAACCTGTCGGAGACGTTCGGCATGCCGCTGGAGCTGGAGAAGCGCGGGGAGCGGTTTGCCGCGCGGCTGCGCACCGGCGCGGGAACGACCGGAGCGGCCGGAGCGTCCTAGGGTTTGGGAACCGGTTGCAGGTGCCGGTTTCCGCGTGCGCGCACGCTGAGCGCACTGGGTCGTCAGGAGGGGACGGATGAACTGGATCGGTGACAGCCCGTGGCTCGCGTGGCTGGGCGTGGCGCTGGTGCTGGGGGCCATCGAGGCCGCGACCGTGGACTTCGTCTTCGTGATGCTGGCCGCCGGGGCGCTCGCCTCGGCGGTCGCCGCTGCGATGGGTGCAGGCTTCGCCCTTCAGATCGTCGTCGGCATCATCGTCGCCGTCGTGCTGCTGGTCGTCGTGCGGCCGTTCCTCAAGCGCAAGTTCAACGAGAACTACGCGGCCGACACCATCGGGGCGCGCGGCCTCGTCGGCCGCACGGCATTCGTGCTCCAGACGGTGACCGACACCGAGGGGCGCGTGAAGCTCGGCGGCGAGACGTGGTCCGCCAGGGTCGCGGACGCGGCCGACCGGATCGCACCGGGTGAACAGGTGCGCGTGGTGTCGATCCAGGGGGCGACCGCCTTCGTGGACCGGGTGTCCGACCAGCACGTGTCGGACAAGACAGGGGAGTGACCGATGGACTTCAGTGCAGGCTTCATCGTCCTGGTGCTGCTGATCGTCTTCGCGGCGATCGTCATCATCAGGACGGTCCGGATCGTGCCGCAGCAGACGGCCCTGATCATCGAACGGCTGGGGCGCTACTCGCGCACCCTCGAGGGTGGCATCCACTTCCTCGTGCCGTTCGTCGACAAGGTGCGGGCCAACGTCGACCTCCGTGAGCAGGTCGTGTCGTTCCCACCACAGCCGGTGATCACGAGCGACAACCTCGTCGTCAACATCGACACGGTCATCTACTACTCGGTCATCGACGCCAAGTCCGCCGTCTACGAGATCGCCAACTTCATCCAGGGCATCGAGCAGCTCACCGTCACCACGCTCCGCAACGTCATCGGCTCGCTCGACCTCGAGCAGACGCTGACCAGCCGTGACCAGATCAACGCCCAGCTGCGCGGCGTCCTCGACGAGGCGACCGGCAAGTGGGGCATCCGCGTCAACCGCGTCGAGCTCAAGGCGATCGACCCGCCCATGTCGGTCCAGGAGTCGATGGAGAAGCAGATGAAGGCCGAGCGGGAGCGGCGCGCGCAGATCCTGTATGCCGAGGGCACCAAGCAGTCCGCGATCCTCACCGCCGAGGGCGAGAAGCAGAGCCAGATCCTGAGAGCCGAGGGCTCGGCCCAGGCCCGGATCCTCGAGGCACAGGGTCAGGCCCGCGCGATCCAGCAGGTCTTCGACGCGATCCACCGCGGCAAGCCGACGCAGAAGCTGCTCGCCTACCAGTACCTCCAGGTGCTGCCGCAGATCGCCCGCGGCGACTCCAACAAGATGTGGATCATCCCCAGCGAGCTCACCGACGCCCTGCGCGGCATCGGCGGCGCGCTCGGCGCCCCCGACAAGGGCAACGGCCCGGACGGCGGCGGCGAGGACGAGTGGGTGGATCCAGGCCAGCTCCAGGACGCGTTCGACGAGACCGTGCTTGAGGACCCCATGCAGGCCCTCGCCGAGGCGCGCGGCCTCGCCGGGAAGGCCAGCCAGGAGGCGACCGAGCACGCCGCGCCCGTCCAGCGAGTGCAGCCGCCGATCGGGCGACCGGCGGACGCCGTGCCCGAGCGTGAGCCCGGCGCCGCTCCCGGTGCCGCTCCTGACTCCGCACTGGACCCGGCGCCCGCCGCGGACCTCCCCGCGGCGCCGCCCGTGCCCCCGGGCCCGCCCCCGGTGGAGGGCACGGAGCCGCCGCGCGCCTGAGGCGCCTGCCCGACCCGGTCCGTGTGCCGTGTGCCGCCCCTCGACCTCGTGTCGGGCGGGCGGCACACCGCTGTGCGGGTGGCCACATGGGGGACACCGTGTCCGGTTCGTCCCCCTGGTGGCTAGGGTGGCGCGGTGTCCGCCTTCGAAGCCCTCGGCATCCTCCTCGCGGGCATGGCTGCCGGCACCATCAACACGGTCGTCGGGTCCGGCACGCTGGTGACCTTCCCGACCCTGCTGTTCTTCGGCTACCCGCCCGTGGTCGCCAACGTCTCCAACACGGTCGGACTTGTCGCGGGTGGCGTCACCGGCGTCCACGGCTACCGCCACGAGCTGCGCGGTGCCGGCGGGACGTTGCGCCGACTGGCCCCCGCCTCGTTCATCGGCGGCGTGGTCGGCGCGGTGCTCCTGCTCGTCCTGCCGGCCAAGGCGTTCCAGGCCATCGTGCCGGTGCTCATCCTGCTCGGCCTCGTGCTCGTGGTCCTCGGCCCCCGGCTGCAGGCCCGCGCGCTGGCCCGGCACGAGGCCGGTGTCCCGCCGGCGTCCTGGCACGGAGCGGCGCTCGTGGGCGGCACGTTCGTCGCGGGCGTCTACGGTGGCTACTTCGGCGCCGCCCAGGGCGTCATCCTCATGGGCATCATGAGCGCCCTGTCGACCGAGCCGATCCAGCGCCTCAACGGCTACAAGAACGTCCTCGCGACGATCGTCAACGCCGTCGCGGCGATCACCTTCATGCTCGTGGCGTGGGACCGGATCAGCTGGCTCGCCGCCCTGCTCGTGGGTGTCGGCGCGTTCATCGGTGGCATCATCGGCGCGCGTGTCGGGCGACGGCTCCCGCCCCTCGTCCTGCGGTCGTTCATCGTCCTGGTCGGCGTCGTCGGGATCGTCAAGATCGTCTGGTTCAGCTGATGGGCGCGCGGTGAGGCCGACGTTCGGGCGGGGCGCCTGATGGACTGGCTTCCCGTGCTGCTCCTCGGCCTCGCCCTCTTCGCGGGCGCGTTCGTGCAGTCCTCAATCGGGTTCGGGATGGCCGTGGTCGCGGCACCCTTCGTCGTGCTGGTCGCCCCCGAGCTGATGCCGGGGAGCCTGCTCGTAACCAGCTTCGCCCTGCCGGTGGTCCAGCTGTCCCACGGCGTGCGTGACATCGCCTGGCGCCCCTTGGGCTGGGCGCTTGGCGCGCGGCTGCTGCTGACGCCGCTCGGTGTGCTGCTCGTGGCCACCCTCTCTGTCCGGGCGATCTCCGTGGTGGTGGGCGTGCTGATCCTCGTCACGGTCGCGGCGTCCGTGTCGCGGCTCGACGTGCGCGCGACCCGCCCCAACGCGGCGATGGCCGGCGCCGTGGCGGGCGTGTCCGGGACGGCGGCCTCGATCGGCGGCCCGTTCCTCGCGCTCGTCCTGCAGCACGAGCGGCCGGAGCGGCTGCGCTCCACCCTCGCGGCGTTCTTCCTCGTGGGGACCGGGATGGCCATCGGTGGCCTCCTCGTCGCGGGCGAGTTCACGTGGCACCAGCTCGTGTCCGGGCTCGTCTGGCTGCCGTTCCTGGGCCTCGGGTATGCCGCGGCAGCGCCGGCCCGCGCCCGCCTGGACCGCGACCGGCTGCGCCGCATCGTCCTCGTCTTCTGCCTGGTGGCGGGCGCCAGTGTCATCGTCCGCGCGCTGGTGTCCTAGCCTGCCTGCGTGCCGACCGAGATCCTCCGTGCCGACGACGAGCGGCTCGCCGACTACGTCGCCCTGACCGACGTGGCCCTGCGGCGACGCACCGAGCCGGAGCGGGGCCTGTACATCGCGGAGTCCGAGAAGGTCATCCGGCGGGCACTCGCCGTGGGGCACCGCCCGCGCAGCTTCCTCATGGCGAGGCGGTGGCTCACGGACCTCGCCGACGTCGTCGAGCGGGCCGAGGCCGACGGGGTGCCGGTCTTCGTGGGGGAGCACGACGTCATCGAGCAGCTCACCGGGTTCCACCTGCACCGGGGTGCCCTCGCGGCCATGCAGCGGCCGGAGCTCCCCACGCCGGCGTCCCTGCTGCAGGGCGCGCGACGTGTGCTCGTCCTCGAGGACGTCGTCGACCACACCAACGTCGGTGCCGTGTTCCGCTCGGCCGCGGCGCTGGGCGTCGACGCGGTCCTCGTCACGCCGCGGTGCGCGGACCCGCTGTACCGCAGGTCGATCCGCGTCTCCATGGGGACGGTCTTCCAGGTGCCGTGGACGCGGATCGAGCCGTGGCCGGCCGGCATCGCCGACCTGCAGCGGCACGGCTTCACCGTCGCGACGCTCGCCCTCGCGGACGACGCAGTCTCGCTCGACGAGCTGGCGGCGGACCCGCCCGAGCGCCTCGCCCTGGTGCTGGGCACCGAGGGTGACGGCCTGTCGCACCACACGCTCGCCGCGGCCGACCTCACCGTGACCATCCCGATGGCCGGGGGAGTGGACTCCCTGAACGTGGCTGCGGCGGGAGCCGTGGCCGCGTGGGCCCTGCGCCCGCCGCAGCGGGACGGTTCCTGACCGGTCACCCGTGGGGACGACCGGTCAGGCGCCGGTCACTTCGTGGAGTCGTTGTACGTCTTGGCCTGCGCCGCGACCGCGTCGGCGGCCTTGGTCATGGCCGCCTTGGGGTCGGCGCCGTTGAGGGCGGACTCCAGGCCGTCCTCGGAGGCCTTGCGCGCCTGCGGCATGACGCCGAGCAGGCAACCCTGGGTCGCAGTGGTCAGCTTGGTGGAGTCGAGCTGCTGCACCGCGACGTCGAACAGCGGGTTCGCCTTGCGGTACTCGACGTCGACCGGCTGGTTCAGCGCGCCCTTGGAGTTCGGGAAGTACCCGGTGCCCGTGTGCCAGGTCGCCTGGCTCTTGGGGCTGCTCAGGAACTTCACGAACTGCCAGGCGGCCTCCTTGTTGGCGTCCTTGTGGTTGACGCCGTTGATCCACAGCGAGGCGCCGCCGATGATCGGCCCACCGGTCTCGCCGGCCTTGACGTGCGGGTAGTTGGTCGCGCCGAGCTCCCAGCCGCCGGCCTTGGCGGCCTGGCTGTACCCGCCGAGCTGGCCCGTGGACTCGAGGTTCATCGCGACCTGGCCCGACTTGAACGCCGCCTGGGCGGCCTTGGTGTCGCGGCCCGTGTTGGCGGCCAGGCCGTCCTTGACCATCTTCTGCCACCACGACACGACCGCGAGGTCGGTGTCGGAGGCGAGGTTGACGCTGGTTGCCCGGCCGGTGCGGCCGTTGCCGTTGTTGCAGTACTCCTGGCCGCTGGTGGCCATGAACTGCTCGAGCAGCCACCCGTAGATCGCGGCGCCGAAGCCGTAGTCGGCCGGGCCGCCGTTCTTCTTCGACAGCTTCTCCGCGGCTGCGCGGATCTCGTCGAGGTTCGTCGGCGGCTTGTTCGGGTCGAGGCCGGCCTTCGTGAAGAGCGACTTGTTGATGTACAGCAGCGGCATCGACGTGTTGAACGGCATCGAGTTCAGCTTCTTGTCGACCGAGTAGTAGCCGGTGATGTTCGGCTGCAGGTCGGAGACGTCGAGCTTGTCGCGGTCGATGAACGACTGCATCGGCACCGTCTGCTTGGCGTCGATCATGAACTGCGTGCCGATGTCGTAGATCTGGATGACGTCGGGCGTGGACTTGCTCTGGATCGCGGCCTTGTACTTGGTGATCGCGTCGTCGTACTTGCCCGCGTAGGTCGCCTTCACCTCGATCTTGCCCTTGTTCTGGTCGTTGAACTCCTTGACCAGCTGGGTGAGGACCTCGGCGTTCTTGCCGTCCATCGCGTGCCAGAACGACACGGTCGTGACGCCCTTGGCGGCCTTGAGGACGTCCGCCTTCGGGGCGCCGGCGCCGTCGGAGGAGGAACCGTTGCCCCCGCCACAGGCGGCAAGGACCAGGGACGTCGCGAGCACGCCAGCGGGCACGGCATACCGGAGCCCCCTGGGTCGCGTCGTGGCTGTCTTGCTTCTCAACACGTCGACCACTCCTTGTTGTCTGCGTGACCGTGCGCCACGTGGCGGCGCACTACTTGACTGCACCCGCGGTGAGCCCGCGGACGATGAACCGCTGCCCGAAGATGACGAGCAGCAGGGTCGGGAAGAGGGCGAGCATCACACCCGCGAGCACCATGCCGGGGCTGTCGCTGTCGGACGACTGCAGCTGGCTGATGCCGATCTGGATGGTCTGGTGACGCGGGTCCTCCGTCGCCAGCAGGGGCCAGAAGTACATGTTCCAGGCCGACAGGGCCGACCAGATGCCCAGCGCGGCGAGGCTCGGCCGGCTCAGCGGAGTGAGGATCGAGACCAGGAAGCGCAGGTGACCGGCGCCGTCGACCCGGGCGGCGTCGCGCAGCTCGGTAGGGAAGGACAGGAACGACTGCCGCATCAGGAAGGTCCCGAAGCCGGTCGCGAGGAACGGCAGGGTCAGGCCGGCGACGGTGTCCTTGAGCCCCAGGCTCGAGATCAGCAGGTAGTTGGGGATGATGATCGACTCGAAGGGGATCATCATCGTCGACAGGAACACCCCGAACCAGAACCCGCGCCGGCGCAGCGGCAGGAACACGAAGGCGTACGCGGCGAGCACGCTCGTGACGAGCTGGCCGAGGGTGATCCCGATCGTCTGCAGGACGCTGGTGAGGTACTGGCTGCCCAGCGGGATGATGTCCAGGGCTTTGCCGTAGTTGTCGGGGTGCAGTCCGTGGACCGGCCACAGCGCCGGCGGGAAGCTGTTGGTGTCGCGCTCGCCCATGACCGACCCGACCAGCCCGTAGTAGACCGGGAACAGCAGGACGACGATCATCAGCGCCAGGACGACGTAGGTGGGCCACGCAGTGGCCCGGCGGCCGGTCCTCATCGGTAGAACACCTTCCGCTCGAGCACGCCGAACTGCAGCGCGGTGATGACCAGCACGACGAGGAGCAGCACCATCGCCTGCGCCGACGCGTACCCATAGTTGGAGTTGTTGTTGGCGAACGCCTGCTCGTAGATCGAGTACACGAGCGTGGTGGTCCGGCCCTCTGGACCGCCGACGGTGAGGATCTTGATCTGCCCGAAGCTCTGCAGCGAGTGGATCGTGCCGACGACGACGAGGAAGAACAGCTGCGGGGTGATCAGCGGCATGATGATCGAGCGCTGCAGCCGCAGCCCCGAGGCACCGTCGAGGCGGGCGGCCTCGATGACGTCGTCGGGCAGGGCGCCGAGGCCGGCCGAGATGACGAGCAGGTTGTAGCCGACCTGCATCCAGACCGTGGCAGCGGACACCGACCAGAGCGCGAGGTCGGGGTCGGTGAGCCAGTGCACCTTGTCGACGCCGACGTGCGACAGCAGCCCGTTGAGGACACCGCTGGCCGGGTTGTAGAGGACGCCGAAGATGACCGAGGCGGTCGCGACGGAGAACGCGAACGGCAGCGCGAAGGCGGTGCGGAAGAAGCGGACGCCACGGATCCTGCTCTGCAGCAGCAGCCCGAGGAACAGCGCGATCGCGATGCTCGGCAGGACGGTGAGGACCGTGAAGGCGAAGGTCACCCACAGGACCTTGAGGAAGTCCTCGTCCGAGAAGAGCTTGGAGTAGTTGACGAAGCCGACGAAGCCGCTGGGGTTGCCGAGGATGTCGGTGCCCTGGACGGACAGCAGCACCGACTTGACCAGCGGCCAGAAGATGAAGACGCCGAAGACGGCCAGGGCGGGCAGCAGGTAGGCCAGCGCCAGCCACGAGCCCCTGCCCCGGCCCTTCCCGGCGGCAGTGGTGGGGACGGTCATGGCGCGACCCTATAGTCCGAGTTGGGGCTTTGTTGCCCACCAGTCCCGTGTCGTGTGGTTTTGCTCCCGGTGCTCGGTTTGCCCGGCTGTCCGGGTCAGACGACGAGGCGGTCCAGCAGTGCCTGCAGGGTCCCGGCCGGGTCGGTCGTGAGGCCGCCGTGGACGGGGCCGGGCTGCACGACGGTGCTGCGCGGTGCGCTCAGCCAGCCGAACCGGCGCCCCAGGCCGCCGAGCGACGGCAGGCCGCCGCCGGTCTCGCCGCGGCAGACCCGGCACACGGTGTCGAGGGACGCCCCGACGGCGCCGAGGTCGAGGCCCGGAGCGAAGGCCCGGAGGCGGTCCTCGTCCAGGCGCCACGCGGCCTCGAGGTAGTCGGCGGACTGGCTGTAGACGACGACGCCGACGTTGACGAACTCCTCGCGCTGGACCTCGGGGACGCAGCGCAGGACGACGTACTGGTAGCCGACGGGGGTCATGCCACACCTCCCGGGAGCCAGGCCGCGGGGTTCGCCACGCGGGCGAGCAGGTGCTCGCGGTATGCCGTGCGGACGGCGTGGGCGTCGTCCAGCCCGGGCGCCGGTTCCAGCCACTCGTCGGGGACGGCCGCCGTCACGTCGCGCAGCAGCGCGTCGGTGACCTGCGGGGCGAGCCGCTCGTGGGCCGCCCCCACGTCGGACGCGACGTCCCGCAGGACGTGCTGGTCGGCGTCGTAGGCCTGGGTGGCGAAGCGGGCGGGGTCGGCGCCGCGACTCGGCCAGCCGTGGTGGAAGTACAGGGCGGCACCGTGGTCGATCAGCCACGGCTCGCGGTGCCACACCAGCAGGTTCGGGTTGCTCCAGGTGCGGTCGACGTTCGCCGTGAGGGCGTCGAGCCACAGGATGTCCGCGGCGGTGTCCGCTGCCGGCGGCCGCGACCCGTCGTAGCCGAAGGAGCCGGGGAGGAAGTCGACCCCGAGGTTGTGCCCGAGGCTCGCCGTGAGAAGGTCCTGGACCTCCTCGTCGGCCTCGTACTTGGCGATCGGGGCCTGCAGGTCCACGACGGCCAAGCGCGGCACCCGCATACCGAGCGCCCGCGCCAGCTCACCGACGAGGACCTCGGCGACGAGGACCTTGAGCCCCTGACCCGCGCCGCGGAACTTCAGGACGTAGGTGCCGAGGTCGTCCGCCTCGACGATCCCGGGCAGCGAGCCACCCTCCCGCAGGGGGGTGACGTACCGCGTCGCGGTGATGAGCTCGAGCACGGCGCCAGCCTAGGGTGCGTGGCGCCGTGCCCGATGTGGCAGGTCGGCTCAGCTGTCGCCGACGGTGACGGCCTCCGCCTCGAGCGGGCTGTCTACAGGCTCGGCACCGTGGCCGGGCTGCGCGTCGACGACCCTGAGGTAGGGCAGGGCGGTCAGCAGCACGAGGACCGCGAGGACCACGGCCCCGGCGCCGATCCAGAACGGGACGTTGGCCGCCCGCTCGCCGATCTTTCCGGCGAGCCAGGGGGCGACGGCGCCGCCGCCGAACCGCACGAAGCTGTAGGCCGCGGACGCGACGCCGCGCTCGACCGGCGACACCTTCATGACCGTCTCGGTGATGAGCGTGTTGTTCACGCCGAGGAACGCGCCGGCGAGGATGACGCCGACGACCAGCACGGGCTTGTGCTCGGTCCCGAGGGCCATGCCGGCCAGCACGAGGGCGAAGCCGAGCAGCGCGCCGACCACGCCGGGCACGGTGCCGAAGCGGCGCTGCAGCCGGGGGGCGACGAAGACCGAGGTGAAGGCGAGCAGCACGCCCCAGCCGAAGAAGATGAGGCCGACCTGGTGGGCGCCCATCGCCAGCGGGAACGGCGTCCACGCCAGCAGGGTGAAGAAGCCGAAGTTGTAGAGCAGTGCGGTGATGCCGACGGTCAGGAGGCCACGGTGGCCGAGGGCGCGCAGCGGGGCGCTGATGCTGCTGCGCTTCGCCGGGGCCGGCGTCGGCGGGAGCGTCGCGAGGATGGCGACCAGGGCGATGAGCATGAGGCCGGAGACGCCCCAGAAGGGCCAGCGCCACGAGTGGCCGCCCAGCCAGCCGCCGAGGAGGGGTCCGGTCGCGATGCCGACGCCGAGCGCGGCCTCGTAGAGGATGATCGCCTGGCCCACGGAGCCGCGAGCCGCGTTGACGATGGTGGCGAGGGCCGTCGCGATGAACAGGGCGTTGCCCAGGCCCCAGACGGCGCGGAAGGCCACGATGCCGTTGACGCTGTCCTGCGCCCCGGCGAGGCCGGCGCCGACGATGATGATGAGCAGCCCGATGAGGAGCGTGCGCTTGGCACCCGCGCGGCTGGAGACCCAGCCGGTGCCGAGCATGGCGACGCCCATGACGGCCATGTAGCTCGTGAAGAGCAGCGAGACCTGGGACGCGCTCGCGCCGAGGTCGTCGGCGATGGGCTTGAGGATGGGGTCGACGAGGCCGATGCCCATGAACGCGATGACGCAGGCGAAGGCCACGGACCAGACTGTCTTGGGTTGACGCCACATGACGGGGTCAGGCTTCCTCTCGGGTGGGGGCGGGGGAGTGGTGCGGGGTGGCCGCGCGGGCCAGCAGGTCCTCGAGCACGACGACGGCGTCGCGCAGGCGGGCGAGCTCGACCTCGTCGAGCGCGCCGAGGGTCGGGGCGAGGACTGCGGCCCGGGCCCGGCGCACCTCGGCCAGTGCCTCGTGGCCGGCCGGCGTGATCGAGACCAGCGTGGCGCGCGCGTCGGAGGGGTCCGGGTCGCGCCGCGCCCAGCCCTGCGCCTCGAGGCGGTGGACCCCGGCGGTGGTGGTGGGCTGGCTGCTGTGGTCGATCTCGGCCAGCTCGCTGACCCGGCACGGACCCCACTCGTCGAGCAGGGACAGCAGCCGGGCCTGGGCGACCGGGATCTCGAACGAGGCGTACCGCGACGCCCACCGCGTCAACCGCGCTGCGGCACGCAGCACGTCGTTGCCGGGGTCGTCTTGGTTGCTCACGCCAACCACTTTACATAGGGAACCTATGCAATGTCGAATCACCTGTGGGAGTGGCCGTCGGGCACGGCGGGTCCAGCCGTGGGTACGGGAGGGCTCAGCCGCGCAGGGCACGGACCGTGTCGACGGTGTCGGCCTCCTCGGCCGTCTTGTCGTCGCGGTACCGCAGGACCCGGGCGAACCGCAGCGCCATGCCGCCGGGGTAGCGCGAGGAGGTCTGGATGCCGTCGAACGCGATCTCGACGACCTGCTCGGGCCGCACCGGCACGACCCAGCCGTCGGTGCCGTCGGTGGCCAGCTCGGTGAAGCGCTCCGTCTGCCACTGCAGCATCTCGTCGGTCATGCCCTTGAACGTCTTGCCGAGCATGACGAAGCCGCCGGTCTCCGGGTCGCGGGCGCCGAGGTGGATGTTGGAGAGCCAGCCCTTGCGCCGGCCGCTGCCCCACTCGACCGCCAGCACGACGAGGTCGAGCGTGTGCCGCGGCTTGACCTTGACCCAGCCGGCGCCGCGCCGGCCGGCGGCGTAGGGGGCGTCGGGCGACTTGAGCACGACACCCTCGTGGCCCTCGGAGACGAGGCGGGTGAAGAACTCCCGAGCCTCCTCGTCGGACGCCGCCAGCACCCGCGGCACCAGCGTCCCGGGCGGCACGAGGCCGGCCAGCCGTTCGAGCCGCTGGGTGGCCGGAAGGTCGAGCAGGTCCTCCCCGTCGACGTGGAGCAGGTCGAAGAAGTACGACGACACCGGGACCTGCGCCCTCAGCGTCTCCACGCTCGTGCTGCTCATCGTGCGCGACGCCGTCTCCTGGAACGGTCGCGGACGGCCCCGCTCGTCCAGGGCGATGGCCTCACCGTCGACGACGACGCGCGCGGCGGGCAGGGCCCGCACCACCTCGACCACCTCGGGCAGCCGGTCGGTGATGTCGTCGAGCGAGCGGGTGAACAGCCGCACGTCGTCGCCGTCCTTGTGCGCCTGCAGCCGTATGCCGTCGAGCTTGCCGTCGACGAACGCGCACCCGTCCGCACCGGCGACCTGCTCCCACCCCGCGTCGACGTCGGGGGCCGACGCCGCCAGCATCGGCCGCACCGGGCGCCCGACTTCCAGGCCGATCTCCTCGAGCGCCGGCACGCCGCCGGACAGCGCCGCGACGGCGACCGGCGCGGCATACCCGGCGAGCATGGTGGCGCGGCGCACGGCGGCCTCGGGCACCTCGGCGGCCGAGGCGATGGCCTGGAGCATGACGCCGTCGAGGGCGCCCTGACGGACCTGACCGGTGATGAGCGCGCGGAGGTACTCCTGCTCGGCGGCGGTGAGGCGGCCGAACAGCTCGGCCACGGCAGCTCGGCGCCGGGCCGCGGAGCCGCTGCCCGACACGGACGCCAGGCTGCTGAGGGCGGCGTCGACCTCGCCGACCGTCGCCGTCGCCTCGGCCGCGGGCTCGGGCAGGTCGGTCAGGCCGCGCCAGCTGACGCCCACCCGTCGCTGCGGCAGGACACCGGAGAGGTAGGCGGCGACGGTGCCGGCCTCCTGCGGGCCGGCCGCGCGCAGCGCGTCCGCGACCGCAGCGGTCTTGGCCAGCCGCGACCGGGTGGCGGCAGCGGCGGCGGAGGCGGCGACGACGTCGGCGAGCAGCACGGACCGAGGCTAACCGCGGTCACCGACACCCGCCGGGCAGCGCGGGTGGGTGCTGCTCAGGGCAGTCAGGCCTTGCCGAGGATCGTCTCCAGCTCGACGGACTCGAGGCCGTGGGCGTCCCCGACCGGGCCGTTCGTGACCGCGCCGTCGTGGGTGTTCAGGCCGAGCGCCAGCGGGTGGTTGTCGCGCAGGGCGTCGCGCCAGCCCCGGTTCGCCAGCTCCACGGCATACGGGAGGGTCACGTTGGTGAGGGCGTAGGTGCTGGTGTGCGGCACGGCGCCGGGCATGTTGGCCACGCAGTAGAAGACCGAGCTGTGCACCTCGTACGTCGGGTCGTCGTGCGTCGTGGGGCGCGAGTCCTCGAAGCAGCCGCCCTGGTCGATCGAGATGTCGACGAGGACCGAGCCCGGCTTCATCCGGGAGACCTGCTCGTTGGTGACGAGCTTCGGTGCCTTGGCGCCCGGCACGAGCACGGCGCCGATGACCAGGTCGGCGTCGCTGATGGCGCGCTCGATCTCGTACGTGTTGGAGGCGACCGTCTGGCAGTGGCCCTGGTAGACGAAGTCGGCGTGGCGCAGCTTGGCGATGTCGCGGTCGAGCAGCAGCACCTCGGCCTGCATGCCGAGCGCGATGGCGGCGGCGTTCATGCCGGAGACGCCGGCGCCGATGACGACGACCTTGGCGGCGTAGACGCCGCTGACGCCGCCCATGAGGACGCCACGGCCGCCCTGGGCCCGCATGAGGGTGTGCGCGCCGACCTGCGGTGCGAGGCGGCCCGCGACCTCGGACATCGGCGCCAGCAGGGGGAGGGTGCGGTCGGGCAGCTCGACGGTCTCGTAGGCGATGCCGGTGACCTTGCGGCGCAGCAGCTCCTCGGTGAGCGGCTTGTCGGCGGCGAGGTGGAGGTAGGTGAAGAGCGTCTGCCCCTCGCGCATCCGCGCGTACTCCTGCTCGATCGGCTCCTTCACCTTGAGGACGAGGTCGCCGGTCTCCCAGACCTTGTCCGCGGTGTCGAGGATCGTGGCGCCGGCGGCGACGTAGTCCTCGTCGAGGATCGAGGAGCCGACCCCGGCCTCCTGCTCGACGTACACCTCGTGCCCGTGCCGCACGAGCTCATGGACCCCCGAGGGCGTGATGGCCACGCGGAACTCGTTGTTCTTGACCTCGCGGGGAATGCCGACCTTCATCGAGCTGCCTCCTGGATCGCGGTGGACCTCGAACAATGCAGGACGCGGGACGATCTGCCAACCACCGAAGGGAGGACGGGAGGACGACCGGGGCCGGGGGCCGGCCGGTCGGGAGTGCCCGCCGTCAGGAGGTGATGGTGCCCGAGTGCAGCAGGGCGCCCACGAGGGCGGTCCGCCACGGCAGCGGGGGACGGTCAGGGGTGCGGCACGACGCGCTGCCACAGTCGCAGACCCAGATCCATCCCCGAGCGCCGCGCAGGACCCGAGGGTGGTGGCCCTGGCCGCGGTGCAGAGTTCGTGTGCTCACGGACATCGACGCTAGGACGGTGGAGCACCGACGTTCCGCGGACGCGCCGCAGGTCGGCCGACCTCGGGCCGGAAATGGTCCGAACGGGTGACCATGGGGTGAAGTCGGGCGGTGTCAGGGTGCCGTCGGGCGCCTCAGCTGCGGCCCGACCCCGTCGACCTCGTATGCCGCGTCGCGGCTGCCGACCTTGCGCGCGGTCGCGAGGTGGCCGCCGAGGTAGGCACCGACGGTCGCGACCGACGTGGCCGCGAGGCCGGTGGCCACACCCGCCTTCTGGCGCCCACTGCGGCGCAGTCCCCACGACACGGCATACAGGGCGGTCGCGGCGGCGTTGGCGGTCGCGTGGACGGCGCCCACCCGCCGCTCCGGGTCGCTCGTCTCGCGCCACTCGGCCAGGCCGGTCACGGCCGTCGGCAGGGCGCTGAGCACGCCCCAGCCCACGAGGGCGCGACTCGCGTCGTCGGAACGGCCACGGCGCAGCAGGTCGAGGCTGGCGGAGGAGGTCCAGAACCCGATCGCCAGGTCGGTGAGCACGGGGTGGACGGCGTGCCCCGAGCCCCGGCCGAGCAGCAGGCCGCGCTGCGGCTCGCGGCCCAGCGGACCGGAGAGCGAGCCGAGGAGGCCCGCGATGGGGTCGGCACCGTCCCACGACTCGAGCCGCTGCAGGGCGCGAACGAGGGGAGGGGCGGTGCCGACGGTCGTGGGGGTGGCGTCCGGCAGGGGTGCTCGCATCGTCATGCCGGGGCCGTACCCACCGCAGCGGTGGGCGACACCCCGCTCAGCCCACAGGCCTGCCCAGACCGGGTCCGACGACGGTGCTGAGCGACCGGCCCCAGGTCCGTGCCCGGTCGAGCTCGCTGTCGACCAGAGGGCCCTGGGTACCCGTCACCCAGAACGAGACGGGGCGCGTCGCCACGCTGCCGTGCTGGCGCCGGACCAGGGCCGCCGCACGCCGTGCTGCCGAGCCGGGGACCCGCGGACGGTTGACCCGCGTGTCGAAGAAGGCGAAGGGCGGGGTGTGCCGCTCGTCCGCGAGCGACTCCAGCCACTCGCGTATGCCGCGGTTGCTGACGAGCTCCCCGTCGCCGAGCTGGCGCTGGGCGTCGGCCCGGGTCGAGGGCCGGCTCAGCCCGAACGCGTGCGTCGGGCCACCCACCACGAGCAGGTCCACGCCGATGAGGTCGGGCGGCACGGCGTCGACGGGGTACTGCTCGACCCAGGCCCAGTCCCGCAGCCCCTCGGCCACCGCGCCGGCCACCGCCCTGGTGTTGCCGAACATCGACTCGTACACGACCCACACCGTGACCATCACTGCCTCCCGAGAGCTGTGCCTGCCCTGACCATGCTGGGCGGCACGGCGGCACCGGCCGAGGGCACAAGGTCCCCCGGGACGCCGACGCCGGCAGGGACCAACGACCCGGGCGCCGGTGGCGCGCCGCAGGGATCGTGGGGGCATGCGCAGCGGGAGCACCGTCGACGAGGCTGTTCCGGCGCCGGTCGTCGTGGGCTACGACGGCTCGGCCGCCAGCCGACGGGCCGTGCGGTGGGCGGCGCACGAGGCGGCGGCTCGGGGGACCGGGCTGCGCGTGGTCGTCGCCGCCGACGACCCGGGTGTGCCCGGCGTGCGCCGGACCGCCACCCGGCTGGCACCCCTGCGGCTCGGGGACGGCCACGAGGCGATGTCCGAGGCCGTGGCGCTCGCGGAGTCCTGCCAGCCCGGCGTGACCCGCGGTGGCGTGGTCCGCCGTGGCCAGCCCGGCGGCGTGCTCGTGGACCAGTCGCACACGGCCCAGCTCGTCGTGGTCGGGTGCCGCGGACGCATCGCGCTGCCCGCCTCGGAGTCCTCCACGTCCCTCATCACGGCCTCGCGGGCCGCGTGTCCGGTCGTGGTCGTGCGGGGCCGTGTCGACACGCCGCGGCTGGACCCCGTCGTGGTGGGGGTCAGGGTAGGCGACCCCGTGCCGTCCACCGTGTCCTGCGCGGTGGACGTGGCCCGTCGCGCGGGTTCCCCGCTGGTGCTCGCCTGCGGCTGGTCGGCCGACGCGGGCAGCCTGAGCCGGGTGCCCCGACCCGTCCCGGACCGCTCGGGCGCCCTGGCCACGGTCGTCCGCGACGTCCAGGACCACGCCGGCCGGTCGGTCGAGCGCGCGGCCGAGCTGGCCCACAGACTCGCACCGGGGCTGTCGGTGCGGACCGAGGTCCTCGACACCCGGGCCGAGCGCGCGCTCGAGGGCCTGTCGTGGGGAGCGAGCGTGCTCGTGGTCGGCCGCGGTGGCACGGGCCCGTTCCCGGGCCTGCCCCTCGGGCGGGTGACCCGGTCGGCGCTGGAGCACGCGGGCTGCCCGGTGGTGGTCGTGCCCCCGGACGTTCCAGTGGAGGACGTCCGCGCCTGATCTGCTGCGCGCTGGGCCGTGGGGTGCTGCGCTCGGCGCCAGCCGCGCTCGGGAATCAGCTCCCGGGCTGCCCGTCGTCGGACCCGTGCTCGTCGTCCCTGCCGGTGGAGGGGACCACGAGCAGCGGGCAGGGTGCCAGGTGGAGCAGCCGCGTGCCCACCGAGCCCAGCAGCAGGCCGGTGAAGCCGCCGCGTCCGCGGCTCCCGACCACGAGCAGCTGGGCCTCGCGGGCCTCGTCGCACAGGACCGGTACGGCCTGGCCGCGTACGAGCCGCGGGCGCACCTCGACATCGGGGTAGCGCTCGCGCCACCCGCCGAGCATCTCCGACAGGACGACGTGCTGGGCATCGGCCAGCTCGCCCCAGTCACCGGCCCACTCCGGCTCCGTGGCCAGGGGGTCCGGAGGCTCCCACCACCAGGCGTGGACCGCGACGAGGGGGACCCCCCGCTCCGACGCCTCGGTGAACGCCGCCTCCAGGGCCGGCTCCGCGTGCGGGTCGGGGTCGACCCCGACGACCACGAGCCCCCGCGAGGGCGGTGGAGTGTCCCGCGGGACGACGAGCACCGGGCAGCGTGCGTGGGCGGCCACCTGGTGGGTCGTCGCCCCCAGCACGGCCGCCGTGAGGGGGCGGAGCCGACCGGCACCCAGGACCACGCGATAGGCGTCGAGGCTCGCAGCGACGAGGGCGGATGCCGCGCCGTCGACGACCGTCTCCGCGGTGACCTCCCGGGGGACCTGCTCCTGGAGGCCCGCGCGGACCTCCTCGAGACGACGGGCCTGGGGCTCGAGCCGGTCCGGCGACCACGGCACGACACCGGGGCCGGTCGCGTTGACCAGGTGGAGCCGCCTGCCGGTGCGCCGGGCCAGCTCCGCCGCCGCGTCCAGGACCTCAGCCGGCGGGTGGTCGGCGTCGACCCCGACGACGACGCTTCCCGGTGGCACCGTGGGGGTGCTCGACATGGGCGGCCTCCTTCGTCGGGTCCAGCGTGGCCGAGCCGGTACGGGGACCCGCAGGGGCCAAGGTCCCGGCGGATGGGCACCCGCGCGCGAGGGGGTGGCACCCGGCATACCCGAGCGCGTGCCCACCCCGGTGGGCGGGACGGAACTCGTGTGCGCCCCATCGGAGGTGACCGGTCGGAAACACACGGGACCAAGGTCCCTACGGGCGACCGGGAGGATTCCGGCGCAATGGTCGTGCGCTCCCGGTCACGAGGGCGTTACCGACGGAGGATCCGGTGCCGGACCGCGGGGAGCCGCGGTCACCGCCCTGGCCGGGGCGGGGCACCGGGGGTGCCGTCGGTGTCGGGAGTCGCGATTCCCGGCAGACGGGGTCCCGGTCGGCCAGCCAGCCGGCCGGGGTCCCGCCCCACCACGGGCTGCAGGGCTCACCGTGCGGAACCCCCCGTCCGGTCTTCGTGTCACCGGTCCTCCTGGAGGCGTAGTGCTCCCCACCCGGCAACCCCTTCCGACCCTTCCCGTCCCCGCCGCAGCGGGGGGCGTGGGCCTCGAGCTCAGGTCCCCGCAAGGGGTGGTGATCCACCTGCTGCGGCACGTCATGGAGCCGTCCTGGGCACCCGGCCCCGCTGCGGCGGTGCTGCTCCGGGACGTCGACGACGACCGCGTCCTTCGGCGCGCTCGTGCCCTGCTGCGGATCGCCACGCGCGAGCGCATCGTCCCGTCCCACGCACGGGCGTTCGCCACGGTCACCATGGCCCTGCACCAGCTGGAGGACCGGGCATGAACCCCACGCGCACCACCCCGCCCCACGCCTCGGCCGTCACGACGAAAGGGTCGCGCCGGCCGGGGCACCCGGCGCCCGTCCCGCCTCCCGGCCCGGGCACTGCCACGGCCGCGGGGCAGGGGACCGGCAGGGGAGCGGACCCGGTCGACCGCCTGGAGGGGATCCGGGTCCGCCTCGCCGCACTGGCGCCGCTGCTGCAGGACGAGCCCGCTCGCCGCCTCGCAGCGGTCCTCCGCGAGGTGGAGTCCCTGGTCGAGCAGCTGCGCCGTCCCCCGACGGGGGAGTCGCAGGCCGCTGGGTCCCCGAGCCGCGCTGTCGCGGACCGGGGTGCCGCGGACCGGGGTGCCGCGGGCCAGGCGGCCCCGGCACCGGGTCGCCCGCACCAGGCGCCGACCGCCCCGACGACCCGGCACCGGCCGCCGGCTCTGCCGTGCGGGCCGGACTACGTGCTCCTACCGGTCCACAAGGCTTCCTGAGCCCAAAGGCTTCTTCCTGAGCCCAGAGGCTTCCTGAGCCCGGTGGACCAGGCTCCCCCTGAGGGGAGCCGCCCGCGACAACAGCCCGGACCTCGACGCGCCCTAGACCTCGGCGTGCGGTCCGGCCCCGGGCGACGCCCCCTGGGCGCCCGCCTCCTGCCCGCCCGGTGCCTCGTCCGCGGCGCGCACGTCCCGACCTCCGTGACGGGCGGCGCGGAGGACTGCCAGCACCTCGTCGTCGCTGACCTGGGGGAACTGCTCGTACCACTCGCCCACCGAGCGCAGGTGCCTCGGTCGCAGCACGCAGCGCACCGAGTCGCACACCTGGCGCAGGGCGGCCGCGGAGTCAGCCGCGCAGACCGGCACGGCCAGGACCACTCGGCCGGCCCCACGGGCGCGGGCGGCCAGGCACGCCGCGCGCGCCGTCGCTCCCGTCGCGACCCCGTCGTCGACGACCACGGCGGTCCGGCCGGCGAGGGGGACCGGCTCCCGCCCCGCCCGGAAGCGGGTCGCGCGACGCGCCACCTCCTGCTCCTCGGCCGCCTCGGCAGCCGCCAGCTCGTCCGGCGTCACCCGGCAGGCGCGGACCGTGCGCTCGTCGACCACCACGACACCGCCCTCCCCGACGGCGCCCATCGCGAGCTCCGGCTGGAGGGGCGCCCCGAGCTTGTGGGCGACCACCACGTCGAGCGGGGCCCCGAGCGTCCTCGCGACCTCGAGCGCCACCGGGACGCCGCCACGCGGCAGGCCGAGGACCACGACGTCGGCACGGCGCAGGTCCGTCACGAGTGCCGCGAGTCGCCGGCCCGCGTCGGCGCGGTCGCGGAAGAGGTCGACCGACGTGTGGAACGGGTTCATGCGGTCAGGCTCCGTCCGGCCCCCTGTTCGTGGCAGGGACGTTCGACCCTGCGCGTCCGGACCCACGAGGCGTACGAACGGGGATGACTCCATCCACGATCCCAGAGGTGACACCGTGCAGGTGACCCAGTCCCTGACCCCGCAGGACGTGCGCGTGACGATCAGCGGCGTCGACGAGCCGGACCTCGCCGAGCTGCTGCGGACCAAGGTCGCGCGCATCTGCAGGCACACCCACGTCCCGGTCACCTCCGCCTGGGTGCGGTTGTCCCGTCACGGGGACCCGGCTGTGAGCCGGCCGATCGTTGCCCAGGCCAACCTCGACCTCGACGGCCGGATGGTGCGGGCCCAGGTCGAGGCGGTGAGCGCGCACGAGGCGGTCGACCTGCTCGACGCACGCCTGCGCGGCCTGGTCCAGCGCGCGGCCAGGCACTGGGAGGCGCGACGGGGTCACGAGCCCTCCTACGCGGCCCACGAGTGGCAGCACGACTCCGAGCCGACGCGCCGCCACACCTGGTACCCGCGCGCCGAGGCCGAGCGCGAGGTCGTGCGGCACAAGACGTTCAGCATCGCCCGGCGGACCGTGGACGAGGCCGTGGCCGAGCTGGAGCTGCTCGACTACGACTTCCACCTCTTCGAGGAGGCCTGCACCGGCATCGACTGCGTGGTCTACCGCGGCGGTCCGACGGGGCTGCGCCTCGCCTATGCCCGCCGGCCTCCACACGGAGTCGCCGTCGCCGCGCACCTCGGGGTCACGGTGAGCCCCAACCCGGCTCCACGCCTGACCACCGCCCAGGCGGTGGAGCGGCTGAACCTCAGCGGTATGCCGTTCTGCTTCTTCCGTGACGCGACCACCGGTCGGCGCGGTTGCGTCCTCTACCACCGTTACGACGGCCACTACGGCCTCATCACGCCGGCGGCCCAGTCCGTCAGCCCGGCCTGAGCGGGGGTGGGCCGGGTGACCTTCGACGACGGGACGGGCGGACGGCCGGCCTCCTCGGCGGAGCCGCCTTCTGCGTCCCACCGGCAGGGCACGTCACGGGGCGCGGACGACGGTTGCCGCCCGGCCAGGCACGTGGTGGCGCAGTGGCACACGCTGTGGTCGCCGTCCGGCGGCCTCGTGCGCCGCAGTGACCGGCTCGAGGCAGGAGCCCTCCTCGGGTCGCTCCTGCTCGTGGTCCTGCTGGTCCCGCTCCTCGTCGGGCTCGGGCTCGCCGTCGGGCGAAACCTCGCCGCCGACGCCGCCCGCCAGCGCGCCACCGGCCACTCGGTGACCGCCGTCCTCCTGCAGGACTCGCCGCCGGTCGCCGTCGACGCCTCCGGGGAGCTCGTGGCGGCGTCGGCGCGCACACCCGCCAGGTGGCACCTGGCCAGTGGGGTGACGCGTGACGGCCTCGTGCCGGCGGACCACGGCCTGCGTGCCGGTGCCCGGGTCCGGATCTGGCTCGACGCGGCCGGCTGGCCGGCGCCGCTGCCGTTGTCACCCTTGCGGGCCGCAGCGACCGGGACCCTCGTGGGCGTGAGCAGCTGGCTGGCGGCACTCGCGGTCCTGACCCTGGGGCTCGCGACACTCCACCAGGGCCTGGAGCACCTCCGCGGCCGCGCCTGGGCACGCGAGTGGGCCGCCGTCGACGCAGGCTCCGACAGGCGGTGACAGCCGCCTCGTGCAGCCACCACGCGGCCCTGGGCCACGGCATACGCGAAGAAGGACCAGACGAAAAGCGTGTCTGGTCCTTCTTCGCGTGGTGTCCGGAGGGGGAGCCGTCGCCCGCTCGTCCCTCACGGGCTCCTCCCAAGTCCGCGGCGGTGCATACGCGAAGAAGGACCAGACGAGAAGCGTGTCTGGTCCTTCTTCGCGTGGTGTCCGGAGGGGGACTTGAACCCCCACGCCCGATAAAGGGCACTAGCACCTCAAGCTAGCGCGTCTGCCATTCCGCCACCCGGACAGGGTGTGAACAGGCCCTCTGGGGGAGCGCCTGCCGCGGTCCGGAACGATAGCACCCAGCCCGACCCGTCTCCCAATCCGCCCCTAGGGTGGGGACATGAGCGACTCGACCCCGCAGGACGTCCGCCCGCAGGACGAGGTCGTCCGGATCTGCCAGGAGCTGATCCGGATCGACTCCACCAACTACGGGGACGGCAGCGGGCCGGGGGAGCGGGAGGCGGCCGACTACGTCGTCGGCCTGCTCCGCGAGGTCGGCCTCGAGCCCGAGGTCGTCGAGTCCGACCCCGGACGCACCAGCGTGGTCGTCCGCCTCGAGGGCGAGGACCGCGAGCGCCCGGGCCTGTGCATCCACGGCCACCTCGACGTCGTCCCGGCCAACGCAGCCGACTGGCAGGTGGACCCGTTCTCGGGCGAGCTGCGCGACGGCTGCGTCTGGGGACGCGGCGCCGTCGACATGAAGGACATGGACGCCATGATCCTGGCCGTGGTCCGCGACCTCGCCCGCCGTGGCGCCAAGCCGCCGCGGGACCTCGTCGTCGCCTTCTTCGCCGACGAGGAGGCCGGTGGGGTCAAGGGCAGCCACCACGTCGTCGACACCCGCCCGGATCTGTTCGAAGGTGTGTCCGAGGCCGTCAGCGAGGTCGGCGGCTACAGCGTCACGGTCCCCGCCAAGGACGGCGGCGACACCCGCGCATACCTCGTCCAGACCGCCGAGAAGGGGATCCTCTGGCTGCGGCTGGTGGCCACCGGCCGGGCCGGGCACGGCTCCGTCCCCAACCCGGAGAACGCCGTGGTCCGGCTCGCCGAGGCCATCGCCCGGATCGCCGCCCACAAGTGGCCCCGCGAGTACGTCGCGTCCGTGCGCGAGCTGCTCGACGGCCTCAGCGCCATCACCGGGACCGCGTGGTCGGACGAGGACCTCGACGAGCTGCTCGAGCACCTCGGCGGCGCGCAGGGCTTCGTGCGGGGGACGTTGCAGGACACCGCGAACTTCACGATGACCGAGGCCGGGTACAAGCACAACGTGATCCCGCAGAGCGCCAGCGCCTCGCTCGACTGCCGCTTCCTCCCCGGCCACGACGACGACCTGCTCGAGACGGTGCGGCAGCTCGCGGGCCAGCACGTCGAGGTCCAGGTCGTCCATCGCGACATCGCCCTGGACTCCCCGTTCGAGGGGCCCCTGGTCGACGCCATGAAGGCCGCGCTGCTGGCAGAGGACCCGGGCGCGGAGATCCTGCCGTACTGCCTCTCGGGCGGCACCGACAACAAGGCCCTGAGCACGCTGGGCATCACCGGCTACGGCTTCGCCCCGCTCCAGCTGCCCGCGGACCTCGACTTCGCGCCGATGTTCCACGGCATCGACGAGCGGGTCCCGGTGTCGGCGCTGGAGTTCGGCACGCGGGTGCTTCAGCGGTTCGTCGCCACCTGCTGAGGCGCTGCACCCGCTCGACGGGGGGGGGGCGTGTGCCGGGAGAGCTGCACCCGGCGAAAGTCGCGGTTACCGGCACGTAGCCAAACGCGGGGTGCCCTCGTTGTCACGGCGTCACCACCTGCGCCGAAAGCGAGCCCCGACGATGCGACTCCACCGCACCACCCTCCTGCGCACCTGCGCCGCGCTCCTCGTCGCAGGCGGCGGGCTGGCCGCGGTCGCGGCTCCCAGCCAGGCCGCCACCGGGACCGACCCGCTCACACCCGTGACGCAGCCGCTGACCGGTGCCGTCGCGCCGCTGCCGACGCTCCCCGTCCCGCTGCCCTCCGCCCCGTCCCTGCCGGCGCTCCCGCTCCCGACCGGGACGAGCACCACCGCATCCGGCAGCAGCACCCCGGCCGCCACGCAGACTGGTGCTGGATCCTCCGGGAACACCGCGTCCTCGGGTGGCGGAACGACCACGACCCGCTCGGGCACCGCCTCGAACCAGTCGCGCTCGGCCTCCGCCTCGACCCAGCCGGGCGCCTCCGCCGCAGCGGACACCCCGGCCGCCTCCCTGTGCGTCTTCGCCTCCAGCGGGTCCACGCCCGCCTTCGAGGTCTCGGCCAAGGCCGTCGGCGCCGACCTGTCCTCCCCCCTCGTGGAGCGCTTTCCGCAGGCGTTCGCGCCCTGCCCCGCAGGCGCGGTGCCGGCCGGTGACCACGTCGCCGCCGTGGATGCGACGGTGAACGGGCTCCTGGGCGCCTGCGTGCGCGTGACCCGTCAGGTCGTCCCCGTCCAGACCACCCTCGTGGTCCTCGACCACGACGTCATCCGCGAGCTCACCGCCGCCGGCCTGCCGCTGCAGCAGCTCGTGGTTCCGTGCCCGGCCGGCGCTGCCTCGCACGCCCCCGGCGCCCACTCCGGCGGGTCGCACGGGTCCTCCTCGCTCACGCAGGCGGACCAGGTGTCGGCGCTGTCGGCGCTCGGCCGGCTCGCCTTCACCGGCAGCGACGTCCTGCCCACGCTGGCCACCGGCATGGGGCTGCTCGTGCTCGGCGCACTGCTGGTGCGGGCCAGCAGGCTCGTCCCGGTGCGCGGCCGCCACTGACCGCGTCAGAGGGGCCGCGGGACCCGGATGATCTTGCGCCGCAGCCACGTCCGCTGGGTGCCACCGAGGTAGATCCGGGTGCGGTGCAGCTCCCAGTGGCCGTACTCCGCGTGCTCCGCGAGGGTGCGGCGGATCTCGGACCGGGAATCCTTGCGCGTGAAGCTCAGCACGCGGTACTCGTACTCGACCATCGCCCTCCATTCTGACCCAGAACCCGATACGGTCGACACATGACCGCTGACCCGCGTGGCGCGCTGACCGCCCTCGTCACCGCGTTCGAGCGGCACCTCGAGGCCTCCGCCGCCAAGCGCGGCGAGGAGGACCCGACGGTCATCGCGGCGTACGACGACCTCGCCGACGCGTTCGCGGCCTACGACGACGCCCTCCTGCAGGCGTACGGCGAGATGACGCCCCTCGACATCTACGACGGTGACGAGGACGACGAGGACGACGAGGAGCTCGACGACCACTCGGACGAGGACGGCGACGGCGTCTACTCCGGCTTCGACGACGAGGACTACGAGGACGTCGACGAGGACGAGGACGACGCCCGCCCCTGACCGACTCGGGTCAGGCGGACACCTCGTCCAGCGCCGCCACGAGCTCCTCGGGCAGCACGAGGTCCTCGGAGGCCAGCGATGTCCGGAGCTGTGCCGTGGTCCGCGCGCCGACGACCGGCGCGACGACTCCCGGACGGTCGCGCACCCAGGCCAGCGCGACCTCGGCGGGGGAGACGTCGAGACCCTTCGCGGCGATCGCCAGGGCCTCGACGACCTGCACGCTGTGGTCGTCGAGGTAGCGGGCCGTGAACCGCGGGAAGTCCCGCGACGCCGCCCGGGAGTCGGCCGGTATGCCGTTGCGGTACTTGCCGGTGAGGACGCCTCGACCGAGCGGTGACCACGGGAGCAGGCCGAAGCCGAGCGCCTGCGCCGCGGCCAGCAGGTCCGGCTCGGCCGACCGGTTGACGAGCGAGTACTCGACCTCGTTGGCCACCAGCGGCACCCGGGCCTGCTCGAGCAGCGAGAGTGCTCGCGTGGTCTGCCAGCCGCTGTAGTTGGACACCCCGACATAACGGGCGCGCCCCGTGCCCACCGCCCACTCCAGGGCCGACAGCGTCTCGGTCAGCGGCACCTCGTCCGACCAGGTGTGCACCAGCCAGAGGTCGACGTGGTCGGTGCCGAGCCGCTCCAGCGAGGTGTCGAGCTGGCTGAGCAGGCTGTGGCGCGAGGTGTCCACGACCCGGTGGCCGGAGCGGCGGGAGATGCCCGACTTGGTGCAGATCAGCAGGTCCTCACGGGACACCTCGTCCTCGAGCAGCCGGCCGATGATCTCCTCCGACGCCCCGTCGGCATACCCGTGCGCGGTGTCGACGAGGTCGCCGCCGGCGTCGAGGAAGGTGCGCAGCTGCTCGCGCGCGCCCTCCTCGTCGGTGGTCCGCCCCCACGTCATCGTCCCGAGGGCGAGGCGGGAGACCGACAGCCCGGAGCTGCCCATTCGTCTGTGGCGCATGTCTCGGTACCGTACTTGGCCGCGGCGGCGGAGCCGGGACGGCCCGCCGCTAGCCTCGCCCCATGGAACTCGGCGTGAACCTCGGCTACTTCGGCATGGGCGTCGACGGCGACAACGTCGCGGTCGCCAAGGAGGCGGACCGGCTCGGGTACTCGGTCGCGTGGGCGGCCGAGGCGTACGGCTCCGACGTCCCCACCGTCCTGGCGTGGATCGGCGCGCAGACCGAGCGCATCGGGCTCGGCGCAGCGGTGATGCAGATCCCCGGCCGGACCCCCGCGATGACCGCGATGACGGCCGCGACCCTCGACACCCTGTCCGGCGGCCGCTTCCGCCTCGGCCTCGGCGTCAGCGGCCCGCAGGTCAGCGAGGGCTGGCACGGCGTGCGCTTCGACGCGCCGCTGGGCCGCACCCGGGAGTACGTCGACATCGTCCGGATGGCGCTGCGCCGGGAGACCGTGGCGTACCAGGGGAAGCACTTCACGCTGCCGCTGCCCGACGGGCCCGGCAAGGCGCTCAAGCTCACGGTCCACCCGCCGCGCCCGCACATCCCGCTCTACCTCGCCGCCGTCGGGCCGAAGAACCTCGAGCTGGCCGGTGAGGTCGCGGACGGCTGGCACGCGATCTTCTTCAGCCCCGAGCACTCCGGCGACCTCGTCGAGTCCGTGCGCACCGGGCGCCGCAGGGCCGGGCACGGCGCCGACGGCACCGACCCGCTGGCCGGCTTCGACATCGCCCCGTCGGTGCCGGTCGTGATCGCCGACGACGTCGAGGCCGCGGCCGACGCGATCCGCCCGTATGCCGCGCTGTACGTGGGCGGCATGGGCTCGCGCGAGCAGAACTTCTACAACCGGCTGGCCTGCCGCATGGGGTTCGAGGAGGCCGCCGCGACGGTGCAGGACCTCTACCTGGCCAAGCAGCACCGCGACGCCGCGGCCGCCGTGCCCTTCGAGTTCATCGACGACACGACCCTGATCGGGCCGCCGGACCGCATCCGCGACCGGCTCCAGCGGTATGCCGACGCCGGCGTGGGGACGCTGTCGGTGGCGCCGTTCGCCGGCGCGCTGGAGGACCGCCTGCGGGTCGTGCGCACCATGGCCGAGCTCATGGGGGACACTGGCTCCGCCGTTCCCGCCCCCACGAAAGCAGACCAGTGACGCTGAGCTTCCTCCAGGCCATCATCCTCGGCATCGTCGAGGGCCTCACCGAGTTCCTGCCGGTGTCCTCCACCGGGCACCTCACCATCACCGAGAAGCTGCTGGGGCTGCAGGTCGACGCGCCCGCGATCACGGCATACACCGCGATCATCCAGCTCGGCGCGATCCTGGCCACTCTGCTCTTCTTCTGGCGCGACATCGTGCGGCTCCTGGTCGCCTGGGTGCGCGGCCTCGGCAGCGCCGAGGCGCGCACCCACCACGACTACCAGCTCGCATGGGCCGTCATCGTCGGCTCGATCCCCGTGGGGATCGTGGGCTTCCTCGCCAAGGACCTCATCAGCGGGCCGCTGCGCAGCCTCTGGGTCGTCGCAGCAGCCCTCATCCTGTGGAGCGTCGTGATGTGGCTTGCCGAGTCGCGGCACGGCAAGCTCGAGCGCGAGGGCGTGGAGCGCACCGAGGGTGGCGTCACCCTCATGGACGGCCTCGTCATCGGCCTGGTGCAGTGCTTCGCGCTGATCCCCGGGGTGTCGCGCTCCGGCGCCACGATCTCGGCCGGCCTGTTCCGCGGGATCGACCGCGTGTCGGCGACGCGCCTGTCCTTCTTCATGGCCATCCCGGCCCTCACCGCGGCCGGCCTGTTCGAGGCCGTGCAGGAGAAGGACCACCTCAAGCTGCTCGGCGGCGCCCAGATGGCCGTCGGCATCGTGGTGGCGTTCGTCGTCGCCTACGCCTCGATCGCGTGGCTGCTGCGGTTCGTCTCCAGCAACAAGATCACCGCCTTCGTCTGGTACCGCGTGGCCCTCGGCCTCGTGCTCGCCGTGGTCCTCGCCACGGGGGCCATGTCGGCCACCTGACCGGTTCTTGCCTTCCCCGGGCCCGGCGGTCCGGGGAAGGCGGTTGCGGGAGCAGGCGGGTGCGCTAGAGCCAGCCGGACTTCTTGAACATCCGGTAGAGCACGAGGCACGCGGCTCCCATGAGGCCCAGCGCCTCGAAGTAGCCGTAGTACCAGTGCAGCTCGGGCATGTGGTCGAAGTTCATGCCGTAGATGCCGGCGATCATGGTCGGCACCGCGGCCATCGCGACCCACGCCGAGATCTTGCGCATGTCGTTGTTCTGCTGCACCGAGATCTGCGCCAGGTGCGCGCTGAGGATGTCGGTGAGCAGGCGGTCGTAGGACTCCATGTGGTCGATGACCCGCAACAGGTGGTCCGCGACGTCCCGCAGCAGCAGCCGGACCTCCTTGTCGGGCAGCGGGGACCGTGACCCGTCGTGCAGCATGCGCAGGGGAGCGGCGAGCGGCGTCGCGGCCCGCCGGAACTCGAGCACCTCGCGCTTGAGCCGGTAGATCGTCTCCGACGTCACCGTCTCCGACCCGGCGAAGACCGACTGCTCGATCTCCTCGAGGTCGTCCTGCAGCTCGGCGTCGATGGCCAGGTAGTTGTCGACGACCGCGTCGGTGACGGCGTGCAGCACCGCGATGGCCCCGTGCGAGAGCATCTCGGGGTTGGCCTCCAGCCGCGCCCGCACCGCCTTCAGCGGGCCGGCCTCGCCGTACCGGACCGTGACGACGAACCGGTCCCCGACGAACATCATCACCTCGCCGGTCTCGATGTCCGAGGTCTCCTCGATGTACCGCAGCGGCTTGAGGACCACGAACATCGTGTTGTCGTACAGCTCGACCTTGGCCCGCTGGTGGCCGTTGACGGCGTCCTCGACGGCGAGCGGGTGCAGCTGCAGCTCCTCGTTGACGAGGTCGAACTCCGCCGAGGTCGGGTCCTTGAGCCCGATCCACAGGAAGTCGGTGCTCTCGTCGTCGGCGCGCAGGGCGTCAAGCGCGTCGCTGAGGTCGCCGCACGGCTCACGGCGCCCTCGCCGGTAGATGGCCTGGTCCACGATCACGGGAACACTCCACCACGCCGGGGGCTGCCGGGCACGGAGCCACACGTATGGTTCGTGCGTGCCCACCGTCATCATCGTCCGCCACGGCCACTCCACGTCGAACGGCGACGGCACCCTCGCCGGGCGCACGCCCGGCATACACCTCAGCGACAAGGGGCGCGAGCAGGCGGCGCGGCTGGCCGAGCGGTTCGCCGGCGCCACGCTCGCGCGGGTCGTGAGCAGCCCGCTGGAGCGGTGCCGGGAGACGGCCGAGGTGATCGCCGCGGCCGTGGGCGCCGACGTCGCGGTCGACGACGACCTGCAGGAGTGCGCCTACGGCGCGTGGACCGGGCGCAAGCTCAGCGAGCTCGCCAAGGAGCCGCTCTGGTCCACCGTGCAGGACGACCCCGCCTCCGCGCGCTTCCCCGACGACGACGTGTATGCCGCCGAGAGCCTCGCCGAGATGTCCGACCGGGTCGTGCGCGCGGTGCAGCGGCACGACAGCGAGGTGCGCGAGGCCCACGGCGAGAACGCCGTGTGGGCGGCGGTGACGCACGGCGACCTGGTCAAGGCGCTGCTCGCCGACGCCACCGGGGCAGGCCTGGAACGGTTCCAGCGGTACACCGCCGACCCCGCGTCGGTCTCGGTGGTGCGCTACGGCGGCCGGCACACCTTCCTGCTCGCGGCCAACGACATCGCCCCCGACCTCTCCCGCTTCCACACCGAGGAGCCGCCACCGGCCGACGCCGCCGTGGGCGGGGGCGCCGGTTAGGCTCGCTCCATGGCGCTCGTCGAGTTCGACCCACCGGACCGATTCGTGGCCGGCACCGTCGGCCCCCCGGGCCAGCGCACCTTCTTCCTCCAGGCCAGCTCGGGGCGTCGGCTCACGAGCGTCTCGCTGGAGAAGGAGCAGGTGTCGGTCCTGGCCGACCGGATCAACGACCTTCTGGACAGCTACGCCGGGGGAGCGGGCGGTGACCACGCCGCTGCCGCCCTGACCGACAACGCTCCGCTGGACACCCCCATCGAGGACGAGTTCCGCGTCAACACGCTCAGCCTCGCCTGGGACGAGGCCCGTGGGGTCGTCGTCATCGAGGCCCTCGACCGCGACCCCGACGACCCCGAGGCAAGCCTCGACCCGTCGGTCCTGACCGAGGAGCCCCGCCAGATCCGCGTGGTCCTCCCGCCCGCGACGGCACGGGCCTTCGCCCGCCGGGCCCAGTCGGTGGTCTCCGCCGGCCGGCCGCCGTGCCCGTTCTGCGGTGGTCCCCTCGAGCCCGAGGGCCACATCTGTCCGCGCGCGAACGGCTACAAGCGCTGAGCGTCTGGCCGACCGACCCGCAGGCCGTCGAGGAGCTGCTCACGACGGCGGACCTGTTCGTGCTGGGCGCCCTCGCGGACGCGTCCAACCTCGCGCTGCTCGTGCGCCTCGGCTCCGACGAGGGACCGCTCGCGGTCTACAAGCCCATCTCCGGTGAGCGGCCGCTGTGGGACTTCCCGGACGGCTCCCTCGCCGCGCGCGAGGTGGCGGCACGGCTCATCAGCGACCTCGGCGGGTGGGGCGTCGTCCCGACGACGGTGCTCCGCGAGGGGCCGCACGGTCCCGGCTCGGTGCAGCGCTGGGTCGGCGACCCCGAAGAGGTTCCTGAGCACCCGGTCGACGTCGTCCCGGCCGGCCGCGTGCCGCAGGGATGGCTGCCGGTGCTGCAGGGCGAGGACGAGCGGGGTCGTGCCGTCGTCGTGGTGCACGAGGACACCCCTGCCGCCCGGTCGGTCGCGGTGTTCGACGCGGTGATCAACAACGCCGACCGCAAGGGCTCGCACCTCGTCCGGGTCGAGGACGGCCTGCGCGGCTTCGACCACGGGGTCAGCCTGCACGAGGAGCGCAAGCTGCGGACCGTGCTCTGGGGGTTCGCCGGCCAGCCGGTGTCCGACGAGGAGCTGGCGCGCGTGGACCGCGTGCTCACGGCCGTCTCGGACGGGACGTCGGACCTGCGGACCGACCTCGACGTGCTCCTGACGTCCGCCGAGGTGGCCGCCCTGGAGGCGCGCTGCCGCGCCCTGCTGGCGGCCGCGGCATACCCCAGGCCGTCGGGGCAGTGGCCGGCCATCCCGTGGCCGCCGCTCTGAGCGGCCCACGTAGGCTTCGCTCGTGATCTCCTGGCCCACGCCCTCCATCCCCTCCGTGCCGGGCACCGGTCGCCCCGTCCAGTTCTTCGACACCTCGACCGGTGTCGTCCGCGCCCTCACGCCCGGCCCCACCGCACGCCTGTACGTCTGCGGGATCACGCCCTACGACGCGACGCACATGGGCCACGCCGCCACCTACGTCACCTTCGACGTGCTCGGCCGGGCGCTGCGCGACGCCGGGCACCGGGTGCAGTACGTCCAGAACATCACCGACGTCGACGACCCGCTGCTCGAGCGCGCGGAGCGCGACGGCATCAGCTGGGAGCAGCTGGCCGCCGACGAGATCGCGCTGTTCCGCGAGGACATGACGGCCCTGGCGGTGATCCCCCCGGACCAGTACGTCGGCGTCGTGGAGAGCATCGTGCCGGTGGCCGGGGCGGTGCAGGCCCTCCTGGAGTCCGGCGCGGCGTACACCGTCGACACCCCGGACTCGCCGGCCGGTGACGACGTCTACCTCGACCTCACCCGCGACCCCGGCTTCGGCTCGGTCTCCAACTGGTCCCGCGAGCAGATGCTGGCCGTCTTCGCCGAGCGGGGCGGCGACCCCGACCGCGCCGGCAAGCGCGACCGGCTCGACCCGCTCCTGTGGCGCGCGGCCCGGCCGGGGGAGCCGTCCTGGGCCGCCAAGGGGCTGCCCGACGGGCGACCGGGCTGGCACATCGAGTGCACGTCGATCGCGCTGGACCACCTCGGCATGGCGTTCGACGTCCAGGGTGGCGGCACCGACCTCGTCTTCCCGCACCACGAGATGAGCGCGACGCAGGCCACCGTCCTGACCGGCGAGCGGCCGTTCGCGCGGACGTACGCGCACCAGGCGATGGTGGGCCTCGACGGCGAGAAGATGAGCAAGTCCCGCGGCAACCTCGTGCTGGTCTCGAAGCTGCGCGCCGACGGCGTCGACCCGATGGCCATCCGCCTGGCGCTGCTCGCGCACCACTACCGCACCGAGTGGTCCTGGACCGACGCCGGGCTGGCCGAGGCCCGGGAGCGGCTGGACCGGTGGCGCGCGGCGTTCTCGGTCGCCACGGCTCCGTCTTCCGACGGCGTGGTGCAGGAGCTCCGGGCCCGCGTCGCGGACGACCTCGACACTCCCGGCGCCCTCGCCGTGGTGGACCGCTGGGCTCACCGCACGCTCACCGTCGGCGGCGACGACGAGGCGGCACCGGGTGTGCTGGCCCGGGCCGTCGACGCCATCCTCGGCGTCCGCGTCTAGGAGTACCGGCCGCCGGCAGCGGTCGGCTCGGCCCCGTCGGGCCAGGCGGCGACGCACACCCTGTTGCCGCCGTCGTCGGAGAGGATCCACGCGGCAGGCGCGGCACTGTGGTCGATGACGTGGCCACCTGCCGCCAACGCCGCCGCCACCCGCGCCTCCGCGTGCTCCCGGGCGAGCGAGACGTCGATGTGCATGGCGTGCCGCAGCGGCTTGTCCGGGTCGAGCTCCTGCATCCAGACCGTCGAGCTGTGACCGAGGGGGTCGACGGCGTTGTCGTCGGCCAGTGGTGCGTAGCCCAGCACAGCGCGCCAGAAGCCGACGTCCCCTTTGCCCGGATGGGCCGCGACCGCGACCTGGACCTTCTGGACGGCGGCACGGTCGGCGACCGCTCCGTGCGCCCGGGGGGGTGGTGGTGTCAACCACCGGTCCCTAGGCGGGCCCCCCGGGGCCGGGTTGCGGTCCGCCGTTCTGACCGCGCCGGCGCAGGTAGCGCTCGAACTCGCGGGCGATCGCGTCGCCGCTGGCCTCGGGCAGGTCGGCCGTGTCCTGGGCCTGCTCGAGCGACTGGACGTACTCGGCGACCTCGTCGTCGGTCTCCGCGAGCTCGTTGACGCCGCGCTCCCACGCGCGGGCGCCCTCGGGGAGGTCGCCGTGGGGGATGGGCGCGTCGAGCAGCTCCTCGAGCCGCGAGATGAGGGCGAGCGTGGCCTTCGGGGACGGCGTGTGGCCCGCGTAGTGAGGCACTGCTGCCCAGCACGAGACCGACTGCAGCCCGCTCTGCGTCGCCGCGTCGGCGAGCACGCCCACGATCCCGGTCGGGCCCTCGTAGCGGCTCGGCTCGAGGTCGAAGCGGTGGATGACGTCCTCGTCCTCGGAGGTGGCCGTCACGGGGATGGGCCGGGTGTGCGCCACGTCCGCCATGAGCGCGCCGAGCGTGATGACCGTGCTGGCGCCGACCTCCTGGGCGAACTCCATCAGCTCGATCGTGAAGGCCCTCCAGCGGAACGACGGCTCGATGCCCTGCACGAGGACCACGTCGCGGTCCAGGCCCGAGCTCGAGGCCACGAGGATCCGGGTCGTGCGCCAGTGGATCCGTCGCCGGCCGTCGTCCAGCACGACGCGGGGACGGTTGACCTGGAAGTCGTAGTACTCCTCGGGGTCCAGGGCGGCGATCGGCTCGGCGTCCCAGACGTCGACCAGGTGGTCGATGGCCGCGGTGGCTGCCTCGCCCGCGTCGTTCCACCCCTCGAAGGCGGCGATCACGACCGGGTTGTCCAGCTCCGGCACGTCCTCGAGTTCGATCACCGTTCCTCCTTCGCGCACCGGCGGGGTGCCGGTCTTCCCAGCCTACGGTCCCGTGGTCGGGAGGGTGCGCAGGCCCACGTAGACTCGGCCGACGTGACCGACCTGCCCGCCGCCGTCTTCTGGGACATGGACGGCACCCTCGTCGACACCGAGCCGTACTGGATCGCAGCCGAGCACGCGATCGTCGAGGAGGCCGGTGGCGTCTGGAGCGACGAGTACGCCCACGAGCTCGTCGGCAACGACCTCATGGTGTCCGCGCAGTTCATCCGGGACAACAGCCCCGTCGACCTCGACCCGCTCGAGATCATCGACCGGCTGCTCGAGCGGGTCATCGTCCAGGTCCGCGAGCACGTGCCGTGGCGCCCCGGTGCCCTCGAGCTGCTCGAGGCCCTCGCCGCCGAGTCGGTGCCGAGCGCGCTGGTGACCATGTCGTGGCGGTCGCTCGCCGACGCCGTCGTGGGGGCCCTGCCCGAGGGCACGTTCGCCGCCGTCATCACCGGCGACGAGGTCGAGCACGGCAAGCCCCACCCGGAGCCGTACCTCGCCGCCGCCCGCGCCCTCGGCGTGGAGGCGAGAGAGTGCGTCGCCATCGAGGACTCGCCGACCGGGGTCCGGTCGGCCGTGGGGGCGGGCGTGCCGACGCTCGCCGTCCCGCACGTCGTGCCCGTGCCCGTCATCGCCGGGGCGGTGCAGGCGCCGAGCCTGCGGGGGCTCACCCCGCGCGACCTGCGCACCCTGTTCGACGGGGCCCGCCGGGGCTAGCGCCCGGCGGCCCGGCGGCCCGGTGGGCAGCCGGAGCCGGCCGGAGCCGGCCGGAGCCGGCTGTCCGTCAGGCCTAGTCGTCCGCCGGGACGACCTGGCCCGAGACGCCCGGGTCCAGGGCGATCCGCGCCGCGTTCTCCGGCAGCGGCGGCGGCGTGCCGCCCCAGGCGGGGCAGAACTGGCGGAAGTCGCACCAGTCGCACAGCCGTGAGGTCTTGGGTCGCCAGTCCCCGGTGGTGGCGGCGCGCTCGATGGCGCCCCACACCGCCTTGAGGTTGCGCTCGAGGCTGAGCAGGTCGTGCTCGTCGGGGGAGTACCGCACCACCTCGCCGTTGCCGAGGTAGACCAGCTGGAGCAGCCGCGGGATCTCACCGCGCAACCGCCAGAGCACGAGCGCGTAGAACTTCATCTGGAACAGCGCCTTGCCCTCGAACAGCTCGCTGGGGGAGCGGCCGGTCTTGTAGTCGACGACCCGCATGGCGCCGTCGGGGGCCACGTCGAGCCGGTCGACGTACCCGCGCAGGACCAGGCCGTCCACGTCGGTCTCGACGTAGAGCTCGCGCTCGGCGGGCTCGAGCCGGGTCGGGTCCTCGAGGGTGAACCAGGTCTCGATCAGCGCGTTGGCCTCACCGAACCACGAGTCGAGGGTGCGCTGTTCGTCCCCGGCGATCATCTCGGCGAGCTCGGGCTCCTGCTCGACCAGCTGCTGCCACTGCGGTCCGACCAGCTCGGCCGCGGCCGAGGGGGTCCGCTGCTCGGGCGGCAGGTCGAAGAGCCGCTCCAGCACGGCGTGGACGAGCGTGCCACGGGCCGCCGCGGGCGAGGGCGGGGCGGGCAGCTTGTCGACGGCGCGGAAGCGGTAGAGCAGGGGGCACTGCTTGAAGTCCGACGCTCGGCTCGGGGACAGGGCGGGAACCATGGGTCACACGCTATGCGGCGTCACCGACAGGCTCGTCGAGGCACACCGCGACCGCGTCAGTCCTCCGGGATGTAGCCGAGGTTGGGGGACAGCCAGCGCTCGGCCTCGGCCAGGCTCCAGCCCTTGCGCTCCGCGTAGTCCTCGACCTGGTCCCGCCCGAGCCGTCCCACGACGAAGTACTGCGACTGCGGGTGCGAGAAGTACCAGCCCGACACCGAGGCCCCCGGCCACATGGCCATCGACTCGGTGAGCTCGATCCCGGTCTTCTCCTGGACCCCCAGCAGGTCCCAGAGGAGCTCCTTCTCGGTGTGGTCGGGGCAGGCGGGGTAGCCGGGCGCAGGGCGGATCCCGGTGTACTTCTCGGCGATGAGGTCGTCGCCCGTCAGGTGCTCGTCGGGCGCGTAGCCCCAGAAGTCGTGGCGGACGCGCTCGTGCATGCGCTCGGCGAACGCCTCGGCCAGCCGGTCGGCGAGGGCCTCGAGCATGATCGCGCTGTAGTCGTCGCCCTCGGCCTTGAGCTGCATGACCCGTTCCTGCGACCCGAGCCCGGCCGTGACCGCGAAGGCCCCGACGTGGTCGGACAGGCCCGACTCCCGCGGCGCGACGAAGTCGGACATGGCCCGGTTGGGCACGCCCTCGCGGTGGCTCCCCTGCTGGCGCAGCGTGTGCAGCGTCGTCGCGACGTGCTCGCGGCTCTCGTCGGTGTACACCTCGATGTCGTCGCCAACGGCGTTGGCGGGGAACAGCCCGATGACGCCCTCGGCGCGCAGCCAGCGCTCCTCGACGACCCGGTCGAGCATCTCCTGCGCGTCCTGCCACAGCCGGGTCGCCGCCTCGCCGGTGGCGGGGTTGTTGAGGATGTCGGGGAAGCGCCCCTTCATCTCCCAGGCGAGGAAGAACGGCCCCCAGTCGATGTACTCGCGCAGCTCGGCGAGCGGGTACTCGTGGAAGGTCTTCACGAACTGGGTCGGGATCTTCCCGCGCGTACCGGACTGGCGCCGGAGCAGCTCCTTCTCCTGCGCGGCCACCAGGTGCGGCACGGGCGGGTGGTATGCCGTCCAGTCGATCGGCGTGGCGTGCGCCCGTGCCTGCTCGATGGGGACCAGCGGGCGCTCGGTGGCCTTGGCGGCGTGGCGGGCGCGCAGCGAGTCGTAGTCGGCCTCGACCTGGGCCATGAGCCTCGGGCGCTGCTCGTCCGACAGCAGCTGCGACACCACGGGGACGGACCGCGACGCGTCCTTCACCCACACGACGGGACCGTGGTAGCGCTGGTCGACCTTGACGGCCGTGTGCGCGCGCGAGGTGGTCGCCCCGCCGATGAGCAACGGAAGGTCGAAGCCCTGTCGCTCCATCTCGGCGGCGAAGTTGACCATCTCGTCCAGGCTGGGCGTGATGAGCCCGGAGAGGCCGATGACGTCGGCGTTCTCGGCCTTGGCCGCGTCGAGGATCTTCTGCGCGGGCACCATGACGCCGAGGTCGACGACGTCGTAGTTGTTGCACTGCAGCACCACGCCGACGATGTTCTTGCCGATGTCGTGGACGTCGCCCTTGACCGTGGCCATGACGACCTTGCCCTTGGCGCGCTTGGGGGCGTCGGTCTTCTCGGCCTCGATGTACGGGATGAGGTAGGCGACGGCCTTCTTCATGACGCGCGCCGACTTCACCACCTGCGGCAGGAACATCTTGCCGCTGCCGAACAGGTCGCCGACGACGTTCATGCCGTCCATGAGCGGGCCCTCGATGACCTCGATCGGGCGGCCGCCGCGCTCCTCGATGAGGGCGCGCAGCTCCTCGGTGTCGGCCTCGACGTGGTCGTCGATGCCCTTGACGAGGGCGTGCGTGATCCGCTCCTCGACGGGCAGCGACCGCCACTCCTCGGTCTTCTCCTCGGCCGCCTCGCCGCTGCTGTTGAAGCGGTCGGCGATCTCGAGCAGCCGCTCGGTCGAGTCGGGGCGGCGGTTGAGGACGACGTCCTCGATCCGCTCGCGCAGCTCGGCGTCGATCTCGTCGTAGACGACGAGGGCGCCGGCGTTGACGATGCCCATGTCCATGCCGGCCCGGATGGCGTGGAAGAGGAAGACCGCGTGGATCGCCTCACGCACCGGGTTGTTGCCGCGGAACGAGAACGAGACGTTGGAGACGCCGCCGGAGACGAGTGCGCCGGGGAGGTTCTCCTTGATCCAGCGCGTGGCCTCGATGAAGTCGGTGCCGTATGCCGCGTGCTCCTCGATGCCCGTGGCCACCGCGAAGATGTTGGGGTCGAAGATGATGTCCTCTGCGGGCAGGCCGACCTCCTGGGTGAGGATGTCGTAGGCCCTCTTGCAGATCACCTTGCGCCGCTCGAGGCTGTCAGCCTGGCCCTCCTCGTCGAACGCCATCACCACGACGGCCGCGCCGTACTTGCGGCACAGGCGGGCCTGCTCGACGAACTTCTCGACGCCCTCCTTCATGGAGATGGAGTTGACGATCGGCTTGCCCTGCACGCACTTGAGGCCGGCCTCGATGACCTCCCACTTCGAGGAGTCGATCATCAGCGGCACACGGGAGATGTCCGGCTCGGAGGCGACCAGCTTGAGGAACCGGTCCATCGCCGCGACGCCGTCGATCATCCCCTCGTCCATGTTGACGTCGATGACCTGCGCGCCGGCCTCGACCTGCTGCCGGGCGACGTTGAGCGCGGTGGGGTAGTCCTCCGCCTGGATGAGCTTGCGGAACCGCGCGGAGCCGGTGATGTTGGTCCGCTCGCCGACGTTGACGAAGAGCGACTCCTCGGTGACGGTCAGCGGCTCCAGGCCGGAGAGGCGCAGGGCCGGCGAGGCCTCCCCGGGCACCCGCGGCTGCTCCCCCGCGGCTGCCTCGGCGATCGCCTTGATGTGGTCGGGGGTGGTGCCGCAGCACCCGCCGAGCAGGTTGACCAGCCCGGCCTGCGCGAACTCGCCGACCACCGCGGCCATGGCGTCCGGCGTCTCGTCGTACTCGCCGAAGTGGTTGGGCAGCCCGGCGTTCGGGTAGCACGACACGAAGGTGTCGGCCACGCGCGCCAGCTCCGCGGCATACGGGCGCATCTCGGCGGCACCGAGCGCGCAGTTGAGGCCCACCGCCAGCGGCCGGGCGTGGCGGACGCTGTGCCAGAAGGCCTCGGTGACCTGCCCCGACAGGGTGCGGCCGGAGGCGTCGGTGATGGTGCCGGAGATGATGACCGGCCAGCGGCGGTCGTGCTCCTCGAAGAGGGTCTCGAGCGCGTAGATCGCGGCCTTGGCGTTGAGGGTGTCGAAGATCGTCTCGACGATGAGGACGTCCGCGCCGCCGTCGACGAGGCCGCGCGCCTGCTCGAGGTACGCCTCGACCAGCTCGTCGTAGCTGACGTTGCGCTTGCCCGGGTCGTTGACGTCGGGGGAGATGGAGGCCGTGCGGTTCGTGGGACCGAGCGCGCCGAGCACCCACCGCGGGCGGTCGGGCGTGCGCGCGGTCATGGCGTCGCACGCCTCGCGGGCCAGGCGGGCGGCCGCGACGTTCATCTCGTAGGCGAGGTCGGACATGCCGTAGTCGGCCAGCGAGATGCGCTGGGCGTTGAAGGTGTTCGTCTCGACCAGGTCGGCGCCCGCCTCGAGGTAGGCGTCGTGGATGCCGCGGATGACGCCCGGCTGGGTGAGCGACAGGAGGTCGTTGTTGCCCTTGAGGTCGTCGGCCCAGTCGGCGAACCGCTCGCCGCGGTAGTCCTCCTCGGCCAGCCCCTCCCGCTGGATCATGGTGCCCATGGCGCCGTCCATCACGAGGATCCGCTCGCGCAGGGCAGCCCCCAGCTCGTCGGTCACGTCAGGGCGATGTGTCACGGTTCCAGGCACCCGCCAAGTATCGCCCATGCCCGGGCCGGGGCGTCGGCGGTGTTCACGTAGGGTTCCCGCATGAGCGCCCCCGCCGCCCGTGAGGCCGAGGAGTCCGGGCACGGCGTGCGGATCGCCCGCGTCGCCGGGATCCCCGTCTACCTCGCGCCGAGCTGGTTCCTCATCGCGGTGGTGATCATCGCCGTCGTGGCCGGCCCGGTGCTGACGACCCGCCCGCTGTTCGGCATCGGGGTCGGGGTCCTGCAGGCGCTGCTGCTTCTCGTCTGCGTCCTCGCCCACGAGGCCGCCCACGCCGTGACGGCCCGCGCCTTCGGCATGCCGGTGCTGCGGATCGTGGCGAACGTGTGGGGCGGCCACACCTCCATGGAGGCCGTGCGCTCGACCCCGGGGCGGATGGCCGCCGTGGCGGCGGCCGGCCCGCTGGCCAACGCCGCCCTGGCACTCCTGGCGTATGCCGTGGCGCCGGTCGTGACCGGCGACCTCACCCACCGCCTCGTCGAGGGCATGGTCATCATCAACGGCAGCCTCGCCGTGCTCAACCTCCTCCCGGGCATGCCGCTGGACGGTGGCCAGGTCGTGGAGTGCCTGGTCTGGAAGGCGACGGGGGACCGCAACAAGGGCGCCGTCGTCGCGGGCTGGTGCGGCCGCGTCGTGACCGTCCTCGTCGTCCTGTGGTTCTTCGTCCGGCCGGTCGCGCTGGGTCAGGGCATCGGGTTCGGCTCGATCTGGGTGCTGGTGATCGCCTCGGTGCTGTGGGCCGGCGCGAGCGAGTCGGTCCGCCGCGGCACCGCCCTGGGCAAGCTCGGCCGGCTCCGGGTGCAGGACGTCGCCGAGCGTGCCGTCGTCGTCGCCCCCGACAGCACCGTCGGCATGGCCCTCGACCACCCCGACATCGTGCTCACGACGGACGAGCGGGGCGTGCCCTGCCTGGTGTTCGGCGCGATGGACCTCGCCCTGCACCACGACCTCGACCGTCAGGCGCCGGTCAGCGCCGCCGTCTTCCGGGTGCCGGACGCCAACGTCGTCGACGCCGGACCCCAGGACGGCGTCGAGGTGGTCGTCGCCGCGATGCAGCAGACCGGGTCCGGGACGGTCGTCCTCACCAGCGGCGGCCGGGCGTGGGGCGTCACGAGCGTCGACCGGATCAACGCGGCCGCGGAGCGCAACTAGACTCCCGGCCCATGACCACCGGGCCGCAGGACACCACCACCTCCACCTCAGCGGCCGTCGGTGCCGACCTGCGCCGCGGGCCGTTCGGCGTGGGGGAGCGGGTCCAGCTGACCGACCCGAAGGGCCGGCTGCACACGATCACCCTCGAGCCCGGCCGCGAGTTCCACACGCACCGGGGGCGGCTGGCCCACGACGACCTCATCGGCGCTCCCGACGGCTCGGTCGTGCGCAACACCGCGGGTGTCGAGTACCTCGCCCTGCGCCCGCTGCTCTCCGACTACGTGATGTCGATGCCGCGCGGGGCCGCGGTCGTCTACCCCAAGGACGCCGGCCAGATCGTGACGATGGCCGACGTCTTCCCCGGTGCCCACGTCGTCGAGGCCGGAGTGGGGTCCGGAGCTCTGTCGATGTCGCTGCTGCGCGCCGTCGGCGAGCACGGCACGCTGCACTCCTTCGAGCGTCGCGAGGACTTCGCGGACATCGCGAAGGGCAACGCCCGGGCGTTCTTCGGGGTGGACCACCCCGCGTGGACGGTCACCGTGGGCGACCTCGTGGAGGAGCTGCCCCGCACCGTCGAGCCGGGGACCGTGGACCGCGTCGTCCTCGACATGCTCGCACCGTGGGAGTGCCTCGACGTCGTGTCGCAGGCGCTGCTGCCCGGTGGCGTGCTCATCTGCTACGTCGCGACCGCCACCCAGCTGTCCCGGGTCGCCGAGGCGATCCGGGACCACGGCGGCTACACCGAGCCGGAGGCGTGGGAGTCCCTCGTCCGGGGCTGGCACCTCGAGGGTCTCGCCGTGCGCCCGCAGCACCGCATGCACGGCCACACCGGCTTCCTCATCACGACCCGCCGGCTCGCCCCGGGGGTCACCCCGCCGCTGCGCAAGCGGCGGCCCGCGAAGGGCGCCTACGGCGAGGACGGCGACGCCGGCGCCACGCCCGGTGACACCACGGCATTCGGCCAGGAGGCGGAGTTCTCGGCCGAACAGCTGGGCGAACGCGTCCCATCAGACAAGAAGATCCGGCGCCTTCGCCGTTCTGTGACGCAAACCTCCACGACGACCGAGGAGTAGCGCGTTAGGTTGGGTCATCGGTCGCACTATTGCGGCCGGTGGGTACGTCGATCGCCACCGAGGGAGCCGACATGACCGACCAGCACCGCCACGACCCGTCCGACGAGCGCCGCCAGGCCGAGCTCCTCGCCGAGGAGGTCGCCGCCCTGCGCCAGCGACTCGCCGACGCGCCGGCTCGATCCCGCGAGCTCGAGACCAAGGTCCTGCAGCTGCAGTCGAACCTCGCGACCATCTCCTCCCAGAACGAGCGGCTCGTCCGCACGCTCAAGGAGGCGCGCGAGCAGATCGTGACCCTGAAGTCCGAGGTGGACCGGCTCGCGCAGCCGCCCGCGGCCTACGGCGTCGTCCTGGAGTCCTACGACGACGCCACGGTGGACATCCTCACCGGCGGCCGCAAGATGCACGTGGCCGTGAGCCCGGCCGTCGACCCCGCAGAGCTGTCCGCCGGGCGCGAGGTGCGGCTCAACGAGGCCATGAACGTCGTCGCCACGTGCGGGTACGAGCGCACCGGCGAGGTCGTGATGATCAAGGAGATGCTCGGCGACGGGCGCGTGCTGGTCGTCGCCCACGCCGACGAGGAGCGCGTCTGCCGGATCGCCGACTCCCTCGAGGGGGAGCCGATCCGCGTCGGTGACGCCCTCATGCTGGAGTCCCGCTCCGGGTTCGTCTACGAGCGCATCCCCAAGGCCGAGGTGGCCGAGCTGGTGCTCGAGGAGGTGCCCGACATCGACTACGAGGACATCGGGGGCCTGGCCGGGCAGATCGAGGCCATCCGCGACGCCGTCGAGCTCCCGTACCTGCACCCGGACCTGTTCACCGAGCACCAGCTCAAGCCGCCGAAGGGCGTCCTGCTCTACGGGCCGCCCGGCTGCGGCAAGACGCTGATCGCCAAGGCGGTGGCCGCGAGCCTGGCGAAGAAGGTCGCCGAGCGGGAGGGCAAGCCGGTCGGCAAGTCCTTCTTCCTCAACATCAAGGGCCCCGAGCTGCTCAACAAGTACGTGGGCGAGACCGAGCGGCACATCCGGCTGATCTTCCAGCGGGCCCGGGAGAAGGCGTCCGGTGGCACGCCGGTCGTCGTGTTCTTCGACGAGATGGACAGCCTGTTCCGCACGCGCGGCTCGGGCGTCTCCTCCGACGTGGAGACGACGATCGTCCCGCAGCTGCTGTCGGAGATCGACGGCGTCGAGCGGCTCGAGAACGTCATCGTCATCGGCGCCTCGAACCGCGAGGACATGATCGACCCGGCGATCCTGCGACCCGGCCGCCTCGACGTGAAGATCAAGATCGAGCGCCCGGACGCCGAGAGCGCCCGCGACATCTTCACGAAGTACCTGACCGCGGACCTGCCGCTGCACGAGCACGACCTGGCCGAGCACGGCGGGTCACCGCAGGCAACGGTCGACGCCATGATCACCGCAACGGTCGAGCGGATGTACTCCGAGATCGAGGACAACCGGTTCCTCGAGGTGACCTACGCCAACGGCGACAAGGAGGTCCTGTACTTCAAGGACTTCAACAGCGGCGCGATGATCCAGAACATCGTCGACCGGGCGAAGAAGATGGCCATCAAGGACTTCCTCACCGTCGGCGCCAAGGGCATCCGGGTCGACCACCTGCTCGCCAGCTGCGTGGACGAGTTCAAGGAGAACGAGGACCTCCCGAACACGACCAACCCCGACGACTGGGCCCGCATCTCCGGCAAGAAGGGCGAGCGGATCGTCTACATCCGCACGCTCGTCACCGGCAAGAGCGGCACGGAGCCGGGCCGGTCCATCGACAACGTCGCCAACACCGGCCAGTACCTGTAGCGGAGCGGCACGGAGGCGCAACGTCTCGCTCGATCGACAACGTCGCCAACACCGGCCAGTACCTCTAGCCGCTGACGCCCGCCCGGGTCCGCACGCCGCGGGCCCGGGCGACGCGCGTCCGGACCCGGGGCAGCAGGCCGCGAGCGCGAGCCTCCAGCCAGGTCCAGCCGCGGTGGTAGGCGATGCCGACGGCGATCGAGGCGGCCATGGCCAGCACCGAGCTGTACGCCATGAGGTGCGGGTAGACCACGAAGTGGGTCAGGTAGACGAACAGCGAGGCAGCCGCGACCGCCGAGCCGCAGCGCGCCAGCCACCCGGGCAGCCGCACGGCCGGCAGCCAGACCAGCGCGAGCACCCCGAGCGCGACGGTCGGGCCGCGCATCGGCATGCTCGGCCAGAAGCCGGGCAGCGTGAGCAGCGGCACCGCCGACACGAGCAGCCGCTGCGGCACCGTGCAGGCCCGCGCCGCAGCCCAGCCGGTGGCGAACAGCCAGATCAGCACGTACGCGTTCGCGCCGCGGTACGGCCCGGCGTCCGGCACCACCACGTCGTAGCGCGTGAGCAGGCCGACGCCGACGAGCGCCATGGGGAAGGCGAAGGGGAACCGCCGCTCCCACCGGTCGAGGGCGGGCACCGACAGCAGGAGCGTCGCTCCCAGCAGCAGGGCGACCAGTGCCTCGACGAACCAGTAGTGCCAGTGCGGCGACCAGCGGGCCCAGTCCCCGAGCACCTGGTTGAGGAGCAGCACGTTGCGCCAGTCGTACGTCCCGAGGGTGACGGCCACCGCCGCGATCCACAGCGCGCTCGGCGCCCAGATCCGCAGGGCGCTCCGCACGATCCCCTTGGCGCGCTCGGCACGCGGGCGTGCGGTCAGCTGGAACCGCGCAAGGTTGAAGCCCGCCAGCGCCAGCAGGGTGTGCGCCCCGCCGGGCACGAAGGACAGGTGGGTGTGGTTGGCCAGGATGAGCAGGACCGCCGCGGCCCGCACGACGACGCTCGTCTCCACAGCGTGCCAACCGCGTCGCCAGCGCGGGACCGCGCGGTCACCCGCGGCCGCCGCCCCCGCACCGGGACGCGAGCGCCGGGCTGCCGTGACCAGCTCGGTGGGGGAGAGCAGGTGCCAGCCGGCCGGCAACGCGCCGAGCAGCCGTTCGAGCCGCAGGGACACCTCCACGTACGACAGCGAGTCGCCGCCGAGGTCGACGAAGCTCGCCCGCTCGTCGGCTGCGGGGGCGTCGAGCAGGTCGCGGTAGAGCTCCGCCACGGCTCGTGGCGAGGGCCCGTCCGGGGCCCTGGTCTCGGCCGCCTCCTCGAGCGCGGCGCGGGAGCGGTGCGCCTCGACGAGCGCGGCCATGCCCGGGTAGTCGGGCTTGCCCGTGGGCAGCACGAGCACGTCCGTCCCGTCGAGCACGACGACGCCGCTGGCGGGTATGCCGTGCCGGCCGGTGAGCGTGGCCGTCACCGTCTCACCGGAGCCCGGCTCGGCGGTCAGGACGCCCAGGGCGTCGCCGAGGTCGACGCAGTGGGCGCGGACCCCGGCGTCGGCCAGGTCGCGCTCGGCCCGGTCGAGGTCGATCCGCAGGCCGACGACCTTGGCGAAGCGGCTGCGGCGTCCGACCACCTCCACCGTCCCGTCGGGACGCAGGTGCCCGAGGTCGCCCGTGCGCAGCTCGGTGACGTCCCGGCCGCGCGCGAGGTCGCCGGGGTGCTCGGCATACCCGAGCATGACGTTGGGGCCCGAGTAGACGAGCTCGCCGAGGCCGCACTCGAGCTCGGACAGCGGGTCGAGCCGGAACCGCCCACCCGGGACCGGGCGCCCGACCGTGCCGGCGTGGGAGTCCAGCAGCTCCGGCGGCAGGACCGCCATCCGCGCGGTCGCCTCGGTCTGGCCGTACATGACGAACAGGTCCCAGCCGCGCGAACGGCCCAGCGCGGCATACCGGCGCACGGCCTCGGGCGCGAGCCGGCCGCCGGCCTGGGTCACCACCCGCAGGCTGGGGTGCTCGCGCTCGGCGAACCCGCTGCGGTCGAGCAGCTCGAACGTGTGGGGGACCCCGGCGATGGTGGTGACACCGGCGTCGTCGACGAGCCGCCAGAAGCACGGCGCGACGACGGAGAGGTCGGTGAGGACGAGCGAGGCCCCGACCGCGAGGTGGCTGTGGGCCACGGACAGGCCGTAGCAGTAGTGCAGCGGCAGGGTGGTGGCCGCCCGGTCATCGGCGCGGATGCGCAGGGCCTCGGCGATGGCCAGGGCGTTGCTGTCGAGGTTCTCGTGGGACAGCCGGACGAGCTTGGGCGACCCCGTGGAGCCGGAGGTCGGCAGGAGCAGCGCGAGGTCGGGGTGCAGCTCGTGGCCCGGCTCGGCGGTCAGGGGGGACACCCGCCAGCTGGCACCGTCGCGCGAGGCCACGACGTCGGGGGAGTACCGGTCGACGAGGGACGCGTGGTGCTGGGGACGGTCGCCCGGCACGACCAGCGGGACGTGGCCTGCTGCCAGGGCACCGAGGTAGGTGACGAGGAAGTCGAGCGAGTTCTCCGCTGCCAGCAGTACCAGGCGTCGTCCGGTCCCGAGCGCGCAGCCGGCGTCCTCGACGCGCGCCGCCAGGTCGGCATACGTCACCGGGCCCTCGGGCGTCCACACGGCGCAGCGGTCGCCGTGCTCGGCGAGCGAGGCGGCGAACCGGGTCACGGCCCGGGGGCGCGTCGCCTCGTGTGACGGGGTGGGGTGCAGGCTCACGCAGGGCACGTTATTAGGTAAGCCTTACCAAACTCAAACCCGCCCGTGTCGCGCCACCTCTGGGCGTTGCGGCCCGCTGGACCGCGCCCTCAGCGGCGGTCCGTCGCCCTGGCCGACCACCGGGCGAGGCCCTCGCCGCCGAACCGCAGGACCGCCACGGCGCACCGCCAGCCCACGAGGAACAGGCCGAGCACGAGCAGGGTGACGACCCCGAACGACCAGGCGAAGCCGCCACCGGACAGCACCCTCAGCCCGAGGCCCAGCACGACCGTGACCAGCCAGACCACCTCCGCGCCGGGGACGCCGACCGGCCAGCCACGCAGCCGCGTGGCCGCGACCCAGCCCACGGCGAGCGCGACGAGGAACGGCCACGCGACCTCGAGCACGCCCGACACGGTGAGACCCTCGCGGTGGCTGGCCCGGCCGACGGTGGCGAACAGCAGCACGAAGGCGGAGTCGACGAGGAACGCGGCGGCCCTGGCCTTCAGGCGGACCACCCCTCGACGAGCCGGCGCGCAGCCGGGAACGCGCCGGCCATCAGTGCACCCGGTCGAAGAGGGTGGCCTGCGGGGGCGCGTGCGTGGGGTCGACGCCGTCGAACAGGCTGCTGACGGACTCACCCGCGTGGATCCGGCTGATGGCCTCGGCGAACAGCTGGGCGACGGTCCGCACGCGCAGCTCCGGCCACCCCGTGGGGGCGGGCACGGTGTCGGTGGTGACGACCTCGCCCACCATCGGGTGCTCCCGCAGCCGCTCGACCGCGTGCCCGGCGAACAGCCCGTGCGTGCAGGCGACGTCCGCCCGAGTGCACCCGAGGTCCTTGAGCCGCTCGAGCAGCTCCACGATCGAGCCGCCGGTCGCGATCTCGTCGTCGAGGACGATCGCCCGGCGGCCGGCCACGTCGCCCACGATCGAGTCGATGACGACCCGGTCGTCCGCCAGTCGCTGCTTGCTCCCGGCCGCGACCGGCAGCCCGAGGAGCCGGGCGAACTGGGTGGCGGTCTTGGCGTTGCCGAGGTCGGGGGAGACGACGACGGAGTCGGTGAGGTCGGTCCCTCGGAAGTGGTCGGCCAGCACGCCGATCGCCGTGAGGTGGTCGACCGGCACCGAGAAGAACCCGTGGACCTGGGGCGCGTGCAGCGTCATGGTGAGCACCCGGTGGACGCCTGCCGCGACGAGCATGTCGGCCACCAGGCGGCCGCCGAGGGAGATGCGCGACGCGTCCTTCTTGTCCGAGCGGGCGTACGCGTAGTGCGGGATCACCGCGGTGATCTGCGCCGCGGACGCGCCCCGCGCCGCGTCGACCATGAGCAGCAGCTCCATGAGGTGCTCCTGCGTCGGCGGCACCAGCGGCTGGACGATGTAGACGTCGCGCTGGCGGCAGTTGGCCAGCAGCTGCGCCTGGAGGCAGTCGTTGCTGAACCGCTTGATCTCCACCGGGGAGAGGTCGACGCCGAGCGCCCCGCAGATGCGGTGGGCCAGGGCGCGGTGGGCGCTTCCGCTGAAGATCACGATGTCGCGCAATGCGTCTCCCGGTGGGTCCGTGGGGGGCTCGGTCCGTGGCGGATCGGGTCGAGCCTAGCCCGGGTCGCCCTGATCCGGGACGGTCGCCGGGTACAGGTGGGCGCGCAGCTCGGCGACGAGCTCGGCCCGGTGGCGGCGCCCGGCCGGGGTCGCACCGGGCATCGAGGCGAAGCCGTGCGGCACCCGCTCGTAGTTGGTGTGCCGGACAGGGACCCCCGCAGCCCGCAGCGCCGCGGCATACCGCACGCCGTCGTCCCGGATCGGGTCGAGGTCTGCCGTCTGCACCAGGGCCGGCGGAAGCCCGTCGAGCCGCCCGAAGAGCGGCGACACCAGCGGCTCGCGCCAGTCGGCCTCGCGGGGCGCGTAGTGCGCGCGGAACGCCAGGATGCTCTCGAGGGTGAGCATCGGGGCGTGCGCGTGCTCGGAGATCGACGGCGAGCCGAGGGTCATGTCGGTCGAGGGGTAGATGAGGGCCTGGTGGCGCAGGGGCGAGCCGCCGAGGTCGCGCATCAGCTGCGCGGTCACCGCTGCCAGCGCCCCGCCGGCGCTGTCCCCGACCACCGCCATCCGCGAGGTGTCGGCGCGCAGGACCGAGCCCTGGAGGGAGACCCACGAGGTGGCGTCGTACGCGTCGAGGGCCGCGGTGGGTGCCCGGTGCTCCGGGGCGAGGCGGTAGTCGACGCTGACGACGACGGCCCGCACCCGCGCGGCGAGGTGGGTGCACAGCGGGTCGTAGGCGACCACGTTGCCCTCGACGAACCCGCCGCCGTGGAGGAAGACGACCACCGGGACGTCGGTGTCGGTGTCCCGCACCGCGCGGGGACGGTAGATGCGCAGCGGGACGTCGTACCCGTCGCGCGCCGGTGCGGTGCCGTACGTGATGCCGACGGACCGCTCGACCGGACCGGTCACCCACGTGAAGGGTGGCCGCGCGGGGTAGGTCCGGCCGCGCCGCGCTGCGATCTCGTCGGGGGTCAGCCGCTCGACCGGCCTCTCGAGGACGAGGTCGAGCAGGGCCGTCAGCGCTGCGAGCCGCACGGGCATCGCAGCAGGGGAGTGGCGCATGGAGCGGAAGTCTCTCACCTAGGGTGGGACCGTGACCGTGCGCCGTGTGATGGGGATCGAGACCGAGTACGGCATCTCCGTGCCGGGCGACCCGGCCGCCAACCCCATGATCCTGTCCGGCCAGGTGGTCAACGCCTACGCGTCGATGCAGGGCATCCGCGCAGCCCACGCCTCCTGGGACTACGCCGACGAGGCGCCACTGCGGGACGCGCGCGGCTTCGACATGGCGCGTGCGCTGGCCGACGCCAGCCAGCTCACCGACGAGGAGGACCCCACGCTGGCGAACGTCGTCCTCACCAACGGCGCCCGCCTCTACGTCGACCACGCCCACCCCGAGTACTCCTCGCCCGAGGTCACCTCTCCGCGGGCGGCGGTGGCCTTCGACCGCGCCGGCGAGCTCATCATGGCCGAGGCCGTGCGCCGGCTGTCGGCCGTCCCGCCCGGCGTCAACCTCTACAAGAACAACACCGACGGCAAGGGCCAGTCCTACGGCACGCACGAGAACTACCTCATGCGGCGCGAGACGCCCTTCACCGACATCGTCCGCCACCTGGTGCCGTTCTTCGTCGCCCGCCAGGTCTTCACCGGCTCCGGCCGGGTCGGTATCGGCGTCGACTCGCGCAACCCCGGGTTCCAGCTCAGCCAGCGCAGCGACTTCTTCGAGGTCGAGGTCGGGCTGGAGACGACGCTCAAGCGGCCGATCATCAACACCCGCGACGAGCCGCACGCCGTGGCCGATCTCTACCGGCGGCTGCACGTGATCATCGGCGACGCCAACCACTGCGACGTCGCGAACCTGCTCAAGCTCGGCACCACCTCGCTGGTGCTGGCGATGATCGAGGACCGCGCGATCGACGTCGACCTCACCGTCGCACGGCCGGTCTCGACGCTCCAGCGCGTCAGCCACGACCCCACGTGCCGCGAGCTCATCGAGCTGCGCGACGGCACGAAGCTGACCGCGGTGCAGCTCCTGTGGCGCTACCACGGGCTCGCGGAGCGCTACCTCGAGCGCCGGTATGCCGGGGAGCTCGACGAGGACACCGCGGAGGTCATGCGCTGGTGGGCGCTCGTGCTGGACAAGCTCGAGCGCGACCCGCGTGAGGCCGCCCGCGAGGTCGACTGGGTCGGCAAGCTTCAGGTGCTGCAGGGGTACATCGACCGCGACGGCCTCGAGTGGTCCGACTCCCGGCTGCGCGCCGTCGACATCCAGTGGTCCGACGTGCGGCCCGACAAGGGCATCTTCCACAAGCTGCGGGCCGCCGGCCGGTTCGAGGAGCTGGTCAAGGACGACGAGGTGCTGGACGCGGTGCACGAGCCGCCGACCGACACCCGCGCCTACTTCCGCGGCAAGTGCCTGGAGAAGTACTCCGACCAGATCGCCGCCGCGTCGTGGGACTCGGTCATCTTCGACATCCCCGGCCAGAGCTCGCTGCAGCGGGTGCCGATGCTCGAGCCGCTGCGCGGCACCAAGGCCGGTGTCGGCGCGCTGCTCGACCGCAGTCCGGACGCCGCCACCCTCCTGCGCGAGTTGGCCTCGGCATCGGGTTAGGGTCGCACTAGGTTGGAGGCACGCGGCGCAGCAGCGTCGACGGAGCAGCAGCACGAGCGGGAGGTCACGCCAGATGCCGAGCCAGGAGCAGAGCCGACCACAGCGCCGGGACGACGCGCCGGACGAGGCGCCGGAGCCCACCCCGGCCTCGCCCGAGGCGAGCGCCCGCAAGGAGAACCTCGACTCCGACATCGACAGCGTCCTCGACGAGATCGACGGCGTGCTCGAGTCCAACGCCGAGGAGTTCGTCCGCGGGTTCGTCCAGAAGGGCGGCCAGTGACCACGGACGCCGGCGCGGGGCGCCTGCCCGCGGCATACCTGTCCACGGGCTCGTCCTCGTTCACCGAGTTCGTCGGGGCGCACGCCCCCCACCTGCTCCCGTCGCGCCGGGCGCTGCCCCCGGGCAGCTCGCTCGAGGCGCCGCACGGCACGACGATCGTCACCGCCACCTTCGACGGCGGCGTCGTGATGGCGGGCGACCGCCGCGCCACCATGGGCAACCTCATCGCCAACCGCGACATGGAGAAGGTCTTCGCGGCCGACGAGTACTCCGCGGTCGGCATCGCCGGCACCGCGGGCCTGGCCATCGAGCTGGTCAAGCTCTTCCAGGTCGAGCTGGAGCACTACGAGAAGATCGAGGGCACGCTGCTCTCGCTCGAGGGCAAGGCCAACCGGCTCGCCTCGATGATCCGCGCCAACCTCGGCATGGCCATGCAGGGCCTCGCGGTGGTCCCGATGTTCGCCGGGTACGACCTCGACCGGAACCTCGGCCGGATCTTCTCCTACGACGTGACCGGCGGCTGCTACGAGGAGCACGACCACCACAGCGTGGGCTCGGGCTCGCTGTTCGCCCGCGGGTCGCTGAAGAAGCTGTGGCGCCCGGGCCTGTCCGCCGACGACGCCGTGCGGGTGGTCGTCGAGGCGCTCTACGACGCCGCCGACGACGACTCGGCGACCGGTGGCCCCGACGTGGGCCGGCGGATCTGGCCGACCGTGGCCGTCGTCGACCTCGAGGGCGTGCGGTTCGCCGCCGACGAGGCGCTGCGCGGGGTGGTCGAGTCCGTGATCGCCGGACGCCAGGGCAACCCGGGAGGTGCGCGATGAGCAGCATGCCGTTCTACGTCTCGCCCGAGCAGCTGATGAAGGACCGGGCTGACTACGCGCGCAAGGGCATCGCCCGTGGCCGGTCGGTCGTCGTCCTCGGCTACGACAAGGGGATCGCGTTCGTCGCTGAGAACCCGTCCCGGGCGCTGCACAAGGTCTCTGAGATCTACGACCGGATCGCGTTCGCGGCGGTCGGCAAGTACAACGAGTTCGAGAACCTGCGGGTGGCCGGCGTGCGGTACGCCGACCTGCGGGGCTACTCCTACGACCGCACCGACGTCACCGCCCGCGGCCTGGCCAACGCCTACGCGCAGACCCTGGGCACGGTCTTCACCCAGGAGTCCAAGCCCTACGAGGTCGAGATCGTCGTGGCCGAGGTCGGCGAGAGCGACGCCGACGACCAGATCTACCGGCTGACGTACGACGGCTCCGTCGCCGACGAGCACGGGTTCGTCGCGATGGGTGGGGCGGCCGACTCGATCGAGACCGGCCTGAAGGACCGCTGGCGCCCGGGGATGAGCCTGGGCGAGGCGCTCACCCTGGCCGTCGGCGAGCTCGGCAAGGACCCGGCCGGCGGCGCCGACCGGAACCTCACGGCGGCCCAGCTCGAGGTGGCCGTGCTCGACCGCGAGCGTCCGCGCCGGACCTTCCGGCGGATCGGCGGCGCGCTGCTCGAGGCGCTGCTCAGCACCGAGGACCCGACCCACGACGCGCCGTCCGAGGACGACCGCACGCCGGGGCGGCACGACACCCTGACGGGTGAGGGCACCGTGCGCGACGAGTCCACCAACCCGCAGACCCAGCGGCCGGCGGACGACGCCTGACGCCTGACGTCACGAGCCGTCCGGGACCCGTCACAGGCGCCCGGACGGCTCGAGGCCTGCGACGGTCGGGCCTCAGACGGGCAGGTGCTCGGCCAGCCACTGCTCCGTGGCGACCCACGCCTGCGTGGACGCCTCCTCGTGGTGGAACAGCGGCGAGGGGTTGTCGAAAGCGTGACCCGCACCGGCATACGTCAGGAACGTCGTGTCCCGCCCACCTCCGGTGACGGCGTCCTCGATCTCGCGGACCGTCTCCTGCGGGATGTAGTCGTCGGCCAGGCCGAAGTGGTGCAGGCTCGGGAGCGTCACCTTGGACGCCTGGCCGAGCAGGTCGGGCAGCGCCGAGCCGTAGTAGCTGACCAGGGCGTCGGGCCGTGCACCGTCCCCGTCGTCCGCGGTGGCGGCCGCGACCGCGAACGCGAGCCCGCCGCCGAAGCAGAAGCCGAGCACCCCGACCGGGCCCTGCACCTCGTCCCGCTCGCGCAGGGCGGCGACCGCCGCCGACGCGTCATCGACGGCCGCGTCCCAGTCCAGCCGCTGCAGCAGCCCCATGGCCTCGGGCAGGCCGTCCTGCGCCTCGGAGACGACCTGGTCGCCGAGCCGCCAGTAGATGTGGGGCACGAGCACGACGTACCCCTGCGAGGCGAGGTCGCGGGCGCGCCCGCTGATGTACTCGGTGACGCCGAAGATCTCCTGCAGCAGCACGATGCCGGGTCCCTGCCCGCTCGCTGGCAGGTGGAGGTCGGCCGGCAGGTCCCCACCCGTGACGGGGACGGTCAACGTGGTGACGTCGTTCTGGCTCATGCCGGACAACGTATGCCGCGCCGGGCCGCTCCGCCGGGCGAACCGCCTCAGGCGGTGGGCGCCGCGGCGTAGCGCAGGTAGGGCTTGACCTCCTCGACGTCCTCGAACCGCGCCCGGGCGTCCTCGGTCGTCACGGTGGGAGCCACGATGACCCGCTCGCCCTGGCGCCAGTCGACCGGCGTGGAGAACGGGCCGGCGTCGTTGACCTGGAGGGCGTCGAGGGCGCGCAGGATCTCGTCGAAGTTGCGACCGGCGCTCTTGGGATAGGTCAGCGAGAGGCGCACCTTGCCGGCCGGGTCGATGAGGAAGACCGAGCGGACGGGGGAGGTGTCGCCCGCGCCGGGGTGGATCATGTCGTACAGCTCGGCGACCTTGCGGTCGGCGTCCGCGACGATGGGGTAGTCGACCGGCGTCCCGGCGACGTCCTCGATGTCGCCCTTCCACGCCTCGTGGTCCTCCAGCGCGTCGACGGAGACGGCGAGCACCTTGGTGTTGCGGCGGGCCCACTCGTCCTTGAGCTGGGCCACGCGGCCGAGCTCGGTCGTGCACACCGGCGTGAAGTCGGCCGGGTGGCTGAACAGGACGGCCCAGCCGTCGCCCTTCCAGTCGTGGAAGCTCAGCTCGCCCTCGGTCGTCTGGGCGGTGAAGTCGGGGGCGTCGTCGCCCAGTCGCAGCGTGGCCATGTCAGGGTCCTCCCAGAGGTAACGCGGTGTTTGCCGAGACCAAACATGCCGTTACCTGACCGGGATGTGGATGGGCCGTCCGGATCGTGGACCAGAGACGAGGGTGAGGAGGGCGTCGGCCAGCGCGTCGAGGCTCGCCGGGTCGAGCAGGGTGCCGTAGTGGTCGGAGTCCAGCCTCAGGGTGCGGACGTCCGCCGGCAGGTGCGCCTCGGCCAGGCGGGCGGGGGAGTACAGGCCGGGCTCCAGCCCGAGCGGGCCACGCGCGGCCCAGGCGAGCACGGCCGGGCACTGGAGGGTGTGCACCGCCGCGAGGGTGGCCGGGTCGCTCATCATGTCGGTCCAGTCGGCGCGGACGCACTCCAGCGAGCTGGAGGAGCGCAGGGCGCCCGGTGCGCCGGCCAGGTCGTGCTGCAGGTATGCCGCGAGCGCGTCGCCGTTCGTGCCGGCCAGGGCGGGGCCCAGGGTCGGGTGCGCCCGCCAGTGACCGAGGTGCGCCTCGGGGTCCTCGAAGGTCATGGTCAGCCGGTCCATGGCCGGGCCGATGATGCCGTGGATCACCTCGTCCACGTCGAAGGTGCCCGGGCTCGGGTAGGAGAGGCCGCCGTCGACGAGCAGCACGCCGCCCACGACGTCGGGACGGCTCGCCGCGGCCAGGGCGGCCACGAACGCGCCCATCGAGTGGCCGGCGAGCACGGGACGCTCGAGGCCGAGGTGGTCGACGACGGCAAGCACGTCGCGGACGTGGTCGGCGAGCCCGGTGGAGCGCAGCCCTGAGCTCTCCGCCCGACCGCGCATGTCCGGCGCCACCACCGACACCCGGCCGGCCAGGGTCGCGGCGAGCGGCCGCCAGGCCAGCCCGTTCGAGGAGATGCTGTGCAGCGCGAGGACCGTCCCAGCCTCGGCCGGCGCCTGCGCGAGCACGTGCACCGTCAGCGGACCACCGGCCACCGGCACCTCGCGGGTCCCAGCGTCCACGTCGTTCCCCCTGCCGGTCGTCCTGTCGGACCGACGACGCTACGGGCCCCCGGTGGCCCCGGACATGGTGCGCAGACCCACTTCACGGGAGCACGCGTGTGCGCCGCTCACGGGGCGAGGTCGTGCCGCGCGGTGGCCAGCAGCTCGCGCTCGTCACCGGGGGACAGCCCGGCCCGGCGCGGCCTCCCCGGCCCCTGCCGGAGCTCCCACTCCAGCACGTCCCGCAGGGTGTCCTCCAGCGGCCGGGTCAGCAGGCCGAGCGCCTCCGCGGCGGAGGTGTCGCGCGCCATGAACCCGGCATACTCCGGCAGCGGGAGCCACAACGGCAGGGACCGCTCGCCGCTCCACGGCGCCACGCCGTGGTCCTCGAGCCACTGCGGCGGGACCGCGACCACGTCACCGTCGTGCCCGGCCACCCGCCGCGCGGTGGCGAGGTGCTCGGCGAGGGGGAGCGTCGGACCGGAGGCGTTCACCACACCGGTCGCGCCCTGCGCACCGGCCCCGACGAGCCAGGCCGCGAGGTCCCGGGCGTCGACCAGCTGGGTCGTCAGCGGGATGTCGGGGACGAGGACCGAGCCGTCGGTCGTGGCCGGGTGGGCAAAGCGCAGGGGCCAGTAGCCGGTGCGGTCCGAGACGTCCCCGGGGCCGCCGATGAGGCCTGCCCGGGCGACCAGGGCGCGGTCGGGCAGGGCCGCGAGCACGTGCTGCTCGCAGGCGACCTTGCGTGCGCCGTAGGTCTCGAAGCCGTCCTCGTCGACCTCGCAGGGTTCGAGGAGCGGTGCCGACTCGTCGGCTCCCGGCTGGTCGTGGCCGGCGTAGACCGAGCAGGAGGAGACGAGGACCCACGTCCCGGTGCGGGGCCCGAGGGCGGCGACCGCGCCACGCACGTGGGTGGGCTGGCGTGCGACGTCGACGACGACATCCCACTCGCCGCCGGCCTGGTCGTACGCTTCCGGGTGGCTGCGGTCGGCGGTCACGACGTGCGCGCCCGCCGGGGGTGGACCGGACTCCCCGCGCGCCAGGACGGTGACGTCGTGCCCCGCACGCAGCGCCTGCTCGGCGACCTCCCGGCCGAGCCACGCCGTCCCACCCAGTACCAGGAACCTCGCCATGGCGTCACGCAACCACGGTCCCGGATGGGCTGTCGACCGCTTGCGCTGAGGGCTGACGCGCGACGGGAGCGCCCCCGGGTGGGGACGCTCCCGTCGTCGGTGCGGGGTCAGGCGCGGCTGGCCGCCCGGCGGTCCACCTCGGCCTCGTCGTCCGCGTCGGACTCCTCGTCGTCGGCTTCGTCGGCGTCGGCATCGTCGTCGTCGGCCTGCGCGTCGGGGCCCGGCTCGTCGGCCTCGGCGTCCTGCGTCGCCGGCTCCTCGTCCGCGACGTCCTGCTCGGCGACGTCCTCCTCGGGCGCCGCGTCGCCGGCGGCGGCCGATTCGTCCCGACCGGCCTCGGCGGCTGCGGCCGGCTGGTCCGCGACGGGCGCGACGGCCTCGTCGAGCTCGCCGACCATGGCGGCGCCGCCGAGCGTCGCCAGCATCTGCCGCACGTTGCTGAGCTGGGCGGTGATGCTGTCGCGGCGTGCGGTTGCGGCAGCGAGCTCGCGCTCGGAGTCGCGACGGATGCGCTCGGCCTGCTCGCGGGCCGAGGTGACGACCTGCTCGGCCTCGGCCCGGGCGCTCTCGAGCAGGCGGGTGCTCTCGGCCTGGGCGTCGGCGTGGGCCCGCTCGCTCTCGGCGCCGAGCTGCTCCGCACGCTGCTGCGCCTGGGTCAGCGCCTGCTCGTGCTGGGCCATCTGGGCGGCGAACTCGGCGGCGGCCTTGTCCCTGCGCTGCCCCAGGGTGGCCTCGAAGTCCGCGGCCGACGCGGCGGCCCGCGCACGCTGGTGCTCGTAGAAGGCCTCGGCCTCCTCGCGACGGGCGGAGGCCTCGCGGTCGGCGTCGTCGAGGATCGCGTCGGCCTGCTGCCTGGCCTGCTCGACCACGCGGGTCGCCTCGGCGTCCGCCTTGGCCCGCACCGACTCGGCGTAGCGGTCGGCGTCCGTGCGCGCCTGGTCGGCGGCCAGCCGCGAGGTGCCGGCGAGCGTCTCGGCGTCGGCCCTGGCGTTGGCCCGGATCTCGGCGGCCTCCTCGTCGGCCATCGTCAGGATCGCGCCGATGCGCTCACCGAGGTCGGTGTAGGTCGGTGCAGCGGCCTTGCGCTGCTCGGCCTGCACTTCCTGCAGGGAGCGGCGGATCTGGGCCTGCTCCTCCTGCGCCGCGGCGAGCGAGGCACGCAGCTCGCTCACCTCGACGGTGCGCTCGGCGGCCTCGCGCCGGGCCTGCTCCAACGCGCTGGCGTTCTCCGCGCGCCACTGGTCGACCTGGGCCGGGTCGTAGCCGCGCAGCACGCTGCGGAAGGAGGTGGTGTCACTCATGGTCGGTCCGTTCGTTCTCGGTGGTGGGGGAGTCGGTGGTGGGGGAGTCGTGGCTGGCGTCGTCGGTCGAGGTCGCTGCCGGATCGGCGGCGGCCGGGCGCTCGGGCACGGCGAGGGCGTCGATGACGCCGGAGAGGTGGCCGAGCTGCTTGGTGATGTCCTCGCGCCGGGCGGCCAGCACGGCGACCTCCGCCCGTGCGCGGTCCAGCATCGCCCGGGCCTCGGCACGGACGCGGTCGGCCTCGGCGCGTGCCTGCGTGGTCGTGCTCACGAGCTGGTCACGGGCCTGGCGGTGGTTCTCGTGCGTCTCGCGCTGGAGGCGCTCGATCTCGACCGCGGTGCGCTCACGCACCAGGCGGGCTGCCTTCTCGGCCTCCTCGACCCTGCGACGAGCCCGCTCGTCGGCGGCGCGCTCGGTCTCCGCCGCGGACAGCTGCACGCGCTCCGCGTGCTCCTCCGCCGCGGTCGTGGTCCGCTGGGCGTGCGCCTGGGCGGCGGTCATGACGGCCTCGGCCTGGGCGCGCAGCCGCTCCGCCTCGGCCCGCGCGGCCTCCCGCTCGGACCGGGCCCGGTGCGCGGCACGGGCAAGCGCGCTCTGGATGAGCTGGCGGCGCGAGCGCATGCGCGAGGCCAGCTCGCGGTGGGTCTCCCGGCGCTGCCGGGCCACCTCGGCCTCGCCCTCGTCGAGGATCCGGCGGACCGTGTCCTGGCCCCACTTGAGGTGCTCCTCGGCCTGGCTCATGATCTCGCCGGCCTCGGCGTGGGCCCGCTCGAGGCGCTCCCGCGCGTCGGTGCGGCTCTGCTCGAGCAGGGCCGCGGCCTCGCGCTCGGCCTCCTGGCGCAGCAGCACGGCCTCACCCGTGAGCCGCTCGGACTCCGCCTCGGCCCGCGCGCGGACTTCGGCGACGTCGCGCTCGGCGGCCTCGCGCAGGGCGGCGAGCTCGGCCTGCTGCTCCTCGTCACGCTGGGCGAAGTGGGCGTCCATCCGCTCCACCCCGGCGGCGAAGGCCGCGTCACGCTCCTGCTCGTGCGCGGCATACCGCGCCATGGCCGCGTCGTAGTCGGACTGGGCAGCGGCGCGCAGCTGCTCCGCGCGCGCGGTCGCCTCCTCCAGCAGGGACTGGGCCTCGGCGCGTGCCGAGGTGACGGCCTCGTCGCTGGTGCGGGTGGCCGACTCGGTGAGCATGGAGGCCTGCTCGGCGGCGTCGGCGACGAGGGACTGCGCCTCCTGCTGGGCCTCCTCGAGCGCCCGGCCGGCCTGGTCGCGGTCCCGGGCGGCGTCGGCGTGCCGTCGCTCGGCGTCCTCGAGCAGCTCGCGGGCACGCTCGCGCAGCGCCTCGGCCTCCGACCGGGCCGTGGCGAGGACCTCGTCGGTCTCCGCTCGCATGGCGTCGGCGTAGGCCTGCGCGCGCTCGAGGATGGACTGGGTGTGCCGGGTCAGGTCACCGACCTGGACGGTCGTCTGGCCCTGGGTCCGGCTCGCCGCGTCCGTGGGGGCGTCGGGCATGGCGTCAGTCTCTCGCATGCCGGACCCCAGATGCAGCCAGGGCAGGACCTTTCGGACCATCCCTTTACCAAGTGGGCGTTGACCAGCGCCGATGCGTGGACGGCCGCCCCCGGCGGGCGGGTGCGGCCTAGAGTGTCGTCATGGAGCGCCGGATCTTCGGGATCGAGAACGAGTACGGCATCACCTGCACCTTCCAGGGTCAGCGGCGGCTCACGCCTGACGAGGTCGCGCGCTACCTCTTCCGCAAGGTCGTCTCGTGGGGCCGGTCCTCGAACGTGTTCCTGTCCAACGGGTCGCGGCTGTACCTCGACGTCGGCTCGCACCCGGAGTACGCCACGCCCGAGTGCGACCACGTCCGCCAGCTCGTCGTGCACGACAAGGCGGGGGAGCGGATCGTCGAAGGGCTCGTCGCCGACGCCCAGGAGCGGCTCGTCGAGGAGGGCATCGAGGGCGAGATCTACGTCTTCAAGAACAACACCGACTCCGCCGGCAACTCCTACGGCTGCCACGAGAACTACCTCGTCGGCCGCGCAGGGGAGTTCCAGCAGCTGTCCGACGTGCTCATCCCGTTCCTGGTCAGCCGCCAGATCACGTGCGGCGCGGGCAAGGTCGTCACGACGAGCAAGGGCGCGACCTACTGCGTCAGCCAGCGCGCCGACCACATCTGGGAGGGCGTCTCCTCCGCCACCACCCGCAGCCGGCCGATCATCAACACCCGCGACGAGCCGCACGCGGACGCCGAGCGCTACCGCCGGCTGCACGTCATCGTCGGCGACTCGAACATGAGCGAGACGACGACGATGCTCAAGGTCGGCTCGGCCGACCTCGTCCTGCGGATGATCGAGGCCGGCGTGGTCGTGCGCGACCTCACCCTGGAGAACCCGATCCGGGCCATCCGCGAGATGAGCCACGACATGACCGGGCGGAAGACGGTGCGGCTGTCCAACGGCCGGGAGCTGTCGGCGCTGCAGATCCAGGGCGAGTACCTCGAGCGGGCCACCGCCTTCGCGGACCGCGAGGGGCTCCAGGACCCGATCCACAAGCAGGTCCTCGACCTGTGGGAGCGCACCCTGCGGGCCGTGGAGACCCAGGACCTGTCGCTGGTCGACACCGAGATCGACTGGGTGATCAAGCACAAGCTCATCACCGGGTACATGGCCAAGCACGACCTGCCGATGGAGCACCCGCGCATCGCCCAGCTCGACCTCGCGTACCACGACGTCAACCGGCAGCGCGGGCTGTTCTACCTGCTGCAGAAGCACGGCCGTGCCACCCGCGTCTGCACCGACCCCGAGGTGTTCGAGGCCAAGACCACGCCGCCGCAGACGACCCGCGCCAAGCTGCGCGGCGACTTCATCAAGGCGGCCCAGGAGCACCGGCGCGACTTCACCGTCGACTGGGTGCACCTCAAGCTCAACGACCAGGCCCAGCGGACCGTGCTCTGCAAGGACCCGTTCGCCGCGGTCGACGCCCGGGTCGAGCGGCTCATCGAGGGCATGCGCGGCTGAGCCCGTTTCGGGAACACACAGCCCCCGTGGTTATGGTGGGCGCTGGTCCGACCCCGATCGAAAGCCCCCACCGTGCACCCACGACGTATCCATGCCCTCGGCGCTGCCGTCCTCGCGGCGGCCCTGACCCTCACCGCCTGCGGCAGCGGCAGCGACGGCAAGGGCTCGCCCCTCGACAAGATCACCGTCACGGGTGGCAGTGACACCACCGCCCCCACCGTCAAGGTCCAGCCGCAGCCGCTCAGCGTCACGGACACGACCACCCGCGTCCTCAAGCCCGGCTCCGGCCCCGTGGTGGGCAACGACGAGATCGTGAGCATCAAGTACGTCCTGCTCAACGGCAAGGACTCCTCGGTGCTCGACTCCAACTACGGCAAGCAGAACCTGGGCCTGAACCTCGGCGCCACCGACCTGCTGCCCGGGCTCAAGAAGGGCCTGGCCAACCAGAAGGTCGGCTCGCGCATCCTCGTCGCCATGCCGCCGAAGGACGCCTTCGGCACCCAGGGCAACACCGAGCTCAAGGTCGGGGCCAAGGACACCGTCGTGTTCCTCATGGACGTGCAGTCGGCCACCAAGCCGCTCGCGTCCGCCGAGGGCAAGGAGGTCAAGCCCGCCGCCGGCCTGCCGACCGTGAAGGTCGAGCCCGGCCAGCAGGCGACCATCACCATGCCCAAGAACGCCAAGGCCCCGGCCAAGACCATCCGCCAGCCGCTCATCGAGGGCACGGGCCCGAAGGTCGAGTCCGGCCAGACGGTCCGCGTCGCGTACACCGGTGCGGTCCTGTCGACCGGCAAGGTCTTCGACTCCTCGGCCAAGACGCCGCAGAAGTACTTCGAGACGGTCATCGGCAAGCAGCAGGTCATCAAGGGCTGGGACTCCACCATCGTGGGCTCCACGGTCGGCAGCCGGCTGCTCCTGCTCGTGCCGCCGGCGGACGGGTACGGCGCCGCCGGCCAGCCGCAGGCCGGCATCAAGGGCACCGACACGCTCGTCTTCGTCGTCGACATCCTCGCGGCCTACTGACCCGCACGACATCGGCCGCACCCCGACCCGCGAACGAACAGGAGAGCCACATGGGCTTCGACCCGAACACGACCAAGCCGGAGATCGACTTCCCCGGTGACGAGGCGCCCAGCGACCTCGTGATCGAGGACCTCAAGGAGGGTGACGGCCGCGAGGCCAAGGCCGGCGACACCGTGCTGGCGCACTACGTCGGCGTCGCGCACTCCACCGGCGAGGAGTTCGACGCGTCGTGGAACCGCGGCGCGCCGCTGGACTTCCCGCTCGGCGCGGGCCGCGTCATCCAGGGCTGGGACCAGGGCATCGTCGGCATGAAGGTCGGCGGCCGGCGCAAGCTGGTCATCCCGCCGCACCTCGGCTACGGCGACCGCGGCGCCGGTGCGGTCATCAAGCCGGGCGAGACCCTGATCTTCGTCGTCGACCTCGTCGACGTGCGCTGAGCACGCACCTCCCGCGCGGTCGCTGAACCGCGCAGCAGCTACTCCGACAGCAGCCGGGCGGCCCACCGCCCGGCTGCTGCGCTGTGCAGGAAGGCCGCGTGGTCCTCGTCGAGGCCGCGACCCATGGTCGACAGGCGCACCGGCGCCCCGCGCAGGGCCGCGTCGAGCCCGTCGACCGGGACCTCCCGGACCGTCAGGGCCCCGGCCGCGCCTGCGGCCAGCTCACGCGCCTGGCCCAGGACCAGGGCGCCGAACTCGTCGCCGCTGCTCGCCACCGGCACGTCCGCGGGCACGAGGGCGACCCGGCCGTATGCCGTGGTGCTGTGGTGGGAGATGCCGCGGTGCCGGGGGCGGGGGTCGGCGTCGGAGACGCGCAGGGCCGCGACGCCGCGCCCGTGCAGGGTGTGGGCCGCGTTGAGGGCCTCGCCGGCGGCCACACCGGTGTAGCCCCACCGGGTGCCGGTGCCCACGTTGCCGGGACCCTGGGTCACGACGACGACGTCGGCCTCGAGAACGTGCCGGGCCGCGAGCAGCCCGCTGTGCAGGGTCACCGCCTCGTGGTCGCCGCCGTAGGCCTGGCCCACGGTGACGGTCCCCGCCAGCCAGCCGGCCTCGCGCAGCGCGGCGACGGTGCGCGAGAACGCGATCGGCAGCGCCCCGCCGTCGGTCATGACGTAGGCGACCACGGCACCCGGGCGCTCGGCGCGGACCCCGGCCAGCACCGCCGGCAGGGCCGAGTGCAGGTCCGCGACGACGACCGGCATGCCGGCGAGCTCGACCTCGACCGCCGGGCCGGACGTGAGGGTCGCGTGGTGGGGGCTGTCCTGCTCGTCGACCGCGAGGAACATCTGCTGCTGTGGCGTGTACCGGGCCTTGACGATGTGGCCGTCCTGCGGGGGCGGGTCGGCCGGGAGGCGGTCGGGCGTGGCCACCACGAAGGCGAGGCCGCCGGTGCCGAGCCCCCGCAGCAGGGCGGAGGCGTTGAGCAACACGCGGTCGCCGACCTCCGGCTCACCGACCAGCGCGGTGTACGCCAGCGCCCGGACCGTGCCACCGTTGCCGGCGAGGCGCACGGCATACTCCACCGCCCCCGGCCAGCGGTCGCGGACCTGCTCGACGACACCCTCGCGCCACTGCATCACGACACGCAGAGTAGCCACCGGCCGCGGGCGGCCACTCCGGTAGCGTCGGGCCGGTGAGCTCACCCACCGGCCCTGCGGCGAAGACCGAGCGGCTGCTCAACCTCGTCCTCTGCCTGCTGTACACCCGGCGCCCGCTGCCCAAGTCGCGGATCCGCGACGTCGTGCCGCAGTACGGCGACGCCAAGACCGACGAGGCCTTCGACCGGATGTTCGAGCGCGACAAGGACGAGCTGCGCGAGCTCGGCATCCCGCTCGTGACCGAGGACATCGGCGGCCTCTGGGACGACGAGGTGGGGTACCGGATCGACCAGCGCGAGTACGCCCTTCCGGACGTGGCGTTCGAGCCCGACGAGCTCGCCGTGCTCGGCCTCGCCAGCCGCACCTGGGCGCACGCCTCCCTGGCCGGCCCGGCGGCGCAGGCGCTGCGCAAGCTCAAGGCGTCCGGGATCGAGCGCGACGGCGACTCCCTCGTCGGCATCGAGCCGCGCCTCGGCACCCGCGAGCCCGCCTTCGAGGCCGTGAAGAACGCCGTCGTCGCCCAGCGCACCATCCGGTTCGGCTACCAGACCGGCGGGGCCGGAGAGGTGCAGGAGCGGCGCGTGCAGCCGTGGGGCCTGGCCTCGTGGCACGGCCGGTGGTACCTCACCGGCTTCGACCTCGACCGGGAGGCGCCGCGGGTGTTCCGGCTGTCGCGGATCGACGGCGCCGTCGCCGAGGTGCGCCGGGCCGAGCCCTACACCGTGCCGGCCGACCACCGCGCCCAGGAGATGATCCGCACCACGGTGGGGGAGCAGCGGCCGCGGACCGCCCGGGTCCGGGTGCGCGCAGGACGCGGCCACACCCTGCGCCGGCGGGCCACGACCAGCACCGACATGGGGGACTGGACCCACCTGGAGGTGCCGTTCACCGACGACGACGCCCTGGCCGACGAGGTCAGCGGCTACGGCGCCGACGTCGTGGTGGAGGAGCCGGCAGAGGTGCGCGACCTCGTCGTCGCCCGGCTGCGCGGCGCCCTCGCGGCCCACGGGGGTGCCGCATGAGCGCCCGTACCCCCCGTCCACCGCAGGAGACCGCCACCGACCGGCTCGGCCGCCTGCTCACGATGGTGCCGTGGCTGGTCAACCGCCAGGGCATCGACGTCGAGCAGGCCGCTGCCGACCTGGGCATCAGCCCCGAGCAGCTCGAGACCGACCTGCGGCTGCTCTACCTGTGCGGCTACGGCCAGATGCCCGACGAGCTCATCGACGCCGAGTGGGAGGGCGGCCGCGTCTTCGTCAGCAACGCCGACACCATCGCCCGGCCGCTGCGCCTGGGCCGCGACGAGGCCCTCACGCTGATGGTGGGGCTGCGCGCCCTCGCCAGTGTCCCCGGGCTGGGGGAACGGGACGCGATCGAGCGGGCCATGGCCAAGCTGGAGGAGGCGACCGGCGCCAGCAGCGAGGCCGCGGCCCGGGTGCAGGTCGCGATCGACGAGGGCGTGGAGGCCCAGCTGCTCGCCGACGCCCGGCGCGCCGTGGAGCAGCACCGCCGCGTGCACCTGACGTACCTCGTGCCCAGCCGGGACGAGTCGACCGAGCGGGACGTCGACCCCATGCGCGTGGTCAACCTCGACTCGCGCTGGTACCTCGAGGGCTGGTGCCACCGCGCGCAGGACACGCGCACGTTCCGGATGGACCGCATCACGGCGCTGGAGGTGCTCGCCGTCGACGGCACGCCCCCGCCGGACGCCCAGCTGCGCGACCTCGACGCCGGGGCCTTCACCCCGCGCCCCGACGACACGCTGGTGACCCTGCGGCTGGAGCCCGGGGCGCGCTGGGTCAGCGACTACTACCCGGTCGAGTCGGTGCAGGACGCCCCTGACGGGTCGCAGACGGTGACGCTGCGCACCGCCGACACCCTGTGGCTGCGGCGGCTCCTGTGGCGCCTGGGCGGCGGTGGCACGGTCGTCGCCCCCAGTGAAGTCGCGACCGCGGTGGCGCAGGGCGCCCGCGAGGCGCTCGCGGCATACGGGGCGGATCCGGACGCCACGCCGGCGGACCGGTAGGGTCGAACGCATGTGGTGGTGGGTGCTCATCTGGGCGCTGCTCGTGGTCGTGGCGGTGGTGTACCTCGCCTCGCGGGCCTGGGGCGTCTGGGGGCAGTTCAAGGAGCTCACCGCCGAGCTCACCCGGGCCTCGGAGACCGTGGCCGCGCTCGAGGCTGCTGCCGACCGCCTCGGCGACCGCTCGGAGCCGCCCACCCCGGACCTGTTCGGCGACCCGCGGCTGCTGCGGCGGGAACGCGAACGCACCCGTGCCTCGTTGAGGCAGGAGCGACGGGCCCGACAGGCGGCCCGCCGCCCGGCCTGGGCACGACACCTGGACTGAGGCGCCGACCCGGCGCCGACACCCACGACGCGCCACGTGGACTGGCGCACCACCGACGGTCGCGCGCCGCCTAGACTGGCCACGACACAGCACGACACCACGCCGGGCACCCGGCTGAAGGGAACGAACCACCATGGGACGCGGACTGTTCGAGGGATGGCACCTGATCATCCTGATCGTGTTGCTCATCGTTCTCTTCGGCTTCCGGCGGCTCCCGGACGCCGCGCGGTCGATCGGGCGGTCGATGCGCATCTTCAAGTCCGAGGTGGACGAGATGAAGAACGACGGCAAGAACGGCAAGAGCGCCGCCAGCCGCGACACCGTCAAGGGCGAGACCGTGCCCGGCACCGAGACCGACGCGGCCGGGACCACCCCGGTGCGTGAGGACAACTCGCCCCGCACGGACAACTCCTCCGGCGCAGCCTGACCTCGACCGACACGCCCACCCTGCCCACGATGGCGTTCCGCCGTGCCCGAAACCCCGACGGGCGGATGTCGCTGGGCGACCACCTGCGCGAGCTGCGCCGGCGCGTCGTCATCGCGGCGGTCGCGGTCCTGGTCCTGTCGGTCCTGGGCTGGATCTACTACCCGGAGATCTACGGTCGCCTGGCCGCGCCGTTCAACGACTACAAGAACGCGCACCCCGGCAGCGCGATCAGCCTCAACTTCGGCAATGCCACGGCGGCGTTCTCCCAGCAGCTGAGCATCTCGATCTTCGCCGGCGTCATCGTCGCGAGCCCGGTGTGGCTCTACCAGCTCTGGGCGTTCATCGTCCCGGGCCTGACCAAGAAGGAACGGCGCATCTCGCTGGCGTTCATCGCCGCCACCGTGCCGCTGTTCCTCGGGGGCTGCGCCCTGGCGTACTGGGTGCTGCCGAAGGTGCTCGCCGTGCTGTACGGCTTCACCCCGTCGGGGGCCTCGAACATCCAGCAGGTGTCGGACTACTTCTCGTTCGTCACCCGGTTCATCCTCGCCTTCGGTGGGGCGTTCCTCATGCCGGTGTTCCTCGTCGCGCTCAGCGCGATCGGGGTGCTGCCGTCCTCGGCGATGATCAAGGCCTGGCGCCCGGCGGTCTTCGGCATCTTCGTGCTCTCGGCGATCCTCACCCCGACGCCCGACGCGTTCACCATGTTCCTCATGGCCGGCCCGCTGGTCGTCCTGTACTTCGCGGCGATCGGCGTCGCCAAGCTCATCGAGCGCAGCCGTCGACGGGCGCGTCCGGAGTGGGCGGACGTGGCCGACGACGAGGCCTCGAGCCTGTAGCCTCCGCGCGTGGCACCCCTCCCCGCAGGCGCCAGGCGGGTCGGCCTGGTCGTCAACCCGACCTCCGGCAAGAACCGCGGCATGAGCCTGGGGCTCGAGGTCGCCCACCGCCTGCGGGCGGCCGGCCACGAGGTCCTCGACCTCTCCGACGAGACGTATGCCGCGGCGCGCGACCGCGCGCTCGGCGCCATCGCGCAGGGCCTGGACGTGCTGGCGGTCGTCGGCGGCGACGGCATGGTCCACCTGGGGGTGAACCTCGCGGCGGAGACGAAGACGCCGCTGGCGGTGATCGCCGCCGGGACGGGCAACGACGTCGCCCGGGGGCTCGGCCTGCCCGTGCACGACCCCGTGCGGGCGGCCGACCTCGTCACGACGGGTGTCCCGCGCAGCATCGACGCGGTGCGACACATCGACGTCCACGGGGTGCACCGGTGGTACGCCGGCGTGCTGGGCGCCGGGTTCGACTCCCTCGTCAACGAACGCGCCAACACCTGGCCGTGGCCCAAGGGCCAGATGCGGTACAACCTCGCCATCCTGCGCGAGCTCCCGCTCTTCCACGCCATCCCGTACGCCGTGACCGTCGACGGCGTCCGGCACGAGACGCGGGCGATGCTCGTCGTCGTGGCCAACGGGCCGTCGTACGGCGGCGGCATGCGGATCGCGCCGGACGCCCGGTTCGACGACGGCCTCGCCGACGTGGTGGTCCTGCACGAGATCAGCACCATGGAGTTCCTCAAGGTCTTCCCCAAGGTCTTCTCCGGCCGCCACCTCGGCCACCCGGCCGTGGAGGTGCTGCGCGGGCGCGAGGTGACGCTCGAGGCCGACGGCATCGTGGCATACGCCGACGGGGAGCGGTTCGCCCCGCTGCCCCTCACCCTCGAGACCGTGCCGGGTGCCCTGACGGTGCTGACGCCACCCGCCACGTAGTCTCGCCCCATGGCCACCCCCGCCGAGAGGTATGCCGCGTCGGTCCAGCGTGCGGCCCGTCGAGGGCCCCAGCTCACCGCCTTCGCGGACACGCTGGACTTCCCGCTCGACCCGTTCCAGGAGGAGGCCTGCGCCGCCGTCGAGTCCGGTCGCGGCGTGCTCGTCGCGGCGCCCACCGGCGCCGGCAAGACCATCGTCGGCGAGTTCGCGGTGCACCTGGCGATGGCGACGGGACGCAAGGCGTTCTACACGACGCCGATCAAGGCCCTGTCGAACCAGAAGTACAACGACCTGGTCCGCCAGCACGGCGCCGCCAACGTCGGGCTGCTCACCGGCGACTCCTCGGTCAACGGCGAGGCGCCCGTCGTCGTCATGACCACCGAGGTCCTGCGGAACATGATGTATGCCGGGTCGACCACCCTGCGCGGGCTCGGGTTCGTGGTCATGGACGAGGTGCACTACCTCGCCGACCGGTTCCGCGGGGCCGTGTGGGAGGAGGTCATCATCCACCTGCCGCAGGACGTGCAGGTCGTGTCGCTGTCGGCCACGGTCAGCAACGCCGAGGAGTTCGGGGCGTGGCTGTCCGAGGTGCGTGGCGGCGTCGACGTCATCGTCGCCGAGCACCGGCCGGTGCCGCTGTGGCAGCACATGATGGTCGGGCAGGGCATGTACGACCTCTTCGTCGACGAGGCCTCGGCACCGGCCACCGGTGACGGCGCGACGCGGGTCAACCCCGAGCTGCTGCAGGCCATCCGCACGACCGAGCAGCGCAGCGGCTGGGACTCCGGCGGCCGCGGGGGACGTGGCCGGGGCGGCGACCGGTACGGGCGCGGTGGGGACCGCTACGGACGCGGCGGCGGCCGGCGGGCCCCGGCCGGCCCCGGCGGCAACGGTGGCGGGGCCCCGGGGCCGGCCCGCGTGATGGGCGGCTCGGGTGGTCGTCCCGGCGGGGGAGCGACCCGCTCGGAGGTCGTGCGCCGCCTCGAGCGCGACGGCCTGCTCCCGGCGATCACCTTCATCTTCAGCCGGGTCGGGTGCGAGGCCGCGGTCGGGCAGCTGCTGCGCGACGGCGTGCGGCTCATCCCCGAGGCGGAGGGCGACCGGATCCGCCGGGTCGTCGAGGAGCGGGTGTCGTCCCTGGCGGACGAGGACCTCGGCGTGCTCGGCTACTGGGACTTCGTCGACGGGCTCACGCGCGGCTTCGCGGCCCACCACGCGGGGATGCTGCCGACCTTCCGCGAGATCGTGGAGGAGCTGTTCACCGCAGGACGCACCAAGATGGTCTTTGCCACCGAGACCCTGGCGCTGGGCATCAACATGCCGGCCCGGACCGTCGTCGTCGAGAAGCTCGTCAAGTTCAACGGCGAGACGCACGCCGACGTGACGCCGGCGGAGTACACCCAGCTCACCGGACGGGCCGGCCGCCGGGGGATCGACGTCGAGGGCCACGCCCTGGTGCAGTGGAACCGCGGGATGGACCCCATGGCCGTGGCCGGCCTCGCCTCCACCCGCACCTACCCGCTGCGCTCGTCCTTCCGCCCGACGTACAACATGGCCGTCAACCTCGTGGCCCAGGTCGGTCGCGAGACCGCCCGGGAGATCCTCGAGACCTCGTTCGCGCAGTTCCAGGCCGACCGGGCCGTCGTCGGGATCGCCCGCTCGGTCCGCCGCAACGAGGAGGGGCTCGAGGGGTACGCCGAGGCCATGCAGTGCCACCTCGGAGACTTCGCCGAGTACGCCGCGCTGCGGCGCGAGATCGCGCAGGTCGAGAAGGAGGGCGCCAAGGCCCGCTCGGCGAGCAGGCGGGCGGCGGCGGCGATCTCGCTGGAGTCCCTGCGCATCGGCGACGTCATCAAGATCCCCGCGGGTCGCAGGGCGGGCTGGGCCGTTGTCGTCGAGCCGGCGCGCACCCACCGCGGCGAGACGACCCTCCCGTCGGTCGTCACCGAGGACAAGCACCTGGTGCGCCTCACCCTCACCGACGTACCCGCCCCGGTGGAGCCCGTCACGACTGCCAAGGTGCCACCGCACTTCAACGCCAAGAGCCCCAAGGCCCGCCGTGACCTCGCGACCACCCTGCGCATCGCGGTGCCGCACGACCCGCCACCCAAGCGGGGCGCCGTGGGAGGCGCCGGGCACGCCGTGACCGAGGACGAGCGGGTCGCCGACCTGCGCCGCAGGATGCGCGCACACCCCTGCCACCAGTGCCCGGACCGGGAGGAGCACGCCCGCTGGGCCGAGCGGTGGTGGCGGCTCAAGCGCGAGACGGTCGGGCTGCAGCGCAAGGTGGAGGGCCGCACCAACTCCGTCGCCCGGACCTTCGACCGGATCTGCACGCTGCTGTCGGAGATGGGCTACCTGTCCGACGACGCGTCCGCCGTCACCGAGCAGGGCGAGCACCTGCGCCGGCTGTACACCGAGAAGGACCTGCTGGCCGCCGAGTGCCTGCGCCTCGGGGTCTGGAAGCGGCTGGACCCTGCCGGCCTGGCGGCCGTCGTCTCCGCGCTCATCCACGAGCCGCGTCGCGACGAGACCGACGTCAGCCCGCGCATGCCGACCGACGAGGTGGCCGAGGCGGTGCGCGAGATGACGCGGCTGTGGTCCGAGCTCGAGGACCGGGAGCGCGACCTCGGCCTGCCGCTGACCGGCGACCCCGACGCCGGGATGGCCTGGATGATGCACCGGTGGGCGAGCGGGCGCCGGCTCGAGGAGGTCCTGCGCGGCTCGGACATGGCGGCGGGCGACTTCGTGCGGCGGTGCAAGCAGGTCGTCGACCTCCTCGGCCAGATCGGTGACGCCGCGCCCGAACCGCACCTGCGCACGACGGCGCGCAAGGCCGTCGACGCGGTCATGCGTGGCGTGGTGGCCGCGGACCGGCTCGACTAGGACTCGACCAGGGCTCGGCGACGCCGGCGGGGCGGCGGACGCGGTGGTGCCACCGGCCGCGGTGGTGTCACCGGCCGCGGTGGTGTCGCCGGACGGGGGTACGTTCGCCTGGTGAGCGACCTCCCGCCCCTGACCGGGTATGCCGCGGACCTGCACCGCTACCTGCAGCAGGGACGCGACGCCCTCATGCGCACCCTCGACGGGCTGGGGGAGTACGACGTCCGCAGGCCGCTGGTCCCCAGTGGCACGAACCTCCTCGGGCTGGTCAAGCACCTCGCCGGGGTCGAGCTCGCCTACCTCGTCGAGTCCGTGGGTCGCGAGGCGCCTGTGCTGCCGTGGAACGAGGACGGGTCCGTCTGGGAGTCGGCCGACCTGTGGGCGACGGCAGGGGAGTCGCGCGAGCACCTCGAGGGCCTGTACCGGCGGGCCTGGGCGCTCAGCGACGCCTCGCTGGCCGCGGTGCCCCTCGACGCCCCGGCCGAGGTGGCGTGGTGGCGCCCTGAGACACGGCACACGACCTTCGGCCACCTCGTCGTTCGGGTCGTCGCCGAGACGGCCCAGCACGCCGGCCACGCCGAGATCCTGCGCGAGACGCTCGACGGGCAGGCAGGGCGCGACCGCGACGCCCAGGGCGGCGCGGACTGGTGGGAGGCGTACGTCACGCGCATCCAGGCCGCTGCGGACACGTTCCGGGACTGAGCGCCGGACACGCACTTCCCCGGGTTGCCGGGTCCAGGGGCGCGACGGAGGGTGGGACGGTGAGCGACCCGGCACCCGCACCAGCGACCGACACCCCTGAGGCAGGCGGGACGGGCGACCGCCCGGACGCGTCGGGCCGGCAGGGGACGTCCGACGGTCCCGACCCGCGGCGCTGGCGGGCGCTGGCGGTCTGCCTCGTCGCAGGCTTCATGACGCTGCTCGACGTGAGCATCGTCAACGTGGCGCTCCCGTCGATCGAGCGCGGTCTCCACGCCCCGACGAGCGACCTGCAGTGGGTCGTGTCCGGCTACGCCCTCGCCTTCGGCCTGGCCCTCGTGCCGTCCGGCCGCATCGGGGACGCGACCGGGCGCCGGCGCATGTTCGTCGCGGGGGTCGTCGTGTTCGGCGTGGGCAGCCTCCTGTGCGGCCTCGCCACGGGCAGCGCCGTGCTCGTGGCCGCCCGGCTCCTGCAGGGCGTCGGCGGCGGGATGCTCAACCCGCAGGTGTCCGGCCTGATCCAGGAGCTGTTCCGGGGGGCCGAGCGCGGGCGCGCCTTCGGGATGCTCGGCGCGACCATCGGCCTGTCGACCGCGGTGGGCCCGGTCACCGGCGGCCTCATCATCTCCGCGGTCGGCCCCGGCACGGGCTGGCGCTGGGTCTTCTTCGTGAACCTCCCCGTCGTCGTGGCGGCGGTGGTCCTGGCGATGCGCTGGCTGCCCGCCCCGAGCGCCCGGGTGCGCAGGCGCGAGGACCTCGACCCGCTCGGGACGGTGCTGCTCGGGGCCGGCGTGCTGGCACTCCTGCTGCCCCTCGTCGAGACCGGCCACGGGCAGTCGGGCGGTCGCAGCGTCCCGGCCTGGTGGGCCGCGGTCGGGGCCGCCCTCGTGGTCGCGTTCGTCCTGTGGGAGAGGGCGTATGCCCGTCGTGGCCGCACGCCGCTGGTCGACCTGCGCCTGTTCGGGCTGCCCGGCTACTCCTCGGGCGCGGCCGTGGCCCTCGTGTACTTCTCGGCCTTCACCGGCATCTTCTTCGTCCTGACCATCTTCTTCCAGCGCGCCCTGCACTACTCGGCGCTGATGGCGGGCCTGGCGGTGACCCCGTTCGCGCTCGGGTCGGCGGTGACCTCGTTCGTCGGGGGTCGCCTCGTCGGCCGCTTCGGGCGCTCCCTGGTGACGGTGGGGCTCGCGCTCGTGGTCGCCGGGCTCGTGGGCGCCGCGGTCGTGCTCGACCACGCCCGCACCGGCACCGGTTGGTACCTCGCGGGTCCGCTGCTGGTCGCCGGGCTCGGCAGCGGCATGGTGATCTCGCCCAACGTCACGCTCACGCTGGCCGAGGTGCCCGTGGAGCAGGCCGGCACCGCCGGCGGCGTCCTGCAGACGGGGCAGCGGATCGGCACCGCCGCGGGCATCGCGCTGGTCGGCACCGTCTTCTTCACCCTGGTGAGCGACGGCAGCCCTTCCTCCGCGGCCTCGCGGGCGCTGCTCGTCGCGACCGGGCTGGCCGTCCTGGCCCTCCTGGCGAGTGCTGTCGACCTGCTGGCGCGTCGTCGCTCGGCGCGGGCCGACCGGCCGGGTCAGCGTGACGGGGAGGGCGAACCCGATCGCGGCGACCAGTCCGAGCACCCCGTCGCCGGGTCCCGGGCGGCGCCGTCGTCGGACGGGGGCGGGCGTGGACCGGCGCGGCGGTCAGCCCAGGCGGAGGGCTGACAGCAGGCGGTTGACCGAGCTCGTCACGCCGAACTCGCTGGCGACCCGGCTCAGCAGGGCCGGGTCGGCCACCTCCGTCGGCAGGCTCGTGTCTACGTGGGGGACCGGTGCGTCCGGTGCCACCTGGACGACCTTGGGCGCGACCTCGAGGTAGGCCGCGCCGGCCTCCAGGCGTGCGCGCTGGGCCCCCTTGAGGGCAGGGTCGCCCGCCTCGAGCGCCTCACGCAGGGCCGCCAGGGAGCCGTAGGTGGTGATGAGCTTCGCGGCGGTCTTCTCGCCGATGCCGGCCACCCCGGGCAGCCCGTCGCTGGTGTCGCCGCGCAGGACCGCCATGTCGGCGTACGACGGGCCGTCGGGGATGGCGTACTTGGCGAGGAGGAACGCCTGGTCGACGAGGTCGGGGTCGCGCACGCCGCCACGAGCCGTGTAGACCACGCGGACCCCGGCGGCGTCGTCGACGAGCTGGAACAGGTCGCGGTCTCCCGTCACGACGTCGACGGCCATCGACCCCTTGTGCCGCGCGGTGAGGGTCCCGATGACGTCGTCCGCCTCGTACCCGTCGGCGCCGAGCCGCGCGATGCCGAGTGCGGCGAGGGCATCCACGATGACCGGCACCTGGGGGGAGAGGTCGTCGGGGACCTGCTCCTCCTCCAGGCCGCCGTCGGCGAGGCGGTGCGTCTTGTAGGTCGGGATGGCGTCGACCCGGAACTGGGGGCGCCAGTCGTTGTCCCAGCACGCGACGAGGTGCGTGGGCTCGAACTGGGTCACCAGCGAGGCGAGCATGTCGAGGAAGCCGCGGATCGCGTTCGTGGGCGGCTGTCCCGGGTCCTTGCGCTGGTCCGGCACGCCGAAGAAGGCCCGGAAGTACAGCGAGGCGGAGTCGAGCAGCAGCAGTCGGCCAACGGAGCCCGGCGTGGTCATGCCGGACATGCTGCCACGGGCGCCTCTACGCTGTGCCTGTGGAAGACCTCGACCGTCGCATCGTCGACCTGCTGCGCACCGACGGCCGGATGAGCTACACCGACCTCGGCAAGGCCATGGGCCTGTCCACGTCCGCGGTGCACCAGCGGGTGCGCCGGCTGGAGGAGCGCGGTGTCATCAAGGGGTATGCCGCGGTCGTGGACCCCACCGCGCTCGACCTGCCGCTCACGGCATTCATCTCGATCACGCCCCTCGACCCGGCGGCACCGGACGACATCCCCGAACGGCTGCACGGCTTCCCCGAGCTGGAGGCGTGCCACTCGGTGGCCGGCGACGAGAACTACATCCTCAAGGCGAGGGTCCGCACGCCCGGCGACCTCGAGGAGCTGCTGGCGCGGGTCCGTGCCACGGCCAACGTGGCCACACGCACCACGGTCGTCCTCTCGACCCCCTGGGAGTAGCGGGGCCGCTGGATCTCGCTCTGCGTGCAGGCCGGATCAGCGGGCGATCGGGGCGAACGACCCGCCGGTGACCCGCACCAGGTCGGCGGGGTCGAGCGAGAGGTCGAGGCCGCGGCGACCGCCGGACACGTACACCCGGTCGAGCGAGGCGGCCGACTCGTCGACGACGGTGGGGAGCGGCCGCTTCTGGCCGACGGGGGAGATGCCGCCGACGACGTAGCCGGTGGACCGCTCGGCGGCAGCCGGGTCGGCCATCGCCACCTTCTTCAGGCCCAGGGCGGCTGCGACGGCCTTGAGGTCGAGGGTCCGGTCGACCGGCACCACCCCGACGGCAAGACCCCGCTCGCCCTGCACCAGCAGCGTCTTGAAGACGTGCGCGGGCGGGACGCCGAGGGCCTCGGCGGCCTCCAGCCCGTAGGACGGGGCGGCGGGGTCGTGCTCGTAGGGGTGCAGGTCGTACGCGACGCCGAGCCGGGTCAGCGCGGTGGTCGCCGGGGTGCCGGCGGCCTCACGACGCTTCGCCACGATCGGGTCGGGACGGGGACGGGTCAGCCGCGGCCGAAGCGGTTGACCAGCGACCACGTGGCCGGCAGGACACCCGCGGCGACGGCCGTCTTGATGAGGTCGCCGACGACGAAGGGGGTGAAGCCCAGCGCCAGGCCCTTGGCCAGGCCGACGTGGGCGAAGCTCATGAGCCAGCCGACACCGAGGACGTAGATGACGGCGTTGCCGAGCAGCATGGTCCCCGCGGTGCGCAGGACCGTGCGGTCACCGCCACGCTCGGCGAGCTTGCCGACGAGGGCCGCGGCCACGACGAAGCCGACGAGGTAGCCGAAGGAGGCGAACTGCCACCCCGACCGGCCCTCGGCGAACCAGCCGACACCGGCCATGCCGGCGGCGAGGTAGAGCAGCACGCTCAGGCCACCGCGGACGAGGCCGAGCGAGGCGCCGGTGAGCAGGACCGCGAAGGTCTGCAGGCTGAGCGGGACCGGGGTCCACGGCAGCGGGATCGAGGCCTGCGCTGACAGGGCGACGAGCCCGGTGCCGGCGAGGACGAGGACGGCGTCACGGACGAGCGACGCCTTGCCGGACACGGCGATGGCGTCGGCCAGGACACGCTTGCGGGGGAGGGCGATGGCAGTCACGGGAGCAACCTAGCGAACGGCCTGCACCACGCACACCGACGTCTCACGTCGACCACGTCACACCCTCGCGCGTCGCCGTCCAACCCCGGCACGCAAAACGGCAGTTGCTGACGGGAAACGGGGCTTGCGAACTGCCGTTTCGTGCCAGCAACTGCCGTGTTGCGGGGGGAGGGCCGGTCAGACGAGGGAGGCCTCGCGGCTCGCGGCCGCTGCCACGACCGCCGCCTCGTGGGCAGCCTCGTGGCCGCCCTGCTCGAGCCACCACCGCTGCCCCGACTCCGGGAGCGTGTAGATCGGGTCGTAGTAGACGTAGTCGCGCGACAGCGCCTCGGTGTCCGCACCCTCGATCGAGGTCCGGTAGTTCTTGCGCCAGAACGACATGCCCTTCTCGGTGTCGTACTGGTCGACCTGGTGCACCCAGCGCTTGCCCACGAACGGCACGTCGCAGACGATGCGCGGCGTCGAGAACCCGGGCAGGTAGCCCATGATCGAGTGCTGCAGGTGCTGGGCCTCGGCCAGCGACAGCCGCCAGTGCTCGGCGAACGGGATCATGTCGCACATGTAGAAGTAGTACGGCGTGATCATCGCGTCGTCGGCGAGGGCGAAGCACAGGTCGAGCAGCTGCTCGGGGGTGTCGTTGACGCCCCGCATGAGCACGCCCTGGTTGCGCACGTCGCGGACGCCGACCTCGAGCATGGTGCGGGCTGCCTCGGCCACCAGCGGCGTCACCGACTGGGCGTTGTTGACGTGGGTGTGGATCGCGAGCGACACGCCGCGGTCGTGCGCCTTCTTCGCGACGCGGCCGACGCCCTCGACGACGTCCGGCTGCAGCCAGTGCTGCGGCAGGCCCATGAGCGCCTTGGTCGCGAGCCGGATGTCGCGGATGTTGTCGATCTCGAGCAGCTTGTCGAGGAAGCCCTCGAGGTTCTTCCACGGCATGTTCGCCACGTCACCGCCGGAGACGACGACGTCGCGCACCTGCGGCGTCTGCTGCAGGTAGGCGAGCATCGCGGCATACCGGTCGACGGGCTTGCCCACGAGCTTGAGCTTGTCCACGACGGGCGTGGAGTTGCCGACGAGGTCCATGCGGGTGCAGTGCCCGCAGTACTGCGGGCAGGTCGGCAGCAGCTCGGCGAGCACCTTGGTGGGGTAGCGGTGGGTCAGCCCCTCGGCCACCCACATGTCGTGCTCGTGCAGGCTGTCGCGGGTCGCGTGCGGGTGCGACGGCCAGTCGGTGCGGCGGTCGCTGAAGACGGGGAGCATGTAGCGGCGCACCGGGTCGGCGTAGAACGCCCGGGTGAACTCCTCGCCGGCGGCCGGCATGGTGCCGTCGGTCGCCGGGACCATCGTGTTCATCATCTGCGGCGGGACGAGCATCGACATCGTGGCGCGCTCGGCCTGGTCACGCTCGAGGTCGGCGTAGAAGGCCTCGGTCAGCAGGTCGCCCATGAGCTCGCGCAGCTGGCGGACGTTCTTGACGCAGTGGACGCGCTGCCACTGGGCGCTGGCCCAGTCCTGCGCGGTGACGTCCTTCCACCCGGGCAGGCGGGTCCAGTCCGGCTCCACCAGCTCGCGGTGGCGGTACGCGTAGGGCTGCTCGATCGTCGCGCTCATGCATGGCAGGATACGGGAGAAGTTCCACCGAACACGACCAGTCACCGCAGTATTTGCGTCGCGTGTCGCTCTTGATGGGAGATTCTGTGCCGGACACCCCCTCGTCCCCGGTCGGCCTGCACCGCGTGCTCGAGCCCGCGGGGGCCTCGCTGCCCCAGGCGGCGCAGCGCCTCGACGCCCGCCCGGAGCTGTGGCCGGACGAGGTGCGCATCGCCGTCGAGACGCTCAACCTCGACGCCGCCTCCTATCGCCAGCTGCACGACAAGCACGCCGGCGACGGTGCGGCGATCCGGAGCGAGGTCCTCGACATCGTCGCCACCCGCGGCAAGATGCAGAACCCCGTCACCGGCTCCGGCGGCATGCTCATCGGCACCGTCGAGGAGGTCGGCCCCGAGTCGACCCTGGGCCTGGCACCGGGGGACCGGGTCGCGACCCTGGTCTCCCTCTCGCTGACGCCGCTGGTCCTCTCCGACGGCCTCGAGCGCTGGGACGGCAGCTCCGAGCGGGTCCCCGCCGCCGGGCACGCGATCCTCTTCGGCCGGTCGATCGCCGCGAAGCTGCCCGACGACCTCGGCCCGGACCTCGCCCTCATGGTGATGGACGTGTGCGGCGCACCTGCCCTCGTGTCGCGGGTGGTGGGGGAGTATGCCGCGAGCGGCCACGCGCCCACCGTGGTTGTCCTCGGCGGAGCCGGGAAGTCCGGCTCGCTGTCGCTCGCCGCTGCCGCCGAGGCGGGTGCCGGCCGGCGCATCGCCGTCGTCCCGGTGCAGCGCGAGGCGGACCTGCTCGCCGGCACCGGCCTCGCCGACGAGGTCGTCGTCGCCGACGCCCGCAGCCCGCTCGGTCTCTCCGAGGCCGTGGCCGCCGCCGGCGGCCCGGCTGACGTGACCGTGGTGTGCGTCGACGTGCCGGGGTGCGAGCAGCCCGCGATCCTCTCGACCGCCCAGGGCGGCACGATCATCTTCTTCTCGATGGCCACCAACTTCGCGGCGGCCGCGCTCGGCGCCGAGGGGGTCGCGGCCGACGTGCGGATGCTGGTGGGCAACGGCTACGTGCCCGGCCACGCGGCATACGCCCTCGACCTGCTGCGCGGCAACGACGCGGTGCGGGGCCTGTTCGAGTCCCGGCTGGACGACTGAGGCACATCCGCGACCTCGGGGGCAAGGTCCTCGGACCCGTGGACGCGCGCGCCGTCCCGTGGTCGGATGCGGGGTATGCCTGCTGACGTGACGCCGGGATACGCCGCGGAGGACCTCGAGCTCGACCTGCGGTGGTGGGCTGCGGCCAACTACCTCACGGTCGGGCAGATCTACCTGCGTGAGAACGCGCTGCTCACCGAGCCGCTCCGCGTGGAGCACACCAAGCCGCGCCTGCTCGGGCACTGGGGGACCAGTCCGGGGCTGTCGATGGTCTACGCCCTGGTCAACCGGCGGATCCGCGAGACCGGGTCGAGCTGGCTGTACGTCACCGGACCCGGCCACGGCGGCCCCGCCCTCGTGGCGGCGGCGTGGCTCGAGGGGACGTACTCGGAGGTCTACCCGAAGGTGGGCGACGACGCGGCGGGCGTGCTCCGCCTGTTCCGCCAGTTCTCCTCGCCCGGCGGCGTGCCCAGCCACGTCAGCGTGCAGACCCCGGGGAGCATCCACGAGGGCGGCGAGCTCGGGTACGCGCTCGTGCACGCGGCCGGCGCGGCGTTCGACCACCCCGACCTCGTCGTGGCGTGCGTCGTCGGCGACGGCGAGGCCGAGACCGGTCCGCTGGCCGCGTCCTGGCGGCTGCCGCACTTCCTCAACCCGCGCCGCGACGGCGCCGTCCTGCCGATCCTGCACCTCAACGGGTACAAGATCGCCGGCCCCACCGTGCTGGGGCGCACCGACGACGAGGACGTCGAGGCGTACCTGCGCAGCCAGGGCTGGGACCCGGTCGTCGTGGCGGGTGACGACCCGCGCGAGGTGTTCCCGGCGTTCCGGGAGGCGCTGGCCGCGGCGCACGACCGGATCCGGGAGATCCAGGCCGCCGCCCGCGGGGGAGCGGCGCAGGACGGCGCGCGCTCCGACGAGGACGGCCGCGGGAGCGACCTGGGGGACCACCGGGCCGCGTGGCCGGCCATCGTGCTCCGCACCCCCAAGGGATGGACCGGCCCCGCCGTCGTCGACGGCAGGCAGGTCGAGGGCACCAACCTCGCCCACCAGGTGCCGCTCGCCGGCCTGGCCGAGAACCCCGAGCACCTGCGGATGCTCGAGGAGTGGATGCGCGGCTACCGGCCGGACGAGCTCTTCGACGGCGACGGCCGGCTCGTCCCCGAGCTGCGGGCGCTCGCCCCCGAGGGCGACCTGCGCATGTCGGCGACGCCCTACGCCAACGGCGGCCGGCTGCGCACGCCGCTGCCGATGCCGGAGCTGTCGGCGTACGAGGTGCAGGTCAGCCCCGACGGCCGTGGCCGGGAGATGGTCGAGAACACCATCACGACCGGTCGCCTCCTGCGCGACCTGTATGCCGCGACGGCCCGCCCGGACGGTGGCGGCACCTTCCGGCTGTTCTCCCCGGACGAGACGGCGAGCAACCGGCTGCAGCCGGTCTTCGAGGTGACCGACCGGTGCTTCATGGGGCCGCTGCGCGAGACCGACGACCACCTCGGGCCCGACGGCCGGGTCATGGAGGTGCTGAGCGAGCACCTGTGCCAGGGCTGGCTGGAGGGGTACCTGCTGTCCGGGCGGCACGGGATGTTCGCGACGTACGAGGCGTTCGCCATGGTCTCGGCCTCGATGGCGGTGCAGCACGTGAAGTGGCTGCAGCACGCGCAGGAGCTGCCGTGGCGCGAGTCGGTGTCCTCGCTCAACATCCTGCTGACGTCCACCTGCTGGCGCAACGACCACAACGGGTTCTCCCACCAGGGCCCCGGGCTCATCGACTGCCTGCTGCCGCTGGCGCCCGGCGTCGTCCGGGTCTGGCTGCCGCCGGACGCCAACACCGCCCTGTGGATCGCCGAGCACTGCCTGTCGGGCACCGACCACGTCAACCTCATCGTCGTCGACAAGCAGAAGCACCTGCAGTACCTCTCGCTCGAGGAGGCCGCCCGGGCCTGCTCGGCCGGTGCGTCGATGTGGGACTGGGCCAGCACCTGCGGCCCCGACGACGACCCCGACATCGTGCTGGCCTGCGCCGGCGACGTGCCGACCCAGGAGGCGCTCGCCGCCGCGGACCTGCTGCGCGAGCACGTGCCCGACCTCAAGGTGCGGTTCGTCAACGTCATCGACCTGATGACGCTGATCCCGGAGAACGACCACCCCAACGGGTTCTCCGACAGCCACTTCGAGGACGTCTTCACCCCCGAGCGGCACGTCGTCTTCGCGTTCCACGGCTACCCGCGCGCGATCCACCAGCTCATCCACGGCCGCGCCAACCCGGGTCGCTTCCACGTCCGCGGGTTCAGCGAGCAGGGCACCACCACGACGCCGTTCGACATGGTCGTGCTCAACCGGATGAGCCGCTTCCACCTCGCCAAGGAGGTCCTGCGGCGGGCGCGGACCCGGCCGCCGGGGTGGCGCGAGCTCAAGGACCTGTGCGACCAGCGGCTGGCCGAGCACGAGTCGTACATCCGCGAGAACCTCGCCGACCTGCCCGATGTCGCGAGCTGGACCTGGCAGGGGGCGTCAGACACCCCCGCCGGGTAGGTTCGGCGCCATGCCGAGCAGCATCTACCTCGCCGGGACGGAGGCGCGGTCGGGCAAGTCCGCCGTGGCGGTCGGGCTGCTGCACCGGCTCGCCCGGCGCGCGGGCCGCGTCACCGTCTTCCGGCCCGTGGTCCGCGCGGGCGAGACCGACGTGCTCGTGGAGACGCTGCTCTCGCTGCTGCCGGCCACGACCACGACGGCGGAGCTTGCCTGCGGGGTGACCTACGACGAGGTGCACGCCGACCCCGACCGCGCGATGAGCACCATCGTGGACCGGTTCCACGAGGTGGCGCGCGACCACGACACGGTGCTCGTCGTGGGGTCGGACTTCACCGACGTGGCCGCCCCGACCGAGTTCGCCGTGAACGCGCGCATCGCGGCCAACCTCGGGGCGCGGATGCTGCTCGTCGAGCCCGCCGTCGGGCGCGACCCCGAGGACGTGGCCACCACCGCGGAGCTCGCCATCACCGCGGCCCGCGAGCAGCACGCCCACGTGGCGGGGGTCGTCGCCAACCAGGTGCCGCCCGACCGCCTGGCGCAGACCGCCGAGGTGCTGGGCCGGCGGGTCGCCCCCGCCTCGGTGCACGTCCTGCCCGAGACGCCGCTGCTGCGCGCACCCACCGTCCGCGACCTCCTCGAGGCGTGCGGGGGCACCGTCGTGCACGGCGACGACAACCTGCTCGACCGCGAGTGCCTGGGCCTGGTCGTGGCCGCCATGACCATGCCGCACGTGCTCGACCGCCTGATCGAGGGCGGCGTCGTCATCGTCCCCGGCGACCGGGAGGACGTCGTCCTGGGCACCCTGCTCGCCCACCGTTCCAGCACCTTCCCCTCGCTCTCCGGGCTCGTGCTCAACGGCGGGTTCGCCCTCACGCCGCAGGTGCGCCGGCTCATCGAGGGCCTCGACGTGCGGCTCCCGGTGATCGCGAGCGAGGGCGGGACGATGACGACCGCCACCGCCCTCGGCGAGGCCCAGGGGCGGATCACCGCCGACGCGACGCGCAAGGTCGAGGCCGCAGTGGCCCTGGTCGACGACGCCTTCGGGCCCGAGGACTGGCCCGGCCTGCCGTCCCACCCGGGCGACGGCGAGGGTGCCGTCACGCCGCTCATGTTCGAGCACCAGCTCGTGGAACGGGCCCGGGCGTCCGGGTCGCACATCGTCCTGCCGGAGGGGACCGAGCCGCGCATCCTGCTCGCGACCGAGCGGGTCCGCAGCGCGGGCATCGCCCGCATCACGCTGCTCGGCGACCCCGAGGAGGTGCACGACGCCGCGAGGGCCGCCGGTGTCGACCTCATCGGCGTCGACGTGGTCGACCCGCTGACGAGCCCGTGGCGGGTGCGCTTCGCCCGGGAGTACGCAGCGCTGCGCGCCCACAAGGGCGTCACGCTGGACCAGGCGCTCGACCTCGTGGCGGACGGCGCCTACTTCGGGACGATGATGGTCCACGACGGGCTGGCGGACGGCATGGTCTCGGGCTCGGTCACCACGACGGCCCACACGATCCGCCCCGCACTGGAGGTCGTACGGACCGCCCCCGGCGTCCACATCGTCTCCAGCGTGTTCCTCATGTGCCTCGCGGACCGGGTGCTCATCTACGGCGACTGCGCGGTCAACCCCGACCCGACCGCCGAGCAGCTCGCCGACATCGCGATCTCCTCGGCCCGCACGGCGCAGCGGTTCGGGATCGAGCCGCGCGTGGCGATGCTGTCGTACTCCACCGGCGGATCCGGCACCGGAGCCGACGTCGAGAAGGTGCGCGCCGCGACGGCACTGGTGCGCGAGCGCGAGCCGGACCTGCTCGTCGAGGGGCCGATCCAGTACGACGCCGCGGTCGACCCGCACGTGGCTGCCACCAAGCTCGAGGGCAGCACCGTCGCGGGCCGGGCCACCGTGCTCGTCTTCCCCGACCTCAACACCGGCAACAACACCTACAAGGCCGTCCAGCGCAGCGCGTCGGCCGTCGCCATCGGGCCGGTCCTGCAGGGCCTCAACCGCCCGGTCAACGACCTGTCCCGAGGTGCCCTCGTGCGCGACATCGTCAACACCATCGCCATCACCGCGATCCAGGCCGGCGACTGATGGCCGGCAACCGGGTGCTGGTCCTCAACGCCGGCTCCTCGTCCCTGAAGTACCAGGTCGTCGACGGGGCGAGCGGCGAGACGGCCGCGACCGGCCTCGTCGAGCGGATCGGCGGCGACGGGCACCTGCGGCACACCGCGGGGGACGGGACGCACGAGCAGGACGTGTCCGTGCCCGACCACGCCGCCGCGCTCGCGGCCGCCCAGCAGGCGCTGCGGGACCACGGCCCGGACCTCGACGCCGAGCCGCCCGTCGCCATCGGCCACCGCGTCGTGCACGGCGGTGCCCGGTTCAGCGAGCCGGTCCTCGTCGACGACCGCGTCCTCCAGGCGGTCCGCAACCTGGCCCCGCTGGCGCCCCTGCACAACCCCGCCAACCTCGAGGGCATCGAGACCGCGCTGCGCGCCTTCCCGGACGTGCCCCAGGTGGCCGTCTTCGACACCGCCTTCCACCAGACGCTGCCGCCGTACGCCCACACGTATGCCGTGCCCCGCGAGTGGCGCGAGCGGCACCGTGTCCGCCGCTACGGCTTCCACGGGACGTCGTTCGCGTTCGTCTCGCGTCGCGCCTGCGAGGTCCTCGGGAGCGACCCGGGCGACACCAACCTCGTCGTGCTCCACCTCGGCAACGGCGCGAGCGCGTGCGCCGTCGAGGGCGGACGAAGCGTCGACACGTCGATGGGGCTGTCGCCGCTCGAGGGCCTGGTCATGGGCACCCGGCCCGGCGACCTCGACCCGGCCCTGGGCGCCTACCTGTCCCGCGCCGCGGGCCTGGACGCGACGGCATACGACAAGGCGCTCAACCACGAGAGCGGGCTCAAGGGCCTCACCGGCATCGCCGACCTGCGCGAGGTCGAGCAGCGCCGGGAGTCCGGGGACGCGGACGCCGCCCTCGCCTTCGACGTCATGGTGTACCGGCTGCGCAAGTACGTCGGGGCGTATGCCGCGGCCCTCGGCCGGGTCGACGCGATCGTCTTCACCGGCGGCATCGGCGAGCACAGCGCAGCCGTGCGCGCTGCGGTCCTGGGCCGGCTCGACGTCCTCGGCGTCGAGCTGGACACCGCCGCCAACGACGACGGCCCCGCCGAGCGCGTGGTCACCACGCCGGGGAGCCGGGTCGTCGGGCTGGTCGTCCCGACCAACGAGGAGCTGGAGATCGCGCGCGCCTGCCTCACCGTCCTGGGGGAGCGGGCCGGCGCATAGGGTGCAGCCGTGACCACCCTGTACCGCGGCGGATTCGTCTACACCCCCATCGACCCCTTCGCGAACGCGATGGTCGTCGACGACGCGACCGGCACCATCGCCTGGATCGGCGGCGACGACGCGGCGGCCGTGCACGCGGACGCCGTCGACGAGGTCGTCGAGCTCGACGGGGCGCTCGTCACGCCCGCCTTCGTCGACGCCCACGCCCACCTGTCGCAGACGGGGGCGGGCCTGCGCGGGGTGGACCTCGGCACCGCCCGCAGCGTGGCCGAGGCCCTGAGCCGGGTCGAGGACGCCGCCCGCCGCGACCGCGGACGGCCGGTCTACGCCCCCAACTGGGACCAGGGGAACTGGGCGGACGGACGCCCGCACACCGCTGCCGAGCTCGACCGGGCCACCTACGGCGGCGTCGTCTACAGCCCCCGCGTCGACGGCCACTCCGCGGTCATCTCCTCCGCGCTCGCGGCCGCGTGCGGTGCCCGCGACCTGCCGGGGTGGGAGGGCGACGGCCTCGTCACCCGCGACGCCCACCACGCCGCCCGCGAGGCGTTCAACGCCGCGGTCACCCCGGCCCAGCGGCAGGCCGACATCGACCTGGCCCTGCGCACCGCCGCCGCTGCCGGCATCGGCCTGGTCCACGAGAACGGCGGCCGAACCCTGTCGGGCACGGACGACTTCGCCGAGGTGCTGGCCGCGGGGGAGCGCGGCGACGGCCCGCAGACGATCGGCTACTGGGCCCAGCTGGTGTCCGACGAGCAGGAGGCCCGCGACGTCGCCGCCCTGCGCGGCGCGCACGGCCTCGCCGGCGACCTCAACATCGACGGCTCCGTCGGGTCGCGCACCGCGCACCTGCGCCGGCCCTACGCCGACCGCGAGGGGCACGCCGGCAACGCCTACCTCACCGTCGAGCAGGTGCGCGACCACGTCGCCGCCTGCTCGCTCGCCGGGCTGCAGGCCGGCTTCCACGTGATCGGCGACGCCGGCGTCGACACCGCCGTGGCCGGCTTCGAGGCGGCTGCCGAGCTCGTGGGGGCACCGGTCGTGACCCGCGCCCGGCACCGCCTCGAGCACCTCGAGATGGTCTCGCGGGACGGCATCGAGCGCCTGGCCCGCCTCGGCGTCTCGGCCTCCGTCCAGCCTGCCTTCGACGCCTTCTGGGGCGGGGACTCCGGCATGTATGCCGCGCGGCTGGGCGCCGACCGCGTCCACGGCCGGGGCGAGGGCGACGCCGGGCCGATGAACCCGTTCGCCTGGATGATGGCCGCCGGGATGACCGTCGCGCTGGGGTCCGACTCGCCGGTCACCCCGTTCGCGCCGTGGGAGGCCGTGCGCGCCTGCGTCAACCACCACGACGAGTCCCAGCGGGTCTCGGCCCGCTCCGCCTTCCTGGCCCACACCCGTGGTGGATGGCGGGCCGCCGGCTTCGACGACCGTGGCTACCTCGACCTGGGCCTGCCGGCGACGTTCGCGGTCTGGCAGGTGGGCGACCTCGTCGTCCAGGCTCCCGACGACCGCATCCAGACCTGGTCCACCGACCCCCGGTCGGGCACGCCCGGGCTGCCGGACCTCTCGCCGGGCGCCCCGCTGCCGGTGTGCCTGCGCACGTCCGTCCGCGGGCGCGTCGTGCACGACACCGGGGCGCTCGCCCCCTCGACCGCGGGCTGACCCGGTGCGGGTCGGCGTCGTCGGGGCGGGCGGCATCGCAGTGCCCCACGTGCGGGCCTGGCAGGCACTCGGCGCCCACGTCGTGGTCCACTCCCGTCGTCCGCCGACCGCGTTCGCCGAGCGCCACGGCACGGCGGTGGCCGGCGACCTGGCTGATCTCCTCGCAACCAGCGACCTGGTCGACGTCTGCTCGCCCACCGACACCCACGAGGAGGTCGTGCTGGCCGCCGTGGCAGCCCGCCGACCCGTCATCTGCGAGAAGCCGCTGGCCCGCACGGCGCACGGCGCGCAGTCGTTGGTCGACGCGGCCCGGCAGGCGGGGGTGCCGCTCCTGCCCGCCCACGTCGTGCGCTGGTTCCCCGCGTACGACGCGCTCCGTGCCCGGCTGTCCACCGGGGACCTCGGCGTCGTGGACCACGCGCGGTTCACCCGTCACGTCCAGGCTCCGCCGGACGACAGCTGGTTCCACGACGTCGCCCGGTCCGGGGGAGTGGTGCTCGACCTGATGCTGCACGACCTCGACCAGGCGCTGTGGCTCTTCGGACCGGTGCGCGAGGTGGCGGCGCGGTCCCTCGACCCCCGGCAGCGGTCGGTCCGGGCGGTCCTGGCGCATGAGTCAGGCGTCACGACCACGGTCGAGGCCACCTGGGGGCCGCCGGGCACGCCGTTCTCGACGACGTACGCCGTCGGGGGCTCCCGGGGAACTGCCGCGTACGACACGACCACCGACGACGAGGCCACCGACGACGAGTTCGCCGACGCCGACCCCTACCTGCGCCAGGCCCGCGAGCTGCGCGACCACGTGCTCACCGGGGCGCCCGCCAGGGTCACCGCCGACGACGGCGTGGCCGCGGTCGCCCTCGCCGAGCGCGTCCTCGAGCGGCTGCCCCTCCTAGGCCCCGCGGGCTAGTCGCCGCGCGCGTGTGCGGAGGCCCGGTCGTTGGCCCTCTGCAGCGCCTCGACCAGCTCGGCCTTGGTCATCCGGGAACGACCCCGGACGTCGAGCCGCCGCGCGAGATCGAGCAGGTGCTCCTTCGTGGCGTTGGCGTCGACGCCACCCGCCGTCGGCGCGGACCAGCCGTACCCCTGCTCGGCGTGCGCGTCGGACGGCCCGTACTCCTCCTTGGGCTCCCAGTGGTCGCCGACCTTCTCGTGCGTGTGCTTCAGGGCCGCGTAGGCCGTGCGCTGCGCGCGCTCCTCGCTGTCGTACTGCTCCGCCGCCGAGTCGTACGTCTGCGCGTAGGTGTCCTTGGCCTTCTGGTCCGAGCGCTGCAGCGTGCTCGGCAGCTCGCTCTCCTTCGCCCGTCCCGACCTCGTCGTCTTCGGCACGACCGCCTCCCGTCCCGCCGCTCGGTGCGGCGTCACGCCCAGCATCGCCGCGGCCGCCGGAACTGGCGACCCGGAGCGGGGCACAGCCTGAGGATTTGCGGCCTACGAGCGTACTGGCCGGAAATCCTGTGCTCCACTGCTAGATTCGGCGCGTGTCCTCCCGCGTGAAGCCCGTCCTCGACCTCGACCCCGCCACCGTCCGGAAGGCCCGCTCCCTGGCCCGCAAGGCCGGCCGCCCGGTCGTCCGGATGGCCCAGGAACACACCACCGTGTCGGTGGAGCGCGCGACCCTGCGCCTGGCGGGGCTCGCCGGCGCCGACCACGAGCGCGTGCCCTGGGTCAACCACCTCGTCGACCGGGTGCGTGCGGACGTCGGCCTCGAGCACGGCGTCACGACCCCCGTCTTCGACGCCCTGCGGCGAGGCGAGGCCGAGGACCTGCTGACCCTCGCCCAGAAGTCGGCCAGCGGCTCGGTGAGCTTCCGGCTCCCGGAGGGCCGCGAGGCCACCCGCGCGCAGAAGGCCGCCCGCTCGGCCGTCGCACGCGGCATACGCACCATCGACCGGCAGCGGGCCACGCGCGACCGGCTCATCCGCCGCCACGGCGACCCCGAGCAGCGGCCGTGGATCTACCTCATCGTCGCCACCGGCGACATCTACGAGGACATCCCGCAGGCCCAGGCCGCTGCCCGCGAGGGCGCGGACATCATCGCCGTCATCCGCTCCACCGGGCAGTCCCTGCTCGACTACGTGCCGGAGGGCGCCACCCGCGAGGGGTATGCCGGCACGTACGCCACGCAGGAGAACTTCCGCCTCATGCGCGCGGCCCTCGACGAGACGTCCAAGGAGCTCGGCCGCTACATCCGGCTCACCAACTACGCGTCCGGGCTGTGCATGCCGGAGATCGCCACGCTGGCCGGGCTCGAGCGACTCGACATGATGCTCAACGACTCGATGTACGGGATCCTCTTCCGCGACATCAACCCGGTCCGCACCTTCGTCGACCAGCGGTTCAGCCGCCAGATCCACGCCCGGGCCGGGATCATCATCAACACCGGCGAGGACAACTACCTCACCACGGCCGACGCCGTCGAGGCCGCGCACACGGTCACCGTGAGCCAGCTGCTCAACGAGTACTTCGCCAAGGAGGCCGGGCTCGAGGACTGGCAGCTCGGCCTGGGCCACGCGTTCGAGATCAACCCCGACCTGCCCGACAGCTTCCGGATGGAGCTCGCCCACGCGCTGCTCGCCCGGCAGCTGTTCCCGGACGCGCCGTTGAAGTGGATGCCACCGACCAAGCACATGACAGGCGACGTGTTCCGCGGCTACCTGCTCGACGGGTTCTTCAACCTCGTGGGTGCCATGACCGGCCAGGGGATCCTGCTCGTCGGGATGATGACCGAGGCCGTCGTGACGCCGTTCCTGTCCGACCGCGACCTCGCCCTGCAGAACGTGCGCTACGTGCTCAACGCGGCCGGCGGCCTCACCGAGGACTTCCACCCGCCGAGGGACGGCTTCATCCAGACGCGCGCCCGCCAGGTGCTGGGGGAGGCCGTCGACCTGCTCGACCAGATCGTCTCCGACAGCGACACCGCCGGGGACCCGCCGCTGCTGGCCGCGATCGCCGACGGCACCTTCGGCCTCATGAAGCGGCCTGCCGACCGGGGCAAGGGCCTGGACGGCGTGGTGCGACGGGCCGAGGGCTACGACAACCCGGCCGTGACCCTGCTCGAGACGGGGGAGACCAAGTGAGCGCCTCGACGACCGACAGCGCGATGCCGCTCGACCCGACCCCGACCCGCCGCTCGCGCGCGGCGCACGAGGCGCTGGCCGGGGGATCGGACACGGTCCGGCGGACGCCCGACATCGTCCGCCCCTACGGCGACACCACCGGCGACGGGATGGTGCAGGTGTCCTTCACCCTGCCTGTGCCGCACGACAAGCGCGCCGAGGGCGCCGCCCTGCAGCTCGCGGCGAAGATGGGCCTCGAGCCGGCCCTGCTCGTGCACGCCAAGGCCATGGGCCCGGACTTCACCTTCTTCGTCGTCTACGGCAGCGTGAAGCACCTCGTCGACCTGCGCGAGGTCGAGGTGGTCGAGCGCGAGTTCCCGCTGCTGAGCCCCAAGGAGGTCAACGCGGCGATCAAGTCCCGGCTCCGGCGCAAGCTCGTCGTCGTCGGCGCCTGCATCGGCACCGACGCCCACACGGTCGGGATCGACGCGATCCTCAACATCAAGGGCTTCGCGGGGGAGAAGGGCCTGGAGTACTACCGCGAGGTCAAGGTGGTGAACCTCGGCGCCCAGGTCCTCGTGCCCGAGCTCGTGGCGCGGGCCCGCGCGGAGAAGGCCGACGCCGTCATGGTCAGCCAGGTCGTGACCCAGAAGGACGCCCACATCCACAACACCACCGCGATGAGCGCCGCCTTCCGCGAGGCCTACCCGGCCGGGCAGGTCCCCCTGCTCGTCGTGGGCGGCCCCCGGTTCGAGGAGGGGTCGGCCCAGCGCCTGGGCGTCGACCGCATCTTCGGCCGCGGCACCACCCCCGGCGAGGTGGCCAGCTACCTCGTGCACGCCCTCGCCCAGCCCAAGGAGAAGCGATGACCAGCCCCGAGGTCGGCACGACCGTCACCCACCGCCGCTATGTCCCGTACTCGCACGCCCACTACGCCGGAAACCTCGTCGACGGGGCGTACTCGCTGGCCGCGTTCGGGGACGTCGCGACCGAGATGTGCATCCGCACCGACGGGGACGAGGGCCTGTTCGCCAGCTACTCCGACGTCCAGTTCAAGGCACCCGTCCGCGCGGGCGACGTCATCGAGATCGAGGCCCGGCTCGTCCGGGCCGGCACCCGCAGCCGCGAGATGGAGTTCGAGGTCCGGGTGGTGGGGCGTGGGGCGCCGGAGCGGGGCGAGTCCGCGGCCGACGTCCTCGACCCGCCGGTCGTGGCGACGACCGCCCGCGGCGTCGTGGTGGTCCCTCCCCGGGCGGGGTGACCACTCCTCGGACAGCGTGGTCGGCGTGTCGCGCCCCGACACGCCGACCTGACAGATTCTTTACGGGGATCCTCTGACGCACAAGGGAATTGGCGCAACCGCACGACCTGCGACGATGGCGTGACGGGGTTCCGTCACGGCGCTTGACAGGGCATGTGGCGACGGTATGTTGGCCCTCGGTTGTTTCACCGCAACGACCGCGACAGGGGGATCCAGCACCGGGCACGGGGACGTGATGCACGGTGACGAGCGCGCGCAGTCACCGCCCGCCAGCACCGCAGTCCCACCCGAGCTGACACCCCGCCTCGCCGCGGTGGTGGACGACGACACGGCCCGCGCGCTCAGTAGACAACAGCGTGGGGATGGCACCCAGCCAGCCCCCTGCTGGTCCCAACGGCGGCGCGGGTCGTGCCGTGTCCTACCGTGGTGGCGTGCCGTCGCCTGTCCGTCGCGCCCGCGCCCTGGCCCGGGTCCTCGCCGCCGTCCTGTCGGGCCTGCTCACGGCACAGGCCTTCCCGACCTCGAACCACTGGTGGCTGGCCCCGGTGGGGGTGGCGCTGCTGTCGGCGGCCGTGCTCGGCGCGCGGTGGCGGCTCGCCGCGCTGGTGGGCCTGGCGCACGGCCTCGGCTTCTTCCTGCCGACCCTGTCCTGGACGGGCGTGTACGTCGGGAACCTGCCCTGGGTCGCCCTCGCCGTCCTGGAGTCGCTGTACCTCGCCGCGATGTGCCTGCTCACCGCGGTCGTGCAGCGCCCGCTGCTGGGCACCCGCTGGCGGCCCCTGGCATACGCCGTCGTCCCGCTCGCCTGGGTGCTCCAGGAGTGGGCGCGGGGCACCACCCCGTTCGGCGGCTTCCCGTGGGCCCGGCTCGCGTTCAGCCAGGCGGACAGCCCGCTGGCACCCTTCGCCCGGTATGCCGGTGCGCCGGGGCTGACCTTCGCGGTCGCCTGCGTCGGGGTGCTCGTGCACGTGCTGGGCCGCGAGGCGACCCACCGGCTGGGGCGCCCGCGCCACCGCGGTCCGCGCTCCGGCCGGCTGCTGCCCGCGCTGCTGGTGCTTGCTGCCGCCGCGCCCGCGGTGGCAGCCGTGGCCACCACCCCGCCCACCGACGGCCGGCGCGTCTCGGTCCTGTTCGTCCAGGGCAACGTCCCCAAGCCCGGCCTGGACTTCAACGCCGAGCGCCGCAAGGTGCTCGACAACCACGTGCAGGCGACCGTGCGGGCCACGGCCCACGAGACGACGCCGCCGACGCTCGTCGTCTGGCCGGAGAACTCCTCCGACATCGACCCGCTGGAGAACCTCGACGCCGCCGCCGACATCCGGCTGGCGGTCGTGACGGCCAAGGCCCCCGTCCTGGTCGGGGCGGTCCTCGACGGTCCCGGCCGCTACGTCTCCAACGCCTCGCTGTTCTACGGGCCCGAGGGGGGCGCGCCCCAGCGGTACGTCAAGCAGCACCCGGTCCCGTTCGCCGAGTACATCCCGTACCGCTCGTTCTTCCGGAACTTCAGCGACAAGGTCGACCTGGTCGCTCGCGACTTCACCAAGGGGGACCGGCCCGGCGCGTTCGAGGTCCCGGTCAGCGGGAGCCGCCCCTACTGGATCGTCCCGACCATCTGCTTCGAGGTCGCCTACGACGGCCTGATGCGGGACTCGACGCTGCAGCCCGGGAAGCGCGACAGCGTCCTGGCCGTGCAGACCAACAACGCGACGTTCGGCTTCACCGCCGAGTCCGAGCAGCAGTTCGCGATCAGCCGGATCCGCGCGATCGAGCACGGTCGCTCGATCGTCCACGTCTCCACGGTCGGCGTGAGCGGCTTCATCGCCCCCGACGGAACGTACGTCGACAAGACGTCGTTGTTCACGCAGGCGGCCCGGTACGGCTCGCCGGTCGTGCGCACGGAGGTCACCCCGTCCGACCGCATCGGACCGCTGCCGGGGTATGCCGCGGGGCTCGCCACCCTGCTGCTGCTGGGGTTGGGACTGTGGCTGGGTCGCCGGAACGCTAGGGTCGGGCGCACTGCCGCCGGCCCGTCCGAGCCGGCCGACCACGAGAGGGAACGCGTCGTTGTCTGACCGCACGATCGAGCGGGTGCTGGTGTGCATCCCCACCTACAACGAGCGCGAGAACCTGCCGGTCGTGGTCCGGCGCCTGCGCGCGTCCGTCCCCGCGGCCGAGATCCTCGTCCTGGACGACAACTCGCCCGACGGGACCGGCCAGGTGGCCGACGAGCTCGCGGCCGCCGACCCGCTCGTGCACGTGCTGCACCGAGCCGGCAAGGAGGGCCTGGGCCGCGCGTACCTCGCCGGGTTCGCCTGGGCGCTCGAGCACGGCTACGACGCCGTCGTGGAGATGGACGCCGACGGCTCGCACCAGCCCGAGCAGCTGCCGGCCCTGCTCGTCGCCGTGCAGGACGGCGCGGACCTCGTCATCGGGTCCCGGTGGGTCCGGGGTGGCTCGGTCGTCAACTGGCCGCTGCACCGCAAGGCGCTGTCGGTGGGCGGCAACCTCTACATCCGCGTCCTGCTCGGCATGCCGGTCAACGACGCGACGGCCGGCTACCGCGTCTACACCGCCGACGCCCTGCGCAAGATCGGCCTGCACGACGTGGCCTCGCAGGGCTACTCGTTCCAGACCGACCTCACCCGCCGGGCCGTCGCGCTCGGCATGCGGGTCGTGGAGGTGCCCATCACCTTCGTCGAGCGCGAGCTGGGCGACTCCAAGATGAGCGGCGACATCATGCGCGAGTCGCTGCAGCGCATCACCGTGTGGGGTGTGCACCACCGCGCCGACCAGCTGCGCCGGCTGCGCCGCAGGGAGGCCACGTGGCACCAGCTGTAGGACCCGCCCCGCGCGCCCGCCGTCGCCGCCCGCGGTGGCTCGCCGTGGTGTTCGCCCTGCTGCTGGTCGTGCCGATCCTCGAGATCGCCACGATCATCGCCGTCGGCAAGGTCATCGGCGGGTGGCAGACCCTCGTCCTGCTGCTGCTCGAGTCGGCGCTGGGTGCGTGGCTGGTCCGCCGGGAGGGCGCCCGTGCCTGGCGGGCACTGGTCACCGCGCTGAACACCGGCCAGATGCCCAGCCGCCAGCTCGCCGACGCGGCCCTCGTGCTGGTCGGGGGCACGCTGCTGCTCTCGCCGGGGTTCCTCACCGACGTCGTCGGCTTCGTCCTGATCCTGCCGGTGACCCGGCCGTTCGCGCGGCGGGCGCTCGAGGCCGTCGTCGCACGCCGGCTGCTGCGCGGCTTCTTCGGCGGTCGGGGGCGCGGGGGAGGGCCGCCGGACGTCATCGAGGGCCAGGTGCTCTGAGCGCGGCCCGGCGGAGGCCGCACAGACATGGCGAAGGCCGCGTCCCCGAAAGGGACGCGGCCTTCGTCCTGTCTGAGGTCAGGCGGTGCGCTTGCGGCGCGGCTTCTCGCCACGCGACTCGCGCAGCAGGGTCAGCCGCTCCTCGAGCAGCTCCTCGAGCTCGGGGATGCTGCGGCGCTCCAGGAGCATGTCCCAGTGCGTGCGCTGGTGCTTGACCGGCTTGTGCTCGGGCTCCGGGCCGTCGACCAGCCGGGCCTCCTCGCCGCACCGGCACTCCCAGGTGGGCGGGATCTCGGCCTCGATCGAGAAGGGGAGCTCGGTGCGGTGCCCCAAGGGGCACACGTACGCGGTGATCTGCCGTTCGCTAGGCACGACGTGCTCGTCGGTCTCCAGGCTGTGCGAGACCATCCGGCTGCCGCGGAGGGTGCGTTCTGCCATGAGGGGTTCTCCCAACGTATGGTGTCCCTGCCCGCTCGGATTCGGTCGGGGCTCCCGGGATTCGTTGTCGTCAACGCCGCGGATCGGCCGAATGTTCCGGCTGCGTCTACCCCTGGGGACGGACTGGGACGCCTGTACGTTGGCTGCTGTGACGCAGATCACACGACCTGCGGCACCTCGTTGCCGGCGTCGAGGATGCCCTGGCGCACGTCGACCCGCCGCAGGAGCACGAACCCGGCCACGAAGAAGACGATGAGAGCAACGATCGCCGGGCGGTAGGACCCGGTGACCTGGTGCACCAGGCCGAACAGCAGCGTCCCGAACCACGACGTCCCACGCTCCATGGCCTGGTAGAAGGCGAAGAACTCGGCCTCCCGCGCCTTGGGCACCAGCTGGCTGAAGAGGGACCGGCTCAGCGCCTGGCTACCGCCCAGGACGATGCCGATGAGCACGCCCAGGGCGATGAACGGGACGAACGCCTTCGCGGGGAGGAAGAACGCTGCCACGACGATGAGCGACCAGGCGACGAGCGACCCCAGGACGGTCCGCCACGCGCCGTAGCTGCGGGCGAGCCGGCCGAACAGCAGGGCGCCGCCGAAGGCGACGAACTGCACGAGCAGGATGAGGGCGATCAGCTGGCTCTGCTCGAACTTCAGCTGCTCGGCGCCGTACAGGCTGCTCGAGGTGATGACGGTCTGGATGCCGTCGTTGAAGAACAGGTAGGCGGCCAGGAACAGCAGCGTCTGCGGGAAGGCCCGCATGTCGCGGAAGGTGTGGCCGAGCTGCACCCAGCTGCCACGGACGATGCCCGCCGTCGGCACGTCGTTCCCTCGGATCCCGGCGCCGCGCAGGTCCCACAGGCCCTTGACCGGGATGATCGTGAACAGGCCCCACCACAGGCCGGCCGACAGCAGGCTGATCCGGACGGCGGTGCCCTTGTCAACGCCGATGAGGCCGGGTGCCGAGACGATGAGCAGGTTGAGGGCGAGCAGCAGGCCGCCGCCGAGGTAGCCCAGCGCCCACCCCTTGGACGAGACCGCGTCACGGTCGTCGGGGCTGGCGATGCGGCACAGGATGGCGTCGTAGACGACGAGCGAGGACCCGAGGGCGATCGTCGCGAGGATCATCATGCCTGCACCGAAGCGCCAGTTCTGGCCGTCGAGGAAGAACAGCAGCGACGCCGCCAGCGCGCCGGTCCAGGCGAACCCGCCGAGGAGCCGCGCGGGGCGCGGCGTCCGGTCGGCGACGGCGCCGACGAGGACCAGCAGGACCGCGGACAGGATGGTCGACAGGGTCACGGTGTACGAGGCGACCGAGCCCGGGTCGAGCGGGGCGGTGAGCACCAGGAGCACAGCGCCGAGCCCGGCGGCCCCGAGGGGGACTCCGAACGGCAGGGGAGCGGGGCGGTCGCGCACGAGCTGCGCCACGCCGGCGACCAGGAGCAGGAGGCCCAGGACGGTCAGGACCAGCGCTCCTCGCCAGACCCAGCCCGGTAGGTCGGCGGCAGCGGGGACGACGTGCAGGTTCGTGGCACACCGCAGGTCGGTGTCCTGGTCGGGGCACGCGGCCTTCTTCGCGACGGTGGTCAGGTAGGGCCCGAACAGCACCGTGCCGACGGTCGTGACGAACGCGGAGTTGGCCCAGTCGTACCAGTACCAGGGGCGCTTGTACCGGTCGGTGTCCGCGTAGAGCGCGTCCGGGGCGGACGCCTGTGTCGTCATGCGTGAAGGGTGGCACAGCGGGTCGGCGCGACCATGCGTATTGGTACCCAGACCCCGCGGGCGCGTCGCACCCCGCAGGTCAGCCCGCGAACTCCCAGTGCCACGGCTCGGGCAGCGCACCCTGCGGCTCGGCCCAGTCGGGGTGGAACCAGCCGTAGAGGGGGGCGTTCTGCACCATCCACAGGTGGGCCGGGTTGCCGAAGTCCTCGACGCCGCCGCACAGGTCCACGGCGTGGCCCAGACCGTGCTCGCTCGTGCCGGGCTCGGCCGCCCACTTCCCGCGGCTCGCCTTGACCGCCACCTGCTCGGCATACGACCGGTAGGAGTCGGTGATGCACAGCGGCTTCCCCGTGTCCTTCTGGTACGCGAGGCTCATCTCGTTGAACGCGGCCGCGGCGCTCGGCCGCAGGCTCTGGCTGGGGTCGCCCACGAGCGGGCACAGGCCGGCCGCGGGGATCTGCCCGTTGGGGTAGTCGTTCTCGTTGGTGCTGCACGGCTTCACCGAGCCGTCCGCCGACACCCCCGGGACGACGAGCGCCTTGCGCAGCCGCTTGAACGCGTCGACCGCCGCCGGGTCGCCGCTGCCGAGCAGCAGCCCCGCCACCGGGCCCGCCTTCGACACCTGCTGTGCATGCAGGGCCCGGGTCGTCTCGAGCTGGGACTTCTGCTCGGCGATGACCACGTCGAGCTGGTCCTTGGCCGTCTTGGCGGCTGCCGCCGCCTCCGTGGCCCGGGTGCTGGCCTCGACAGCGCTGACGGCGACCGAGCGCTGCAGCTCGGTCTGGTTCTGCACGCGCGCGAACGCCCCAGCCCTCAGGTCGCTCAGGTAGGACAGCTGGGCGGCACTGTCGCTGGCCTCGGCCGGCGGCTCGCCCAAGGTGTCGAGCAGCGCGCCCACGTCCGTGATGGTGCCGCCGGTCCCGGCATACGCGAGGTAGGCCCACTGGGCGAGGGCGCGGCGGTCCTGGCCCATCTGGCTGCTGAGGCGCTGGTACAGCGCGACGTCGCGGGCAGCCTCGTCACGCGCGGCGCGCTCCTGCGTCGTGGCCTCGGAGTACTGCTGCAGCAGCGCGTTGGCCTGGACGGCCAGGCGAGACAGCTTCTCGGCCGCCGCGGCGATCCCGGCGTTGGTGCGGCCGAGGTCCGCGGTCAGTGCGTCGGCCTTGGCGATCTGGGCGGCGACGTCAGCGGGGCTGAGGGTCCGCTCACCGGCGGCACCGGGGGTGGCGGTGGCCCTGCCGGTGACGTCGCCCGTGCCCACCGTCGGCCCGGAGGCCGGCGTCGTGACCGTGCCGGTCGGGCCGGTCGTGGGGCTGGTCGCACCGGTGGGGGTCGTGGCGGGTGTGACGACTGTGGTCGATGTGACTGACGGGGAGGCGTGTGCCGGTGCTGCTCCTGCCAGCGCCACGGCCGCGAGTGCTGCTGCCGCGAGGCCGGCGCGTCCCAACAGCGCCACGTCTCGTCCTGTCCACCCCTGCCGCCGGACCCCCGGCGGACGAACTGCCATCCTCCACGACCCTAGCCCGACCTGCACGGATTGCGTCTCCTGCGTTTGGTCGAGAGGGGGTCGACCGGTCGGTCAGGCCTGGCCCGCCGCGAGCTCCTTGACCATGAGCCCGACCTGGTGGCCCTGAGGACCGAGGGTGCCCACCTCGACGAAGCCGCGTGCCCGGTGGAACGCCAGGGACGGCTCGTTCGGCGGGTCGACGTTCACCTCGAGGGCCAGCCGCCCCGCGTCGGCGGCCCGCGCCTCGACGAGGTCGTAGACGCGCGAAGCCAGGCCGCGCCGGCGGAACCGGTCGTCCACGACGATGCGGTCGAGGTAGAGGAAGCCGGCGCCGTAGCGCTGGGCGAACCAGCGGTAGTTCTCCGAGTCGTAGTCGCTGCCCGGGCCGAAGGTGAGGACGAAGCCCGCGACCTGCTCGTCCGCCGTGATGACGTCGGCGCGCTCGCTCCACCCGACCAGCCGCTCGAGCCTCGCCTCGTCCAGCGGGGAGAGCAGCTCGACGTGCGTGGCGTTGAGGTGCAGCACAGCCGGGACGTCCGCCTCGGTCAGGGGACGCAGGACGCCGTCGGCAGGGGAGGGGAGCGGGGGAGCGGGGGCCATGGAGGCGAGTGTGCCACCCATGACAAATGTCACTTCCGCCCACGTCAGCGGGTTGCGTAGCCTCCCGCGGTCACCCCTCTCCGCGCGACCGTCAGGAGCTCGTCACATGAGTCGACCCACCCAGCACGAAGGGGTCGGCTCGACCGCACCCCGCACCCGGCGAGGGGCGGTGGTCGCAGGCGTCGCGACCCTGGCCCTGGCCGCCGCCGCCGTCTCGGTCGCGGCCCCCGCCAGCGCCCACGGCACGGACGACCACCACGGGCGGCAGGACCGTCGCGACCAGCGGCTCGCGCCCCGCACCCACTTCACGATGAAGGACGACGGGTCCAGCGGCTACACGACCAGCGGTGAGGGCATCCCCAACATCGACTCGGTGAAGAAGACCATCTACGCCTACTACGGCGACCCCAAGGGCACCGGCGCCGCGAACCCGACCGACTCGCCCTACGTGCGCGAGATGGCCGGCATCCTCGCCCGGGAGCGCCAGCAGCTGCCGCGCCTGCTCGCCGACGCGAAGCGCCACCACGAGAAGCCGGCCATCGTGTTCGACGCCGACGACACGACGCTGTGGACCTACCAGATGGAGGTGGGGGACATGAAGTTCGTGTTCACCCCCCAAGCGCAGGCCCCGTGGGTCGACGGGGAGAAGATGCCCGCCGTACCCGGCATGGTCGACTTCGTCAACGACGCGCAGGCCATGGGCTTCACGGTCTTCGGGCTCACCGGCCGCAGCGACAGCCAGAAGGCGCACACGCTCGGCAACCTCGCCAAGGTCGGCTACACCGCCTTCACCGCGGACAGGTACTTCACCAAGTTCAACTCAGGGACGACGCCGCCGGCCTACCTCACCTGTGCGGCCGTGACGACCTGCACGACCGTCGAGTACAAGGCGGGCACGCGCAAGCACATCGAGCAGGACCTCGGCTACGACATCGCCCTCAACGTCGGCGACCAGTTCTCCGACCTGCAGGGCGGCTACGCCGACCACTACCTCAAGCTGCCGAACCCGACGTACTACCTGCCGTCGCCGGACCTGCCCGGCGTCAAGGAGCCGTGGCTCGCGCCGCGCACGCACTTCACCATGGAGCCGGACGGCTCGAGCGGCCTGACCCAGGGCGGCGAGGGCATCCCCAACATCGACTCGGTGAAGAAGACCATCTACGCCTACTACGGCGACCCGAAGGGCACCGGCACCGCGGCCACGACCTCGTCGCGCTACATCTCCGAGATGGCCACGATCGAGAAGCAGCAGCGCACGCGCCTGCTGCAGACCTGCGCCACGGAGTCCCAGGAGGGCCGCAAGCCGGCGGTCGTGCTCGACGCCGACGACACCACCCTGTGGGGCTACAACATGGAGGTCGGTGACATGAAGTTCGTCTTCACCCCGGCCGCCCAGGCGCCCTGGGTCAACGAGGGCAAGTTCCCGGCGACGCCGGGCATGGTCGACCTCGTCAACGCGGCCGCGCAGGCCGGCTGCACGCTCGTCGGCCTCACCGGTCGCAACGACACCCAGAAGGACGCGACCCTGGCGAACCTCGCCAAGGTCGGGTACCAGGGCTTCACGCCGGAGACCTACTTCACCAAGTGGGTCAGCGGCTCGACCCCGCCGTCGTACGTGACGAAGTCGGACTGCGTGGCGTACCCGAGCTGCACGACCATCGAGTACAAGTCGACCGTCCGCAAGCACGTCGAGGACGACCTCGGCTACGACGTGGTGGCCAACTTCGGGGACCAGTTCAGCGACCTCATCGGCGGCCACGCCGACCGGTCGGTCAAGCTGCCGAACCCGATGTACTACCTGCCCTGACCAGCGGTCGGCTGCCCTGAGGGCAGTCGTCCACAGGCCCAGCCGCGACCGGTCCCCGTCCACAGGGGGTACCGGTCGCGGTTGGTGTCGTCCTGCCCCCGGACGGCACCATCGAACACATGATCGAGACAGGGGAGTGGGCCAACGAGGTGCGCCTCGTGGGCAGGGTGAGCGGCAGCGGCCAGGAGCGCGAGCTGCCCAGCGGGGACGAGGTGGTGTCGCTGCGCATCGTCGTCCCGAGGACGGGCCGGGCGCCGCGGAAGTCGGCGGCGAGCGTCGACACGATCGACGTCGCGTGCTGGACGACGCGGGTGCGCCGGACGGCCCGCGGCCTGGCCGACGGTGACGTGGTGGAGGTCGAGGGCGCGCTGCGGCGCCGGTTCTTCCGCGCCGGTTCGGGCGCCGTCAGCCGGTACGAGGTGGAGGCGACGGCGGTGCGACGCGTGCGCCGCTGAAACGGTTCTCTACCGCGCCGATAATCGACATTATGTCATTACGGCGTGGCGGAGAGCGGGGTTGCCGGGGCCGCGGACGGGGCCGGCACTACCCTGCTCCGGTGCAGTGCGACTACTTCGACGCCGGCGTGTGCCGCTCGTGCACGTTCATGGGCCTCCCGTATGCCGCGCAGCTCGCCGACAAGGACGCGTCCGTGCGATCGGCACTCGCCGCCCACGTCGACGATGCGCTCTGGCTCCAGCCGTTCTCCGGCCCGGAGTCCGGGTTCCGCAACAAGGCCAAGCTCGTCGTCGGCGGACGACGCGGCGCCCCTGCGCTCGGCATCCTCGCCGACCGCGGCGCAGTCGCCGACCTCACGCGGTGCGGCCTCTACGAGCCGGTCCTGGCGGACGCCGTCCGCGCCCTGCCGGGCGTGGTCGCCCGCAGCGGCCTGACCCCGTACGACGTCGCGCGTCGCTCGGGCGAGCTCAAGAACATCCTGATGACGGCATCGCCGGACCACGAGCTCATGGTCCGCTTCGTGCTGCGCTCGCCGGGTCAGCTCCCCCGCCTGCGCGAGGCGCTCCAGGATCTCCGCACCACGCTTCCCCGCGCCACGGTCGTCACGGCCAACCTGCTCCCGGAGCACAAGGCCGTGCTCGAGGGTCCCGAGGAGGTCGTCCTCACCGAGGCGGACTCCCTGACGATGCGGGTGGACGACGTGGGGCTCCACCTGCGTCCCCAGAGCTTCTTCCAGACCAACACGACCGTCGCCACGGGCCTGTACCGGCAGGTGACCGACTGGGTGCGCGCCGTGGGCGCGACCTCGCTGTGGGACCTGTACTGCGGTGTCGGCGGCTTCGCACTGCACGCCCTGCGGGCCGGCGCCGTCCGGGCCGTCCGCGGTCTCGAGGTCTCCCCCGCCGCCGTCGACAGCGCCAACCGCACGGCCAGGGAGATGGGCGCAGCACCCGGGACCGCGGTCTTCGAGGCCGGTGACGCCACGCAGGACCTCGGGCCGGCCCGGGACGCGAATGCGTCCGGCGAGCCGGCGGGAACCACACCGGGCTCCCCCGAGGTCCTCGTCGTCAACCCCCCGCGGCGTGGCATCGGGGGCGACCTCGCGGCGCGTATCGAGCACTGGCCCGACCTGCGCCACGTCGTCTACTCCAGCTGCAACGTCACGTCACTCTCGCGTGACCTTGCCGCCATGCCGTCCCTGCGCGTGCGCGCGGCACGGCTCTTCGACATGTTCCCGCAGAGCGCCCACCACGAGGTGGCGGTCCTGCTCGAGCGGGTGTGAGTCCGTGACCCGACCCTCAGACCGCGGCCTGGCGACGGACCATGACCTCGCGCTCCTCCGGGGTGGTCCCACCCCAGACGCCGTACGGCTCGCGCACCTTGAGTGCGTGCGACAGGCAGGCCTGCACGACCGGGCACGTGGCGCACAGCGCCTTGGCCGCCGCCTCCCGAGCCATCCGACGCTTGCCGCGCTCAGCCTCACCGAAGAAGAACTGGTCCGGGCTGCTGCTCCGGCAGGCCCCCTCGAGCTGCCAGTCGTAGTTGTCCATGAGGGGCTTCGGCAGCCGCTTGATGTTGCCCACGTCCATTGGGTGTCCCGTCCTGTTCGCTGGTGGAGAACTTCGTCGGTGCGGAAAAATCTTGGCACAACCTGTTCAGGTGTGTGTCAGCAACTTATGCAAAACCGCTTCACTATGCAAGACCCTCGAATAAGTTCTAGAGTGGGGCATGCCCGGAAGACCATGCAGACGGTGACAGGAACCCGTCGACAGGGAAGCCGGGCGCTAACTGTGAGGAGTGGTACCGCGTGACCTCCGGAACCGACCGCAACCCGGACGCCGCCGTGCGACCGGTGTCGGAACCGATCCCCGACACGGCGACGTCCACCGACCTCGACTGGTCGGTGGGTCGGGTGGCCGACCGTCTCGGCATCCCCACCGCGACGCTGCGCACCTGGGACCGGCGCTACGGCGTCGGACCCTCCCAGCGCACCGCCGGCGGGCACCGGCGCTACTCCGAGGAGGACATCCGCCGGGTGCGGGTCATGTCCCGCTTCATCGACAAGGGGGTGCCGGCGCAGTCGGCGGCCCGGGTCGCCTCGGCGATGGACACCACCCGGCTGCAGATCGAGACCGCCGAGGACCACCCCGCCGACGTCGGCGGCGACCGCGGGCGCGTCGCGGCCATCACCAGCGCCGCCCTGGCGCTGGACCCCGAGTCCCTGTCGCGCCTGTACCAGGCCACCCTGCGCGAGCGTGACCTCGTGAGCGCGTGGACGGACGTGTTCGCACCCGCCATGCGTGAGATCGGCGAGCAGTGGGGCACCGGGACGCTCGGCGTGGAGTCCGAGCACCTCGCCAGCGAGATGCTCGTCACCGAGCTCCGTGCCGTCGTCGCGGCCAGCCGCCCGCAGCGGGTCCACCAGGACGTCATCCTGGCCAGCGCGGACGAGGAGCAGCACTATCTCCCCCTCCTGGCCCTCCAGGCCGAGCTGGCCCGCCAGGGCCTCGGCGTGTCCTACCTCGGGCCACGGATGCCCACCCACGCCCTGAGCTCGGTGATGCGCACCCGCCGCCCCGACCGGGTCTTCCTCTGGGCGTCGTTGTCCCGGGCGAGCAACGAGCCCATCTGGCAGACGCTCAACGTCATCGACCACCCGATGCTGCTCGTCATCGGCGGCCCGGGCTGGCCCGACAACACTCCCCCGGTGTCGCCGCACGTCACCGTGGCCCGGGCGAACGACCTCGCCACGGCCGCGAGCCTGCTGATGCACCCTCCCGAGTCGCGTTCCTGAGCCGTCCTCGTACGGTGTGTCCATGGCGACCCAGGACCTCACCTACCGGCTCAACGACGGCACCGCGGTGCCCCTCATCGGCTTCGGCACCTACCCGCTGCGCGGGGAGGAGGGCATCGCGGCGATGACGAGCGCGCTCGAGGCGGGCTACCGGTACCTCGACAGCGCCGTGAACTACGAGAACGAGGCCGAGGTCGGCGAGGCCCTGCGCCGCAGCGGCATCCCGCGCGAGGAGGTACGGCTCGCGACCAAGGTCCCCGGCCGGTTCCACGCCAAGGACCTCGCGCTGCGCTCCCTCGCGGACTCCGCCCAGCGACTCGGCGTCGAGCAGCTCGACGTCGCGCTCATCCACTGGCCGAACCCCAGCCAGGGCCTGTACCCGCAGGCCTGGCAGGCACTCGTCCAGGCGCAGCGCGACGGCCTGGTCCGCACCATCGGCGTCAGCAACTTCACGCGGACGCACCTCGAGCGCATCATCGACGACACGGGCGTGACGCCGGCGCTGAACCAGGTCGAGCTGCACCCGTACTTCCCCCAGCAGCAGCTGCGGGCGACGCACGAGGAGCTGGGGATCCGCACCCAAGCGTGGAGCCCGTTGGGCAAGAACCCCACCCCGTTCCACGAGCCGGCTGTGGCCGAGGCGGCGCAGGCCCACGGCGTGAGCCCGGCGCAGGTGGTGCTCCGTTGGCACGTCCAGCTCGGCTCGATGCCGCTGCCGAAGTCGGGGACGCCGGCGCGCCAGGCGGAGAACCTCGACGTGCTGGGGTTCGAGCTCACCGAGGCGGAGGTGGGTGCGATCAGCGCCCTCGAGCGGGCCGACGGGCGTCGCTTCGGCGGCGACCCGGACACGCACGAGGAGATGTAGCGCCGGTGGACCGGCAGGGGCAGGCCTGGGTGGGGACGTCCGGGTGGCTGTACCCGCGGTGGCGCGGCGACTTCTACCCCAAGGGCCTGCGCCAGCGCGACGAGCTGTCCTACCTCGCGGGTCGGGTCACGTCGATCGAGGTGAACGCCTCGTTCTACTCGCTGCGCCGCCCCAGCACGTATGCCGGGTGGCGCAGCGCGGTGCCCGACGGCTACCCCCTGGCCGTCAAGGGCGGTCGCTTCGTCACCCACCTCAAGCGGCTCCGCGGGGTGGAGACGGGCCTGGCGAACTTCTTCGCGTCGGGGCCGCTGGCTCTCGGGCCCAGCCTCGGCCCGGTCCTGTGGCAGCTGCCGGAGCGGGTCGAGTTCGACGCAGCTCTGGTGCGCGACTTCCTCGACCTGCTCCCCCGCACGACGACGGCCATGGCCGCCCTCACCCGCCGCCACGACGACAAGCTGGCCGACGACCGGGTCCTGACCAAGCCCGGGACGCACCGTCCCGTGCGGCACGCGCTCGAGCCACGCCACGCCTCCTTCGACACCGACGAGGCACGGGCGCTGCTGCGGGAGAAGGACGTGGCCATGGTGCACGCCGACACCGCCGGGCGGTTCCCCACCATCGGCGACGGGACGGCGTCGTTCCACTACGTGCGGCTGCACGGGGAGCAACGGCTCTACGGGGGCGGCTACTCCGCCGCCACGCTCGCGTCGTGGGCCGAGCAGCTGCACCGGTGGACGGCCGCCGGCGAGGACGCGTACGTGTACTTCGACAACGACGCGGACGGCCGGGCGCCCTACGACGCGGTGCGGCTGATCGACCGGGTCGGCGAACGGGCCGGCCCGGCGCCGACCGCCTAGGCCCCGGGCTCCGGAGCCCCGGGCCGGGCGGAGGACCCGGTCGACGGCCCGGCGGCGGCCGCGGCCTGCCGCAGCAGGTCGACCACCTCCACGTCGACGTCGCCCGGTCCCGCCAGCTCCACGTGGTGCATCCAGGTCCCCGGCGAGGAGTGCGCCACCTCCTTCACCCTGGCGTGGGACAGCTCGCGTGGCAGCGCCACGGACAGGACCAGGGGGACGGTGCTGCGGACGTACTGGCCCGGTCGCCAGGCGTACGCGAAGCCCCGGCGTCGGGACCACGCCACCTGGCTGCGGGTCACCCGCTCGCGCGCGCCGCCCAGCTCGTCGACCGCGCCGCGCAGGGCGCGGTACACCGCCAACGACGCGGGATGCCCGGCGAACAGCTCCTCCGGTCCCCCAGGGAGCTCGCGCGCACGTGCCGCCGCCACGACCGGCTCACTCGAACGGGGTGGGGTCCCCCGCGCCGACCCGGGTGACGACCGGCGTGCCGTCGGAGTAGTCGACGACGGTGGTCGGCTCGGTGCCGCACTCCCCCGAGTCGATGACCGCGTCGACGAGGTGGTCCAGCTCGTCCTTGACGACCCAGCCCTCCGTCATGGGCTCCTCGTGCCCGGGCAGGATCAGCGTGCTGGACAGCAGCGGCTCCCCCAGCTCGTCGAGCAGCGCCTGCACCACCCGCGAGTCGGGGATGCGGACGCCGACGGTCTTCTTCTTCGGGTGCAGCAGCCGGCGGGGCACCTCCTTGGTGCCGGGCAGGATGAACGTGTACGGGCCCGGCGTCGCGGCCTTGACCGCCCGGAACACCGCGTTGTCGATGTGCGCGAGCTGCCCCAGCTGGGCGAAGTCACGGCACACGAGCGTGAAGTGGTGGCGGTCGTCGAGGTGGCGGATGCGCAGGATCCGCTCCTTGCCCTCCTGATTGCCCAGGGCGCAGCCGAGCGCGTAGCCGGAGTCCGTCGGGTACGCCACGAGGCCGCCCTCGCGGATCAGGGCGACCGCCTGCCCGATGGCCCGTGGCTGGGGGTCGACCGGGTGGACGTCGAGGTAGCGGGCCATGGCCGAACTGTATGCCGCGGCGCCGGGCACCGCGGCATACAGGAGCTCTCGCGGGGGTCACTAGGGTGGGCGCGTGCGCGCACTCGTGAAGACCCACGCGGGTCCTGGTCTGGAGCTGTTGGACGTCCCCGAGCCGGTGGTGGGGCCGATGGACGTGAAGATCCGGGTGTTGCGGGCGGGGCTGTGCGGGACCGACCTGCACCTGGAGCAGTGGGACGACTGGGCGGCCTCGACGGTGCAGGCGCCGATGACGATCGGGCACGAGTTCTACGGCGAGGTCGTGCAGGTCGGTGAGGACGTCACGTCGGTGCGGGTGGGTCAGCGGGCCTCCGGCGAGGGCCACATCGTGTGTGGCACGTGCCGCAACTGCCGGGCCGGGCGGCGGCACATGTGCATCCACACGCAGGGGGTGGGGGTGAACCGGGACGGGGCGTTCGCGGACTTCGTGGTCATCCCGGCCTCGAACGTGTGGGTGCAGCCCGAGGACCTGGACCCAAACCTGGGGGCGGTGTTCGACCCGTTCGGCAACGCGGTGCACACGGCGCTGCAGTTTCCCATGGCCGGTGAGGACGTGGTGATCACCGGGGCGGGGCCGATCGGGGTGATGGCCGCGGCGCTGGCCCGGCACGTGGGCGCCCGGCACGTGGTCGTGACCGACGTGAGCGACTACCGGCTGGGGCTGGCCAAGGACGCCGGGGCGGACCTGGTCGTCAACGCCGCGACCAGCAACCTGCGCCAGGCGATGGGCGAGCTGGGCATGCGTGAGGGCTTCGACGTCGGCCTGGAGATGTCCGGGGTGCCGTCGGCGGTGGAGGACATGCTGGCGAACATGAACCACGGCGGCCGGGTGGCGATGCTCGGGCTGCCGAAGGACCCGTTCGCGATCGACTGGGGCCGGGTGATCACGCACATGATCACCATCAAGGGCATCTACGGCCGGGAGATGTACGACACCTGGTACGCGATGAGCTCGATGCTGGGCAGCAGCGAGGTGCTGCGGGCGCGGGTGGCGTCGGTGATCACCCACCGCTTCCCGGCCGAGCAGTGGCAGGACGCGTTCGCCGCGGCCCGGTCCGGGCACTGCGGCAAGGTCATTCTGGACTGGAGCTGAAAGGAGACCCCGTGTACGGCACCGTCAAGGAGCAGCTGGCCGCGACCCTGGCCGAGATCGAGCAGGCCGGCCTGTACAAGCAGGAGCGGCAGCTGGCCTCACCGCAGTCCGCCCACATCCGCACCCGCACCGGCGCGACCGGCGAGGGTGAGGGGTCGCAGGCGGAGGCGCTGAACTTCTGCGCGAACAACTACCTCGGCCTGGCCGACGACCCCGACGTCGAGGACGCCGCCGCCGCGGCGCTGCGCGAGTGGGGCTTCGGCATGGCCAGCGTCCGGTTCATCTGCGGCACCCAGGTCCTGCACAAGCAGCTCGAGGCGGCGTTGTCGGACTTCCTGGGCACCGACGACACGATCCTGTACTCCTCCTGCTTCGACGCCAACGGTGGCGTGTTCGAGGTCCTGTTCGGGGAGCAGGACGCGATCGTGTCCGACGAGCTCAACCACGCCTCGATCATCGACGGCATCCGCCTGTCCAAGGCCGCCCGGTACCGGTACCGCAACGCCGACATGGCCGACCTGCGCACCCAGCTGCAGGCCGCCCGCGACGCCGGCGCCCGGCGCACCGTCGTCGTCACCGACGGGGTGTTCTCCATGGACGGCTACCTCGCCCCGCTGGACCAGATCTGCGACCTCGCCGACGAGTTCGGCGCCATGGTCCTGGTCGACGACTCCCACGCCGTGGGGTTCATCGGCGACGGCGGCCGCGGCACCCCCGAGCGGTTCGGGGTCGCCGACCGCGTCGACATCCTCACCGGCACCCTCGGCAAGGCCCTCGGCGGCGCGTCCGGCGGCTACGTCGCGGCCCACCAGGAGATCGTCGACCTGCTGCGCCAGCGCTCCCGCCCGTACCTGTTCTCCAACGCCGTCGCCCCCTCCATCGCCGCGGGCTCGCTCAAGGCCCTGCAGCTCGCCGCCGCCTCCACCGACGCCCGGCAGCGGCTGCGGACCAACACCGCCCTGTTCCGCCGGCTCATGACCGACGCCGGGTTCGACCTGCTGCCCGGGGAGCACCCCATCACCCCGGTCATGTTCCCCGGCCCGGACGGCGCCCGCCGCGCCGCCCAGATCGCCGACGCCATGCTCGCCCAGGGCGTCTACGTCATCGCCTTCTCCTACCCCGTCGTCCCCCAGGGCAAGGCACGCATCCGCGTCCAGCTCTCCGCCGCGCACACCGAGGACGACATCCGCACCTGCGTCAACGCCTTCACCACCGCCCGCGACCAGGTCGACGGCCAGGGCTGAGGCGACGCGCCCGTGGGCCGCCTGGTCTTCTCCGCGCTCTGCTCGCTCGACGGGTACGTCGTCGACGCGGACGGTGACTTCACCTGGGCTGCCCCGGACGCCGAGGTGCACGCACACGTCAACGACGAGGCGGCTCGCATCGGCACGTACCTGCTCGGCCGGCGGATGTGGGAGGTCCTGCGGTGGTGGGACGGCCCGGGCGAGGACGACGGCGACCCCGTGACGAGCGAGTTCCGGCGGCTGTGGCAGGGCACGGACAAGGTCGTCCACTCCACGACCCTCGGCGCCCGCGGGGATACGCCACCGCGGACCCGCGTCGAGGCGGCATTCGACGTCGAGGCGGTCCGCCGGCTCGTGGACGAGTCAGCGGCGGACGTGAGCGTGGGCGGGCCGACCCTCGCGGCCCGCGCGTTCGCCGCGGGGCTGGTCGACGAGGTGGGGCTGTACCGCCACCCGGTCTGCGTGGGTGGCGGCACCGCGGCCCTGCCTGCCGGGCAGCGGCTCGACCTCGAGCTCGCGCAGGTGCGCACGTTCGGCAGCGGCGTGGTGTTCACCCGCCACCGCGTGCGGCACTGACCGGCCCGAACCGGCCGCCTCGCCGACGGCCTAGGAGTCGGCCTGGGAGTCGGCCAGACCGGCGTCGATCGGCGTGCCGTGCGCGACCGTCCGGCTGACCGTGCAGAGGCGCTCCTCGGACATCTGGATCGCCTTGGGCAGCATCTCCCGGGCCCGGTCGCCGTCCGGCCCCTCGGGGAACGTCACCGAGAAGCGGACCGTCAGGCCCTCCATCCGGTTGGTCCCCTGCTCGTCGCGAATCTTGTCGCCCTCGGACGTCACGGTGAAGGTGACCGGCTCGGCCCGCTTGGCCGTGATGAAGTCGACGTCGACGGCCGAGCAGCCGGCGATCGCGGTCAGCAGCAGCTCGACCGGGGTGAAGTCCGCGGTGTCGCCGCCGCCGATCCGCAGGGTGCCGCCGCGCACGTTCGTCACGTCGAACACGCCCTTGGACACGCGCTCCATGCTCACGCTGCGGTGGCCCAGGCCCGTGCCGCCGGTCTTCTCACTCGTCTCCTGCGCCATCAGGCACCCCATTTCTCCGCGATCGCCCGCACCACGGTCATGTTGCGGGCCGTTCCGTCCACTCCAGCGATCTTCTCCAGCAGGGCATTCCCGAGCCTGGCCTCGTTGTACGGGCCACCGATCTCGAGCAGCACGTCCTTGCCGAGGACGAACGCCCGCTCCCTGCTCTCATCCCACGCCTCCAGCCGCTTGCGTGCCGCAGCGGCCGGGGCGTCGGCGAGGAAGGAGACGTAGCGCGACGCCCCCTCCCACACCGCCGGTATGCCGTCGACCTCCTCGACGAGGGAGCGCACCTGCGTGCGGGTCCGCGCCATCGAGACGATGTCGAAGCCGGCGTGGGCACTGAGGCACTCACTGACCGCGGCCTCGACCTTGGCGGCGCTGCGCATCGTGGTGCCGAGCAGGAAGTTGCCCGTCTGGATGTGCGACTCGACGTCGGCGAAACCGCTCTGCGACAGCGCGTCCCGCGCCTCCGCCATGGTGAGCTTCCGCTTGCCGACGTTGACCGCGCGCAGGAAGACGACGAACTCGGGCATCAGAGCACGACCTCTCCCCCACCGACCTCGTGCACCAGCCCACCCACGCGCACCGTGCCGTCCTCGTCGACCTGCAGCCGCAGCGTCGAGGGACGGGACACCTGCTCGCCCTGGCTGACCTCCCACGACCCGGAGGCGCCCTGCGCGGCGAACCACGCGCCGAGGTTGGAGCACGCCGAACCGGTGGCCGGGTCCTCCGCGACGGAGGTGCCGTCGCTGAGCAGCGCCCGGGCGAGGATGCTGCCCGGGCCGGTCCGGGCCCACACGTAGACGAGGGCCTCCCCGCTTCGGCCCATCCCGGCATACGCGGGGAACGCGGTGGGGACCACCCGCGCGCGCCGCACGACGTCCGCGTCGGAGACAGGGGCGATGACCTGCGTCGTCCCCACCGACACCTGCTGGGCGGTGGCGAGCACCTCCCCCGGGGCCAGCGACAGGGCGGCGGCGAGGTCGTCGGCGTCGAGGTGCGCCTCGACCCGGCCGCGGTTGGCCGTCAGCGTCCAGGTGTCGCCGGCTGGCTGGACCGGGATGGTCCCGGCCGGCATGGAGAGGCCCAGGCGGTCGCCACCGAGGCCGAGGGCGCGGGCCACGTGCGCCGTGCCCAGCGTCGGGTGCCCGGCGAAGGGCATCTCGTAGTCCGTCGTGAAGATCCGCACCCCCACGTCGGCGCCGTCCGCAGGGGGCACGAGGAACGTGGTCTCGGACAGGTTGAACTGGCGGGCCAGGGCCAGCATCACGTCGTCGGACAAGCCGGAGCCGTCCTCGACGACGCACAGCGGGTTGCCCGAGAACGGGTCCCCCTCCCGGGCGAACACGTTGAGCAGGCGGTACCGCAGTCGCATGGGGCCACTGTGTCAGAGAGACTGCGCGGTGTGACCACGCGACCGTCGAACCCGCCGACGCCCGAGGGCCGGCTCGTCCTGCTGCGCCACGGGGAGACCGAGTGGTCGAGGTCCGGCCAGCACACCGGGCGCACCGACATCCCGCTGACCGGGCACGGTGAGGAGCTGGCCCGGGCGTCGGGGCGGCTGCTGACCGGCTACCGGTTCGTGCTCGCGCTGACCTCGCCGCTGGAGCGGGCGCGTCGGACGGCGGAGCTCGCCGGCCTGCGTCCCGAGGTCGACGACGACCTGCTCGAGTGGGACTACGGCGCCTACGAGGGGCTCACCACCCCGCAGATCCGCGAGCGCCTCGGCTACGACTGGAGCATCTTCGAGGACGGGGTGGCGCCTGGGGACACCCCCGGCGAGACGGTCGAGGAGGTCGCTGCGCGCGCCTCGCGCGTCGTCCGGCGAGCCGTCGCGGCCCTGCACGAGGGCGACGTCGCCCTGGTCGGGCACGGCCACTGCCTGCGGGTCCTGGCCACGGTGTTCCTGCGCCGCGAGCCGAGGATGGGGGCCCAGCTGCTGCTCGACACGGGCTCGGTCAGCGTCCTGGAGTACGAGCGGGAGCAGCCGGCGATCCGGGTCTGGAACCACGGACCGGCCGTCAGGGCCGCGTCCGCGGAGGCCGCACCACGGTGAGGTCGGCGAGCCGTGGCGGGGCCAGCGACACCGGCACGGCCTCGACGGCGACGGCCTGCACCGGCGCGGGGTCGACCGGCCAGTCTGCGGCCCCGGCCGTACCGAAGAGGGCCACGGCGCTGGCCTCTCCCGGCGTGAACCTCGGCCCGTAGGCCACCCCGCCCAGGCCCGCGTCGTCGAACGCGCGCGCCCACGCCTGCGGCACGGCATACGGCACCATGCTCTCCAGCTCGCGGGTGACCCCGAAGTCGCCGGCATCGCGGGACTGCACGTCCGCCACCTCGGTCGGCCCGGGGACGTGCAGGGTCGACACGAGCACCTCCTCGAGCAGCGACGCCGGCACCTCCCTCCGGCCGCCGAGGACGGGGCCGAGACGCTCGCGCACGGCGCTGCACGGGTCGAGCGCGAGGTAGCAGGTGCCGCGCGGGTCGCTGAGGTCGAACCGCCCTCCCCCGTCGTTCCCGAACCACCACGGGCCCCGGTCGGCACGGTGGGCCCGGAACAGGGCCGTCGCCCGGGTCAGGCGTCGGGTGGGGAAGCCGTCGAGCGACCCGGACGGTCGGCCCTGGGCAGGTCGTTGCCGGTCCGCCACGTCAGGCGGCCCAGCGGGCGGCGTCCGCGGCCGCGGCCGAGGCGACCCGCGCGACCGCGGCGGCGGACGACCGGTGGACCACGAGGTAGTCGACCGCGCTCTCCCCGTCGAAGACCTCGCTCGGCGTGGTCAGCCACGTGCCGGTCACCCAGCCGTCGACCCCGGCGCGGGTGAAGGCACCCACTGCCTCCTGGACGCCGGGTCGCACCTGGCCGGTGCGCCCGAACTGCAGCGACGGGTAGACGAGGTGGCCGTCGGCGGTGCGGCAGGCCAGCACCGTGCCGCGGCGGACACGGTCGAAGAGCGCCTGGCGCGAGATGCCGAGCCAGGCGACCAGGCCTGTCGTGTCGTAGAACGGCGCGAGCGGCTGGTCCATCGGGTGCACCGTCGGCAGCGCCGCGACCATGCGGTCGGCGAGGTCCTCGACCTGGGCGAGGTCCAGGCGCCGCCCCTGCGCGACGAGCCCACGGGCCCGCTCCTCCACCCGGCGGCGCACCTCGGCCACGAGGGCGTCCACGGCCTCGGGGTCGACCGGACCTGTGGTTGCCGGGTCCGTCGCCGGGTCCCCGACCGGGTCCGTCGTCGGGTCCGCGACCGGCCCCGGGGTCGATCGGGTCGTCGTCCTGGCCATGTGCGCCTCACCTCGTGCGTCAAGGGTGTCAAGGTCTCGTGTCAACCCTACCGCGCCCGTCCGACGTCGCTACCATGACGCCCGTGGGGATCGAGGGGGGACAGGACCCGGCTGCGCCCGCGCGCCCGGACCGGTGGGCGTCGGCACGTCGGTGGCTGGCGACGGTGACGGTGCGCCAGTGGCTGCTCGCGGGCTTCCTCGTGCTGCTGCTCGCCTCGACGCCGTTCGGTGGCCTGCGGGCCCAGCGGGCGCAGGCCACCCCCGCGCTGGAGACGGGGAAGGCCACCACCGTGGAGCCGTTCCGCGTCACGGTCACCAAGGTCCGCGAGGGGAACGACCTCGGCGTGGCGCAGGCCCCCAAGATCGACGGCCGCTACCTCGTCGTCTTCGCGACCGTCTCGAGCACCGACCGCGAGCGCTCGGTGCCGCAGTTCTCCGCCCTGCGCGAGCTGCTGCGGGTCGAGGGCGTCACGGGCGTGACCCGCGCCTACGGGTCCCGGCCGGAGGCGAGGAGCGACGACCTCGAGCCCGACACGGTCCTCGTCGCCGACGACGCGCAGCCCATGGGCGACCTGGCCCCGGGCCTCACCTACCGGCTGGCGTTCGTGTGGCGGCAGGCGCCGGGTCAGCCTGTGCCCGCCACGGTGCGGGTCGCGGCCTACCGCCACACCTACCGCCAGGCCTCGATCGACGACACGGTCGACTGGCGCGACCCCACCCGCGCCGCTGCCGGCACCTTCCCGGTGCTGCCCTACCAGAAGGCGGCGTCGTGAGGGTGCCCCGCCCCAGCCGGTCGCAGCTGGGTGCCGGCGCCCTCGTCCTGGCCGCGCTGTCGCTGGGACGCGTCGTGACCGAGTGGCTCCCGCAGGGACCGTCGCCCGTGCGGCCGTTCGAGCGCACCACCACCGTGGGCCACCCTGCGCACCTGCGGTATGCCGACGTCGTCGTCTCCCGCGTCGACGGCGGCCGGCAGCTGTCCACCACGACCGAGGCGATGCTCTCCCCCGACCTCTGGGTCACGGTCGAGGCGGAGGTGACCCCGACCCTGGACGACACCGCGTTCGGCTGGGCCGAGCTCCGGGACGGCCGCGGCCGCGTCGTCAGCCTCGGCACCCGCAACGTCCTGCGCTGCGAGCTGACCAACCCCGGCATACCGGGGCACTGCATCACCGCCTTCGAGGTGAGCCACGACGCGCTGCCCGGGGCACGCCTGGTCCTCGGCCGCTCCGCCGACGACCAGCGCGGCGACGACGAGGCGGTGGTCGACCTGGGCATCACCCGCGCGGACGTCGCGCACTGGCGGGCCCGCACCACCCCCGTCGAGCTCGCCCTGCCCGAGGAGGACGCCCGATGAGCCGTCCCGGTCCCCTCGGGCTGCGCAGGCGCACGGTGCTCACCGTGGCGGCCATCCCGCTCGCACTGGTCGCGGCGATGGGGGCGAGCAGCCAGCGGCTCGTGGACCGGTGGTGGCCGAGCTTCCCGCACGACCGCCTCCCCGCGGCCGCCGACGGGTCGGTCCACCTGCGGGACACCCTCACCGACGCCCGGGGGACGCACCCCCGCGAGGTGACCATGCGGCTGGTGTCGCTGGAGCCGGTGACGGACTACCGCGAGGGCCCCGGCGCCGCGTCCCAGCCCGTCACACTGCCGCCCGGCCAGGTGATGTGGCGCCTGTCGGTCCACTTCGCTGCCGACCCCGACACGGTCCTGGGGGCCTGCTTCGTGAAGGTCCGGGACGCCGCCGGTCGCGAGTACAGCCCCGGCGTCGCGCGAGCCGTCAAGGACGTGCTGGCGTACACCAGCTGCACGCCGCCGGGCGCCCCCGGGCCGATGCCGGCCCTGTCGGAGGACGAGCCGGCAACGGCGGCGAGCCCGGCCCGGCCGGCCGGGTACGACCGGTGGTACCCGGTGATCCTGCCGTCGGGCGTGCGTCCCACCGCGGTCCGCGTGTGGTTCGACACCCCGCGCTACGCCGAGTTCCCCGTCACCGGCTCCTGAGCCACACCGGCCGGCGCGGTCGTGACCGGGGTCCCCGCCGGCTCGACCTCCTGCTCGTCCTCGAGGTGGCCCAGGATGCGGTCCACGGCGGCACCGAGGAGCACGACGAGGACGACCGTGTACGCGCCGCGACTCACCACCGACAGGTACGGCGACAGCGTGAGCGCGTCCCGGAAGTCGCGGGGGCCGACCACGAGGCGCAGCAGCTCGGCCACACCGACCTCGACCTGGCGGCTCAGCAGGAAGACCAGGCAGAACAGCAGCATGGGCGCCAGCCCGGCCAGGGCGAGCAGCCGGATCCCGTTGGTGAGGGCCGAGAACCGGCCCCGGAAGTTCGCGGTCGCCTCGCGACCTGCCCGCCGCACGGGCCCGGGGACCCGCTGGACTCCGCGCTGCCACGGGCGGGGTGCCGCGCCCGGTGCGGATGCCGGACCGGGGGCGCGTGGCGCCGAGGCGCTCGCGCCGCCGGCCACAACGGCAGCGCCCTGGGTCCCCGTGGACGCCGCGGGTGCGGCGACCGGCTTCCCCCGGTCGAGGGACCGTCCGTAGACGACGGCGCCGACGGTCAGCCACGCGATCGGCACGACGATGATGGCGTCGGCCTTGCCCAGCGCACCCCAGAGCCACTGGGCGGTCGCGTCCACGGGGTGGCCGACGGGTCCCAGGGCCGTGACGACGTCCGCCCACCGGTCCAGCAGCCAGCCGGTCAGGGCCCGGGTGCGCACCCAGTCCTCGACCGCGCTGGTGAAGTTGCCCAGCCGCTTGGCGAGCAACCAGACCCAGAGGACCTCGACGTAGGCGGCGAACAGCCCCCAGCCCACCGCCTTCTGCGGCAGGTCGAACCGGTCGAGCAGCCACCGCACCAGCAGGGCGCCCGCGACGATCCCTGCGAGCGCCGCCCCGCTGGCGATGTTGGTCCGGTCGACGTTGAAGGCCGCACCGCCCAGGCCGCCGGCCCGCTCGAGCAGCTCGTCGCTCGTCGCCGCGTTGAGGAAGGCGCGGGTGTCCTCCGCGAGGTACTGCTGGGACACGTAGACGGTGAGGAACGGGACCAGCGCGCTCGCGAGCAGCGTCAGCCGGCCCATCCGTGGCGGCTGGATGTGCGCCAGCGACGGGGTGAGCGAGCGCAGCATGAGGATGAGCGCGGTGAGGGTGGCCAGCGGGACGAGCGGGAGGACGAACGCGGCACTCGTCGAGTGCTTCTCGCTCAGCCAGACGCAGAACCACAGGATGCCGTTGTGCGCCGCAGCCCCGAGCAGGTAGGTCAGGACGAGCACCGGCCAGTGCCGCGCCAGCAGCACCACGGCACGCACCAGCACCACACCCGTGTCCGCGAACGCCCCCGCGAGTCTCCCCCTCACGGCGCACGATCCTAGGGGCACGAGCCCGCGACAGGGCGCTGACGCGTCAGGGCAGCGGCCAGGTGTGGACCGGGTCGTTGCTGTGCATGTGCCCGGCATACACCCGCAGCATCTCGGCCAGCGCGCTCTGGCGGTCCATCCCCCGATCCTGCAGGCGGGTCACGGCATCGGTCTGCCACGTGGCACCGTTGGTGGAGGTCGTGCACCGGCCCTCGATGACGGACAGGTACCGGTCGCGGACCTTCTGCGAGACGCCCCACTCGGTGAGGCCCTCGTGCGCCATCGGCAGCAGGTGGCGCAGGACCAGCTCCTCGGCGCGGACCTCGCCGAAACCCGGCCAGTAGAGCCGGGACTCGATGCCGTCGCGGGCCGCGCTGTGGAAGTTCTGCTCGGCGGCGGCGAAGCTCATCTTCGTCCACACGGGGCGGTCGTCGGAGGCGAGCTTGCGCATGACGCCGTAGTAGAAGGCCGCGTTGGCGAGGACGTCGACGAGGGTCGGACCGGCGGGCAGCACGCGGTTCTCGACCCGCAGGTGGGGCGTGCCGTCGACGATGTCGTAGATCGGGCGGTTCCACCGGTAGACCGTGCCGTTGTGCAGCCGCAGCTCGGCGAGGGCGGGCGCCTCCCCCGCCTCCAGCTTGGCGACCGGGTCCTCGTCGGAGACCTCCGCCAGCAGCGCCGGGAAGTACCGCACGTTCTCCTCGAAGAGGTCGAAGATCGAGGTGATCCAGCGCTCGCCGAAGAAGACCCGCGGGCGCACGCCCTGGTTCTTCAGCTCGATGCTGCGCGTGTCGGTGGCCTGGCTGAACAGCTCGATGCGGGTCTCGGCGTGCAGCCGCTGGCCGAAGAAGAACGGGCTGTTCGCGGCGAGCGCGATCTGCGGCGCGACGAGCGCCTGCGCGGCGTTCCAGTGCGCGGCGAAGTCCTGCGGCGACACCTGCAGGTGGAGCTGGACGCTGGTGCAGGCGGACTCGGGCGCGATCGAGTCGCAGTAGGTCGCGACCCGCTCCCCCGTCGGCCCCTCGATGTCGAGGTAGATGTCCTCGCCCCGGGCGTAGAAGATCGAGTCGTTGAGCGCGGTGTAGCGGTTGTTGGCGCTGATCCACTCGCCCTCGAAGTGCTCCGGCATGATCGTCGGCAGGATGCCGACGGCGACGATGTGCGCGCCGCGCTTCTCCGCCGCCGCGCTGGCGGCGTTGAGCGAGGACCGCATCTCCTCCTCCAGCTCGATGGCGGAGTCGCCGGGCAGCGGCCGGGGCGGGACGTTGAGCTCGATGTTGTAGCGCGCCAGCTCGGTCTGGTAGCCGGGGTCGGCGATCTCCTCGAGGACCTCGGCGTTGGCGAACTTGGGCCGGTAGTCCTCGTCGACGAGGTTGAGCTCGATCTCCATGCCCGTCATCGGGCGCTCGAACTCGAAGACGCTCTGGGCGAGCATCCGCTCGAACACGTCGAGGTTCTGGCGGACCTTCTCGCGGTAGCGCTGGCGCTGCTCGCGGCTGTAGCTCTGCGCCGTCACCTCTTCGCCCACTGCTGACCTCCTGTGCGGTGCGGCACGCGGTGCGTGCGGATGCGGCGTGGCGCCCTCTGCTGACACGACCCAACCACAGGCGGCGCGGGCCTGCCACCACCGCGGGAGATCCCGGGACGAGGCACGCCGAGGCGCCTCACCGATCGTGTCGGTGCACTCTCCTAGCCTGCTCGTGTGCGGTTCCTCCACACCTCCGACTGGCACCTGGGGCGCTCGTTCCACCAGGTGGGGCTGCTCGACGCCCAGGCGGGTTTCGTGGACTCCCTCGTCGAGGTCGTGCGCACCGAGTCGGTCGACGCGGTGCTGGTCTCCGGCGACGTCTACGACCGTGCGATGCCGTCCCCCGACACGGTGCGCCTGCTGTCCGAGGCGGTCACCCGCCTGGTCGACGCGGGCGCCCAGGTGGTGCTGTCCAGCGGCAACCACGACTCCGCGATCCGGCTCGGGTTCGCCAGCGAGCTGCTGGCACGCGCCGGGCTGCACATCCGCTCCTCGCTGACATCGGTCGGCACCCCCGTGGTGGTCGGCGGCGTCGCGGTCTACCCGCTCCCCTACCTCGAGCCGTCCGTCGCGGCCGAGCCGCTCGGCGCGTCCGAGCGCACCCACGCCGGGGTGCTCGGCGCGGCGATGGCCCGCGTGCGCGCCGACCTCGACGGCCGAGGGCTGCCGGGCGTCGTGATGGCGCACGCGTTCGTCACCGGCGGCGCGACCAGCGACTCCGAGCGGGACATCTCCGTGGGCGGCGTGAGCGCGGTGCCGCCGTCCGTCTTCGACGGTGTCGCGTATGCCGCGCTGGGCCACCTCCACGGGCGCCAGCAGGTGGACGACACCGTGCGGTACAGCGGCTCCCCGGTGGCGCTGTCGTTCAGCGAGTGGCGGCACTCCAAGGGCTCGTGGCTGGTCGACCTCGACGCGGCCACCGGTGCCGTCGAGGTCGAGCACGTGGAGGCGCCGGTGCACCGCGAGCTGGCGGTGCTGCGCGGCGACCTCGACGAGCTGCTGCTCGACCCGCGGCTGACCCCGGCCGAGCGCGCCTGGTGCCAGGTGACGCTCACCGACCCCGTGCGGCCGCTCGGCGCGATGGAGCAGCTCCGCCGCCGGTTCCCGCACACGCTGGTCCTGCAGTTCGACCCGCAGGGCGCGGCCGTGCCGGTCCGCAGCTACACCGAGCGCACCGCCGCGGAGGACCCCGTCGACGTGTGCTGCGACTTCCTCGGCCACGTCCGGGTCGGAGCGGCCGCGAGCGAGGACGAGCGCGCCCTGCTGCTCGAGGCGGTCGAGGCGGTCCGGCTCGACCGGGGCCTGCGCGACGACGAGGGCCGCGCCGAGGTCGGCCGGGGGCCGGGTCGCCGGGAGGATGGAGCCGCCGGCCGCCGGGCGGGTGCGGCATGAGGCTGCACCGGCTGTCCGTCACGGCGTTCGGGCCGTTCGCGGGCACGGTCGAGGTGGACCTCGACGCCGTGTCCGAGGGCGGCCTCTTCCTGATCCGCGGAGCCACCGGGGCGGGCAAGACGAGCCTGCTCGACGCCATCGCCTTCGCCCTGTATGCCGATGTGCCCGGCGCCCGGACGAAGAAGGGGCTGCACAGCGACCACGCCGAGCGCGGAGCCGTCCCGCTCGTCTCGCTCGAGCTGACCGCAGGCGGTCGACGCCTGCGCATCGAGCGGTCGCCGGAGTTCCGCCGGCCCAAGGCCCGCGGCCGGGGCGAGGTGTCGGTGCCCGCCAAGGCGACCCTGTACGAGCTGCGCGACGGCTCCTGGGAGGCGCTCAGCTCGCGCCACGACGAGATCGCAGACGTCGTGGCCGACGTGCTGGGCATGGGGCTGGACCAGTTCAGCAAGGTGGTGCTGCTCCCCCAGGGCGACTTCGCCGCCTTCCTCCGTGCCTCCCCCGAGGAGCGCCGGGGGCTCCTGGAGCGGCTGTTCGACGTCGCTGGCTACGTCGGCATCGAGGACTGGTTCGCCGACCAGCGCAAGGCAGCAGCCGGCACGGTCGAGTCGGAGCGGTCCGCCCTCTCCTCCGCCCTGACCGTGCTGGGCGAGCACCTCGTCGGCGCGCCCCCCGAGGTCACGGCCGACGCCCCCGAGTGGGGTGCGCTGTCGCCGCGTGAGCTCGGGGAGTCGCTGGAGTCGCTGGAGACTGCCGTCGAGGGCTGGGTCGCCACCTCCATGGCCGACCTCGACGCCGCCCGCATCGCCGGTTCCCGCGCCGTGTCGGCGCACACCTCCGCGCAGGAGCTCGCCAGGCTCCAGCAGCGCGGCGAGGCGGCGCGGCGCGAGCTGGACGGGCTCGAGGAGGCCGCCGAGGCGCACGTCGAGGCGACCGCAGCGCTCGAGCGGGCGGTGCGGGCGCGCGCGGTGTCCGGAGACCTCAACGCCCTGACCCGAGCCGCCGCGGCGGTCGCGGACGCGCGCGCCGCGGTCGACTCGACCAGCGCGCCGGTGGCAGCCCTCGGTCTGTCCGACCGCTCCGAGGAGGCCCTGCGGGACGCGCTCGACCAGCTCGGCACCTCCGGCGACCACCTCGTCGACGCCGTGCACCACGCGGACGACCTCGAACAGGCGCAGTCCGAGCGCACCGAGGTCCACTCCCGGCTCCGGCGCAGTGCCGCACGCGTGGCCGAGCTGTCCGGTGAGCGCACCCGCATCGCGAGCGACCTGGTGACTGCGATCGAGCGGGTCACGAAGCTCGATCACGCGCGCCAGGAGCTGGGCCCCGCGCAGGCGAGGGTCGCCACCGCCGAGGAGGCGCTGCGCCGTCGCAGGGCCTGTGACGCCGCCACGACGCGGCTCACCGTCCTCCGGGACGACCTGCGCGCGGCACGCGACCACGAGCAGGCGCTGCGCGACACCTACCAGCGCCTGCGCGAGGCGCGGCTCGACGGGATGGCTGCCGAGCTCGCCGCGCACCTCGCGGACGGGTCGAGCTGCCCGGTGTGCGGGTCCGTGGAGCACCCGGCCCCGGCCAGGTCGGCGGACCCCGTCAGTGCCGACGACGTCGAGGCGGCCGAGTCCCGCTGGCGTGAGGCGCAGCAGGTGTCCACGGCCCTCCAGGTCCGGATCGCCTCGGTCGAGGCCGTGGTCGCCCAGCACACCGAGGCACTCGCGGACCACCCCGGGACGGCCGAGGAGCTCGCGGCGGAGGTCGGGAGCGCCGAGGAGGCGGTGGCCGTCCTGCAGGCTCAGGCTGCAGAGCTCGAGGGCGCGCGGCAGCGCGTCGCCGCGCTCGAGGAGAAGGCCACCGCGCTGGCCGACCAGGAGGGCTGGCTCCGCGAGACGGTGTCCGCTGCGAAGGCCTCCCTCACCGACCTCGACCGGCGGCTGTCCGCCAGTCACGCCCGCTACCTCGAAGCCGTGAGCGACCACGACCAGCTCTGCCCGTGCGCGACACCCGTCAGGAGCGACCCCGCGGCCGACCAGGGCGTGGACCGGGCGGCCCTCACGGCCACCGCGACCGCGCACCGTCGCGCGGTCGACGACCTGGTGGCCCACCTCGACGCGGCGAGCCGGCTGCGCGAGCGGAGCGCCGAGCTCGCCGAGGTCACCGCATCCACGTCGGCTGCGCTGACCGAGCACGGGTTCGCCGACGCCTCCGACGCGAGAAGTGCCCTGCTCGACCCCGCCACGGTGGCCGAGCTCACGCAGGCCACCCGCACCCACGAGCGGCGCCTCGCGGTCGCCACCGCCACGGTGGCCGAGCCGGACGTCGCTGCCGCCCTGGAGCAGCCGTCACCCGACCTCGTCGCGCTCGAGACCGCCAGGGCAGCCACTGCGGAGGTCCTGTCGGCTGCCACGTCCGCCGACACCCTGGCCCGCGCCACCTTGGCGAACGTGCGTCGGGCCCGGGCGACTGTGACGGCGCACAGCGAGCGGCTGGGTGAGGCGGTGGTGCGCCACGACGTCCTGCGCGACCTCGCCGACACCGTGGCCGGTCTCGGGCCGAACAACGTGCTGCGGATGCGCCTGTCCGCCTTCGTCCTCGCCGCCCGGCTCGAGAAGGTCGCCACGCTGGCCAACGAGCGCCTCCGCTCCATGGGCGACGGCCGCTACCTGCTGCGGCACACCGACGGGCTCGCCGCCCGGGGCGCCCGCAGCGGCCTCGGCCTGGAGGTTCTCGACCAGTGGACCGGCCAGGCCCGAGCCACCACCTCGCTGTCCGGCGGAGAGTCCTTCATGGCCTCGCTGGCGCTGGCCCTCGGGCTCGCCGACGCCGTGCGTGAGGAGTCCGGCGGGTTCGAGCTCCAGACGCTGTTCGTGGACGAGGGCTTCGGGACGCTCGACGACGACAGCCTCGAACAGGTCATGGACGTGCTCGACGGCCTGCGCGAGGGCGGCCGTGCGGTCGGCGTCGTGAGCCACGTGGCCGAGCTGCGCACCCGCATCGCGAGCCAGGTGGAGGTCGTCAAGACCGAGCGCGGGTCCACCGTGCACCTGCGCGGGACGGCTGACTCCGCCGCCGTCGCCTGACGGGGCCCGCGGTCCCGCACCAGGTACCGCGAACGCACCGCGCCGACGCCACGGGCTGTGGCGTCGGCGCGGTGTCGTGCCGGGTTCGACGGTGGGCCGGTCCGGCGCCCTCAGCCCTCGAAGGCCTCCGGCGGCGGGCAGCTGCAGACGAGGTGGCGGTCGCCGTACGCACCGTCGATCCGGGCGACCGGCGGCCAGTACTTGTCCGCCGACTCGACCCCGACCGGGAAGGCGGCGTCCGAGCGCTCGTACGGGTACTCCCACTTGCCCGCCAGCGCCTTCGCGGTGTGCGGGGCGTTGCGCAGCATGCTGTCGACCACGGCCACCTCGCCGGACTCGACCGCGGCGATCTCGTGCCGGATCGCGATCATCGCGTCGCAGAACCGGTCGATCTCGTACCGGTCCTCGCTCTCGGTCGGCTCCACCATGAGGGTGCCGGCCACCGGGAACGACATCGTCGGGGCGTGGAAGCCGTAGTCGATGAGCCGCTTGGCCACGTCGTCGACGGTGACGCCGCTGCGCTTGGTCAGGTCGCGCAGGTCGAGGATGCACTCGTGCGCGACGATCCCGTCGTGCCCGGCATACAGCACCGGGTAGTGCTCACGCAGGCGCGCGGCGATGTAGTTGGCGTTGAGCACCGCGACCTGGGTCGCGCGCGTCAGGCCGGCGCCGCCCATGAGGCGGACGTACGCCCACGAGATCGGCAGGATGCTCGCCGACCCGTACGGCGCGGCCGAGATCGGGCCGACGCCCGACTCCGGGCCGGCCTCGGGCGCGAGCGGGTGGTTGGGCAGGTGCGGCGCGAGGTGCGACCGCACCGCCACCGGGCCCACGCCGGGGCCGCCGCCGCCGTGCGGGATGCAGAAGGTCTTGTGCAGGTTGAGGTGCGACACGTCGGCGCCGAACTTGCCCGGCTTGGCCAGGCCGACGAGGGCGTTGAGGTTCGCGCCGTCGACGTACACCTGGCCGCCGGCGTCGTGGACCAGCCCGCACAGCTCGGTGATGGTGTCCTCGAACACCCCGTGGGTCGAGGGGTAGGTCACCATGATCGCCGCGAGGTCGTCGCGGTGCTGCTCGACCTTGGCGCGCAGGTCGTCCATGTCGATGTCACCGCCGGGCGCGGTCCTCACCACGACGACCTTCATGCCGGCCATGACCGCGCTGGCCGCGTTGGTGCCGTGGGCGCTGGCGGGGATGAGGCAGATCCGGCGCTGCGACTGGCCGTTCGCCTCGTGGAAGGCCGAGATCGCGAGCAGCCCGGCGAACTCGCCCTGCGAGCCGGCGTTCGGCTGGAGCGAGACCGCGTCGTACCCAGTGATCTCGCACAGCCACGCCGACAGGTCGGAGATGAGCTCGCGGATGCCGGTCGTCTGCGCTGCCGGGGCGAACGGGTGCAGGTCGGAGAACTCCGGCCACGTCACGGCCACCATCTCGGTCGTCGCGTTGAGCTTCATCGTGCAGGAACCGAGCGGGATCATGCCGCGGTCGAGGGCGAAGTCGCGGTCGGAGAGCCGGCGCAGGTAGCGCAGCATCGACGTCTCGCTGTGGTGGGTGTTGAAGACCGGGTGCTCCAGGTAGCCGCTCTGGCGGACCAGGGCCTCCGGCCACTGCGGTGCGGCAACCTCCACCGCCGAGGCCCCCGTCACGCCGAAGGCACCCCACACGGCCTCGAGGTCACGCAGGTCGGTCGTCTCGTCGACGCTCACGGACACGTGGTCGCCGTCGACGAGCCACAGGTTCACGCCCCGCTGGGCGGCCTCCTGCACGACCTCGTCGGCGCGACCGGGGACGGCCACCGTCACCGTGTCGAAGTAGGCGCCGGTGACGACCTCGATGCCGCCTGCCGCCAGCCCCTCGGCGAGGGTGCGGGCGTGGGAGTGCACGCGGGTCGCGATCGCGGCCAGGCCCTGCGGGCCGTGGTACACGGCATACATCGAGGCCATCACGGCGAGCAGCACCTGGGCGGTGCAGATGTTCGAGGTCGCCTTCTCGCGGCGGATGTGCTGCTCTCGCGTCTGCAGGGCGAGCCGGTATGCCGGTGCGCCCTCCGTGTCGACGCTGACGCCGACGAGCCGGCCGGGCAGCGACCGCTCGAGGCCGGCGCGCACGGACATGTAGCCGGCGTGCGGGCCGCCGAACCCCATCGGCACGCCGAACCGCTGGCTGGTGCCGACGGCGACGTCCGCGCCCCACTCCCCCGGCGCCGTGGCCAGGGTGAGGGCGAGCAGGTCGGCGGCAGCGGTGACGAGGGCACCGGCCTCGTGGGCGGCCTCCGCCAGCGCCGCCCAGTCGCGCAGCTCGCCGTCGGCGCCGGGGTACTGCACCAGCACGCCGAACACGTCACGGCCGCCCGCGGCGGCCCGCAGCGCCTCGGCCGAGTCGACCCCGGCGAGGTCGGCGACGACGAGGTCGATGCCGAGCGGCGTCGCCCGGGTCTGCATCACGGCGATGGTCTGGGGGAAGGCGTGCCGGTCCACGAGCAGCACGGCGTCGGCGGCGGCCTTGCTGGAGCGGCGCATCAGCGTCATGGCCTCCGCGGCGGCGGTGCCCTCGTCGAGCAGCGACGCCCCCGACGTGGTGAGCCCGGTCAGGTCGCTGACCACGGTCTGGAAGTTGAGCAGCGCCTCGAGCCGGCCCTGGGAGATCTCCGGCTGGTAGGGCGTGTAGGCGGTGTACCAGGCGGGGTTCTCCAGCACGTTGCGCTGGATGACGGCGGGCGTGATGGTGCCGTAGTAGCCCAGGCCGATCATCGAGGTCAGCACGTGGTTGCGTCGGGCGAGGGCGCGCAGCTCCTCGACGACGGCCGCCTCGGACTCGGCGGCGTCGACGCGCAGCGCCCCCTGGGACCGGATGGCACCGGGGATCGCGGCGTCGACCAGCGAGTCGAGCGAGTCGTGGCCGACGGTCGCCAGCATGGCGGCGACGTCGTCGGACGAGGGACCGATGTGGCGGCCGGCGAAGGCGGGCAGGTCGGCGGCGGGCTGCGCGGACATGAGGCTCCTGAACGGGTGGGTGCTCGGATCGCCTCCCCTTCTGTCACGGCGAGGCCGCTCCAGAGGTGCCTGTCCCGCGCGGTCCTGGCGCCTGAGAGGTTCCGGGGAGTTTGCCCCTTCGGCGCCCCGCCGCACACCGACCGGTGCGCGCGGGGACTCTCCCACGCGGGATGTTCAGCAGCCCCAATCTAACACCGCGGCCCGCCTCCCCGGAGGGACGACGGGCCGGTGGACGGTGGGACCGAGTACTGGCGCCTCAGGACCAGGCGGAGTGCCTCAGGCCAGGCGGAGTGCCTCAGGCCAGGCGCGCGGCCCGGCGGGCGCTGAGCTCGTCGTCCGGGTGGGCGGCGGGGGACTCGTCCTCGGTGCGCTCGCTCGGCAGTTCGGCGAGGGTGCCCTCGACCTCGCGCCAGACGCGACCGACGGCGATGCCGAAGACGCCCTGGCCACCCTGCACCAGGTCGATGACCTCGTCGGCGGAGGTGCACTCGTAGACGGAGGCGCCGTCGCTCATGAGCGTGATCTGGGCCAGGTCCTCGACGCCGCGCTCACGCAGGTGCTGGATGGCGACGCGGATCTGCTGCAGCGAGACGCCGGTGTCGAGCAAGCGCTTGACGACCTTGAGCACGAGGATGTCGCGGAAGCCGTACAGCCGCTGCGTGCCCGAGCCGGTCGCACCACGGACCGACGGCTCGACGAGCCCGGTGCGGGCCCAGTAGTCGAGCTGGCGGTAGGTGATCCCGGCCGCCTTGCAGGCGGTCGGGCCGCGGTAGCCGATGTCGTCACTGAGCTCCGGGAGGTCGTCCGTGAACAGCAGCCCCTGGGCCACAGCGGGCACGCTCCTGTGGCCGTGCTGAGCCTCTTCGCTCGGGGTCACAGCGCTCACCTCCCGGGTGTAACTACATCGGTCGCATTACAGGTCTTGACCTGACGGTACGGCGGGGCGTAAGCGCAGGTCAACAACCACTGGACCTTCGGCTGTCGGCGTGTCGCGGCGCGCGGACCTACTCTCGATGTGCAGTTGAGGGTCAGGGTGGGCGTGCTACGCCTCGGTGCCGCTCTCCCCCGGCTTGGTCTCGAAGTCCTCCGCGGACACGTGGTCGAGGAACTCCTTGAACCGCTCGACCTCGTCGTCCTTGTCCTCCTCGGCCGACATGGAGACACCGGCCTCCTCGAGCAGGCTCTCGCCGGTCACGATGGTCGTCCCGGTGCGCAGGGCCAGGGCGATCGCGTCGGAGGACCGGGAGGAGATCTCGACCGTGCCGTCGAAGACCAGCGCGGCGTGGAACACGCCGTCCTTGATCTCGACGATCCGCACCTCGGTGAGCCGGTGACCCAGGGCCTCGATGACGTTCTTCATCAGGTCGTGGGTCAGCGGGCGCGGCGGCTCGATGCCCTGCTGGGCGTAGGCGATCGCAGTCGCCTCCGCGGCACCGATCCAGATCGGCAGGTAGCGGTCGCCGTCCCGCTCACGGAGCAGCACGATCGGGTGGTTGGTGGGCATCTCCACCCGCACGCCGAGCACATCGAGGACCTTCACGATCCCACCGTACCCCCGCGCCACGTCACCGGCTCAGGCCCGTCCCAGGCCGTCCTTCACCAGTGCCGTGTGCAGCGCGATGCACAGGCGCAGCACCTCCCCGGTGGGGTCGTCCGCGCGGCCCGTGGCGACCGCCTGGACCAGCCCCACCTCACGGTCGGCGGCCGTCCGGAACGGCCGCAGGTGCCGAGCCTCGATGCCGTATGCCGCGAGTCCGGCGGCGGTCGTGGCCACCGACAGCGCGGCGTCGCCGTAGTGGCCCTCGCCGTCGGGGCGCACCAGCCCGAACGTCTCGAGGTCGCGCAGCAGGGGCTCGTCGGCACCGCTGGACGTGAGCAGCTCGCCCCGGGTCAGCCGCAGCGTCGGCGCGGCGGTGAGCTGCTCCGCAGACGGCACGTCGGGGTCAGCGGCCGCCGCCGGCACGACCGGACGCGGCATACTGGGCTGGTCACCGCGCGGCGGGGTGAGCCCGCGGTCGAGCGCGTCGAGCGCCTCGCGGATCACCTTGAGCGGCCAGAAGTGGTCGCGCTGGGCGGTCAGGACGTAGTGCAGCCGCTGCACGTCGGTGTCCGAGTACGTGCGGTAGCCCGAGGCCGTACGGGCGGGCGTCACGAGGCCCTCGGCCTCGAGGAACCGGATCTTGGAGATCGTGACGTCCGGGAAGTCCTGCTGGAGCGTCGCGAGCACGGCGCCGATCGTCATGGACCGGCGTGGCGGGCGGGCGGACACCGTGCCGGGTCAGGCCTTGCCGGCGTAGAAGACGAGCCGGAACTTGCCGATCTGCACCTCGTCACCGGTGTGCAGCGCGACCTCGTCGATCCGCTCGCGGTTGACGTAGGTGCCGTTGAGGGACCCGACGTCGCGGACCACGAACGTGTCACCCTCGCGGCGGAAGGTGGCGTGCTTGCGCGAGACGGTGACGTCGTCGAGGAAGATGTCGCTGTCGGGGTGGCGGCCCGAGTGGACCTCGTCGTCGTCGAGCAGGAAGCGTGCCCCGGTGTTGGGGCCGCGCAGGACCACGAGCAGGGCCGTGCCCGGGCGCAGGGCGTCGACGGTGGCCTGGTCGGCCTTGCTGAGCGCGACCTCCGGCTCGGCCGTCGTGTCGACCTGCTCGAGGTCGTGGATGCCGGGCAGCCGCATGGTCGTCGGCTCCTGCGGCCGCGACGCCTGGTCGTCCCTCTCGCTGCCGTTCATGACTGCCCGCTCCCTCGTCGTGTTCGACTGTCCCGGCCCTAGCAAAGCACACACCCTAGGCGACGCCGCCGACACGGTGCAGCGGAATCGCCCAGAGCCGGCGGCGGGTCAGCCCAGCTGGTCCCTGTAGGCGGCCTGGTCCATCAGCCCGTCGAGCGCACCCTCGTCGGAGGCCCGCAGCTCGTACATCCAGCCCTCGCCGTACGGGTCGGTGTTGACGAGCTCGGGGGTCGCGTCGAGCGCGGAGTTGACCGCGGTGACCTCCCCGGCGAGCGGCGCGTACAGGTCGCTCACGGACTTGGTCGACTCGACCTCGCCGCATGCGTCGCCGGCCGCGACGGTGTCGCCGACGCCCGGCAGGCTCACGTAGACGACGTCGCCGAGGGAGTCCTGGGCGAAGGAGGTGATGCCGATCCGGACCGTGCCGTCGTCCCCGGCGCGCACCCACTCGTGCTCCGCGGTGTAGCGCAGGTCCTCGGGGTACTCCAGCTCGCTCATGCTGCTCCTTGCTCGGGGGTGCGGAGGTCGGCGGGGCGCCGCGGTGGCACAGGGGGTGTCACTTCGAGGGCGCCGGGACGGGCCGAGCGTAACGAGGCTCCGTCAGGCTGTGCAATGCGGTCACCTCGACCGTGTCGGCCTGGCGCACCGTGGACGTGGCACCGTCGCGCCGGACGGACTCGGTGACACCGCCGGGGATGTCCATCGCGGACGCCATGGTGGCGCTGTCGCCGATGGCCCGGATCGTGTACGGCGGCCGGATCTGGCGCCCGCTGACCTCGACGGCGCCGTCGCTGTCGGTGAACCAGGTGTCGGCCACGACGCGGACGTCGTTGATCTGCACGGCCTCCGCCCCGGCGTCTCGCAGCTCCTGCAGGGCGTCGAGGAGCCGGGCCGCCGTCACCTTGTGGTCGGGGTCGCTGATGGTGATGACGACACCGGGTCCCGTGGCGGGGGCGGTGCCGGTGAGGATGCCGAGCGTGTCGACCCGCTCCTGCGCCGACTTCAGCGCCTCCTCGCTGCCATCGGCCCCGGAGAGCAGGCGGTCGCGGCGCAGCTCGAGCGTCCGGACGTCGGCCGAGAGGCGGTCCTGCTCCGAGCTGACGTCGTCGAGGATGCGGACCAGCTCGTCCTCGCGCAGCTGCTCCAGTCCGTTCTGGTTGGTCTGCTGCACCTGGGTGGCGATCGCGAAGCCGAGGCCGATCGCGAGCAGGGCCGCGAAGGCGTTGGCCCGGGTCGCCCGCGGCCGCGCCATGCGCAGCAGCCGGTGCCACGCGCCGTCCGGTGGGGACGTCGGCGTGGGTCGGGGGTCGGGACCGCCGGGCGGGGGCGTGCTGCTCATCGTCACGCCTTGAACAGGTGCCGCCGGATCGAGGCGACGTTGGAGAAGATCCGGACGCCGAGGACGACGACGACGCCGGTCGACAGCTGCGAGCCGACGCCGAGCTGGTCACCGAGGAAGACGATGAAGGCCGCGACCACGACGTTGGCCAGGAACGAGACGACGAAGACCTTGTCGTTGAAGATCCCGTCGAGGACCGCCCGCACCGCACCGAACACCGCGTCGAGGGCGGCGATGACGGCGATGGGCAGGTACGGCTGGAGCGCCACGGGCACGTCGGGGCCCCAGACGAGGCCGATGACGACGCCGCCGATGAGGCCGAGCAGGGGGATCACGGTGAGGTCTCCGAGGGTGACGGGGTCGCGGTGGACGTGGCCGGTGTCGGGGAGGTGGTGCGCGAGCGGGTGGGCGTGGCCGTGGCGCTTGCGCTCGGCCGCGGGACGGTCGCGGCGCTGACCGTGAGCGACGCCGCCGCCGGCAGGGTCAGCGAGTCGGCGGTGTCCATGGAAACACGGATGCCGTAGTTGTCGTGCAGGGCGCGCGCGTACGACCCGCCGTCGTTCTCGGCGAAGCCGGTCTGCAGCCCGGTGGGGTCCCCGATCGCGCTGATGCGGTAGGGGCGGGTCAGCGGGCGGTAGTTGACGAGGATCGCCTCGCCCGCGAACCGGATCGCCGACCGGGACGTGAGCCGCTGCCCGTTGACCGCGATGGCCTCGGCCCCCGCCTGCCACAGGCCGTTCACGACGATCTGCAGGTCCTTGGAGAAGACCTTCCCCTCGTCGGTGCCCGTGCTGGTCCGGGGGTTGCCGTCGGCGCTGTTGGTGTCGCTCCCGGGCGCGTTGTCGAGGGTGAGGACGACGCCCTTGCCCGTGACGGCCTCCGAGCCGGACACCAGGCTCAGCGTGTCGAGCCGCGACTGCAGGGCGGCCTGCTGGCCGCCCAGCGCCTCCTTCTGCAGCCGGTCGATGTCGGCCTGCATGGAGCGCAGGGTGGCCTCCTGGCGGTCGGACGCCGCCCGGCGCGTCTCGATCTGGGACACGAGGTCGGACTTCGCCTTCGCCGCCGCGGTGGACGGGGCCCGCAGGGCGAGCGCCCCGAAGGTGAGCAGCAAGCCGACGACCGCGGACGCGACGACGACCACCGGGGTGCGGAAGCCCGTGCTGGGCGGCAGCCCGGCGGCCACGCGCCGCTCGGCGGCCGCGGCATACCCGGGGTCGAGCGGGCGCTCCATCATCGAGGTGAGCAGCGTCATGGACTCGTCCACGCGCCGCCCCGTGGGGGTCGGCGGTGGCGCCTCCGAACGGTGCGAGGTGGGGACCACGCCGCCGCCCTACCGGACCGGCACGGGGCGGTGGGAGGCCACCACCTGCCGTGCCTGGACGATGTACATGACGCCGGCGACCCAGTACAGGACCGTGCCCCACCAGGCGAACGCCCAGCCGATCGGCTCGGCCCACTGGGCGAACGCGCTCGTGCCCTGGCCGAGCAGCAGCAGCGGGAAGGCGTAGAGGAGGTTGAAGGTCGCAGCCTTGCCGACGAAGTGCACCGGCAGGCCGACCTGGCCGTAGCGGCGGATCCACCACAGGACCGCGGCGAGCAGCACCTCGCGGCCGACCAGCGCGCCGACCAGCCACCACGGGATGATCTCGCGCCAGGCGAGCCCGAAGAGCGTCGTCGCGATGTAGAGGCGGTCGGCGAGCGGGTCGAGCAGCTCCCCCAGCCGGGAGACCAGCCCGAACCGGCGCGCGATCTTGCCGTCGAGGTAGTCGCTGACCCCGGACACCATCAGCGTGAGCAGGGCGACCGCGTCGTGGCCGGTGAGGATCGCCCAGAGGAAGACCGGCACGCCCACCAGCCGCAGCGCCGACAGGGCGTTCGGCACGTTGAGGACCTGCCCGGACGCGGGGACGGGTCGCGACGGCGCCTCGACAGCGCTCCCCCGCTCCGTTCGTCCGACCACGTCCGAAGCCTAACCGGCTGGTGCTGCGTAGAGTTCGCAGGCATGGACAACCCGCTGCTGGGACCGGGCCTGGAGCTGCTGCGGCGGCGCCGGAGCGTCAAGTGGCGGCTGTACGGGCCGGACGTGCTGCCGCTGTGGGTGGCCGAGATGGACGTGGTCCCGGCCGAGCCCGTGCGCCGTGCGGTGCACGACGCGCTCGAGGCCGGTGACACCGGGTACCCGTGGCCGGAGGACTACGCCGAGGCCCTCGCGAGCTTCGCGGGCGAGCGGTGGGGCTGGCACCCGGACCCCGCTTACATGCAGATCGTCCCGGACGTCATGCTCGGCGTGGTGGAGGTGCTCAAGCTCCTCACCGGCGAGGGCGACGCCGTGGTCGTGAACTCCCCCGTGTACCCGCCGTTCTTCCAGTTCGTCGAGCACCTCGGGCGGCGGGTGGTCGAGGCGCCGCTGGGCGGGACCGGCCGCATCGACCTCGAGTCCCTCGAGCGAGCCCTCGCCGACGCCACCCGCGACGGCGGCCACGCGGCATACCTCCTGTGCAACCCGCAGAACCCCACCGGCACGGTGCACAGCCCCGAGGAGCTGACCGCCGCGATCGAGCTCGCCGAGCAGCACGGCGTGCGGGTGGTCGCCGACGAGATCCATGCCCCCCTCGTGCCGCAGGGCGCGACCTTCACCCCGGTGGCGTCGCTGCCTGCCGGCGCGCGGGCGGTCGCGCTGATGTCGGCGTCCAAGGCGTTCAACCTGGCCGGGCTCAAGGCCGCGCTCGCCGTGCCCGGGCCCGAGGCCGCCGCGGAGCTGGCCCGCATCCCGGAGGAGGTGTCGCACGGCGCGAGCCACGTCGGCGTCATTGCCCACCGCGCCGCATACCTGCATGGCGGCGCCTGGCTCGACGCCCTGCTCGCCGGCCTGGACGAGAACCGGCGGCTGCTCGCCGACCTCGTGTCCGAGCAGCTGCCGGGCGTCGGCTACCGGGTACCCGAGGGGACGTTCCTGGCCTGGCTGGACTTCACCGCCGTCGGGCTCGGCGACGACCCGAGCGCCGTCCTGCGCGAGCGCGCCAAGGTGGCGCTGCACCCCGGTCCCGGGTTCGGGACGGGCGGGACGGGGCACGCCCGGCTGAACTTCGGGACCTCGCCGGACATCCTGCGCGAGGCCGTCTCACGGATCGCCGCGGCGCTGTAGCGACTGCTCGCCCCGGCGCCCAGGAACACGAACCGGCCGGCGCCACCCGTGGGTGGCGCCGACCGGTTCGGCGTATGCCGGGGCCTGCCCGGGCTCGCCCCGCGCGGGCGAGGGGTCAGTGCCCCTTGCCGTGGCCCTTGCCGTGCTTGCCGCCCTTGCCGGTGGAGTGGCCCGAGCCACCGGACTTGCCGTGGGTCGTCGTGGAGGACGTGGCGCTCGGCGTGCTGGGCTGGTCCTCGGTCGCCGACGGCTGGGGCTGGGTCGCCGTGCCCAGCACGGTCGCGCAGTACGCGCCAACCTGGTCCTGGCCACCCGCGGCCGCCGCGAGGGCGCGGAACGCGGTCGAGTCGGCGGACTTGCCGGTGGCGCGACCCTGGTGGTGCGTCCAGGCGGTGCACAGGCCGCGCGCGGCAGGACCGGTGGCGTCGGGGCCCTGGGTGCCCGTGGCCGTGGGGTCGGCCGTCTCCGTCTCGGTGGGGTCGGTCGTCTCGGTCTCCGTCGGGTCGGCCGTCTCCGTCTCGGTCTCCGTCGGGTCGGCCGTCTCCGTCTCCGTCGGGTCCGCGGTCGCCGTCTCGGTGGGGTCGGTCGTCGCCGACGCTGCCGGGGTGGCCGACGTGCTGTCGACCGGCGAGGACGTCAGCGCGTAGGCGACCGTCCCTCCTCCGGCGACACCGAGGGCGATGACGAGGGCAGCGCCGAGCTTGACGCCGATGACCGTGGGACGCATGGGGGGTTCTCCTGCCGAAGCCGTGACCGACGGGCGCACTCTAGCGCCGCGGCAGACCTCATGGAGGCCATTTGCGGAACTCCACGCCGGACGACTGCTCTTGGGTGGACAATTCACGTGTCTACGCGCGTTTGCCGTTGGGTGCGTGCTGGGCGGGGACTGCGGTTCCCGCGCTCGCTCGTCCGTGGCCATTGACGCGGAGGCGGAGGCGGCGGACGCTCGGGTCCGTGGGCTTCGAGGTGACCGCGCAGGCGTACGGACAGTTCATGGGACGCTTCTCCGAGCCGCTCGCGGCGGTGTTCGCCGACGCTGCCGGGGTGGCACCGGGCGGCGACCAGTCGGTGCTGGACGTCGGCTGCGGCCCCGGCGCCTTGACGTCGGCCCTCGTCGAGCGGCTCGGGCCGGACCGGGTGCACGCCTGCGACCCCTCCCGCTCGTTCGTGGAGGCGGCGCGGTCGCGGTTGCCCGGGGTCGACGTGGTCGCCGCCGCCGCGGAGGATCTGCCCTTCCCCGACGACGGGTTCGACGCCGCCCTGGCGCAGCTGGTCGTGCACTTCATGTGCGACCCGGTGGCCGGACTGCGTGAGATGGCACGGGTCACCCGTCCTGGCGGTGTCGTCGCGGCGTGCGTGTGGGACCACGCCGGGCGCCAGGGACCGGTCTCGGCCTTCTGGGACGTCGTCCGCGAGTTCGATCCCGGCGAGGAGGGCGAGGGGCTGCTCGCGGGGACGGAGCGCGGGCAGCTGGGTGAGCTCCTGCGCGGGGCCGGGCTCGCCGAGGTCCGGGAGTCCTCGCTCGCCGTCACGACGCGCTACGACTCCTTCGAGGACTGGTGGGAGCCGTACACGTTCGGGGTGGGCCCGGCCGGGGCATACGTCACCGCGCTCGACGACGAGCGCCGGGACGCGCTGCGGGCGCTGGCGCAGCGACGCCTGCCCGAGGCACCCTTCGAGGTCCGCGCCGAGGCCTGGTGCGCCGTCGGCACCGCCTGACCCCGGCACCGCCTGACCCCGGCACCGCCTGACCCCGGCCCCGAGCACCTGACCCGAGCCCCGAGCACCTGACCCGAGCCCCGAGCACCTGACCCGAGCCCCACCGGCCCGGACCGAGCCTCAGCGGCCCGGACCGAGCCTCAGCGGCCCGGACTGAGCCCCCGCGGTTGCCTGGACGTGCGGTCAGGCGGCGACGCGCTCCGGCTCGCGGGCCCGTTCGCGCTCGGCCGCCGCGCGCCGGGCCTTCGCGCCGGAGCGCTGCTGGCCGACGACGATCCCGCCGAGCACCAGCGCGATGCCGAGCAGCTGCCACGGCGTCAGGTGCTCGCCCGCCACCAGCGCGCCGAGCAGCACTCCCGTGACCGGGTTGAGCAGGCCGATGACACCCACGGTGCCGGCTGACAGGCGGCGCAGGCCGTCGTACCAGACGACGAACGCGAGCGCGGTACCGATGAGGCTGACGAACGCGGCCCCGGCGACACCCTTCGCGTCGAGCGTGGGAGGCGCACCCTCGGCCACGGCCGCGACGACGGTCAGGAGGACGCCACCGAAAAGCATCTGCCACGCGGTCGTCGCCACGACAGGGGTGTCGTCGGACCAGCGCTTGGCCAGCACGAACCCCAACGAGGACATCGCCATCGCCGAGGCCGAGGCCGCGACGCCCCAGCCGGAGACGGCGCCCGACCCGGCCGCCACGACCAGGAGCACGCCGAGGATCCCCACGACGGCTCCGGCCAGCACGCGGGCGGTCGGCCGCTCGGAGGCGAGCAGCCAGGCGAAGCCGGCGAGGACGAGGGGCGAGGCCGCCATGATCGAGGCGGCCACGCTGCTCGGCAGCATCTGCGCGGCGAGGTAGACGAGCAGGAAGAAGCCGCCGACGGTGAGGGTGCCCAGGACCGCCGAGCGCCACCACCACGCACCGCGAGGCAGTCTGCGTGCGACCAGCAGCAGCACGAGCGCCGCCGGGAGCGCCCGCAGCGACGAGCCCCAGAGCGGGCTGTCGGCGGGCAGGGTGTGCCGGATGACGTAGTAGTTGGCGCCCCAGGCGATCGGGGCGAGGGCGGTCGTGAGGACCACGCGCAGGTTCGACTCCACGAGACCCTCAATGCCTTCCGAGGAAGGTATATTCCGCGAATGGCCCAGCAGCAGTCCCCGGACGGGTCCGCGACCGACCGGGTCGCGCAGATCCAGGACCAGTGGCGGCGCGAGCGCCCGGACCTCGACACCTCGCCCGTCGGCGTCATCGGGCGCCTGCACCGGCTCGCCGCGCACCTCACCGACGAGCTCCTCCCCGTCTACCGGCGGTTCGGGCTGGGCGAGGGCGACTTCGACGTGCTGGCGTCGCTGCGCCGCTCGGGTGACCCGTTCGAGCTGGCTCCCGGCGAGCTCGCCCGGCACACGATGGTGACCACAGGCGGGATGACCAAGCGTCTGGACCGCCTCGAGGCCGCCGGCCTCGTGACCCGTCGCGCCGCCACCGGCGACCGCCGTGGTCGCGTCGTCGCCCTCACCCAGCAGGGCCGCGCGCTCGTGGACGACGCCATCGCGGCACACCTCGCCAACGAGCAGCGCATCCTGGAGGCGCTCTCCCCCACCGATCGGGACGACCTGGAGCGCATCCTCACAAGTTGGCTCGCCCACTACGAGGGCTGAGGCCCGGTATGCCGGGTGCGCTCGTCACCGTGGCCACATCGGGTTCGCGGACGCGCTGCCCGCCTGGTCGGCGACTCGTCACTGCAGCGCAGCGAGCCCGAGCATCGATCGCGGCCATGGCCTGCAGGTGCTGTCGCCGATCCCGCCGGGGCGGGCAGGGCCCGAGGACCTTCTCCCCTGTCGGCACCACCGACCCGCCGAAAGGCTCGGGGTGGAAGCGGATGAGGCCGCACGCAGACGCGCCGCGTCGCCCGGCACACCGCAGCTGGAGGTCACCATGCCGACGACGACCCACTACCTCGACCACCGGGTCGACCCACGGCTCACGATCGCAGCATCGTGGACGTCCATGCTCTTCCTCTTCGTGTGCGTGGACCTCTTCAGCCTGTACCGCAAGGACGTGCGCGCCGACCTCGAGGCGGGCAAGGTGGCCGCCTTCACGATCGGACAGGGCTACCTCCTGGGCGTGATCCTTTACGTCGCCGTGCCGAGCCTGATGCTGCTCCTGAGCCTGGTCATGCCGGCGAGGGTGACCCGCGCCGCGAACATCGCCGTGGCAGCGATCTACGCCGTCACCATCGCCGCGAGCGCGGTGGGCGAGTGGACCTACTTCGTCGTGGGCAGCGTCATCGAGGTCACGCTCCTGGTCGCGATCGCATACCAGGCCTGGACCTGGCCGACGGTGACCGACAGCCTCCCGACGCCCCGCGGGGGGCAGTGGCGACACACAGGACAGAACCAGCTCGACCTCGAGGTGGCCGAGCACGAAACGACAACGGGGAGGTGACGAGATGTCGGTCGTGGCCACAGATCGCACGCCCCGATACCTCGGAGCAGCCTTCGTGTTCCAGTTCGCCACCAGCCTGGCAGCCGGTCTGCTCTCGGCGCCGCTGCTCGACGGCCGTGCCTCCGACGTCCTGAGCAGGCTGGCGAGCAACCCGAACCGGATGCGCACGACGGTGGTGCTCGAGCTGCTCACCAGCATCGGCATCCTGGTGATGAGCGCCTTGCTCTACCTCGTCCTCAGGCAGCTGGACCGCGCCCTGTCCCTGGTCGCCCTCGTCCTGTGGACCTGCGAGGCGGTCTTCCTCACGGTCAAGACCGTGGGGCTGGCGGTCCTGCTGAGCTTGAGCCAGGAGGCGGGTGCTACGGACGTGGCGATCGCGTCGCCCGGGCAGTCGTCCGGCTCGCTCGCTCTCAGCCTCAGTCAGCACGCGGGCGACATCGACATGCTGTTCTTCTGCGTCGGGGCGATGCTGTGGTACGGCCTGCTGTACCGGTCGAGGATCGTCCCGCGCGTGCTGGGCCTGTGGGGGCTTCTCGCGGTGCCCCTCGTCCTCGTCGCCACCGTGGCACTCCTCTGGAACCGGGACCTTGAACCGAGCCGGGTCCTGTACGCGCCCTACGTGCCGTTCGAGCTCGTCCTGGGCCTGTGGCTGCTCGCCAAGGGCGCCCACCCCACCGGGCCGCACGGTCAGCGTGAGGAGGCCTCGACTCCCGACCTGGCTCTGTCTGTCACCTGAGCCGACCTGATCCGCGCGCCAGGCGCCCGGCCAGATGGCTCGGACCCGGTCCGGAGAATTTCGTGAACGGCCACCGGGGCCGGGCACGACAACGGGGCCTGACCTGTGGTCACAGGTCAGGCCCCGGTTGGTCGGGCTGACAGGATTTGAACCTGCGACCCCTTGACCCCCAGTCAAGTGCGCTACCAAGCTGCGCCACAGCCCGTGGCATTCGCCCCTTGCGGAGCGAACGAAACCTTAGCGCACGGCATACCGCCGCTTGAAATCGGTGTGCCGCACGCGAGCCCGACGTCGCGGGCCGCCCTCGCTACCGGCGCTTGCGCTTCTCGCGCACCCGGACGGACACCTCGATCGGCGTGCCCTCGAAGCCGAACTCCTCGCGCAGGCGGCGCTCGACGAACCGGCGGTACCCGGCCTCCATGAACCCGGACGCGAAGAGCACGAACCGCGGCGGACGGGTCGAGGCCTGGGTCGCGAACAGGATGCGCGGCTGCTTGCCGCCACGCACCGGGTGCGGGTGGGCGGCCACGACCTCGCCGAGGAAGGCGTTGAGCCGACCCGTGGGGACGCGGGTGTCCCAGGAGTCCAGCGCCTTCTCGATCGCCGGGACGAGCCGCTCGACGGCGCGGCCGGTCTTGGCCGAGATGTTGACGCGGGGCGCCCACGGGATCTGCACGAGCTCGCGCTCGATCTCCCGCTCGAGGTAGTAGCGGCGCTCCTCGTCGAGCAGGTCCCACTTGTTGTAGGCGACGACGAGCGCACGGCCCGCGTCGATGACCTGCTGGACGACGCGGATGTCCTGCTCGGCGATGCTCTGCTCGGCGTCGATGAGGACGACGGCGACCTCGGCCTTCTCCAGCGCGGTCTGGGTGCGCAGCGAGGCGTAGAAGTCGGCGCCCCGGGTCTGGTGCACGCGGCGGCGGATGCCGGCCGTGTCGACGAACCGCCAGGTCTTGCCACCGAGCTCGATCAGCTCGTCGACCGGGTCGCGGGTGGTGCCGGCGACGTTGTCGACGACGACGCGCTCGGAGCCGGCGAGCTTGTTGAGCAGCGAGGACTTGCCGACGTTCGGGCGGCCGATGAGGGCCACGCGGCGCGGGCCACCGCGCTCGTAGGCGCCGCCCACACCGGACACCGCCGGGAGGACCTCGAGGACGGCGTCGAGGGCGTCACCGCTCCCCCGGCCGTGCAGCGCGGACACCGGCCACGGCTGGCCGAGCCCGAGGTTCCACAGCGCGGCGGCGTCGGCCTCCGTGCGCTGGTCGTCGACCTTGTTGGCGACGAGGACGACGGGCTTGCCGGAGCGGCGCAGCAGCTTCACCACGGCCTCGTCGTCGTCGGTGGCGCCGACGGTGGCGTCGACGACGAACATGACGACATCGGCCAGCTCGACCGCGACCTCGGCCTGCTCGGCGACCCGCAGGTGGATGCCGGTGGCGTCGATCTCCCAGCCGCCGGTGTCGACGAGGGTGAACCGGCGACCGGCCCAGTCGGCGTCGTACGCGACGCGGTCGCGGGTCACGCCGGGGACGTCCTCGACGACGGCCTCGCGGCGGCCGAGGATGCGGTTGACGAGGGTCGACTTGCCGACGTTCGGGCGGCCGACGACGGCGACGACCGGGCGCGGACCCTCCTCACGGGCGTACCCGTCGTCGTCGAGCTCGCCGTCGACGAGGGCGCGGTCCTCGTCGCTCAGGTCGAACTCCTCCAGGCCGGCGCGCAGGGCGCGCTCGACGGTGGAGTCGTCGGTCAGGTGCTCGGTCACAGCGGGTCCTCGGGGAGTCGTGGTGGGGCCGCCGCGGCGCAGGTATGCCGTGGGGCCGGCGCCCATTGTCTCGCATGTCGGCGGGTGCCCCGGACACGTCGACCGGGGCGGGCCGTGCGACCGGGGCCGGCCGGGCGTGCGACCCAGCCTGAGCCGGGCGCACAGGCAGTCGCGCGCGGGCGCGGGGACGGGCGGTCAGCCCTCGTCCCCGGGGAGGAACACCTGGTGGCGTGCCTGGGATTCCCGCACGTGCGTGGCGAGGGCGTCGCGGACCTGCTCGGTGGCGACGACAAGCCGCTGGCGCCCGGTCAGGGAGGGGTCCGCGGAGAGCGTCACCGGGTGGCCGAACTCGACGACCACCCTGCTGCGCAGCCGCGGGACGGAGTTCCTCGAGGCACCGGCGACCCGCGTCCCGAGGAAGGCCACGGGCACGACCACCGCCCCACCCTGCTGCGCCAGCCAGGCGGCACCCTGCTGGACGGCGGCGACGTCACCGCGTCCGCGGGTCCCCTCGGGGAAGATCCCGACCGCACCGCCGGAGTGCAGGACCGCGACGGCCGCGCTGAGGGCCGCCCGGTCGCCGGAGCCGCGGGTCACGGGGATGTGGCCGATGAACCGCAGGAAGCGCCCGAGCAGCCCCCGGAACATCTCCCGCTTCACGAGCACGCACGTCGGGCGCGGCGCGACGCCCGGCAGCATCGGGCCGTCGAGGAACCCCACGTGGTTGCCGACAAACACGACCGGTCCCGTGCGCGGCACCCGGTTCCGGCCGATCACCGACAGCCGGTACAACGCGTGGAACAGCGGCCAGCCGATGACCGTGTTGACCCTGACCCGCCAGGGCGCCGGCACCTGCACCGCTCCGGGCGCCGGGGCCGTGCGGGGCGGCTCCGTCACCCGCGGACCTTGGCCGGCGCGTGCGAGCGGACGAGCTCGACGAGGGCGTCCACGCTCTGCTCGAAGTCCAGGTCGGAGGTGTCGAGCAGGGTCACGCCGTCCGCCGCCTCCATGAAGTCGGAGACCGTGGAGTCGTCCTCGTCGCGGCGCACGATCTGGTCGCGGGTCGCCGCCACGGCCGCCGCGTCGTCGCCCCCGTGCAGCTCCCTGGAGCGGCGGCGCAGGCGCGCCTCGACGCTCGCGGTGAGCAGCACCCGGACGTCGGCGTCGGGAGCCACGACCGTGGTGATGTCCCGCCCCTCGGCCACCACTCCCCCGGTGCGCGTCGCGATCTCGTCCATGAGGTCGCGCTGCAGCTGCTGCAGGACGGGGCGCACCTGCGTGTTCGTGGCGACCTTCGAGACGGCCTCGGACACCCTGGTCGTTCGGATGGCGTCCTCGATCTCACGCCCGCTGACCTGGACGCTGGCGTGCGCCGGCTCGGTGCCCATCACCAGCGGGATCTCACGGGCGGCCTGCGCGACCGCGTCGCGGTCGTCGAGGTCGACGCCCTCCTCCAGGCACCACCAGGTCACCGCGCGGTACATGGCGCCCGTGTCGAGGTAGCCCACCCCCAGCCGAGTGGCTGCCGCGCGCGAGACGCTCGACTTGCCCGAGCCGGACGGCCCGTCGACGGCCACGACGAGGTGCTCACTGCTCATGGCCGTCGAGAATAGTGCCCGTCAGCCGTGCAGCCGCCAGCCGCGGGCGCGCAGCTCCTCGCCGAGGCGCTCGACCACGGCGGGCAGGACGGAGATCTCCGCGAGCCCGAACGGCTGCCCCAGGCCGTGCTCGAGGTGCAGGTCCTCGAGGTTGACGCCGGCGTCGCCGACGTCGTGCAGGAGCCGGGCGAGCTCGCCCGGCCGGTCCGGGACCAGCACGACCACGACGCCGTATGCCGTGGGCGCGGCACCGTGCTTGCCGGGGATCCGGGCGTGGCCGGCGTTGCCGTGGGCGACGACCCTGGCCAGCACCTCGCGGGCGCCAACGGCGTCGCCCTCGCTCAGCCGGGTCAGGGCAGTGACGACCTCGTCGAGCTCGTCCCGGAGGTCGGCGAGGACGTGGCGGACCGCGGTCGCGTTGCCGGAGAGGATCTGGGTCCACAGCTGGGGGTCGCTGGCGGCGATCCGCGTGACGTCGCGGATCCCGGTGCCGGAGAGCGCGACGGCAGGATCGCCGAGGTCGCGCAGCCGGCTCGCCACCAGGGAGGCCGCCACCTGCGGCACGTGCGACACCGCCGCGACGGCCGCGTCGTGCGCCTCGGGGTCCATGGTGGACACGGTCCCGCCGGCGGCGCGCGCCAGCTCCTGCACCGTCTCCACGGCGTCGGCGGAGGACTCGGCGTGCGGCACCACGACCCAGGCCCGGCCGTCGAAGAGGTCCCCGCGGGCCGCCACCGCGCCCGACCGCTCCCGTCCCGCCATGGGGTGCGAGCCGACGTACCGCGTGACGTCCCCGCCCCGCGCGCGGACGTCGTCGAGGACGGCGACCTTGACCGACGCGACGTCGGTCACCACGGCCCGGGGCCACGAGGCGAGCTCCAGCGCGACGACGGCACCCGCCACGTCCGGCGGTGCCGCGACGACGACGACCTTGGGCTCGGGGGTGCCGGGCCCGGTCACCTCCCCCGCGCCGAGGTCGCGGGCGAGCGCCACGGCGGTCGGCGACGGGTCTGCCAGCGACACGGCATACCCGGCCCGGCTCAGGGCGATGCCCAGGCTGGTGCCGATGAGGCCGGTGCCGACGATCCGCACGGAGGGAGTCACGACGCGAAGGCTACCGACGCAGCCTCCGGGCACGGCGGGTGTGCCCACGGACGAGCCCGCCTGCGGCCGTCGACTCGGCCGGCCGGTCAGAGACCAGCGGCGGCGTAGAGCTTGCCGACCTCGTCGCTGTTGAGCTTGCGCATCTTGCCGGGCTTGGTGTCGCCGAGGTGGATCGGGCCGACCTGCGTGCGGACGAGCGAGAGCACGGGGTGCCCGACGGCGTCGAGCAGGCGGCGCACGATGTGCTTGCGCCCCTCGTGGAGCACGACCTCGACGAGGGCGCGGCCCGGCTGGGAGTCCACGACGCGGAACGAGTCGACGCTCGCCGGCCCGTCGTCGAGGTCGACGCCCTCGCGCAGCCGCCGGCCGAGGTCACGCGGGACCGGACCGGCGATCTGGGCGAGGTAGGTCTTGAGCACGCCGTACTGCGGGTGCTGCAGCCGGTGGGCGAGGTCGCCGTCGTTGGTGAGGATGAGCAGGCCCTCGGTGTCGGCGTCGAGCCGGCCGACGTGGAACAGCCGCTGCTCGCGGTTGCCGACGTAGTCGCCGATGTTGATCCGGCCGAGCTCGTCGTTCATCGTCGTGACGACGCCGAGCGGCTTGTTGAACGCGAAGTAGAGCCGGCTCTCGTCGAGCTGGACCCGTGTGCCGTCGACGTGCACCACCTGATCGGTGCGGATCCGCACGCCGAGCTCGGTCACGACCTGCCCGTCGACCTCCACCCGCCCCTCGGCGATGAGGTTCTCGCACACGCGCCGGGAGCCGACGCCGGCCGCGGCGAGCAGCTTCTGCAGGCGGATGCCGTCGGGGTCGTGGACGTCGACGTCCGGCCGGGCAGCCTCGCGCGGGACGCGCGTGGGCTGGCTGCGCTTGGTCGTGCCGGCGCTGCCGCGCTGGGGGCGGTCGGACCGCTTCGGGACCGGCCCTCCCCCGCTGCCCGCCCCGGCGCCGCGGCTGCGGCCCCCCGGCGCTCCGGGACGGCCGCCGCCGGAGGCGGGACGACCGCCGCCGGAGCCCGCCCCCCCTCGCGAGGGGCGCTGGGGGCGGCCGCCACCGGCGCCGCCACGGTTCTTCGGCGGGGTCATGCGCGACCCTGCTCTGCGATCTCGTCGAGCACGTCGACCTCCGGGAGGTAGGGAGCCAGGGCCGGCAGCTCGTCGATCGAGCCGAGGCCGAGGCGCTGAAGGAAGTAGTCGGTGGTCCCGTAGAGGACTGCGCCGGAGTCGCCCTCGGCGCCGAGCTCCTCGATGAGGCCACGGTTGAGCAGGGTGCGCACGACACCGTCGACGTTGACGCCACGGACGGCGCTGACCCGCGAGCGGGAGATCGGCTGGCGGTAGGCGATGACGGCCAGCGTCTCGAGCGAGGCCTGGGTCAGCTTGGCCTGCTGGCCGTCGAGCAGGAACTTCTCGACGACCGGCGCGTAGTCGCTGCGGCTGTACACGCGCCAGCCACCGGCGACGCTGCGCAGGGTGAACCCGCGCTGCTGCTCGGCATACTCGCGCTCCAGCCCGTGGAGGTGCTCGCGCACGTCGTCGACGGGCAGCTCGAGGGCGGAGGCCAGCGCGACCTCGGCGACGGGCTCGTCGACGACCATGAGGACGGCCTCGATCGCCGACCGCGCACCACCCGGGAAGTCGTTGACGTCGAAGGCGATCTGCTCCTCGACGACCGGCTCCTCGACGGCGGGTTCGGGCTGCTGCTCACTCATGGTCGGCGCTCTCCTGCGTCGTCTGGTCGGGCTGCTCGTCGGCGTCGCCCTCGTCGAACTCGTCGCTCACGTCGATGTCCCCCTCGTCGGTGCCGGTCCAGCGCACCGTCAGCTCCCCCAGCGCCTCGGCCTGCTCGAAGGCGATCGCGGCCTCCCGGAACAGCTCGAGCAGCGCCAGGAACCGCGCCACGATGACGAGCGTGCTGTCGGCGTCGGCGACCAGCGCCCGGAACGAGCACACGCGCTCCGACCGCAGCCGGCTGCCGATGATGCCCGCCTGCTCGCGCACGCTGACCTGCGGCGCGTGCAGGTGGTCCAGGCCCACCGACGGCGCCACCTTCGGCGTCATCGCCTTGGCCGCGATCATGGCCAGCTGCTCGGGCGTGATGCCCATGACGAGCTCGGGCAGGAGCTTGGCGAACTGCGGCTCGAGCCCGGCCTGGCGCGGGGTCATCCGCCCGGCGGTCGCCATCCGGTCGGCGAAGGTGAAGGCGATGTCCTTGAAGGCGCGGTACTGCAGCAGCCGCGCGAACAGCAGGTCGCGCGCCTCGATGAGCGCGAGGTCCTCCTCGTCCTGCGGGCCGGTCTGCGGCAGCAGCCGCGAGGCCTTGAGGTCGAGCAGCGTCGCCGCGATGAGCAGGAACTCCGAGGCCTGCGACAGGTCCCAGTCCCGGTCGGCTTCGCGGGCCGCCTTGATGTGCGCGATGAACTCGTCGGTGACCTTGGCCAGCGCGATCTCGGTGATGTCGAGCTTGTGCTTGCTGATCAGGCCGAGCAGCAGGTCGAACGGGCCGGAGAACACGTCGAGGTGCACCTCGAACGGCGTGACGGCGCCCCGCCGGGTGATGACGCCTCCCGGCGTGATCTGGTCCTGCTCAGGGGTGGGGGCCTGCTCCTCGGCCGCCGCCACCGGCTCCTGGGTCACCGCGGTCAGGCCGCACCGCCCCGAGCGATGAGCTCGCGGGCGAGCTGGCGGTAGGCCGCGGCCGCGCCGTGGGTGGAGGCGTAGGACGTGATCGGCTCGGCCGCCAGGGTGGCGTCGGGGAACTTCACGGTGCGGCTGATGACGGTGTGGAACACCTGGTCGCCGAAGTGGTCGACGACGCTGCGCACGACCTCCTTGGAGTGCAGGGTCCGCGAGTCGAACATCGTCGCGAGGATGCCGTCGACCTGCAGGCGCGGGTTGAGCCGGTCGGTGATCTTGTCGATCGTCTCCACGAGCAGGGCGACACCGCGCATGGCGAAGAACTCGCACTCGAGCGGGATCACCACGCCGTGGGCGGCGGTGAGCGCGTTGACGGTCAGCAGGCCGAGCGAGGGCTGGCAGTCGATGAGGATGACGTCGTAGTCGTCCATGACCGGGCGCAGCACCCGGGCCAGGATCTGCTCGCGCGCCACCTCGCCGACGAGCTGGACCTCGGCGGCCGACAGGTCGATGTTCGCCGGGATGACGTCGAGGTTCTCTGTGGCCGTCTCCTGGATGACCTCGCGGACGTCGTGGCCGCGCTCGATGAGCAGGTTGTAGATCGTCACGTCGAGCTCGTTGGCACGCACGCCGAGGCCGACGGACAGCGCCCCCTGCGGGTCGAAGTCGACGAGCAGCACGCGGCGGCCGACCTCGGCCAGGGCGGCACCCAGGTTGATCGTGGTCGTCGTCTTGCCGACGCCACCCTTCTGGTTGCACATGGCGATGATGCGGGCCGGGCCGTGGCCGTCGAGCTCCGGCGGCTCGGGGAAGTCGGGCATCGGTCGCCCGGTGGGGCCGACCTGGCCCGCGGCGGCGGCCTCGATCCCGGGGAGCCGGCCGTCGGCCGACGGGGAGGTGTGGGGGGCCGCCTCGGGTGACGGCGACGGCTGGTGGTGCGTCGTGGTCGCCTCAGGGTCCACAGGCGTTTCACTCCCGGTGAGGTTGCGTTCGTCGGTCAGCCTCTCGCTGATCGCCCCGACCCTATCAGCGGGTATGCCGCGAACCGTGGTCACGGCGCCGACGGGGACGCGGTTGCGTCGAGCGGGGTCACCGGGCCCGCGGGTGCGACTGGGCGTAGACCTCCCGCAGCCGCTGCACCGTGACCAGCGTGTAGATCTGGGTCGTGGTGACCGAGGCGTGGCCCAGCAGCTCCTGCACGACCCGCACGTCCGCCCCGCCGTCGAGCAGGTGCGTCGCGAACGAGTGGCGCAGCGTGTGCGGCGACAGGTGCCCGGACAGGTCGGCCCGTTCGGCGGCGGCCCGGATCGCCGCCCACGCCGACTGCCGCGAGAGCCGGTTCCCCCGCTGGTTGAGGAACACGGCAGCGGTTCCCCTCCCCTGCGTCGCGAGCGCCGGACGCCCCCGGACGAGGTACGCGTCCAGCGCCTGCGCGGCATACGAGCCGAGGGGGACGATCCGCTCCTTGCGGCCCTTGCCGAAGAGCCGCACCACGCCCTCGTCGGTGTCGATGTCGTCGACGTCGAGGCCGACGGCCTCGCTGATGCGCGCGCCGGCGCCGTAGAGGACCTCGAGCAGGGCCCGGTCGCGCAAGGCCACGGGCGTGTCGCCCACGCCGGCGGCGGCGAGCAGCCGCTCGACCTCCTCGACCGTGATGGCCTTCGGCAGCCGGGCGGGCGGCGTGGGCGGGCTGACGGCGGCCGTCGGGTCGGTCGCGACGTCGCCCTCGAGCGCCAGGAAACGGTGGAAGCCGCGGACCGCGACCAGCGTGCGGGCGGCCGACGACGCGGCCAGCGGCGGGTGCCCCTCGCTGCCCTCGCGCAGCGAGGCGAGGAAGTCCGTGACGTGCCCCTCGCGCACGTCACCCGGCGCCGTGACCCCCCTGGCCTGCAGGTATGCCGTCCAACGGGCCAGGTCGCGCCGGTAGGAGGAGAGCGTGTGCGGGCTCGCGCCGCGCTCGACGTCGAGGTGGTCCAGCCAGCCCCGCACGGCCCGTTCGAGCGCGCTGGGAGGTGGCACGGATGGGAGTGTAGGCGGCATGAAGCTCTACGCAGACCTGCCCGGCCGACGCACCGCGCAGATCCTCGCCGACGTGGGCATGTTCGCCTGGGTGTGCGTCTGGGCATGGGTGGGCCGGTTCGTCCACGACTCGACGATGGAGCTGGCGGCCCCGGGTCGCCGGCTGCAGAGCGCCGGCAGCGGCTTCCGCCAGCAGATGACCAGCGCCGGGGACACGGTGCGCGACGTGCCGCTGGTCGGCGACCGGATCGCCGCGCCCTTCCGGCAGGCGAGCGGCGCCGGGACGACGATCGAGCAGGCCGGCACCGACCTGGTCGACGCGGTGACGCAGCTGGCGAACATCCTCGGGTGGGTGACCGCGCTCGTCCCGATCCTGGTCGTGGGCCTCGCGTGGGCCCTCCTGCGCGGGCGCTTCGTGCGCCGGGCGAGCGCAGCCCAGCGGTTCATCGACAGCGCCGCCGACCTCGACCTGTTCGCGCTGCGGGCCATGGCCACCCAGCCGATGCGCAAGATCGCGGCGATCTCCGACGACCCGACCGGCGCGTGGCGGCGCGGTGAGGCGGCGACCATCCGCGCGCTGGCACTCCTCGAGCTCGAGGACAGCGGGCTGCGACCGCCCGCCTCAGCGGGTGGGCAGGCGGCCTGACGCCTCGGTGAGGTCGCGCAGCCGGCGCGCGAGGTCGGGGGTCAGCGCTCCCGGCTCCATCTGCCAGCGCCAGCCGCCCTCGATGCCGGGGGCGTTCATCCGGGCCTGCGACCCCAGCGACAGGACGTCCTGCGCCTGCATCACCGCGAGACCGCAGGGAGCCGCGAGCGCCAGCTCGATCAGCGCCCACGACGGCTCCTCGTCGATCATGGCGTGCGTCCCCGCGTGCCGGCACGCGTCCCGTGCCATCCGGCGCCGCTCCTCGGGCAGGGCCGCCCACCAGCCGACGACCGTGTCGTTGTCGTGGGTGCCGGTGTAGACGACCTGGTTGGTGTCGAGCCGCTCGGGGTCGTGGACGTTGTCGGCGTACGCCGGCTCGAAGGCGAACTGCAGCACCGCCATCCCCGGGTAGCCGAGCGCCCGGCGCAGGTCCACGACCGGCTGGTCGATGTCGCCGAGGTCCTCGGCCAGGACCGGCAGGGTCCCGAGCTCGGCCGTGGCGGCGTCGAAGACCTCACGCCCCGGCCCCGGCTCCCAGCGGCCGCCCAGGGCGGTCTCAGCGTCCGCCGGCACCGCCCAGTAGGCCGCGAAGCCGCGGAAGTGGTCCACCCGCACGACGTCGAACAGGGCGAACGTGCGGCGCATCCGCTCGACCCACCACCGGTACCCGTCCTCGCGCAGGACGTCCCAGCGGTAGAGGGGGTTGCCCCACAGCTGGCCGGTCGCGGCATACGCGTCCGGCGGCACACCCGCCACCGCGTCGGTGCGGAAGAACTCGGGCCACGCGCGCTCGTCGGCGCCGTCGGGCGCCACGTAGATCGGCACGTCACCCATGAGGCGGACGCCCCGCTCGGCGGCATACGCCCGCAGCGCGGTCCACTCCCGGCCGAACCGGACCTGGTCGTCGAGGTCGCCCCCGTAGTCGGTCCAGGAGCGCACCCAGTACGCCTGCTGCTCGGCGAAGGCCCTGGCCTCGTCGGGGTCGACCGGCGCGTCAGGGTGCTCGAGCAGAGCGGGCGACGCGGCGAACGCGGACGGCGACTTGTACGGCGAACCGTGCTTGTCCGGCACCGAGACCGGCAGGACCTGCCACAGCGTCTGCCCCGCGTCGGCGAGCCAGTCGACGAACCGGCGCGCCTCGTCGCCGAGGCGGCCACCCGGCAGCGAGGTGACGTGGCACTGGACCCCGCTGGACCGCGGGTCGGTGACCGGGCTGGCCGTCATCCGGCTACTCCTGGGGTGCGTCGTCGGCGCCCCGGTCAGCGGTGCGCAGGACGCGCGGGTGCAGGTCCTCCGCAGGAGGGTTCCACGCCGCGGCGTCGGCGTCGACCTGGGCTCCGGAGCGGATGTCCTTCACCTGGTCGCCACCGCCCTCGGCAGCACCGGCGAACCAGACGAACGGGATCCCGCGCCGCTCGGCATACCGGATCTGCTTGCCGAACTTCGCCGGCTTCGGCGCGACCTCGCACGCGATGCCCCGCGCCCGCAGCGCGGTGGCCACCGCCTGGGAGGCGCCGCGGGACTCCTCGTCGGTGACGGCGACGAGCACGGCCGCCGGGGTCGATCGGGTGGCCGTGACGAGCCCCTGCGACAGCAACAGGCCCAGCAGGCGCGAGACGCCGATCGAGATGCCGACGCCGGGGTAGGTCGTGCGGCCGTCCGAGGCGAGCGAGTCGTACCGGCCACCGGAGCAGAACGAGCCCCACGACTCGTACCCCTCGAGCTGCGTCTCGTAGACGGTGCCGGTGTAGTAGTCGAGCCCGCGGGCGATCTTCAGCTCGGCGACCAGCGCACCCGGCGCGTTCTGCATGCCCGTGCGGATGACGGCCGCCAGCGCCTCGAGGCCCTCGTCGAGGGTGGGGTGCTCCACCCCGAGCTCGCGCACCCGCTCGACGAAGGACAGGTCCTCGGTGCGGATCGACGCCAGCGCGAGGCACTGGTCGGCCTGCTCCGGCGTGCGGCCCGCCTCGACGAGGGCCTCCTTGACCCGGGCGGGGCCGATCTTGTCGAGCTTGTCGATGATGCGGAGGGTCTGCTGGATCTCGGTGGCATCCTGCGCGCCGATCCCGATCCCGCGGTAGAAGCCCTCGGGGATCTTGCGGTTGTTGACCTGGATCACCATGCGCCCGATCGGCAGCTTGCGGAACACCTCCGCGACGACGAGCGGCATCTCGGCCTCGAAGTGCGGGGCCAGCTCGCCCACGTCGACCACGTCGATGTCGGCCTGCGTGAACTCGCGGTACCGCCCCTCCTGGGGTCGCTCGCCCCGCCACACCTTCTGGATCTGGTGGCGGCGGAACGGGAAGGCGAGGTGACCGGCGTTCTCGAGCACGTAGCGCGCGAACGGGACGGTGAGGTCGAAGTGCAGCCCGAGCTCGGCGTCGGCGACCGCAGCGGGGTCCTCGGCGTTGGCCAGGCGGCGGATGCCGTAGATCTCCTTGTCGGTGTCGCCGCCCTTGCCGAGGAGCCGCTCGACGGGCTCGACCGCACGGGTCTCGATCGAGGGGAACCCGTGCAGCTCGAAGGTCTCCCGGATGACGTCGAGGAAGTGCTGCTCGACGATGCGCTGGGCCGGGAGGTACTCGGGGAATCCGCTGATCGGGGAGATCTTCACGTCACAAGCCTTGCAGATAGGGGTTGGTCGCCCGCTCGCGGTCCATCGTGGTCGCGGGTCCGTGGCCCGGGAGGACGAGCGTGGTGTCGGGCAGCGGCAGCACGACCTCGCGCAGGGAGCGCTGCATGGCAGCGTCGCTGCCGCCGGGCAGGTCGGTGCGCCCGATCGACCCCGCGAACAGCACGTCACCGGTCAGGACGGTCGAGCGGACGTCCACCTGGTCGGCCACGCCGTCCGGCACCGTCGGCATACCGAACAGCACGGAGCCCTCGGTGTGGCCGGGCGCGTGGACGACGTCGACGGTGAGCCCGGCCAGCTCGAGCGTCTGCCCACCGGTCACCTCCACGACCCGCTCGGGCGCGCGCCACGTGGCGCGCGCGCCGAACTGCTGCTCCACCATGGCGAGGAGCGGCGCGCTGATGTGCGCCAGCGGGTCCTCCAACCGGTAGCGGTCGTCGGTGTGGACGTATGCCGCGGTGTCGCCACCGCAGACCGGCGTCACCGAGTACACGTGGTCGAGGTGGCCGTGGGTCAGCAGCACCGCGGCGGGACGGAGGCGGTGCTCGCGCAGGACCTCGCGAAGGGTGTCCTCGATGCCGATGCCAGGGTCGACGACGAGGCACTCCTCGCCCGGCCCGGTGGCCAGGACGTAGCAGTTGGCGTCGATGACCCTGCCGGGGAAGGCGAACGTGAGCACGGCCTGCAGCCTAGCCAGAGGGCGTCCTGCCTAGACTGACGCGCGTGACCAGAGAGCAGGAGCGGGCCCGCGCACGCCGACGGGCCGAGAAGTTGGACGCCAAGATCGCCGCCAGGGAACGCGAGGCCGCCCGCAACCGCCAGGTCGCGTGGGTGGTGGCAGCCGTCCTCGTCGTCGTCGCGGCCTTCGTCCTGCTGGCCGGCAAGCTGTCCGGCGACAAGCCCGCGACGCCGGCTGCTGCGCCCTCCTCGTCCGCCTCGGCGCCGTCCGCCTCGGCCACGACCGCCGCGGTCCCGGGCTGCACGACTCCCCCGAAGGCGCCGACCACCGTCAAGAAGGAGAAGCTGCCGGACAAGAAGACCGCGGCCGGCAAGACCTTCACGGCCGTCGTCACGACGAACTGCGGCGACATCACGTTCCAGCTCGACGGCGCCAGGGCGCCCCAGACCGTTGCCTCCTTCGTCTCCCTCGCCAAGGACGGCTACTTCGCCGACTCCCCCTGCCACCGCGTGACCACCTCGGGCATCTTCGTGCTGCAGTGCGGCGACCCGCTCGGCGGCACGGGCACCGGCCCCGGCTACACGTTCGGGCTCGAGAACACGCCCAAGGACGGCAAGTACCCGAAGGGCACGCTGGCGATGGCGCGCACCAACGACCCCAACTCGAATGCCGACCAGTTCTTCATCGTCTACAAGGACACCGACCTCAGCAGCGTCCCCGCCGGCTACTCCGTCTTCGGCACGGTCACGTCCGGAATGGATATTGTCGAGAAGATCGCCGCAGCAGGTGCGGCCGGCGGCACCGGTGACGGCGCCCCGAACGCACCCATCAGCATCCTCAAGGTTGCTGTGACCGAGAAGAAGGCCTGACGTGACCGAGCAGACGCCCAAGCCCACCCCGCCGAAGCCGGGCCCGCCCTCTCCCGCGGCCGTGCGCAAGGTCGCCCACCCGCCGGCCCCCGCGCTGACCCCCGCCGCCCCGAGCGGTCCGCCTGCAGAGTCGTTCGGGCGCGTCGCCGAGGACGGGACCGTCTTCGTGCGCACGACCGACGGCGAGCGTGAGGTGGGCGCCTACCCGGGTGCCACCCCGGAGGAGGCGCTGCACTACTTCGCCCGCAAGTACGACGAGCTCTACGCCTCGGCCGACCTGCTGCACCAGCGCGTCACCACGACCGACCTGTCGGCCAAGGACGGCGCCGACGGCCTGGCCAAGCTGCGCGAGCACTGCGCCGAGGCGAACGTCGTCGGCGACCTCGCCGCCCTGGACACCAAGGTCGCCGAGATCGAGCAGGCGGTCACCGCCCGCCGCGAGACCGAGGCCGCCGAGCGGTCCGCCGCCCGCGCTGCCGCGGCGACCGAGCGCGAGGCGATCGTCGCGGAGGCCGAGAAGATCGCCGCGCAGCCCGAGAACAAGGTGCAGTGGAAGGCCAGCGGAGCCCGGATGCGCGAGCTGCTCGAGGAGTGGAAGAAGCACCAGCGCTCCGGCGCCCGCCTCGACCGCGAGACCGAGGGTGCCCTGTGGCAGCGGTTCTCCGCCGCCCGCAACAGCTTCGACAAGGCCCGCCGCGTCCACTTCGCCCAGCTCGAGGGGACCCAGGCCGAGGCCAAGGCCGCCAAGGAGGCGCTCGTCGCCGAGGCCGAGTCGATGACCACCAGCACCGACTGGGGCTCGACCGCCGGGGCGTACAAGCGGCTCATGGACCGCTGGCGCCAGGCCGGGCGGGCCTCCCGCGCCGACGACGACGCCCTGTGGGAACGGTTCAAGGCCGCCCAGGACGCGTTCTTCTCCGCCAAGGACGCGATCGCCGCGCAGGAGGACGAGGAGTACCGCGCGAACCTGTCGGTCAAGGAGGAGCTCCTCAAAGAGGCCGAGGCGATCCTGCCCGTCACCGACCTCGACGCCGCCAAGGCCGCCCTGCGCGCCGTCCAGGACAAGTGGGATGCCGCCGGCCGGGTCCCGCGCGCCGACGTGGACCGGATGGAGAAGGGCATGCGCCGGGTCGAGCAGGCCGTGCGCGACGCCGACGACAAGCGCTGGAACCAGACCAACCCCGAGGTCGCCGCGCGTGCCCAGAGCATGGTCGACCAGCTCGAGGCCTCCGTGGCCTCGCTCCGGGCGGACCTGGAGAAGGCCCAGGCGTCCGGCAACGAGCGCAAGGTCAAGGACGCCCAGGCCAAGCTCGAGGCGCAGGAGCAGTGGCTGGCCCAGGCCCGGGGCAACCTCGACGAGTTCTCCGGCTGACCGGGGCTCCGTGTACGCGCCCGCGTTCAACCGGGTCGACGACGAGGACGCCGCGCGCCTGATGGTCGCCCGGGCCGGTGCGGGCGAGCTCATCTCGGTCGGCCCGGACGGCTACCCGGCGGCGACGCTGCTGCCGGTGCTCTGGCGCGGTGACCGCGTGCTCGCGCACCTGGCACGCGCCAACCCGCACTGGCAGCAGATCGGGGCAGACTCCCCCGGCCTGCTCGTCGTGGGAGGACCGCAGGCCTACGTGTCACCGAGCTGGTACGCGTCGAAGGCCGAGCACGGGCGGGTGGTCCCGACGTGGAACTACACCACGGTACACCTCACCGGGCGGGTGCGCGTGCACGACGACATCGAGTGGCTGCGCGCGCTCGTCACCGCGCTGACCGAGGAGCACGAGGCCGGTCGGGAGCACCCCTGGGCGGTGTCCGACGCACCCGAGGCGTACGTCGCCGGGCAGCTGCGCGGCATCGTGGGCGTCGAGCTCGTGGTGGAGCGGGTCGAGGCCAAGGCCAAACTCAGCCAGAACCGCTCCGAGGCGGACCGGTCCGGGGTCGTCGAGGGGCTGCGCGCCGACGGCGGCCCTGGCACGGCGCAGGTGGCCGACCTCATGCAGGCTGCACTGGACCAGCCCGGGCCGGTGCGGCCGAACCCGCGCGGCTGACGACGTGGTCGACACCGCGGCCGCCGCGCTGCTCGGGGCCGCCGGCCTGCACGCAGGCTTCCAGCTGACCGTCACCACGCTCGTCTACCCCGCCCTGGCCCGGGTCGACGGCTCACGCTGGCCGGAGGCCCACGACCGGCACAGCCGCGCGATCACCCCGGTCGTCGGGGTCGTGTACCTGCTGCTGCTGGCGACCGGTGCCTGGGCCCTGGCGACCCTGCCGCTGACGGCTTGGCTCGTCACTGCCGTCGCGGGCGCCGGGATCGCGCTGGCCACCACTGCGTTCGTCGCCGCTCCCCTGCACGGCAGGCTGGGGCGCGTGGGCCCGGACCCGTCACTGATGCGCCGGCTGCTCGTGGCCGACCGGGTCCGCTGCACCGGCGCGCTGGTCTGCCTCGCCGGAGCAGCCCTCGTCTGCCTGCGCCCCTGACAACACGGCGGTTGCTGGCGTGAGACGGCAGTTCTGGACCGCCGTTTCACGTACGCAACTGCCGTTTTGCGGGGGTGCGATGGGGGGTCAGGCCTTGGCGGCCGTGGCCTTGGTGCCGGTGATCCGGTAGACGTCGAAGACGCCGTCGATCCTGCGGACTGCCTTCATGACGTGCTCGAGGTGGCTCGGGTCGCCCATCTCGAACGTGAACTTGCTGATCGCCACCCGGTCCCGTGAGGTCTGCACGGACGCCGACAGGATGTTGACGTGCTGGTCCGACAGCACCCGCGTCACGTCCGACAGCAGCCGGTTGCGGTCGAGCGCCTCGACCTGGAGCTGCACGAGGAAGACCGACGCCGACGACGGCGCCCACTCGACCTCGATCATCCGGTCGGGCTGGGAGAGCAGCGACTCGGCGTTGGTGCAGTCGGTGCGATGGACCGAGACGCCGTTGCCGCGGGTGATGAAGCCCATGATCGGGTCACCAGGGACCGGAGTGCAGCAGCGCGCGAGCTTGACCCACACGTCGGCGGTCCCCACGACGACCACGCCCGGGTCGCCCGAGCGGCGGCGCATCGAGCGCGTCGGCGTGGTGGCCTCGGCGAGGTCCTCCGAGGCGCCCTCCTCGCCACCGAGCGAGGCGACGAGCCGGCCCACCACGTGCTGGGCGGACACGTGCCCCTCGCCCACCGCGGCATACAGGGCGTCGATGTCCTGGTAGCGCAGCTCGGAAGCCAGCCCGGTGAGGGTCTCCACGGTGAGCAGGCGCTGCAGCGGCAGGCCCTCCTTGCGCATCGCCTTCGCGATCGCGTCCTTGCCGGTCTCGATCGCCTCCTCGCGCCGCTCCTTGGAGAACCACTGCTTGATCTTGTTGCGGGCGCGCGGGCTCTTGACGAAGGTCAGCCAGTCCCGCGACGGCCCGGCGCCGTCGGCCTTGGAGGTGAGCACCTCGACGACGTCGCCGTTCTCGAGGGTGGACTCCAGCGGCACGAGCCGGCCGTTGACCCGGCCGCCGATGCAGTGGTGGCCGACCTCGGTGTGCACGGCGTACGCGAAGTCGACGGGGGTCGAGCCCGCGGGCAGCGCGACGACCTCGCCCTTGGGCGTGAAGACGTAGACCTCGCGGGCGTTGATCTCGAACCGCAGCGAGTCGAGGAACTCCCCCGGGTCCGAGGTCTCCTTCTGCCAGTCGAGCAGCTGGCGCAGCCACGCCATGTCGCTGATCGGCCCGGTCTCGCCGTCCCTGGTGGCCGCGGCCGAGGCGGTCGCGTCCTCCTTGTACTTCCAGTGCGCGGCGACGCCGTACTCGGCGCGACGGTGCATCGTGTGGGTGCGGATCTGGATCTCGACCGGCTTGCCCTCGGGCCCGATGACCGTCGTGTGCAGCGACTGGTACATGTTGAACTTCGGCATCGCGATGTAGTCCTTGAACCGCCCGGGCAGGGGGTTCCACCGCGCGTGCAGCGCACCGAGGGCCGCGTAGCAGTCGCGCACCGAGTCGACGAGGACGCGTACCGCGACGAGGTCGTAGATGTCCTCGAAGTCGCGGCCGCGCACGATCATCTTCTGGTACACGGAGTAGTAGTGCTTGGGCCGGCCGGTGACCGTGGCCTTGATCTTGGCGGCCTTGAGGTCCTCGCTGACCTGCTCGCGGACTCCCGACAGGAACTCCTCGCGGGCGGGGGCGCGTTCGGCCACGAGCCGGACGATCTCGTCGTACACCTTCGGGTAGAGCGTCGCGAACGACAGGTCCTCGAGCTCCCACTTGATGGTGTTCATGCCGAGCCGGTGCGCCAGCGGGGCGTAGATCTCGAGGGTCTCGCGGGCCTTGCGCTGCGCGGACTCGACCGAGACGTACCGCCACGTGCGGGCGTTGTGCAGCCGGTCGGCGAGCTTGATGACCAGGACGCGGATGTCCTTGGCCATCGCCACGACCATCTTGCGGACGGTCTCGGCCTGGGCCGCGTCGCCGTAGGTCACCTTGTCGAGCTTGGTGACGCCGTCGACGAGCATCGCGACCTCGTGGCCGAAGTCCTTCTCCAGCTGGTCGAGCCCGTATGCCGTGTCCTCGACCGTGTCGTGCAGCAGCGCCGCAGCCAGCGTGGCCGGCGTCATGCCGAGCTCGGCGAGGATCGTGGTGACCGCGAGCGGGTGCGTGATGTACGCGTCCCCGGACTTGCGCTTCTGGCCCCGGTGGGCCTCCTCGGCGACGACGTACGCGCGCTCGATCACGGTCAGGTCGGCCTTGGGGTGGGTGGCCCGGACCGTCTGGAGCAGCGGCTCGAGGACGGGGTTCGTCGGGCCCCCGCGGGCGCCGAAACGCGCCAGCCTGGCGCGGACCCGGCTCGCCGAGGACGCGCCCGTGGGCACGGGCCCGGTGACGACGTCCTCAGTCATGACAAGAGCCTACGTGATGCGGCGTCGGCTCCGGCGCGGGTCTGGGCGTCTCAGTCCCCCGTGACGACGACCGTCGTGTGCACCTCGCGCCCGGCCAGGCGGTCACGGCCGTCGAGGAAGGTCAGCTCGACGAGCGTCTCGAACGCCACCACGGTGGCGCCGACCTGCTCGACGAGCCTGCAGGCCGCCTCGGCGGTCCCGCCGGTGGCCAGCACGTCGTCGACGACGAGCACCCGCGCGTCCGGCTCGAAGCCGTCCTCGTGGACCTCGATGGTCGCGTTGCCGTACTCGAGCGCGTAGGACAGCGACACCGTGGCACCGGGCAGCTTGCCGGCCTTGCGGATCGGGACGAACCCGAGGCCGAGCTCGTGGGCCAGGGCGGCGCCGAAGATGAAGCCTCTGGCCTCGACGCCCGCGACGACGTCGACGCGCCCGGCATACCGCTGCGCCATGTCGCGCACGACGTCCCCGAACAGCGCACCGTCGGCGAGCACCGGGGTGACGTCCTTGAACACCACCCCGGACTCGGGGAAGTCGGGGATGTCGCGCAACGTGCCGTCGACACGCTCGGCGAGGGTCGTGACGGACTCGTCGGTCGTCATGGGGTGCCTCCGGCCCGGCTCAGCGGCGCGACTTGGGCGCACGCCGCGGCTGGTTCCGCGGGCCGGAGGTGGCGTACCGGTGCGTCTCGCGGGCGACCGCGGTGCGCGCAGCCGCCGGGACACCCTCGCGGTCCGCCGACTCCTCGCCCTCGACGCCGTCCGCCGGCTCCGGCGCCTCGTGGGCGTGCGGGGCGACGTCGTGCGAGGTCGGCGCACCGTGTCGCTGCTGGTAGCGCAGGGCGGCCTTCTCGAGCTGCTGCACCGCCGGCTCCTTCGCCCGCAGGGTCACGAGCAGCGGGGTCGCGATGAAGATCGAGGAGTACGCGCCGATCGCCATGCCGATGAACAGCACGAGCGAGAGGTCGAGGAGCGTGCCGGGGCCGATCGTCGCGAAGCCCACGACGAGCACCGCCAGTGTCGGCAGGAGCGCGACCACGGTGGTGTTGATGGAGCGGACCACGGTCTGGTTGACGGCGAGGTTGGCGGCCTGGGCGTACGTGACCCGCTTGCCGGCGAACGCCTCGTTGGTGTTCTCGCGCACCTTGTCGAAGACGACGACGGTGTCGTACAGCGAGTACCCGAGGACGGTCAGGAAGCCGATCATCGTCGCCGGTGACACCTCGAAGCCGGTGAGGGCGTAGATGCCGACCGTGATGATCATGTCGTGCACCAGGGCGACCAGGGCCGACAGCGCCATCTTCCAGGTGCGGAAGTACAGCGCCATGACCAGCATCGTCAGCACGAGGAAGACGACGAGCGCGCGCAGGGCCTGCTGGCTCAGCGAGGCACCCCACGACGGGCCGATGAAGCTCGCGCTCACCTTGTCGGTGGGGACGTCGAACTCCTTGGCGAGGGCGTCGCGGACGTTCGCCGACTGCGCGTCGTTCAGCTGCTCGGTCTGCACCCGCACGGTGTTGCTGCCGAGCTTGGTGACGTTGGCGTCCTGGGCCGAGCCGACCGAGCGGACGGCGTCCTTGGCGCGGGACTCGTAGCTGGACGTGCCTGCGGGCGTGGTGGAGACACGGAACTCCGAGCCACCCGTGAACTCCAGGCCCAGGTTGAGCCGGAACACGATCAGGCCCACGAGCGCGATCAGCATGACGACGCCGGACGCGGTGTACCAGCGACGGCGGTTCTCGATGAACCGGACCGACCGCTTGCCGGTGTAGAGGTCGTTGCCGAGCTGGGCGAAGTTGATCATCGGGCGCTCCCCTGGGTCGCGGTGGCGGCGGGTGCGGCGAACCGACCTCGTCCCACGTAGCGCGGCGTCACCTTGGCCCCGAGGCGCTCAGGGCTGAGGCCGGACCACTTGTGGCCGCCGCCGAAGAACTTCGTCTCCGCCAGGATCCCCACCACGGGGTGGGTGAACAGGAAGACGACGAGGATGTCGAGCAGCGTCGTGAGGCCGAGGGTGAAGGCGAAGCCACGCACCCCGGAGGACGCCAGGAAGTACAGCACCACGGCGGCGAGGAAGTTGACGCCGTCGGCGACGAGGATGGTCCGGCGGGCACGCCGCCAGCCGGTCTCGACCGCGGCACGCAGCGGCCGGCCCTCGCGGACCTCGTCGCGGACGCGCTCGAAGTAGACGATGAACGAGTCGGCCGTCACGCCGATCGCCACCACCAGGCCCGTCACGCCGGCCATGTCGAGTCGGTAGTTGTGCGACCAGCCGAGGATCGTGATGAGCAGGTAGGTCAGCAGCCCGGCGATCGCGATGCTGGCCACGGTGACGAAGCCGAGCGCGCGGTACTGGAACAGCGAGTAGACCGCGACGAGGAGCAGGCCGACGAGTCCGGCGAGCAGGCCCATGGTGAGCTGCTCGGATCCCAGGGTCGGGCTGATCTGCTCACGCGTCTGCAGGGTGAACGAGATCGGCAGCGCGCCGAACTTCAGCTGGTTGGCCAGGGCGCGGGCGCTCTCGATGGTGAAGTTGCCCGTGATGCTCGCCGAGCCGTTGAGGATCGCCTCGTTGAACGACGGCGCGACGATCGACCGGTTGTCCAGGACGGCCGCCATCCGGTTGCGGGGCGACTCGAGCCCGACCATGCGCTTGCTCGCCTCGCCGTACGCCTTGGCGCCGGCGGACTTGAACGACAGCTGGATCTCGACGGTGCTCGAGGGCTGGCCGTTGGACAGCGGGCGGTAGCCGGCGGCAGCCTTGTCGATCTGGTTCCCGTCGACGATGACCGGGCCGAGGATGAACTTCTCGACACCGTCGTCGCTGCAGGTGACCAGCGGCTTCTTGGGGTCGTTGACGATGTTGTCGAGCACGCCCGGCTTGGAGCAGTCGAGCGCCTGGAACTGCTGCTGCAGCTCCGGGGTCACCCAGGCGAGGTCGTTGGGGTTGGTGGGCGTGGCGCCGGTCGCGCCGGTGGTGGCGGTGCCCGTCGGGGTGGCTGCCCCGGTGGTGGCCGTCGCCGCGCCAGTGGTCGCCGAGGGGGTGGGCGGCGGGGTCGTCGCCTGGAGGAACGAGCCGGGCAGCGCGCTCTTGGCCGTCGTCGTGGCCGCACCGGACGCCGTCGGGACGGGTGCGGTGGCCGTGCCGGTGGCCGTGCCGGTGGGCGAGCCCGTCGCGGTGCCGGTCGCCGTTCCGGTGCTGGTCGGGGCCGGCTGGGGCGAGCCGGGACCGGAGACCAGGACGCCGCGGAACTGCATCTGCGACGAGCGCCGGATCGCGTCCTCGTCCTGCCTCGAGGGCTCACCCGGCATGGACACGACGATGTCGTTGCCGCGGGTGGTCACCTCCGCGCCGGAGACACCGTTGGAGTCGATGCGCTGCACGATGATCCCGCGCGCCTGGTCCAGCTGCTGGCTGGACACCTTCTGGGCACCGACCAGCTTGGGCTGCAGCACCATCTCGGTGCCGCCCTCGAGGTCGAGGCCCAGCTTGGGCGTCCAGCTGCCGGTGCCCCAGGTGTTGGCGCTGAACAGCAGCGCCCCGAGGACCACGGTGATCGCGGCCAGCCAGGCCAGGACCTTCAGCGGCTTGCGGGTGTACGGGTTGAGTGCCACGGGCTGGTTACCCCTAGTCGGTGGTGCTGGGCGCGTCGGTGGACGAGGTGCCATCGGCGGACGGGGTGCCGTCCGTCGCCGGCGCGGTCGTCCTGGTGCCGATCGCACGCCGGTCGAAGCGGACGGTGACCCCCGGGCTGACCTCGAGGGTGACGACGGAGTCGTCGAGGGAGGTGATGCGGCCGAAGAGGCCGGACGTCGTGCACACCTCGTCGCCCACGGACAGCCCCGCCTGCAGGTTCTGCGTCTCCCGCTGGCGGCGCCGCTGGCTGAAGACCATGAAGACGATCAGCGCGACCGGCAGGAGGAAGATGAGCAGGCTGGACGCGGACGAGCCGCCGTTCGACATGGGAGAGGTCCTTCGGGCAGGGTGCTTGGACGCGCCGGGCTGGGCGACCGCCCGAGTGTAGGTGACACCGGGCATACCGACCAACGTGGCCCGCGGGGGTCGCGTTCCAATCGTGACCTACGCGTGGGGTGTGCCGAAAGCACCTCCCCGGCGGCTTCAGCCGCCGAACCGGCCCTCGCCCTCGAGCGGCAGCGGCACCTGCACGTCAGCGCCCGCAGGGGGTGTGAGACCGAGGTGCGCCCAGGCCAGCGCCGTCGCGGCCCGGCCCCGTGGCGTACGCGTCACGAGCCCCTCGCGCACGAGGAACGGCTCGGCGACGGTCTCGACCGTGTCGGCCTCCTCCCCCACTGCGACGGCCAGGGTCGACAGGCCCACCGGGCCCCCGGCGAAGCGGCGGCACAGCGCGTCGAGCACGGCGCGGTCGAGCCGGTCGAGCCCGCGGTCGTCGACGTCGAAGAGGGCCAGGGCCGCGTGGGCGGCCTCCTCGTCGACGACGTCGCGGCCGTGCACCTGCGCCCAGTCGCGCACGCGGCGCAGCAGCCTGTTGGCGATGCGGGGCGTGCCGCGGGACCGCCGGGAGATCTCGAGGATGCCGGCCTCGTCGGCGCTCACGTCGAGCAGGCGTGCCGAGCGGTGCAGGATCGTCACCAGGTCCTCGGTGGCGTAGAAGTCGAGGTGGCCGGTGAAGCCGAAGCGGTCGCGCAGGGGTGCCGGCAGCAGGCCGGCACGTGTCGTGGCGCCGACGACGGTGAAGGGCGGGAGCTCCAACGGGATGGCCGTCGCGCCCGGGCCCTTGCCGACCACGACGTCGACCCGGAAGTCCTCCATCGCGAGGTACAGCATCTCCTCGGCGGAGCGGGACATGCGGTGGATCTCGTCGAGGAAGAGCACCTCGCCCTCGGACAGGGACGACAGGACGGCGGCGAGGTCGCCCGCGTGCTGGATCGCCGGCCCGCTGGTGATCCGGATCGGGCGCTCGAGCTCGGTGCCGATGAGCATGGCGAGGGTCGTCTTGCCGAGGCCGGGCGGCCCGGAGAGCAGGACGTGGTCGGGCGCGCTCCCCCGGCGACGCGCCGCCTCGAGCACGAGCGAGAGCTGGTCGCGCACCCGCGACTGCCCGGAGAACTCGCTGAGGCGCCGGGGCCGCAGGGCGTTCTCGACGGTGCGCTCGTCGGCGTCGCTGCCGGGGTCGACGACGCGGGCCGTGGCGTCGACCGACCGGTCCTCGTACATCTCGGAGGAGAAGCCGTCCGCCACTGCGCTCACCGGCCCAACTCGCGCAGGGCGGCCCGGAGCATCGCCGAGACGTCGGGCGTGGCGCCGGGAGCAGCCGTCCCGTCGGCGCCGTCCGCGACGCGGGCGACGGCGTCCTCGGCCTGCTTGGCGGTCCAGCCCAGCCCGGTCAGCGCCTCGGTGACCTGCTCGCGCCAGGGGGCGACGGTCCGGGCGACGGGGGCGCCGGCCGCGGCGGCGGTCGCCGAGGGCAGGCCGATCTTGTCGCGCAGCTCGAGGACCATCCGCTCGGCGCCCTTCTTGCCGATGCCGGGGACCTTGGTGAGCGCGGCCACGTCGCCGCCGCCGATGGCCGCGCGCAGGCGGTCGGGCGGCATGACGGACAGCATGGCCAGGGCCAGCCGGGGGCCGACGCCGGACACGGTCTGCACCTGCTCGAAGACGTCGCGCTCGTCGTCGGTCGCGAAGCCGTAGAGCGTGAGGCTGTCCTCGCGAACCACGAGGGTGGTGGCCAGCACCGCCTCCTGGCCCCGGTGCACGGAGGCGGCCGTGGCCGGTGTGGTGTGCAGCAGCATCCCGACCCCGCCGACCTCGACGACGACGCGGTCGAGCCCGGCGTGCAGGACCGGCCCGCGGACGGAGGCGATCACGACGACACCGCCTTGAGGCGGGCGCGCTCGGACGCGGCGGCGAGGGCGAGCCGGCGGTCCCCGGCGCCGCGCCAGTGGTGGCAGATCGCCAGGGCGAGGGCGTCGGCGGCATCCGCCGGCTTGGGGGCGACCTCGAGGGCGAGGATGCGCGTGACCATGGTGGTGACCTGTGCCTTGTCGGCGCGGCCCTGGCCGGTGACGGCGGCCTTGACCTCGCTGGGGGTGTGGGTGACGAGCGGCAGGCCACGGCGCGCCGCCGCCAGGAGCACCAGGCCGGACGCCTGGGCGGTGGTCATGACGGTCGGGACGTGGTCGGCTGCGAAGACCCGCTCGAGCGCGATCGCGTCCGGCTCGAACCGGTCGAGCCAGGCGTCGAGCTGGTCCTGGAGGTAGACGAGCCGCTCGCCCGTGTCCCTGTCGCCGGGCGTGCGCACGACGCCCACGGCCACCATCGTCAGGCGGCCGCCGCGGCTCCCGTCGACGACACCGAGGCCGCACCGGGTGAGCCCGGGGTCGACACCGAGCACGCGCACGTCAGTCCCTTCCGTCCGAACAGGTGTTCGGTCGAACGCTACACACGACGGCGCCCGCTCCCCCGCAGTGACACGCGAGGGGCGGGCGCCGGTGTCCGGGGTCCTAGTCCTCGTCCTCGAGCTGGGCCAGGACGTCGTCCGGGATGTCCCCGTTGGCGAAGACGTCCTGCACGTCGTCGGAGTCCTCCAGCGCCTCGATGACGCGGATCATCTTCCGGGCGCCCTCGAGGTCGAGCGGCACCTGCAGGTTCGGCACCCACGAGGCCTCGGCGGAGTCGTACTCCACGCCGGCGTCCTGCAGGGCGGTCCGCACGGCGACGACGTCGGTCGCCTCGCTGACGATCTCCCAGGTGTCGCCGTTGTCGTTGACCTCGTCGGCACCGGCGTCGAGGACGATCTCGAGGATGTCGTCCTCGCCCTGGCCCTCGGTCTTCGGGACGATGACGACGCCCTTGCGGTCGAAGACGTAGGCGACCGAACCGGGGTCGGCGAGCTGGCCGCCGTTGCGGGTCAGCGCGGTGCGGACCTCCGCAGCGGCCCGGTTGCGGTTGTCGGTGAGGCACTCGATGAGGACGGCCACGCCGCCGGGCGCGTAGCCCTCGTACGTGATGTTCTCCCAGTCGGCACCGCCGGCGGTCGCGCCGCTGCCGCGCTTGACCGCGTTGTCGATGTTGTTGTTCGGGACCGAGGACTTCTTCGCCTTCTGGATGGCGTCGTAGAGCGTCGGGTTGCCCGCGGGGTCACCGCCGCCCTGGCGCGCGGCGACCTCGATGTTCTTGATGAGCTTGGCGAAGAGCTTGCCGCGCTTGGCGTCGATGGCAGCCTTCTTGTGCTTCGTGGTGGCCCATTTGCTGTGGCCGCTCATGCGTTGCCTCTCACGATCTCGACGAACAACTGGTGGAACCGGTGGTCACCGGTCACTTCCGGGTGGAAGGAGGTGGCCAGCAGGGCCCCCTGACGAACGGCGACGATCCTACCTGCGGCGGGACCCTCCTCGACGTGGGCCAGCACGTCCACCGCGTCGCCGACCTGCTCGACCCAGGGCGCGCGGATGAAGACCGCCCGCATGGGGGCGCCCCCGATCGCGTGGATGTGCAGGTCCTCCTCGAAGGAGTCCACCTGGCGTCCGAACGCGTTGCGCCGCACCGTCATGTCGATGCCGCCGAGCGTCTGCTGGTCGGGGCGGGCGTCGGCGATGCGGTCGGCGAGCATGATCATCCCCGCGCACGAGCCGTATGCCGGCATACCGCCCGCGATGCGCGCGCGCAGCGGCTCGTACAGGTCGAACGCGCGGACGAGCTTGTCCATCGTCGTGGACTCGCCGCCGGGCAGCACCAGCCCGTCCACCCCCTCGAGCTCGACCGCGCGCCGGACGGGGACGGCACGGGCACCGGCGTCCTCGAGGGCGCGCAGGTGCTCGCGGACGTCTCCCTGGACGGCCAGGACACCGATCGTGGGCTGCGTGGTCACGGCGGGAATGCTACGACCGCCCTCCTAGGCTGGACCCCGTGCCCCTCCCCGACGTGCCGCAGCCCGGCGCCGTGCGCATCCGCGAGCGCACCCCCGACGACCTCCCCGCCCTCGCCCGCGTGCTCGCAGCACAACAGCCGCACACGGGGTACCCGCAGCGGTGGCCGCTGCCGTGGCCGGTCGAGTCGTTCCTGCGGCGCCAGGGCGAGCTCGGCGCGTGGGTGGCCACCCTCGCCGACGCCGACGCGCCCGTCGGACACGTCTCGGTGACCGAGGTGATGGGCGACGGGCCCGAGGTCGACGGCTGGGTCGCCGGCACGGGGCGGCCGGTGGAGGACCTGGCCGCGGTCTCGGTGCTCTTCGTGGACCACGAGGTCTCGGGGCTCGGCGTGGGCCGGGCGCTGCTGGAGGCGTCGGTCGCGTTCATCCGGGGCAGCGGACGCGTGCCCGTGCTCGACGTGGTGCAGGAGACCGAGCGCGCGGTCCGCCTCTACCAGCGCTCGGGGTGGCAGGTCGTGGGCGAGGCGCGCCCGTCGTGGCTGCCCGACACCCACCGGCCGGTGCTGCTCATGGCGCTCCCGGAGGCGTAGAGCGGGCGGCCGGCGGGGGTCCCGCCGGCCGCCGGTGTCACCAGCCGCGCTCCGCCAGGCGGTGCGGCTCGGGGATCTCGTCGACGTTGATGCCGACCATGGCCTCACCGAGGCCGCGGGAGACCTTGGCGATCACGTCGGGGTCGTCGAAGAACGTCGTCGCCTTGACGATCGCCTCGGCGCGCTGGGCCGGGTTGCCGGACTTGAAGATGCCGGAGCCGACGAAGACGCCCTCGGCGCCGAGCTGCATCATCATCGCGGCGTCGGCCGGGGTGGCGATGCCGCCCGCGGTGAAGAGCACGACGGGGAGCTTGCCCTTCTCGGCCACCTCCTTGACGAGGTCGTACGGCGCCTGCAGCTCCTTGGCGGCGACGTAGAGCTCGTCCTCGGGCAGGTTCTGCAGCCAGCGGATCTGGTCGCGCATCTTGCGCATGTGGGTCGTGGCGTTGGAGACGTCACCGGTGCCGGCCTCGCCCTTGGAGCGGATCATGGCCGCGCCCTCGGTGATGCGGCGCAGTGCCTCGCCGAGGTTGGTGGCCCCGCAGACGAAGGGGACGGTGAACGCCCACTTGTCGATGTGGTTGCTGTAGTCGGCCGGGGTCAGCACCTCGGACTCGTCGATGTAGTCGACACCGAGGCTCTGCAGCACCTGGGCCTCGACGAAGTGGCCGATGCGGGCCTTGGCCATCACCGGGATCGAGACGGCCTCGATGATGCCGTCGATCATGTCGGGGTCGGACATCCGGGAGACGCCGCCCTGGGCGCGGATGTCGGCCGGGACGCGCTCGAGTGCCATGACGGCGACGGCGCCGGCGTCCTCGGCGATCTTGGCCTGCTCGGCGTTGACGACGTCCATGATGACGCCGCCCTTGAGCATCTCGGCCATGCCGCGCTTGACGCGCTGGGTGCCGGTGCCGGGCGGGGTCGTGGGGGTGGTCGTGTCGGCGGACATGAAGGTGCCTACTTCCGGTCGTTCAGAGGGCGCAGCGCAGGGGGCGCGCTTCGCCTCCATGGTAGTTGGTGGCCGGGGGTCGGTATGCCGGGGAGTCACCAGCGTGGGGCGGCGCCCCCGGGCCGCCCGCGGGGCCCGATGACGGACAGGCCGGCCGCACGGCATACGCTGGTCCGCGAAAGGGAGTAGTCCCCAACCGCCGCGTCGACACACTGACCCCCGGGTCCGGTGCGGTGGGCCACCCTCCGCAGGTGGCGGACGAGACTTTCGACCGGTTCGACGTACCCACGACGGGCGTCCTGGTCGAAGGGACGTCCGGTCAACGGGTCTCCTCGGCCCGGGTGCCGGAGGAGAGACACCCCATGTATGCATTCCTGCTCAGCACTGCCGTCATCTTCGTCGCCGAGCTCGGCGACAAGAGCCAGCTGATGGCCATGACGTTCGCGACGAGGTACCGGGCGCGGCAGGTGCTGCTCGGCATCACGGTCGCGACGGCCGTCGTCCACCTCGCCTCGGTCGGGATCGGCCGGCTCGTCGGCACGGCGTTCAGCGACCACCAGTGGCTGGTGAACGTCGTGGCCGGCGTCGCCTTCCTCGGTTTCGCGGCGTGGACGCTGCGCGGGGACGAGCTCACCGAGGACGAGGCCGACAAGGCCCGCCGCAGCACCGGCGCCGCCCTGCTGGCGGTCGGCACGGCCTTCTTCCTCGCCGAGCTCGGCGACAAGACGATGCTCGCCACCATCACCCTCGCCGCGAAGGAGGGCTGGTTCGGGACGTGGGTCGGCAGCACCCTCGGCATGGTGCTGGCGGACGCGCTGGCCATCGGCGTCGGCGCGGTGCTCGGCCGCAAGCTCCCCGAGAAGGTCGTCAAGGTCGGGGCCGCGGTCGCGTTCCTCGTCTTCGGCGTCGCCCTCGTCGTGCAGGGCCTGCTCGCCCGCTGACACCCGAGGCGGGTGCGGCGCGCGGGTCAGGTGCTGCGGACGGCCGGCGGCAGCTCGTCGTCGAACTCCACGGTCCGGGGCAGCTCGGCGTGGCCGGCGAGCCGGAAGACCCGCACGACCTGCTTGCGTCGGACCCGCCGGACGTCGGTCACGGCGTCGTTGTGGAACCGGCGGGCGAGCTGCACCCGCATCCCGGCGGCCTCGACCCGCTCCAGCGCCGCGGCGGCGAGGCCCGCGGGGTCCTGGCGCAGGTGGGCGACGACGTCCGCGGTCAGGGCGGCCTGGAGCGCCTCGGTCAGGCCGCTCTCGATGCCCTCGCGCGGGCCGAACACCTGCCCCTCGAGCAGGTCGTCCTCGAGTGCCCGCTCGTTGTGCGCCTCGAGCGACTCCGAGGCCGCACTGACGAGCATGAGCGCGGAGGCAGGGTCCAGCGCGCCGGAGTTGGCCAGCTCGAGGGTCGCCTCGGCGCGGCGGACCAGCTGGGCGTCGAGGGCGGACAGCGACCCCTCCACGCGGGTGTGCAGGCGGTCGAGCCGGGCGGCGCTGTAGGACAGGTACCAGGCGACACCCAGCAGGAGGGCGACGGCGAGCGCACCCCACGTCAGCGCGTCCACGTCTCCTCACCTCCCCGGCGTCCGCGCAGCAACCGTGTCCACCGCGTGTCCGACCCCGAGTCGTAGCGGCCCTCCTCGGCTCCGTGCGTCACCATCTCGTAGACCGCCATCACGTCGCGTGCCACCTCCGACCAGTCGAAGACCAGCGCGCGCCGGTGTCCCTCCTCGGCGAGCCGGGCGCGCTCACGCGGGTCCTCCAGCAGGCCGCAGAGCTTGGCGGCGAGGTCCTCGTGGTCCTCGTTCGCGAACATCACGCCGGTGCGGCCGCCGTCGAGCACGCGCACGAACGCCGCCAGGTCGCTCGCGACGACCGGGGCACCCGCGCTCATCGCCTCGACGAGGACGATGCCGAAGGACTCGCCGCCGGTGTGGGGCGCGACGTAGGCGTCGACGGAGGACAGCAGCGCCGCCTTGTCGTCGTCGGAGACCATGCCGAGGAACTCGGTGGCCCGGGCCACCTCGGGCGCCATCCGCTCACGGGCGGCGTCGACGTCGCCCGGCCCTGCGACGAGCAGTCGCGTGCCGGGGTGCGTGCGCAGAACCGGCGACATCGCGGCCGACAGCACCGGCAGGCCCTTGCGCGGCTCGTCGATCCGGCCCAGGAACGCCAGGGTCGGGGCATCGGGGGTGCCCTGCCACGCCGGGTTCGGGGCGGCCGTCGCGAAGCGGGCGACGTTGACGCCGTTGGGGATGACGACGGCGTCGCCGCCGAGGTGCGTCGTCACCGTGCGCCGGGCGTCCTCGGACACCGCGATCCGCGCACTGATCTTCTCCAGGCTCGGCCGCAGCAGCGGGTAGGCCGCCTGCATGGCACGGGAGCGCAGGTTGCTCGTGTGGAAGGTCCCGACGATGGGGCCCTCGCCCGCCCACAGTGCGAGCAGCGAGATGCTGGGCGTCACGGGCTCGTGGATGTGCAGCACGTCGAAGTCGCCCTGCTCGAGCCACCGGCCGACCCGCGCCGCGGTGACCGGGCCGAAGCTGAGCCGAGCGACGGAGCCGTTGTAGCGCACCGGCACCGCGCGCCCGACCGACTCGACGTAGTCCGGCAGCGGCGTGTCGTCGTCGGCAGGCGCCAGGACCCGGGCGTGGTGCCCCTCGGCCAGGAAGTGCTCGGCGAGGTCGCGGACGTGGAACTGCACACCCCCGGGGACGTCGAACGAGTACGGGCAGACGATGCCGATCCTCACCGTCGCACCTCGTCACCCTGCTCGGCGCCCGGGGCACCGGCAGAGGAGGCCGCGCCCGGCAGGTCCTCGAGGAACACCCGCTGGAGCATGTGCCAGTCCTGGGTGTGCTCGCGGATCGCGCCGCCGAGGGCGTCGGCGCACTGCTGGGTCATGGCCACCGCCTTGGCGCGGGTCGCCCCGCTCGTCGGGACGGTCACGCGCTCGTGGAAGGTGATGACGACCCGGTGCCGCCACGACGGCTGCTCCATCGGCTCGTAGTGGATGGACACCGGGAACAGCGCGGCACCGCTGGCCAGCGAGAGCGCAGCCGGCCCTGCCGCCATGGAGGTGCGGTGGCCGCACAGGTCGACCTCGACCCCTCGCGCGGTGAGGTCGCGGTCTGCGAGCAGCGGCATGAGCACCGGCTGGGCCAGGTGGCCGCGCAGCTGGGCGAACACGTCGCCGCCACCGGTCAGCGGCAGGATCGTCATGCCCAGCGACTCGCGGAAGGCGAGGAACTCGGCATACACCTCCTCGGGCTCGAGCCGCTCGGCGACGGTGACGACGGGGGCGATGGCGCGCGTGCCCCACGCCCCGGCGAGGTCCCAGTTGCCGAGGTGCCCGAGGAAGCAGACGACCGGCCGCCCCGCGGCGATCTCGGCCCGCACGGGCGCGTCCCCCACGACGCGCACGGAGGCCTCGAGCTCTGCCCGCGTGCGGTCGGGCAGCCGGAACGCCTCGCAGTAGTAGCGCATGTACGAGCGCATGCCCGCCTTGACGAGCGCGTCGAGCTCGGGCTCCCCCAGCTCGGGCCGCACCTTCGCGTAGTTGGAGCGCAGCCGCCGCACGCCCTTGCCGCCGCGGGCGACGGTGAGGTCGGCTAGCCGGTCGAAGACCGTGTATGCCGTGCGCTCGGGGAGGCGGCGTACCGCCCCCCAACCGAGGCGGTAGCCGCCGAGGGCGAGGACGTCGCCGATGCCGCCCACGGGCTCAGGCGGTCTCGGCCAGCGCCTGGCGGCGCACCATGAGCATGCGCTGCACGACGGTGACCAGGCTGGCGACGGCCAGCAGCGCCAGCACGACGCCGAGCACGACCTCGGGCAGGCCCAGCCCGACCAGGCCCGTCGTCACGAGCACGGCCACGAGCCGGTCGGCCCGCTCGGCGATGCCGACGTTGGCGGTGAAGCCGAGGCCCTCCGCACGCGCCTTGGCGTACGACACGACGCTGCCCAGGATGAGGCAGGCCAGCGCAAGACCGGCCATGAGGAAGTTGTCCCCGCTGCCGGCGTACCAGAGCACGAGGCCGCCGAAGATCGCCGAGTCGCCGACGCGGTCGAGCGTGGAGTCGAGGTAGGCGCCCCAGTTGCCCGAGCGGCCCGACATCCGCGCCATCACGCCGTCGACGGTGTCGGAGAAGACGAACAGGGTGACGACGAGCGTGCCCCAGAAGAAGTTCGTCCCGCCCCGGGGATAGAAGGCGAGGGCGCCGACGCAGACACCGATGGTGCCGACGGTCGTGACGACGTCGGGGCTGATCCCGAGCTTCAGGAGGAACCGGGCGACCGGCGTGAAGACCTTGGTGAAGAAGGCGCGCGCGTACTTGTTGAGCATGGTGGGCGCCAGCCTACTGAGCCGAGGGCCCAGCGGTGCCCGACGCGGCCGGTGCCGTTGCGGGCTGCGTGGGCGCACACGCCGGCGTGCCGCCCGGGAGCTGGTAGCGGTGGTCCGCCACCCACGTGTAGACGCGTCCGGCCACGGCGCGGATGCCGGGAGCGGCCACCAGCCACCCGAGGGGCCGCCAGGGCGGGGCGCCGTGGCGAAGACCCTCGGCGATGGCGAGGTGGGCCGAGGCCACGGTGCCGTCGGGGCGGACGTACTGGGCCGCCTCGATGCACTGTGCCTCCGTGAGGCCGAGTGCCGCGAGGTCGAGCTCCTGCCACGGCTGCAGGTCGTAGCGCCCACGCCGGTCGACCCACCGCTTGGCGAACCGCGCACTGGTGGTGCAGAAGCCGCAGTCGCCGTCGAAGACGAGCACCCCTCGACCGGTGCCGCTGCTGGAGTCCATGGGGCCAGTGTGGCATCCCGCGCAGGACGCTCTGGCACCATGTGCGCCATGACGGGGGCAGGGGTGCGACGGCTGGGACGGCTCGCGCTCGGGTGGCGGCTCCTGGTGACGGCGGCGGTCGTGGTGACGGCGGCGATGGGGACGCTGGTCGGCAACGACGACTGGTGGCCGTTCGCGCCGATGTCGCAGTACGCGTTCTCGGTGCGCAACGACGGCGTCATCAACTCCCTCGGCATGGACGCGCTGACGGTCGACGGCGAGGTCGTGCGCGTGCCCCTGTCGAAGGAGAAGATCGGCATCGAGCGCGCCGAGGTCGAGGGCCAGGCCCCGCGGATCATCCGCCACCCCGAGATCCTGCAGGACATCGCGGTCCTGCACTCGCGCCGGCTGCCGCACGAGCCGGCGTACCGGACGATCTGGCTGCGCAACACCCAGACCCGAATCAGGACGGGCGAGGTGGTCGTCACGACCCTGGCCACCTGGGAGGTCCGCGACCCGCTGCACCCCCGGCCCACCGGCATACCGGGTGGTGCGCCGTGAGCGGGCAGGGCGTGAGCGGGCAGGGCGTGAGCGGCGCGGCGGTGGTGCGCGGCGCTGAGGCCGTGCGGCGCTTCTTCGCCCCGGCGCTGCCGCCGGCGCGGGTGGCCTGGCTGCGACGGGTCGTCTACCCGTTCGTGTGGCTCGACGTGCTCTGGATCGTCACCGACCCGATCCCCCACGGCGACGTCCCACCCAGCCTCTACCGCGGCCTGCTCGTCCGGGACCTGCTCCACCTGCCGGTCCCGTCGCACGACTACGTGCGCTGGCTGCTGGGCGTCATCCTCGTGAGCTCCGCCGTCGCCGCGACCGGCCGCCTCCCGAGGCTGGCGGGCTGGGTGTGTGCCGTCGGGATGCTCGACTGGGTCAGCAACGCCTTCGCGTACTCCAAGGTCGACCATGACCACTTCGCGCTGGTCGTGGCCCTGTTCGTCCTCCCGACCGCCGGCCGGGCGAGCACGCGCGAGGTGGACGAGCGGACGGAACGCGCCGGCTGGGCGCTGCGGATGGTGCAGGTCGGGGCGGTCTGCATCTACGCCCTCTCGGCGTGGGCGAAGATGCGGTTCGGCGGCTGGGGCTGGGCCAACGGCGCCACCCTCATCTGGGCACTCACGAGGCGCCCCAACGGGATCGGCCCGTGGGTCGGGTCGCACCCCGCGCTCACCCACGCGCTGCAGTGGGTCGTGCTCGTCGCCGAGTTCTGCTCCCCCGTCCTGCTGTGGTTGAGGGGCCGGGCGCTGTATGCCGGGCTGCTCTTCTGGGCAGGCTTCCACCTGAGCACCTACGTGATGCTCAAGATCCACTTCCTGCCGCTGGTGGTCTGCCTGCTGGCGTTCCTGCCGCTCGAGCGGCTCAGGCGTCCCCGCGCGCCCGCGGCCACGCCGCGACGAGCTGGGTCCGAACGTCCTCGAGCAACGTCGGGAGCGCCTTCGTCTGCCCGATGATGGGCAGGAAGTTGGCGTCGCCACCCCACCGGGGCACCACGTGCTGGTGCAGGTGGGCCTGCACCCCGGCACCGGCGACCGCACCCTGGTTCATGCCCAGGTTGTAGCCGTGCGGGGCGCTCGAGGCGTCGAGGGCTCCGATGGCGGCCTTGGTCAGCGCGGTGAACTCGGTGGTCTCCTCGTCGGTGAGGTCGACGTAGAGCGACACGTGGCGGTACGGGCACACCAGCACGTGACCGGGGTTGTACGGGAACAGGTTCATGACGACGTAGCAGTGCTGCCCGCGGTGGACGATGAGCCCGGTCGCGTCGTCCTTGCCGGGCGCGGCGCAGAACGGGCACCCGTCGCCGGCGTCCTCGCTCGGCCGCTCCCCCGTGATGTACGCCATGCGGTGCGGCGTCCAGAGGCGCTCGAACCCGTCCTGCACCCCGGCGAAGTCGGTGTCCCGCTCGAGCTCGTCGGTCATGCGGCGATCCTAGGGGCCCGTGCGAACGAGGGAGGCGGCGCCGGTCGGCCTGCACCACAATGACCGGCGTGTCCGCACCGAACGACCCTGCTCCTGCCGCCCCCGACCCCGCTCACACCTCGGCTCCCGCTGCTCCCGACCCCGCTCACACCTCGGCTCCCGCTGTCCCGCTCCCGGCGATCCGGCCCGCGACGCCCGAGGACGCCGGCGCGCTGGCCGAGCTGTTCTGGCAGGTGCGGACCGAGTCCGTGCCGAGCATCCCGATGATCGTGCACCCACGCGAGAGCGTGCTGCCGTTCGTCGAGACCGTGCTGCTGCGCGAGTTCGAGGTGTGGGTGGCGCAGGACGACGACACCCTCGTCGGGTTCCTGGCCCTCATGCCGCCGGACCAGCTGGGCCACCTGTACATCACGTCCGGGTTCACCGGGCGCGGGCTGGGGACGCAGCTCCTCGGACTGGCGAAGACCCGGTTCCCGGACGGGCTGCAGCTGTGGGCGTTCCAGAGCAACGAGGGCGCGCTGCGGTTCTACGAGCGGCACGGGTTCGAGCCGGTCGAGTGGACCGAGGGCGACAACGAGGAGCAGGCCCCCGACGTCCGGATGGTCTGGAAGCCGTCGGCCACCGGCGGCTGACGCGTCGAGGGGCCAGGACATGCCGGGACGGACGACGGTCCGTCGGCATGTCCTGGCCCCTCGACGGCAGCGACGCGAGCCGGCCGGGTCGGGTCTCAGACCTGGCGGCGTGACTCCACGGCCTCGAGCACCTCGGCCACGGCCTCGGCCACCGGGACGCCGTTCTTCTGCGAGCCGTCGCGGTAGCGGAAGGACACGGCCCCCTTGGACCGGTCCTCCTCGCCCGCGATCAGCACGAACGGCACCTTGGACTTGCTCGCGTTGCGGATCTTCTTCGGGAACCGGTCGTCGCTGTCGTCGACCTCGACCCGGATCCCCTTGACGCGCAGCTGGTCCGCGACCTCGTGGAGGTACTCGGAGTACTCCTCGGCGACGGGGATGCCGGTGACCTGGACCGGGGACAGCCAGGGCGGGAACGCGCCGGCGTAGTGCTCGACGAGGACGCCGATGAACCGCTCGATCGACCCGAACTTGGCCGAGTGGATCATGACCGGCTGCTGGCGGGTGCCGTCGGCGGCCTGGTACTCGAGCTCGAACCGCTCGGGCTGGCTGAAGTCGTACTGGATGGTCGACATCTGCCAGGTGCGGCCGATCGCGTCGCGGGCCTGGACCGAGATCTTCGGGCCGTAGAAGGCGGCGCCCCCCGGGTCGGGGACGAGCTCGAGGCCGCTGCCGTCGGCGACCTCCTGCAGGATCGCGGTCGCCTCGGCCCACTGCTCGTCGGTGCCGATGAACTTGTCCGGCTTGCTGTCGTCGCGGGTCGACAGCTCGAGGTAGTAGTCGTCGAGCCCGAAGTCGCGCAGCAGCGAGAGCACGAAGTCGAGCAGGTGGCGGACCTCGTCGGGTGCGCCCTCCTTGGTGACGTAGGAGTGGCTGTCGTCCTGGGTGATCATCCGCACGCGGGTCAGGCCCGACAGCACGCCGGACTTCTCGTCGCGGTAGACGGTGCCGAACTCGAAGAACCGCAGGGGCAGCTCGCGGTAGGAGCGGCCGCGGGACTTGAAGATGAGGTTGTGGATCGGGCAGTTCATCGCCTTGAGGCGGTAGTTCTGCCCGTCGACGTCCATGGGCGGGAACATGCCCTGCGAGTAGTAGGGCAGGTGACCCGAGGTGTAGAAGAGCTCCTCGCGGCTGATGTGCGGCGAGCCGACGTAGCTGAAGCCCTCCTCGAGGTGCCGCCGCCGGACGTAGTCCTCCATCTCGCGCTTGATGACCCCGCCCTTGGGGTGGAACACCGGCAGGCCGGCGCCGAGGACCTCGGGGAACGAGAACAGGTCGAGCTCGGCACCGAGCTTGCGGTGGTCGCGCTTCTCGGCCTCGGCGAGCCGGTCGAGGTAGGCCTTGAGGTCCTCCTTGGTCGGCCACGCGGTGCCGTAGATGCGCTGCAGCTGCGGGTTCTTCTCGCTGCCGCGCCAGTAGGCGCCGCCGCTGCGCATCAGCTTGAACGCGTTGCCCAGGACCTTGGTGGTCGGCACGTGCGGGCCGCGGCAGAGGTCGCCCCAGGCCCGCGAGCCGTCGCGGCGGACGTTGTCGTAGATGGTGAGCTGCGCTCCCCCCACCTCGACCGAGGCGCCCTCGGCGGCCTCCTCGACGTCGCCGGATGCGCCGCCCTTGAGCCCGATGAGCTCGATCTTGTACGGCTCGTCGGCCAGCTCGACCGCGGCGTCCTCGTCGCTGACCTCGCGGCGCACGAAGGTCTGGCCCTCGTTGACGATGCGCTGCATGACCTTCTCCAGCGCCTTGAGGTCGTCGGGGCTGAACGGTTCCTCGACGTCGAAGTCGTAGTAGAAGCCGTCGCGCACGGGCGGGCCGATGCCGAGCCGCGCCTTGGGGTTGACCTCCTGCACGGCCTGGGCGAGCACGTGGGCGGCACTGTGCCGGAGCACGTCGAGGCCGTCCTGCTCCTGGGCGGTCACCGGCTCGACGGTGTCGCCGTCGGCGAGGACGTGCGCGAGGTCGCGCAGCGCGCCGTTGACCCGGGCGACGAGCACGGCCCGGTCACCCTCGAAGAGCTCGGCCGCAGTCGTCTGCTCCGGCACCGATCGCTCGCTCCCGGCGACGTGGACGGTGATCTCGGCAGGCACGCTGGCTTCTCCTCGGGTGGGTGGTGCAGATCGGTGCTCGATGGGTGCCGGCGCAGCCTGCGCGCGGCACCACGATGCTATCCGCCGGACGGAAATGGCCGCGCGTGAGTATCGGCGCGCGGCATACCGTCGCGGCATGGACCTCGAGATCGTCACCCTCGCCGAGCGCCCGGACCTGGCCGAGCAGCTGTGGGACTTCGACGACCTGTGGCCCCGGTTCATGCAGCAGGACCCGATCGGCGACCTCTACTACTCCCGCACCGCCACCCGGTACGCCGAGTTCACGCTGCTCGCTTTCGACCGCGACGACCCGGGCGGCCGCCCGGTGGCCCGCTCCTGCGCAGTGCCCTTCGCCATGGGCGCGGGGCTCGGGCGGACCGAGCTGCCCGAGGACGGCTGGGACGGCGTGATCCGCTGGGCCTGGCTCGACGACGTGGCCGGCCGGGAGCCGACGCACGTGTCCGCGCTGGAGGTGGCGATCCGGCCCGACCTGCGCGGCACCGGGCTCGCGTCGGTCCTGCTCGAGGCCAAGCGGGCCAACGCCGTCCGGCTCGGCTTCACCGAGCTCGTGGCCCCGGTGCGCCCGAGCGGCAAGCACCTGGAGCCCCGGGTGGCGATGCGCGACTATGCCGCGCGCACCCGCCCGGACGGCCTGCCCGTCGACCCCTGGTTGCGGCTGCACGTGCGGGTCGGCGCCGAGGTGGTCGGCGTGTGCCCGCGTGCGATGACCATCTCCGGCACCCTCGCGCAGTGGCGCGAGTGGACCGGTATGCCGTTCGACGCGACCGGCGACGTCGTCGTCCCCGGGGCGTTGAACCCGGTGCACTGCGACGTCACCCACGACCACGCCGTCTACGTCGAGCCGGGCGTCTGGGTACGCCACCGCCTCCGCTGAGCACCCTGCGCCGACCGCTGGTAGACAGGTCGCATGCGCGTCGTCATCGCCGGTGGACACGGCCAGATCGCCCTCCTGCTCGAGAAGCGGCTCGCCGATGCGGGCCACGACCCCGTCGGCCTCGTGCGCAACCCCGACCACGAGCGGGACGTCCACGCGGCCGGCGCGACTCCCGTGGTGCTGGACCTCGAATCGTCCTCCGTCACGGACGTCACCCACGTGCTGCAGGGCGCGGACGCGGTCGTCTTCGCCGCTGGCGCCGGGCCGGGCAGCTCCGCGGAGCGCAAGGAGACCGTCGACCGAGCCGGGGCCGCCCTCCTCGCGGACGCCGCGTCGGCGGCGGGAGTCGCCCGGTACGTCATGGTCTCCTCGATGGGCACCGACAAGGCGGACCCGACGTCGGACGACGTGTTCCAGGTCTACCTGCGGGCCAAGGCGGCCGCGGACGCCGACCTGCGCGGCCGGTCCGACCTGGTCTGGACGATCGTGCGTCCGGGCCGCCTCACCGACGACGCCCCCACGGGCCGGGTCACCGTCGGCACGTCCCTGCCCAGCGGGTCGATCGCCCGGGCCGACGTGAGCGACGTGCTGCTGTCGGTGCTGGAGAGCCCGGCTGCCGACCGGCGCCAGTTCGACGTCGTCTCGGGCGAGACGCCGGTGCGGGACGCCGTCGCGTCCCTCATCTCGCTCGGCTGACCAGGGATCTCGCTCGGCCGGGCGGGCGGCTCGTCCCCACGAGGGGACCGACGCCCCTCCGCACCTCCCCCACGCGGCGGAGTCCCACCCGGTTTCCGCCACCCACACTGGGCGACATGGAGGAGTCCGAGGCAGTCCGCGTCGCCGAGCCCGCCGAGGCCGAGTTCATGCACGCCATGGCCCGGCTCGCACCCGCGAAGGTGCAGCACGAGCTCGGGATGGCCCAGGCGCGGCTCGGGGGTGGCGTCGCGCTCGTGATGAGCAGGGACCCGACGGGCGGCTACTGGAACAAGGCACTCGGCTTCGGCGTCACGGAGCCGGTGACGGGTGACCTCGTCTCCCAGGTCCTCGACTTCTACCGCGCCCACGACGGGCAGGGCGCCGTCATCCAGGTCGCGCCCTCCGTGCTGCCCGACGACTGGGACGACATCTGCGCCCGGGAGGGCCTCGTCGCGGGCTCCGTCTGGGTGAAGCTGCTCCGCGACGCCGGTCCCGCGGCGCCCGCGACGACCGACCTGCGGGTTGCGGAGGTCGGGGCCGACGACGCGCGCGCCTGGGCGGAGGTGCTGTGCCGCGGCTTCGGGATGCCGTTGGGCCCGTTGGTCGACATGGTGGCAGGGGTCGTGGTGCCGGGGTCGCCGTTCGTGCCGTATGCCGCGTGGGACGGCGACAGCCTCGTCGCCAGTGCCAGCCTCATGCTCGCTGACGGGGTGGCGGCCTTCTGCGGTGCGGCGACCCTGCCGGAGGCGCGCGGCCGCGGCGCGCAGTCGGCGTTCTTCGAGCACCGCGTCAACCGCGCGGCGCAGGCCGGGTGCCGCTGGCTGAGTGCCGAGACGTGGAAGCCGACCGCCGAGGCCCCGCACAACCCCTCGTTGGCGAACATGCAGCGCGCCGGGTTCGATGTGGTCTATGAGCGCACGAACTGGACCTGGCGCGCCTGACCAGCACCTGGACCGCACCCTCGCCCCGGGCGACGCGGTCGACGAGCCGGCTGCGCGTCTGCGGCTGGACCGGGTGGACTTCCTCGACCCGAGGGTGCAGCGGCTGGTGGAGGAGGTGCAGGCCCACTACGTCGTCATCTACGGCGGGCCCGACGACTCCCCGGTCGACCCCAGCGAGTTCGCGGCGCCCCAGGGGTGCTTCCTGTTGGGGACCGTCGACGGCGAGCCCGTCGCCATGGGTGGGTGGCGGATGCGGCCCGAGCTCAGCGGGGTGGTCGGTGGGCGCAGCGCCGAGGTGAAGCGGATGTACGTCGCCGACGCGGCCCGCCGCCAGGGCCACGCCCGGCGGGTCCTCGGTGCCCTGGAGCAGACGGCACGCGAGGAGGGTGCCGAGCTCCTGGTCCTCGAGACCGGGACGATGCAGCCCGAGGCGATCGCCCTCTACGAGGCCAGCGGCTACACCCCGACCGTGGCCTTCGGCCACTACGCCGACTCCGAGCTGTCCCGGTACTACGCCAAGCGACTCTGAGGCGGCCCCTGCCCCACCGGCGGATGGCGGTCAGGCGCGGGTGAAGATGAGGGTCAGGTGGCGGACCGCCGGGTCCCTGGCCGAGCGCAGGCCGGCCACCACCGGGTCCGACCGGTCGTCGACGACGAGCTCGACCGTGCTCGGCAGCAGCACCGGCTTGGCGAACGACACGTGGGACGTGCCCGGCCCGGTGGCCCCGGGCCCGAGGGCCGCAAGGGTCCGCGCGGCCGTCCACATGCCGTGGGCGATGGCGCGGGACAAGCCCATCGCCCGCGCCGTGAGCGGGTGCAGGTGGATCGGGTTCACGTCGCCGGACACGGCGGCATACGCGCGCCCCTGCCCCTCCGGGACGCGCAGCACGACGGCCGGGCGGCGCTCGGGGAGCTCGGCGGCAGGCGCCGGCTCGGCGCCGGGCCCGACCGTCTCGCCACCGCCGGCACCGCGGCGAAGGTAGGTGCTGCGGCCCTCCCAGACGCGCTCGCCCTCCACGTCCACCTCCGTGACGAGGTCGACGAGACGTCCCTTGGGGTGGCGCCGCAGGCCCTCGGCGCGGACGGCGAGGTCGAGCCTGTCGTCGGCCGTGAGCCGGCGGTGGACGGTGATGGTGTTCTCGAGGTGGACCAGCCCCGGGAGCGCCAGGGGGAAGGAGCGGTCGGCCATGAGGGCCACCTGGAGCGGGAAGCCGAGCACGTGCGGGTACGTGTGCGGCAGGTCGTCGGACCCGCCGAACGCGCACACCCGCTGGTACGCCAGCAGGTGGTCACGGTCGACGACCACGCCCTCGCGACGCACCACGGTCGACGGCAGGTCTCCCCCGCGCCCGCGAGCGGTCAGGGCCGCTTTCGCGAACAGCGTTGCGAGAGAGGGCGACTCGCGCAGGGTCACGTCGGCCACGTCAGGCCCCCAGCAGGCTCTGGCCGCAGACGCGGACGACGTTCCCGGTGACGCCGGCGTTGGCGTCCTGGCTGAACCACGCGATCGTCTCCGCGACGTCGACGGGCAGCCCGCCCTGGCTGAGCGAGTTGAGCAGCCGCCCGACCTCACGGGTCGCGAACGGCACGTTGGCCGTCATCTCGGTCTCGATGAAGCCGGGTGCGACCGCGTTGACGGTGATGCCGCGCCGGCGCAGGCCGTCGTCCGCGGACAGGGCGTCGACGAGGCCGATGACACCCGCCTTGGAGGCCGCGTAGTTGGTCTGGCCGCGGTTGCCCGCGATGCCGGCGATCGAGGAGACGAGGACGACGTGTCCCCCCTCGCGGATGCCGTCGTCGCCGAGCAGGACCTCGTTCATCCGCAGGACGGAGCCGAGGTTCACGTCGAGCACCGACGCCCAGCGCGACCCGTCCATGTTGGCCAGCAGCTTGTCGCGGGTGATCCCCGCGTTGTGCACGACGATGTCGAGACCACCGTGGCGGCCGGTCGCGTGGTCGAGGATGCGACGGCCCGCGTCCTCGCTCGTCACGTCGACCTGCAGGGCGGTGCCGCCCACCCGGTTCGCCGTCCGGGCCAGGGCGTCACCGGCGGCCGGCACGTCGACGCAGACCACCGTGGCGCCGTCCCGGGCCAGGACGTCCGCGATGGACGCCCCGATGCCGCGGGCCGCACCGGTGACGACGGCGACCTTGCCCGCGAGCGGGGCGCGCCAGTCCTCCGGCTCCGTCGGGGCACCGGCACCGACGCGGACCACTTGCCCGTCGACGTATGCCGAGCGGCCGGACAGCAGGAACCGGATCGTCGCGTCCGCGTTGGCGTCCGCGTCGTCGGCCACGAGGACGAGGTTGGCGGTGGCCCCCGCGCGCAGCTCCTTGCCGATCGAGCGGGTGATCCCCTCCAGGGCCCGGCGCGCCGCCGACTGGGCGAACCCGGCAGCCTCCTCGGGCAGCCGACCGACGACGACCATCCGGCCGCTGGGCTGCAGGCCCTTGAGGGCCGGGGCGACGAGGGCACGCAGCGCCTCGAGGTCCGAGGGGGTCTCGACCGCCGTCAGGTCGGCGACGACGGCGCCCACGCGGTGCCCCGCCGCCACCTCGTCCACGGCCTCGACGCCCTCCGCCGACAGCAGCGACCGCACCCGCGCGGCCACGGGTGCCTCACCGTGCCCGCCGACGAGCACGGGCCCGTCGACGAGGGGCGCGTCGGCGGCATACCGGCGCAGGCGCACCGGGCGGGGCAGCCCGAGCTGGGCGGCGAGCTTCTTCCCGACCGGGTTCCGCACGAACCCCGCGTACGCACCGGGCATGTCAGGCCGCCTCGAGGATCGCCATGACGCCCTGGCCGCCCGCGGCACAGATCGAGATGAGGCCCCGCGCGCCGGGACCCTTTTCGTGCAACGCCTTTGCGAGCGAGGCGACGATCCGGCCACCGGTCGCCGCGAACGGGTGACCCGCCGCGAGGGAGGAGCCGTTGACGTTGAGGCGCGACCGGTCGAGCTCGCCGATCGGAGCGTCGAGGCCGAGCCGGTCGCGGCAGAACTGCTCGCTCTCCCAGGCGGCCAGCGTCGTCAGGACGGTGGCGGCGAAGGCCTCGTGGATCTCGACGAGGTCGAAGTCCTGGAGCTTCATCCCCTGCCGGGCGAGCAGCGTCGGGAGGGCGTAGGCCGGCGCCATGAGCAGGCCCTCGTGGCCCGTGACGTAGTCGACGGCGGCCGTCTGGGCGTCGACGACGTGGGCCAGCACCGGTAGCCCGCGCTCGGCCGCCCACTCGTCGCTGCCCAGCAGCACGACGGACGCGCCGTCGGTGAGGGGCGTCGAGTTGCCCGCGGTCATGGTGGCGTCCGGCCCCTTGCCGAAGACCGGCTTGAGCCCGGCGAGCTTCTCGACCGTGGAGTCGGCCCGCAGGTTCTGGTCGCGGGTCAGCCCGTGGAACGGCGTCATCAGGTCGTCGAAGAAGCCGCGCTCGTAGGCGGCTGCGAGGTTGCGGTGCGACGCCGCGGCGAGCTCGTCCTGCGCCTCGCGGGTGATGCCCCACTGCGCGGCCGTCTGGGCCATGTGCTCGCCCATCGACAGGCCCGTGCGCGGCTCGACGTTCTGCGGGACCGACGGCACGAGGTGCCCGGGGCGCAGGCCGGCGAGGGCCTTGGCCCGCTGCGCGGGGGTCTTGGCCCTGTTGGCGGCCAGCAGCGTCTGGCGCAGGCCCTCGCTGACGGCGATCGGTGCGTCGGACGCCGTGTCCGTGCCCCCGGCGATGCCCGAGTCGACCTGCCCGAGCGCGATCTTGTTGGCGACGAGGACCGCCGCCTCCAGGCCGGTGCCACACGCCTGCTGCACGTCGTAGGCCGGCGTGGTCGGGGCGAGGCTCGAGCCGAGCACCGACTCGCGGGTGAGGTTGAAGTCGCGGCTGTGCTTGAGCACCGCACCGGCGGCGACTTCGCCGACCTGCTCCCCCGCCAGGCCGTGCCGCGCGACGAGGCCCTCGAGGGCGGCGGTGAGCATGTCCTGGTTCGAGGCGCGGGCGTAGGCGCCGTTGGCTCGGGCGAACGGGATGCGGTTGCCACCGATGACGGCGGCGCGGCGCGGGCTGCTGGAGGCGGCCACGGGTACTCCTCGGAGGTCGACGACGGGCACCGGCGACGGTGTCCAGGTAACTGGTACCGACGGTAGCAGGTACGCCGGGTACCTGCTACCGTTCCCGGAATGAGCACCTCCACGGACGGGCGCAGCACCCGCTGGGACGCCCACCGGGCCGCCCGGCGGCGCGAGCTCGTCGAGGCGACGCTGCGTGCCATCCGGGCACACGGCGCCGGGGTCGGCATGGACGAGATCGCCGCGACGGCCGGCACGTCCAAGACCGTCGTCTACCGCCACTTCACCGACCGCCAGGGTCTGTATGCCGCGGTGTGCGAGAGCGTCGACGCCCTCATCCTGCGCGACCTCGAGCGCGCCCTGGGCGCCACGAGCGGCGAGGACCTGGGCGCCGTCGACGCCTCGCCGCGCGCACTGATCGCAGCCGCGATCGACTCGTACCTGCGGCTCGTGGAGCGGGACCCGGAGGTCTACCGATTCGTCGTCACCGCTCCCCTGCTCGACACCCCCGCCGGTGGCGACCCCGCCGGCCCGGTGACCAGCCACATCGCGGCGCGGCTGGCGACCGTCGTCGCCGAGGCGCTGCGAGCCTCCGGCCGCGACGGCCGAGCCGCAGCCGTCTGGGCCGCCGGCCTCGTCGGCATGGTCCGCGCCGCCGCCGACCAGTGGCTGACCAGCCCGGACTCGATGCCGCGGGACGAGCTCACCGACCACCTGACCGACCTCGCCTGGAGCGGGCTGGCGTCCGCCTGGACCTCGCAGGAGCAACGATGACCGACCTCACGACCGAGCTGCGCCGCGTCCTCGACGGACGGTGGGCCGCGATCAGGCAGGAGCTGCGCGACGACCCGGACCCCGAGCGGTTCGCCCCGCCGCGCGAGGAGCTGACGATGGAGCAGTACCGCGCCCGGGTGGCCGAGCAGGTGCGGCACATCGCCGCCACGGGCCACCCCGCCCGCGGCTTCCCCAAGGAGTCGGGGGGCAACGGCGACCTCGGCGGCTCGGTCACCGCGTTCGAGATGCTCGGCCACGCCGACCTCTCGACGATGGTCAAGGCGGGCGTCCACTGGGGCCTGTTCGGCGGCGCGGTGGCGAACCTCGGCACCGAGCGGCACCACACGGCATACCTGCCCTCGATCATCGACGGCACGCTGCCCGGCTGCTTCGCGATGACGGAGACCGGCCACGGGTCCGACGTCCAGTCGCTCGGGACCACGGCCACCTACGACCCCGACACCGACGAGCTCGTGGTGCACACGCCGACGCCTGCCGCGCGCAAGGACTACATCGGCGGCGCCGCGCGGGACGGCCGCATGGCCGCGGTCTTCGCCCAGCTGGTCACCGGTGGGGAGACCCACGGCGTGCACTGCGTGCTGGTGCCGATCCGCGACGAGTCCGGCGCGCCGCTGCCCGGCGTCAGCATCGGCGACTGCGGCGCCAAGGCGGGACTGGCGGGCGTCGACAACGGCCGGCTGACGTTCGACCACGTGCGGGTGCCGCGCACCAACCTCCTCGACCGGTACGGCCACGTCGACGAGCACGGGACCTACACCTCCCCCATCGCCAACCAGACCCGGCGCTTCTTCACGATGCTCGGCACCCTCGTGCGCGGGCGGATCAGCGTCGCCGGGGCGGCCGGCGCCGCCACCCGCACCGCGCTGGCCCTCGCGGTGGCGTATGCCGGGGAGCGTCGCCAGTTCGGGCCGCCGCAGACCGACGAGGAGGTGCTGCTGCTCGACTACCGGACCCACCAGCGCAAGCTGCTGCCCGCACTGGCGAAGTCGTACGCGCTCCAGCTCGCCCAGAACGACCTCGTGTCGTTCATGCACGACGTGCAGACGGCCGGCGACGCCGTCGACGAGCTCGACCAGCGCCAGCTCGAGGCCCGCGCCGCCGGGCTCAAGGCGGTGTCGACGGCCCACGCCACCGCCACCATCCAGGTGTGCCGCGAGGCCTGCGGTGGCGCGGGGTACCTCGCCGTCAACCGGCTCCCGGGCCTCAAGGCCGACACCGACGTGTTCACGACCTTCGAGGGTGACAACACGGTCCTGCTGCAGCTCGTCGCCAAGGGCCTGCTCACCGACTACCGCGACGCGTTCGGCGACCTCGACACCCTCGGCATGGTCCGGTTCGGCGCGCGCCAGTTCGCCGGCGTCGTCCTGGAGCGCACGGCGGCTCGCGGTCTGGTGCAGCGGCTCGTGGCCGCCGCCCCGGGGCGCGACAGCGAGAAGGGCCCGACCGACCGCGGCTGGCAGCTCGCCCTCGTCGAGGACCGTGAGCGCCACCTGCTGGAGACCCTGGCCCTGCGGCTGCGCAAGGCCTCGAAGCCCGGGGCGGACCTGTTCGCGGTCTTCAACGACTGCCAGGACCACGTCGTGGAGGCGGCCCGGGCGCACGTCGACCGGCTGGTGCTGGAGTCGTTCGTCGCCGCCATCGACCGCTGCGAGGACGCCGCCGCGGCGTCGATGCTCGGCTCGGTCTGCGACCTCTACGCGCTGTCGACGATCGAGGCCGACAAGGGCTGGTACCTCGAGCACGGCCGGATCACCCCGGCGCGCAGCAAGCAGGTCACGGCCGCGGTCAACGACCTGTGCGCCCAGCTGCGCCCGCACGCCCAGACGCTCGTGGACGCGTTCGGCATCCCCCCGACCTGGCTGGCCACCGAGCTCACCCAGACCGCCTGACCGGACCGGGCAGCCTGCCGGTCCGCCTGAGCAGGCCGGTCAGGCGTCGGGACGCAGGAGGGTCCGGCCGTCGTCGGTGACCGCCCAGAACGGGTTGTGCGCGACCTCCCACGGGTGCCCGTCGGGGTCGACGAACACGCCCGAGTAGCCGCCCCAGGAGGTCTCCGCCCCCGCGCGCCCGATGGCGCCGCCGGCCGCTGCCGCCTCGGCGAGCGTGGCGTCGACCTCCTCCGGTGAGCGCAGGTTGAGCGCCAGGGTCACGCCGCCCCAGCCCCCGCCGTCCTCGACGGCCGAGTCGGCGGCAAGCTCCTCCCGCGACCACAGCGCCACGACCATGCCGCCGCACTGGAAGAACACGACGTCCTCGTTGTCGTCACCGCGGCGCCAGCCCAGCGCCTCGTAGAACGCGCGGGCGCGCCCGAGGTCGCGGACCCCGAGCGTCACCAGCGAGACGCGTTGCTCCACGTGCGGCTTCTCCCCTCAGCCCGGGCTGCCGTCACCGGGCTCGAGACCTCAGGCCTGCCACCACGGCCGCAGCGGGAGGCCCGCGTCGCCCTTGGCGCCGAGCTTGACCGCCAGCACCTGGTGCAGCTGCACGACGTTGCGGTCGAAGCCCAGCCGCGACCCGGCCATGTACAGGCCCCACACGCGAGCGGTGGCCTCGCCGACGTCGGCGACGCACTCGTCCCAGTTCTGCTCCAGGTAGGCGCACCACCCGGCGAGCGTCTTCGCGTAGTGCTCGCGCAGGTTCTCCTCGTGCCGCACCTCCATCCCGATGTCCTGGATGGCGGCGATGATCGTGCCGGAGCCGGTGAGCTCGCCGTCGGGGAACACGTACCGGTCGATGAAGGCGCCGGTCGACGTCCGCTTGTTGTCGGGCCGGGTGATGCAGTGGTTGAGCAGCAGGCCGCCCGGGCGCAGCTTCGACTCGATGAACCGGAAGTACGACGGGTAGTTCTTGACGCCGATGTGCTCGGTGAGGCCGATCGAGGACACCGCGTCGAACCCGGTCTCGGCGATGTCGCGGTAGTCGCTGAAGCGCACCTCGGCCAGGTCCTGCAGGCCCTCGCGGCGGATCGCCTCCTGCGCCCACTGCGCCTGCTCGCGCGACAGGGTGGCGCCGATGACGCGCACGCCGCGCCGTGCGGCATACCGGACCATCCCGCCCCAGCCACAGCCGATGTCGAGGAGGCGGTCGCCCTCCTTGAGCCGGAGCTTGTCGAAGACGAGGCGGTACTTGTTCTCCTGCGCCTCCTCCAGCGTCGCGTCCTCGGTCGGGAAGCAGGCGCAGGTGTAGGTCATCGACGGCCCGAGGACCATCTCGTAGAACCGGTTGGAGACGTCGTAGTGGTGGTGGATCGCCTCGGCGTCGCGGGTCTTGCTGTGCCGCAGGCCTTCTGCGACACGGCGCCAATGCGGCAGCGCCTCCTGCGGCGGGGGCGGCGGCGGCTTGAGCAGGTCGACGCCGAGCGAGCGCGCGATCGTGGCGGCCATCCGCGGCGACGGCAGGGAGAAGTGCAGGTCGCCCATCGCGGCGAGCAGCGGGTACGGGTCGCCGGGGTGGACGCCGCGCAGGTCGAGGTCGCCCGCGACGTACGCGCGCGCCATGCCGAGGTCGCCGGGCGCCGTCGCGATGTAGCTCGCGCCGCGCGGGGTCCTAAGGTGCAGCCCGTAGGGCGCGTCCTCGGGCCCGGTGGCCGAGCCGTCGTATGCCGTGAAGCGCAGCGGGACCTCACCGCGGGTGACCGCGTCGAGGATCTGCGCCATGGAGAGGCGCTCCGCCGTACCGGTGTCGTGCCGGTTGGTCTTGAGGATCGTCACTTGCGTCGCACCGCCTTGGAGTAGAGGTCGAGGAGCCGGGAGTCGGGGTCGTAGCGCTGTTTCACACCCCCGTAGTCGTCACCGCCGTAGAGCCGCCAGAAGGTCTCCTCGTCGTAGTACGCGTCGGAGTACAGCGACTTGTGCCCGTCGAGGCGGGTGACCTCGTCCTCGACCAGGCGGTTCGTGTGTCCGGGGTCGGACGGGTCGCGCGGGACCGTGGACCAGAAGCCGACGTTGACGTAGAGCTCGCCGGGCTGGAGCGGGTACAGGGGCCAGCTGCCCCTGGTCTGCACGGGGCAGAGCCAGATGGGCTCGATCGGCACCTCGCGCAGGAACCAGTGGAGGAACTCGGCCGTGCGGCCCAGCGGCACCTCGACGTCCTGGACCACCCGCTCGCGCGGCGGGCGACCCTTGCGAGCCTCGAGCCGGTCGGCGATCTCGTAGCGGTGGTCGAGCGCGATCAGCTTCCAGTAGAACGAGCTCCGGCGGTAGCGCCGCGGCCAGATGCGCCGGATCCGCGGGTCCTGCGCGCCGAAGGCCCGGCTGCACCAGAACCAGTCGGTGTCCCACCGCCAGAGGTAGTCGTACGTCGTGAGCCGGTCGACCTTGGGCACCGGCGAGTCGTGCTGGATCGAGCGGTAGTAGACCTGCTGGCCCGTGTAGTCGCTCACCGGCCCCGGTGCGGCGGTGCGCCGGCCCAGGGTCAGGTAGGCCTCGGTCGCGGTGAAGACGACCCCGTCGAGGTAGTCGACGACGAACCCGCCGTGCTCGCCGCTCGCGGCGATGTCGCCGATCGTCGCCACGAGGGTCTCGAGGTCGTGGAACCGCACGTGCCGCAGCTCGACCCACGGCTCGACCGGCTCGAGCTCGATCCGCAGCCGGGTCGCGTAGCCGAGGGTTCCGTAGGAGTTCGGGAAGGCGTGGAACAGGTCTGCGTGCTCGCCCTCGGGACGGGCGGTGACGACCTCGCCGGCGCCGGTGAGCACGTCCATCTCGAGGACCGACTCGTGCGGCAGGCCGGAGCGGAAGGACGTCGACTCGATGCCGAGGCCGGTGACCGCCCCACCGAGGGTGATCGTCTTGAGCTGCGGCACCACGAGCGGGACGAGGCCGTGCGGCAGCGTGGCGTCGACGAGGTCCTCGTAGGTGCACATGCCCTGCACGTCGGCCGTCCGTGCGACGGGGTCGATCCCGATGACGCCGCCGAGCCCGCTCACGTCCAGGCCGGGGGCCGAGGTGGCCGCCCTGGCGCGGAAGAGGTTCGAGGTCTTCTTGGCCAGCCGCACCGGCGCACCCGGCGGGATGGCGCGGTAGCTGGCGAGCAGCCGCTCGACCGCGCGGTCGTGGGCTGCGCGGGGGTCGTGCGCGTCCCGGGCGTGCTGCCCCTGCCCCACCTCGACGTCCGAACCCACGGGCCGACCCTATGCCGTCCTCTCGGCGGTCGTCACGCGGGTTCCCCTGTGCCACTGGACACGTCGGCCGCGTGGCCGGACTCGTCGTCCATGTCATCCGCCTCGCCCACGACCGCGGGGTCGCCGACCGAGACCGTGCCGGGACGGCGCACCGCGGCATACACACCGGGGCAGCTGCCGGCCGGCCCGGTGACCTCCAGCACGACGGTGCCCACGCGCAGGACTCCCCCGACGGCGGCCGAGAGCTCCTCCGGCGGCATCGTCACCACGAGGTTGGCCCGGGCGCCGGTCGTGTCGTCGGCGGAGAGCACCATGACCGCGGCCTTCTTGGGCCGGTCGCCGTGCAGGCCCCCGGACCCGACCTCGACCGTCGACAGCTCCTGCCCGGGCTCCCCCTTGGCGGGGTACACGTGGATCGTGGTCACGGTCGCGCCGGTTGCCTGCTCCACCCTTCGATCGTATGCCGGGCGGCCGGCCCGCGCGGGTCAGCGCGGCGCCGCGAGCCGCAGGCTCAGCCCGTCGCCGGCGCCCTGCACGAGCAGGCGCGGGACCGGCACGGGCGCGGCGCCCCCGGGCGGAGCGGGCGCGGCGGGGCGGGACGGGTGGACGATGCTGCGGTGGTCGCGGTGCTGGGTCATGGTGGTTCCCCTCCTGCTCCCACGGCACCACGGGGGCGCCTCGGGCGGGACCCCAGAAACGCGCAGACCCACCTCCGTCGGGAGATGGGTCCGGGTGTCGTGCGGGTGGTGGACGTGAAGGGACTCGAACCCCTGGCCTCTCGCGTGTGAAGCGAACGCTCTAACCAACTGAGCTACACGTCCAGCGCCCTTGCGGGCTCGCCGAAGAATAGCCGCACCCGCGCCCCGAGGTGAAATCCGGGTCCCGCTCCCGGGTCAGCCGAGGCCCGGCAGGCGGGTCAGGCGCTCCTCGATGAGGTCGGGGAAGAACCCGGGCACCCCGGAGAGCAGGAACAGCCCGTAGAAGATCGCCAGCACGAGCACCAGCGTGGCCAGACCGACGAGGCCCTTGAACCACCACGGCTTTGGCGCCAGCCAGGCGTTCCAGTCGTCGAGCCGGGCGCGCCCCCAGTGCAGCAGGCGCTGCGCCCACTCGAACTCCGAGGCCAGGATCCCGACGCCGACGAAGACGATGAGCCAGCCCGGCCCCGGCGCCGGCACCGCGATGAGCCCACCGAGGGTGACCAGCGTGCCGACGATCCCGACGACCCAGCGGTAGATGCGGTAGCTGTGCGGGTTGGACCGGATGCGACGGCGCCACGCCCAGTCGTCGTCGTCCTCCTGCTCCGTGCCCTCGCGCTCGCCCGGCTCGAGCTGCGACGGCGGCTGCTGGCCGGTCGACGAGGGCTGCTGGCCGGTCACGGGTCGACCCGCTCGGCGGACAGCCGTGCGAAGACGGCTGCGGCTCGCGCTGTCACCGGCCCCGGTTCGAGGGACCGGTCGTCGACGGCGTGGACGGCCAGGACGTCCTTGGTCGAGCTGGTGATGAAGACCTCGTCGGCGTCGCGGAGCACCTCCAGCGGCAGGGTCTGCTCGCGGACGTCCATGCCGTCCTCCCGGCACCACTCGATGGCGACCTCGCGGGTGATGCCGGCCAGGCAGCCCGACTCCAGCGGCGGGGTCATGACGACCCCGTCGACGACGACGAAGACGTTGGACCCGGTGCACTCGCACAGCTCGCCCCGGGTGTTGCCGAAGACCGCCTCGATCGCGCCGCGCTCCTTGGCGTACGCGAGTGCGACGACGTTCTCGGCATACGAGGTCGTCTTGAGGCCGGCGACGGCGGACCGCTCGTTGCGGACCCACGGCACCACGGCGACCGCCGCGCTGGCCGGCGGTCGCGGCTGCGCGCCGGCGGTGACGATGTAGGTCAGCGGGCTGGAGTCGCGGTCGGAGCCGAGCGGCCCCGCTCCCCCGGTCACCGAGTAGCGCAGGCGGCCGAAGTCGATCTGCGGGCCGGAGCCCAGGACTGCCTCGACCCCTTCGGCGATGTGGTCGTGGTCGGCCGGCGGCAGCCCGAGCCCCGCCAGCGTGCGGTCGAGCCGTCGCGCGTGCCGGGTGGCCGCGAAGACCTGCCCCCGGTCGATCTTGGCCGTCTCGAACCCCCCGTCGCCGACCGTCACCCCGTGGTCGAGCGCCGCGATCGACGGCTCGTCGACGCCGGTCAGCCTGCCGTTGACCCACACCCTCGGCTCGTTGCTCATGCCTCCACCCTTCCAGACGCCAGCCCCACCAGCCGTCGGGACTTCACCTGGGTCTCCACCCATTCCTGCTCGGGGTCCGACCCCCAGGTGATGCCCGCACCGGCCCCGAACCGCAGCCACCGTCCACCGGCCGCGTCCCGGTCTGCCCAGAACGACCGGATGCCGACCGCGAGTTCCGCCTGCCCGGTGTCGCCGTCGACCCAGCCGACGGCGCCGCAGTACGGGCCGCGCACCGTGGGTTCGAGGTCGGCGATGGCCTGGAGGGCGGTGTGCTTCGGCGCACCGGACACCGAGCCCGGGGGGAACGTCGCGGCCAGGACGTCACCCCACCCCACGCCCGGCCGCAGCTCGCCGCTCACGGCCGACACGAGGTGCACGAGGCCGGGGTGCTCCTCGGGGCGGCAGAGCGCGTCGACCCGGACGGTGCCCTCGCGGCAGACGTGCGACAGGTCGTTGCGGACGAGGTCGACGATCATGACGTTCTCGGCGAAGTCCTTGGGCAGCATCGCCTCGAGCGTGACGGCGGTGCCCTTGATGGGGCGCGACTCCAGCCGGTCGCCGTCGCGCAGGAGGTACGCCTCGGGGCTGGCGCAGACGACGTCGAGCCCGGCGCCGGGAACGTGCACGCGCCCGGCGTGCGGGGCCGGGTTGCCCCGCGCGAGCAGCTGCGCGAGCCCGTCGAGGTCCGCCTCCTCCGGCAGCCGGTGGGACAGCACGCGGCAGAGGTTGACCTGGTAGACCGTCCCGGCCGCGATCCGCTCCCGCACTTCCCGCACGCCGTCGAGGTATGCCGCGTGGTCCAGGCTCGTGCCCCACTCCCGGTCCAGCGGCGACCACGGGACAGGGTCGGCCGGCTCGGCGTCGCGGTCGACCTCGGCGAAGCGCACGGCGGTGACGTCGCCCTCGAAGGTGACGACGAGCGCCCAGAACCCGCTGTCGAGGCGCGACACGTCCCGCCGGACCTCGACGGGCCGGGTGGCCAGCAGCGACCCGAACCGGGCGTGCCCCGACGCTGGCGCCTCCACGTCGGCGATCCTAGGGCGACCTACACTCGGCGCCCATGCGCCCCTTGCTGACCGGCACGGCGACGGCCCTGTGCCTGCTCCTGGCCGCGGGGTGCTCGACGGCCGACGGCCCGGCCGCCGGGGGTCCGGGCACGGGCGGCGCGTCCGGGGGCCCGAACGCGGCGACCGGGGGCCCGACCACCGCGCCGCAGGCGACCGCGACGCCGTCCCGCAGGGCCACCACCTCAACGCCCGCCCGTGGTGCAACCACTCCTGCGGCCCGGGCGGCGGGCGACCCCGGGACGCTCACGATGGCGTTCGCGGGTGACATCCACTTCGAGGACCACCTCGCGCCGCTCGCCCGCGACCCCCATGGGCTCGCCGAGCTGCGGTCGACCCTCGGCGCGGCCGACCTCTCCGTCGCGAACCTCGAGACCGCGGTCACGCAGCGGGGCACGAAGATCGGCAAGGAGTTCCACTTCCGCGCGCCCGCCTCGGCCCTCGACACCGTGGCAGGCGCAGGGGTGGACGCGGTGAGCATGGCGAACAACCACGGCGTCGACTACGGACCGGTCGGGCTGCAGGACACCCTCGCCGCCATGCGCACGAGCCCGATCCCCGTCGTGGGCATCGGCCGGGACGAGGACGAGGCGTTCGCGCCGGCAGTCCTGCGGGCCAAAGGCCTGACGGTCGCGGTGTTCGGGGTGTCGCAGGTCTACGAGATGACCCTCGCGCGGTACTCGGCGGGTCCCGGCAAGGGCGGCATCGCCTCGAGCATGCCGACGACGCGGATCCGCGCTGCGGTCGAGCGCGCCTCGCGCCGCTACGACCTCGTCGTCGTCTTCCTGCACTGGGGCACCGACTACCAGCAGTGCCCCGACCGGCTCTCCACCGACACCGCTCGCGTCCTCGAGGAGGCCGGTGCCGACATCGTCGTCGGTGGCCACTCCCACCGGGTCAACGGCGCCGGCTGGCTCGGGCGCGCCTTCGTCGACTTCGGCCTCGGCAACTTCGTCTGGTGGCGCAGCCGCGAGCCCGACTCGCGCTCGGGCGTCCTCACCCTCTCCGTCGACGTGGCGGCCGCCAGGGGCACCTCCCGCGGCGGCGCGAGCGCCGTCCGCAGCGCGACCTGGACGCCCATGCTCATCGGCACCGACGGCATACCGAGGGTGCCCGGCGCGAGGGACACCGCACGCCTGCACACGCTCTGGACGCAGGCCCGGGCGTGCACCGGCCTCTCGGCCGCCCCGGCGGAATAGGCCGACCCGGCCCTCCGTTAAGGTAGTTGAAATCGCAACTACCTAGCGAGAACAGTCAGGAGCGCGAGCACCATGCAGTTCGGCATCTTCACCGTCGGGGACGTCACGCAGGACCCCACGACCGGTCGCACGCTGAGCGAGAACGAGCGGATCAAGAACACCGTCGAGCTCGCCGTGCGCGCCGAGCAGGTGGGTCTCGACGTCTTCGCCACGGGTGAGCACCACAACCCGCCCTTCGCCGCCCCCGCCAACCCGCCGGTGCTGCTCGCGAACATCGCCGCCCGCACCTCCCGCCTCGTCCTGTCGACCGCGACGACGCTCATCACCACGAACGACCCGGTGCGCCTGGCCGAGGACTACGCCTACCTGCAGCACCTCGCCGACGGGCGCGTCGACCTCATGATGGGCCGAGGCAACACCGGCCCGGTCTACCCGTGGTTCGGCAAGGACATCCGCGACGGCATCCCGCTGGCCGTGGAGAACTACGCGCTGCTGCGGCGGCTGTGGACCGAGGAGAACGTCACCTGGTCCGGGAAGTACCGCACGCCGCTGCAGTCGTTCACCTCGACGCCGCGCCCGCTCGACGGGGTCGCGCCGTTCGTCTGGCACGGCTCGATCCGCTCTCCTGAGATCGCCGAGCAGGCCGCGTACTACGGCGACGGCTTCTTCCACAACAACATCTTCTGGCCGATGAGCCACACCAAGCAGATGGTCGCCCTCTACCGGCGCCGGTTCGAGCACTACGGGCACGGGCAGGCCGACCAGGCGATCGTCGGCCTCGGTGGGCAGGTGTTCATGCGCCCCAACAGCCAGGACGCCGTCCGCGAGTTCCGGCCGTACTTCGACAACGCCCCGGTCTACGGGCACGGGCCGTCGCTCGAGGAGTTCAGCCGCGAGACGCCGCTCACCGTGGGTTCGCCGCAGCAGGTCATCGAGCGGTATGCCGCGATGGCCGACGAGGTGGGCGACTACCAGCGCCAGCTGTTCCTCATCGACCACGCCGGGCTCCCCCACGAGACCGTGCTGGAGCAGGTGGAGATCCTCGGCACGCAGGTCGTGCCCGAGCTGCGACGGATCGCCGCGGCCCGCAAGCCGGCCCACGTGCCGGACGCCCCCACCCACGCCTCGCGCGTCGCGGCGGCCGGCGGCCCCCGTGACCTCACCGTCCACGGCGTCGACGACGTCACCGGACTCACCGCGGAAGGAGCGACCCGATGACCGCCACCACCTCGCCCCGACGGGTCGTCGTCATCCAGGCCGGCCTCGGCCAGCCGTCGTCGACGCGCCTGCTCGGCGAGCGCCTCGCCGGGGCGACCCGGGACGCGCTCCTCGAGCGCGGCGTGGAGTCGCAGGTCGAGGTCGTCGAGCTGCGCGACCACGCGCAGGCGCTGGCCTCGACGCTGCTCACCGGGTTCGCCACGGGCGACCTGCGGACCGCGCTGGACTCCGTCGCGGCGGCCGACGCCGTCATCGCGGTGACGCCGGTCTACCAGGGCTCGTTCAGCGGGCTGTTCAAGACCTTCGTCGACGTGCTCGACGACGGCTCGCTGCGCGGGACGCCGGTGCTGCTGGCCGCGACGGCCGGCACGGCCCGGCACTCCCTGGTCCTCGAGCACGCGATGCGGCCGGTGTTCACCTACCTCAAGGCGGTCACCGTGCCCACCGCGGTCTTCGCCGCCTCGGAGGACTGGGGCTCCGGCGGCACCGTCGACGGCGGCCTGGCCCGACGGGTCGAGGTGGCCGCCGGCGAGCTCGCCGACCTGGTCGCCGGGCAGTCGCGACCCCGACCGCGGCCGGACGAGTTCGCCGACCCGGTGCCGTTCGAGGAGCTGCTCCGCGGCTCCTGAGCCGCAGCAGCGGCCACGAGTCGCGGGCACACCGCCCGCGCACGGGCCACCGCACGACAGTGCGGCCGCCGCGACCCTCGGGTCGCGGCGGCTCCCGCGTGTCAGCGCCGGCAGAGCCCGAGCGCCCGCGCCTCCTCCCACAGCTCGTCGCGCACGCGCGGGTGGGCAGTGTGGTCGATGAGGGCCCGCGCCTGCGCCTGCTGGTCGCACCCGAACAGCGGAGCGACCCCGTTCTCCGTCAGCACCGCGCTCGGCTGGAAGGACGTCACCGGCTCGTCGAGCAGCGGCACGATGGTCGACACGTCGGCCCGCGGGTGCCAGCTGCGCAGCGCGATCAGCGCCTGCCCGCCGGGCGAGTGCAGCGCCCCCACGATGAAGTCGGTCTGGCCGCCGTAGCCGGAGTGGATCCGCCCGCCGACCCGGGAGGCGTTCACCTGCCCGTAGAGGTCGACCTCGAGCGCGGTGTTGATGCTGACCATGGCGGGGTTGGCGGCGATCCGCGCCGGGTCGTTGGTGCGCTCGGTGCGCAGCATCCTGATGGACCGGTTGTGGTCGACGTGGTCGTAGAGCTCGGGCGAGCCGAAGCAGAAGGAGGCCGTCACCGGGCGGTCGGGGTCGAGCGCTCCGGACTCGTGCAGGGACAGCAGCCCGTCGGAGAACATCTCGGTCCAGACCCCGAGGCGCCGCCGCGAGGTCAGCCCCGAGACGACGCAGTCCGGCACCGCGCCGATGCCCATCTGCACCGTCGCACCGTCCTCCACCCGGGCCGAGACCCGCTCCGCGACGACCCGGCTGGCCTCGTCCGGCACGGCCCGCACGGGCGTGGGCAGCGGGACGTCGACCTCCACCGCGAGGTCGACCGCCTCCACGTCCACCTCGGCGTCGCCGTAGGTGTAGGGCATGTACCGGTTCACCACCGAGACGACCAGGCCACCGCGGGCCCGGCAGGCCTCCACGGCGGCCGGGAGCACGTTCACCTCGGTGCCGAGGCTGAGCCGGCCGCCCTCGGCCGGCGCGCAGTGCACGACGACGACGTCGGGCGGCGTCACCGTGCGCAGCAGCAGCGGTGCCATCGACAACCGGCACGGCAGGTACGACAGGGCGGGGTGGTGGCGCATCCCCGGCCCGACGAAGGCCGTCTCCGCCACGACCCCGTCGCGCGCCGGCACCCCGGCGCCCGCGTTGAGCATCCAGAGCCGGTATGCCGGGAGCACCCGGTCGAGCACGTCGACCACCGTCCAGGGCGTGGCGGCGTTGCCGCTCACCACGACCCGCGGGACCCCGGGCATCGCGGCGAGGCGGCGCTCGAGCGCCGCGAGGGCGACGGTCCTCACTCGGTCGGCCGGGCCGGCCCCGTCGTGGTGGGGCGGTAGCCGCCACGCACGGGGAAGCGGCGACCGCTGATGGAGTCGGGCTCGATGCGCACGAGCCGGGGCTTGGGCCCCGCGTGCCACGGCAGCAGTGGCAGGGTCAGCACGTCGAGGATGTCGTCGACGTCGTGCACCTCGCGGGCGCGGCCCCGCACCACCACGCTCCAGGCGGTGGTGTCCTGCACGGCATACCCGTCGACCTCGAAGGCGACCCAGTGCCCGGCCGTCGTCGCGAAGAGCGTGCCCGACCCGGTGCGGAAGACGACGCTGCCGTGGTCGACGACGAAGTTGACGGGGAAGATGTCCGGCCGCCCGTCGTGGAGGACGGCCAGGCGCCCGACCGGCTGCTCGCGCAGGAGCGCCCAGCAGTCGGGCACCTCGAGGACCTCGAGCGGCGCGGCACCGGCGACGGGTTGGTTCGCGTCCATGGCTCCACGGTGCCCTGTCCGGTTCTGCCGCTTCAAGGCCCAAAGTCCCTGTCCCCAAGCCACCCCCGACCAGACCCTTGAAGGGCTGGGGCGACCGCCCCCCACTGTCCCGCTCCCCACAGGAGGAACCATGTCGACCACCCCCACCACGTCGCACCCCATCGTCGTGGGGGTCGACGAGAGCGCGCAGAGCCGGCTGGCCCTCGACTGGGCGATCGACGAGGCCCGGCGGCGTGACCTGCCCCTCGAGCTCGTCCACGCACGCCCGATGCCGCTGCGCGGACCCGCGGTCGAGACCGCGTTCACCCGGCCAGGCGTCGACGGCGTCCTCGAGGACGCCGTGGCTCGCGTGCACTCCTTGGCGCCCCACGCGTCCGTGGCGACGTCCGGCGCACACGGCGCAGCGGCGCCGATGCTGGTCGACGCCTCCCGCGACGCCACGATGCTCGTCGTGGGCGCACGCGGCCGCGGTGCCCTGCGGAGCGCGATGCTCGGCTCGACCTCGCTCGACGTGGCGGCGCACGCGCACAGCCCGGTGGTCGTCGTGCGCGAGCTGTCGCAGGCCCTGCCGGACCGTCCCGGGGTCGTCGTCGGCATCGACGGCTCCCCCATCAGCGAGGGCGCGCTCGGGGAGGCGTTCCGCCAGGCCGACGCCCGCGGGCTGCCGCTCACTGTGGTGCACGCCTGGTTCCTGGACTACGCGGGCACCGGCCTGGCCGTGCTCGCCACCGACGCCCAGGTCACCGAGCTCGCCCAGGAGGAGCGGTCGGTGGCCGACGACGCCGTGGCGCGGTGGTCCGCGAGGTACCCCGGCGTCACCGTCCGCGAGCACGTCCTGAACGCCCACCCCGTGCAGGCACTCGTCGACCACTCCAAGGGCGCCGAGCTCCTCGTCGTGGGCACCCGGGGCCGTGGCGGTTTCGGTGGGCTGGTCCTGGGCTCGGTGAGCCAGGGCGTCCTGCACCACGCGCACTGCCCGGTGATGGTGGTGCGCTCCCAGCCCGAGACGGTCCCGTCCCAGGCCCCGGCCGTGTCCGCCGCGGGGACGCAGGCGGTGACGCCATGACCACCGACCAGGCCCGACCCTCCGGCGCCCGTCGACCCGGCGTCGACGTCCCGACCGACCACACCGGCCTGCGGGTGCTCGACCTCGACGAGTGCCTCGAGCTGGTGGCCTCGGTGCCGGTGGGGCGGATCGCGTTCGAGCTCGACGGCGAGATCACGGTGCTGCCGGTGGCGCACCTCGTCGACGGCGTGGACGTCTGCTTCAGGACCGCCGGCAGCTCCAAGATCCAGGCCGCGGTCGACCGCGAGCGGGTCGGCTACGAGGCCGATGCGTTCGACCCGGCGACCCGGACCGGCTGGAGCGTGCTCGTCCAGGGCGTGGCGACCATCGTGGAGGAGGAGGCGGAGGTGCGCCGGCTCGACCAGCGCGCGCCGGCCCTGTGGGTGCCCGTCCAGCCCGAGGCGATGACCTGGGTGCGGGTGCGGGCCCAGTCCGTCAGCGGGCGCTCGGTCGGCTGACCGCGCCGAGGTCGCCCGCGGTTGACCCCGGCGCGAGGTGACCCGCGCCGAGGTGTGGGCGGCCTCAGCCGTGGGAGCCGGGGCTCGTGGACCCGTTGTGGTTGAGCCCCTGCCCGGCGACGTAGACCGCGGCCTGGGTCCGGCGCTCCATGCCGAGCTTGCCCAGGACCGACGTGACGTAGTTCTTGACCGTCTTCTCCGCCAGGGAGAGACGTTCGCCGATCTGCCGGTTCGTCAGGCCCTCGCCGACGCACTCGAGGATCCGGCGTTCCTGCGGGGTGAGGCTGGCCAGCCGCGGGTCGGTCGGTTGCTGGTGGCCCCACTGGGCCCGCAGCCGCTCGACCACAGCCGCGTCGAGCAGCGTCTCGCCGGCCGCGACCCGGCGGATCGAGGCAACCAGGTCGCTGCCGTGGACGTCCTTGAGGACGTAGCCGGCCGCCCCCGCCGTGACGGCGGCGGTCAGGGCCTCCTCGTCGTCGTAGGACGTGAGGATGAGGCCGGCGATCGAGGGGTCGACCGAGCGGACGTCACGGCACACGTCGATGCCGGAGCCGTCGGGCAGCCTCGCGTCGAGCACCATCACCGAGGGACGCAGGGCCGGGATGCGCCGAGCGGCCTCCTGCGCACTGCCCGACTCGCCCACGACGAGGAGGTCCTCCTCGACCTCCAGCAGCTCACGCAGCCCGCGCCGCACCACCTCGTGGTCGTCGAGCAGGTACACGCCGATCTTCACAGCACCACCTCCGGTCGGCCCCAGCCTAGGACGTCAGGGCCGCCCACGTGGTGGTTCACCACCAACCCTGCCGCACGACGGCGACCGGGACCCTGGCCGCGCGCACGACGGCGTGGGACACCGAGCCGAGCGCGAGCCCTGCGAAACCGCCCTGGCCGCGGCTGCCGACCACGAGCAGGCCGGCGTCCCGCGCACTCGCGACGAGGACGTCCACCGCGTGTCCACGGACGGCCGAGCCCGTCACCTGAAGACCCGGGTGCCGGCGCTGCACGTGCTCGACGGCAGCGGCCACGTCCTGGCGGGCGACGTCCTGACGCACCGCGTCCTGCTGCATGCGGACCGCTCCGGCCGTGGCAGCGCGCGGCACCGGGGTCGGGAGCCAGGCCGTCACCACCCGCAGCCGCCGGTCACGGGCGAGCGCGAGCTGGGCGGCCAGCTCGAGCGCCGTCCGTGAGGCCCGCGAGCCATCGACCCCGGCGACCACGTCGCCGACGTCGTACCGGTGGCTCAGCTCGGTGCCCTCGGGCACGAGGACGACGGGGCAGCGGGCGTGCAGCGTCACGCCGAACGACACCGAGCCCAGGGCGGCCACACCGCGCAGCCGTGGCGCCCCCACCACCAGGAGGGCCGCAGAGGCGGACCGGGCGACGAGCTCACCTGCCGCGCTACCCGAGGCACCCACGACTCGCGCCGGTCTGCCGTCCGGCGCCGCCCGGTGGGCCACCTCAGCGCCGCGGCGGGCCAGCTCGCGACCGACGCGTGCCAGCTCCGTGAGCTCGGTGTGCCCACCGTCGACCGCCCCGGGGTCGACCGCGCACACGACGGTCAGGGTCGAGCGCAGCCGCGCCGCCTCCAGGGCGGCCCACCGGACGGCAGCGTCCGCGGCGGGTGTCGCGTCGTACCCGACGACGACCTCACGTCCGACCAGGTCCGGGAGGTCGTCCACGGCGGTGGTCTGTTGCCCTCGTGCTGCGAGGGGCGTGACATCCATGCGGCCCACGGTGACCGGCGCCACATCCGGCCGCACAGGGGCCAAAGTCCCCCGCTCCGCCGTGCCGGCGAAGGCGGGTCTCCCGGGACCCGGGTCAGCCGTCGGCGAGGGGGACCGACCAGACGAGCTCGGTGCCACCGTCCTCGGGAGCCCCGATCACGAGCTGCCCCCCGCGCGTGGTGGCGCGCCGGGCGAGGTTGTCCAGGCCCGAGCGCCGTGTCCCGGGCTGCACGCCCCGGCCGTTGTCGCGCACCTCCACGCGCAGCCCGTCGCCGGCCTCCACGAGAACCGAGACGACGCTGGCCCCGGCGTGCCGTGCGGCGTTGCTCAGGGCCTCGCGCACGACGGCCAGCAGGTCGGCCGCCAGCTGGTCCGGCACGTCGACGAGGCTCCCCCGCACGGTGAGCGTCGGCGCGAAGCCGAGGGTGACGACGGCGTTCTCGCACAGGGTGGTGATCTCGGAGGCGAGGCTGCGCGAGTCCGGCGACCGGTGCAGCGCGAAGATCGTGTGCCGGATGTCCTTGATGACGGCATCGACCTCGTCGACGGCGGCCTCCACCCGTTCGCGAGCGGCCGGCTCGGTGAGCTGCCGACCCACCGACTGCAGGGACAGCCCGGTGGCGAAGAGCCGCTGGATGACGTGGTCGTGCATGTCGCGCGCGATACGGTCGCGGTCCTCGAGCATGTCCATCCGCCCGCGCTCGTGCTGCGCCTGCGCGGCGGTGAGGCCGACGCCGAGCCGCTGGGCGAAGTCGAGCAGCGCCGCCGTGAAGCCGTTGACGGTGGAGACGTCCTGGACCGCCAGCACGCCGAGTGGCTCCGCCCCGGCGCCCAGGGACAGGAGCACCAGCCCCGCGCCCGCCTCGCGCACGCCCTGCGAGGGCATCGCGAGGGCGGCGCGCCAGTCGGCGTCCTCGACGACGGTCCCCACGGCCGGGGCACCGTCCCCCGCCGCGGCGGCGACGACAAGGTCGCTCCCCCGCGGGACGGCGATCGCGCAGCTCGTGGCGTCGGTGAGCTCCAGCACGTACCGTGTCGCGACCGCGAGGACGTCGTCCTGCGCGCGCCCCTGCAGCAGGGCCGACACGAGGTCGCGGGTCGCCTCACCCCACCTGTGCTGCATGACGCTGCGGTTGTACAGCCGGGCGTTGTCGATGGCGACCCCCGCGGCGGCGGCGAGGGCGGTGAGGATGACCTCGTCGTCGGGCGAGAACTCGTCACCGGACCGCTTGTCGGTCATGTAGAGGTTGCCGAACACCTCGTTGCGGATGCGGATCGGCGTGCCCAGGAAGCTGGTCATCACCGGGTGGTTGTCGGGGAAGCCGTAGGACTCCGGGTGCTCGTTGATGCGCGGCACGCGCTGCGGGTGCGGGCTGTGGATGAGCAGCCCCAGCAGGCCACGGCCGTGTGGGAGCGGCCCGATCCGCTCACGGTCCTCGTCGCTGATCCCGTGCGTCACGAACTCGACCAGCTCGTCGCCCTCGGGGCCGAGGACACCGAGCGCGCCGTAGCGCGCCCCGACGAGGTGGCAGGCCGACTCCACGATGCGGCGCAGGACGGTCGAGAGCTCGAGGTCCGAGCTCACCGCCACGACGGCGTCGAGCAGCGCCGAGAGCCTCTCCTGGGCCGCCCGGGCGCTGCCCGCGCGGGCGCGCAGCTCGTCGAGCAGGTCGTCCAGCTCCAGGGTCGAGAGCCGGAACATGCTGCCCGGCCCGCCCCCGTCGGTCGTCTCGTCGGCTGCCACGCGCCCCATGCTAGGAGGCAGGGGCTCGGTCAGGCGTCGCTCCGCACATCACGGGGCGTCGGGTCCACCACGACCGAGCGCACGCCGGGAGCGGTGGAGGCGATGGCGGCGGCCACCCGCGCCGCACTCTCGGACTCCAGGCCGGACAGCGTCACGACCCCGCGCCGGACCTCCACCGTGCACCCCTCACCGGCGACCGCCGCGATGTCGTGGACCACCTGGGACCAGATCTCGGCGTCCGCCCTTCCGAGGACGCGGATGACGTCGCTGCGGCTGACGATGCCGCACAGGGCCCCGTGCTCGTCCACGACCGGCATGCTCTTCCAGCCGGTGTCCGCCATGACGGCAGCGACCTCGGACACGTCCGCCCCGCGGTGGACCGTCACGGGGTCCGGCGTCATCACGGCGTCGACGTACCGGGGCCACGCCGCCTCCTCCGGCGGTGTCGGGGCGAGCGGGCGCAGGTGCGCCCTGGTGTCCGCCGCGAGGTGCAGGCGCAGGACGTCGGCCTCGCTGAGGATCCCCACGACCAGCCCGCTCCGGTCGACGACCGGCAGCGCGGAGACACCCCGGTCCGCCAGCAGCCGCACCGCGGCGTCGAGCGGGCACTCGGTGTCGACGGCGACGACGTTCGTGGTCATGAGCTCACTGACGAGCACGGCTCCTCCTCACGCCACCGGTCGGGACCCCGGTCGGCACGACCATGCTCCGCTCCCACCGCGAGCGACCTCAGGGTCGAAGGTCCCTGCGCCCGTTGCGCCACGTGCCGGACCGCCTAGATTGGAGGCGGAGGCGCGGGACCGCTCGCGCCTCGACCACGTAGCAGCGAAGGAGCACAGCATGGCCACCACCCGCACCGCCGCAGCCCACTGGGAGGGGTCCCTCATGGAGGGCTCCGGCGAGGTCACCCTCACGTCCTCCAACATCGGGACGTATGCCGTGTCGTGGCCGTCGCGCGCGGAGAAGGCGAACGGGAAGACCAGCCCCGAGGAGCTCATCGCCGCCGCGCACTCGACCTGCTACTCCATGGCGCTCTCGCACGCGCTGGCGCAGGCCGGGACGCCCCCGACCACCATCGACACGACGGCCGAGGTGACGTTCCAGCCCGGCACCGGGATCACGGGCATCGCGCTGTCCGTCGTGGGCGCCGTCCCGGGGATCACCGCCGAGGACTTCGAGAAGGCCGCCCAGGACGCCAAGGAGAACTGCCCGGTCAGCGCCGCCCTCAAGGCCGTTCCGATCACGCTGGAGACGTCCTTCTCCGGCTGACCCCCGCCGTACCGGCCCGGCCCGGCTGCCCGAGGGGCCGCCCGACACCACGTCGGCGGCCCCTCGCGCGCACTCCGGCGCAGGGACAGCAGCCCCCGCTCCGTACGATGCGGGCATGCGCCGCGTGGTCCGTCTCGCCCCGGCGGCGCTCCTGGCGGTCGCCGTCTCGCTCACGGCCTGCAGCACCGGCTCCCCCTCAGGCGAGGGTGGCACTGCGTCCGGCACCACGGCATACCCGCGCCTGTCCCGGCCCTGCCCGGCACCGGCCGCGCGACCGCCTGCGGTGACCGTCGCGCAGCTGAACCGCGTCGTCGCCGGGCTCGACCTGCCGCTGTGGCAGGCCGGTGACATCGGCGCCAGCGCCCGGCTGCCCGACGGGCGGCTCGTCTGGGTCTTCGGCGACACGGTGCGCGCACCGGACGTGCAACCGCGCATCGTGGCCAACTCGATGCTCGTCACCGCCGGGCTCTGCACGTCGCAGGTCGAGGTCGCGGGCCGGGGGGCGGTCATCCCGGACCGGTCCGACGGCGTCGTCCACTGGCCGATGTCGGTCGCCGTCGTGCCCCGGGGCGGCGAAGCGTCCCTCGTCGTCATCTCCGCGCGGATCCGCCGGGGCGTCGGCGGGCTCGACTTCACCTACCTCGGCAGCACCGCCACCGTGTTCCGGCTGCCCGCCGGCGGCGCCCCCACGGCGGCCTACCAGCTCGACATCACCCCCGACTCCCCCGAGACCACGCAGGTCAACTGGGGCTCGGCGATGACGGTCCACGACGGCTGGATCTACGTCTACGGCACCCGGCTGCCCAGCAGGACGGCCTTCGGCCGGGCGCTCTACGTCGCCCGCGCCCCGGCCGACGACGCCCGGGACCGCGGCACCTGGCGGTTCTGGGACGGTCGCGCGTGGGTCGCCGACGCGGACCGTGCGGCCGTGGTCCTGCCCGCCGAGGGCGGGGTGTCGCAGACGCTGTCGGTCGACGTCCTCGACTCTCACTTCGTCGTGGTGAGCAAGCGGGACGGAGACCTCGGGAGCACGGTCTACGCCTGGCACGCCCCCGGCCCGACCGGCCCGTGGACGGCGATCCGGGGCGTGCACGCGGCGTTCCAGGACCCTGACGGCAACCTGCGGTACGCGCCCCTCGCCCACCCCGGCATCCGGCTCGCCGACGGACGGCTGCTCATCTCCATCTCGCGCAACACGACCGACTTCGGCCGGCTGCTCGCCCAGCCCCGGCTCGGCCGCCCCGTCTTCGCCGAGATCCACCGCCCCTGAGCCTCCCGGCTGGATGACCCCCCTCCGGCGGACCGACCCGTCGGACGGACCGACCCGTCGGACGGACTGACCTCTCGGGCGGACCTGCCTCAGCCGAACGGCTCGGACCGGCGCGCGCCCGTCGGCACGGCCCCGGCCCACCGGCATACTCCTGCTGCGCACTTCCCCCCAGTCGCAGGAGGATCGGCACGTGGCCGTCGGCACCGCTGGCGTCGTCGGGTGGTACCGCGGACTGCCCCCACGGGCGAGGTACGCGCTGACCGCCGGCGTCGCCCTGGCCCTGGTCCTCGTCCTCATGACCTCGTCCGTGGGGCTCGCCCCGGCAGGGTCGCGGGTCGCTGCGTGGTGGCCCGCCGCGGGGCTGTCGGTCGCGCTCGTGCTGTGGGCCCGGTCGTGGTGGCGCTGGGTCGTGGTCGCGCTGCTGACCCTGGTCTCGCTGGCGGCCAACGTCCTGGGCGGCAGACCCCTGTCGGTGGCGTCCGGGTTCGCGCTCGCGAACTCCGCCGAGGCCGTCACCGTCGCGCTGCTGCTCCTGCGCTCGGGCGACCCGCGACGTGCCCTGGCGTCGATGGTGGGGCTGTTCCACCTCGTTCGCGCGGTGGCCGCGGGGGCGCTGGTCATCGGCGTGGGCGCCGGCCTCACGGTGGCCCTCACCGAGACTGGCGACCCCTTCGCGGCCGGCCGTGCCGCCGCCGCGTCGCACGGCGCCGCCGTGCTCATCGTGCTGCCGTGGTTCCTCGGGGTCGCCGAGGGCGCGCGTCGTTCGAGGCTCGAGCGGGTGGCCCAGTGGTCGGCGGTGCTGCTGGTGCCGGCGCTGGTCTTCGCTCCCCCGCAGAGCCTTCCCCTGGCATTCGTGCCGTTCGTGCCGCTCATGTGGGGTGCGGTGCGGATGGACCAGCGCACGGTGTTCGTGCAGCTGCTCGCGACCGGCCTGCTGGCCACCGTCCTGACCACCACCGGTGGGGGGGCCTTCGGGCACCTGGGGCAGTCACACTCGCCCGAGGTCGTCACCGCCCTCGTCCAGGCGTTCCTCGTCTGCAGCGCGCTCCTGGTGCTGCCGCTGTCCGTCGCTGTCGTGCAGCGGCAGGAGACGCTGGCCGCGCTGACCCGCAGCGAGGCGCTCTACCGCCACGCCTTCAACAGCGCACTGCTCGGCATGCTCCTGCTGCGCCGGCACGGCGACGTCCTCGTCGTCGAGGAGGTCAACGGGGTGGCCCTGCGGCTGCTCACCGGCAGCGACGGCCGCGACGAGGACGCCGTCGTCGGCTCGCGCTGGGGCGACTTCTTCCTCGGCGACGAGGTGCCCGCCGATGCCTGCCGCGACGACGCGGGCGAGGCCCGGGCCTGGCACGGCGAGGCCCGCGTGGCAGCCGGCCCGCGACCGTGGGTGCAGGTCAGCCTCTCGCCGCTCGTCGAGCACTCCGAGGACCTGTTCACCGCCCAGCTCGTCGACGTCACCGGGCGCCGCGAGGCGGAGGACCACCTGCGGGCCGCCCTGGACGCCGAGCGCGTGGCCAACGAGCAGCTCACCGAGCTCGACCGCGCCAAGAGCGACTTCGTCACCAACATCAGCCACGAGCTGCGCACGCCCATCACCAGCGTGATCGGGTATGCCGAGATGCTCGCCTCCGGCGAGGCCGGTGACCTCGACCGCGTGCAGCTGTCGATGGTGGAGAAGGTGCAGCGCAACGCCACCCGCCTGCTCGCCCTCATCGAGGACGTGCTGGCCGTGTCCCGCGTGGACGCCGGCAGCTTCACCCTCACCCTCGAGGAGGTCAACCTGCGGGCCGTCGTGTGGCAGGCCTGCGAGGTGCTCGACACCCAGGCCCGCGACGCGGGGGTCACGGTCCGGGTGGCCCTGCCGCACGGCCCGGTCCAGGTCGTGGGCGACAAGGCCCAGCTCGAGCGGGCCCTCATCAACCTCGTGTCGAACGCCGTGAAGTTCACGCCGGCCGGTGGCGAGGTGACCGTGCGCGTCCGGCGCGCCGCCGACGCCGTCACCATCGCCGTGGAGGACACGGGCATGGGGGTGCCCGAGGACGAGGCGCACCGGCTGTTCGAGCGGTTCTTCCGGTCCAGCACGGCACAGGTCAACGCCGTCCAGGGCACCGGCATCGGCCTCACCCTCGTCGCCTCCATCGCGCACGCCCACCACGGCGAAGTCGGCTACGAGCCACGCCCTGGGGGCGGCTCGGTCTTCTCCGTGACGCTGCCCCACGGCACCCTGCCGCAGCAGCGGGAGGTGGAGCCGGCCGCCGTCACCGCCGGCTGGTGACCCGCGTCGCCCGGTGAGGGACACGCCCCGGAAACCCGGGGCGCCCCGCCGGCGGGTCGGCATAGGTTTGGCGCCATGGACGCTGCCGACCGCCACGACGTCATCCGGGTGCACGGCGCCCGGGAGAACAACCTCAAGGACGTCGACGTCGAGCTGCCCAAGCGGCGGCTGACCGTGTTCACCGGGGTGTCCGGCTCCGGCAAGAGCTCGCTGGTGTTCGGCACGATCGCCGCGGAGTCGCAGCGGCTCATCAACGAGACCTACAGCGCGTTCGTCCAGGGGTTCATGCCGACGCTGTCGCGTCCCGACGTCGACCGGCTCGAAGGACTCACGACGGCGATCATCGTCGACCAGGAGCGGATGGGCGCCAACCCCCGGTCGACCGTCGGCACGGCGACCGACGCGAACGCCATGCTGCGGATCCTGTTCTCGCGCATCGGGAAGCCGCACATCGGTCCGCCGACGGCCTTCGCCTTCAACGTCCCGACCCGCACGGCGAGCGGCGTGCTGCGCACGGACCGGGGCCAGGGTGAGAAGACGTTCGTGCGCGACGTCGTCTACCAGGGCGGCATGTGCGCCCGGTGCGAAGGCATGGGCTCGGTCAGCGACTTCGACCTCACCGCCATCTACGACGCCGACCGGTCACTCGCCGACGGGGCGCTCCTCGTCCCGGGATACAGCATGGACGGCTGGTACGGCCGGATCTTCGCCGGCGCCGGGCTGCCCATGGACAAGCCGATCGGGAAGTACACCGACAAGCAGCTGCACAAGCTGCTGTACGGCCAGCCGGAGAAGATCCGGGTCGAGGGCGTCAACCTCACCTACGAGGGTGTCCTGACCAAGGTCCAGAAGTCGATGCTGTCCAAGGACGTCGAGGCCATGCAGCCGCACGTCCGCAGGTTCGTCGAGCGTGCCGTCACCTTCACGACCTGCCCCGACTGCGACGGCACCCGCCTGTCCGCGGAGGCCCGGTCCGCGAAGATCAAGGGCCGGAACATCGCCGAGCTGTGCTCGATGCAGATCACCGACCTCGCCGACTGGCTGCGGGACCTGCACGAGCCCACGGTGGCACCGCTGCTGGCCGGCCTGCAGGACCTGCTCGACGCCTTCGCCGAGATCGGCCTCGGGTACCTCTCGCTCGACCGTCCCGCCGGCACTCTGTCCGGCGGGGAGGCGCAGCGCACCAAGATGATCCGGCACCTCGGGTCCTCGCTGACGGACGTGACGTACGTCTTCGACGAGCCGACGATCGGCCTGCACCCGCACGACATCGAGCGCATGAACACCCTGCTCGTCCAGCTGCGCGACAAGGGCAACACGGTGCTGGTCGTGGAGCACAAGCCCGAGACGATCGGCATCGCCGACCACGTCGTCGACCTCGGCCCCGGTGCCGGGACCGCCGGCGGCAGCGTGTGCTTCGAGGGCACCGTCGAGGGCCTGCGTGCCTCGGACACCGTCACCGGCCGCCACCTCGACGACCGGGCCACCCTCAAGGAGTCGGTGCGCCCCGGGAAGGGTGCGTTGGAGGTCCGGGGCGCCTCGACCCACAACCTGCGCGACGTCTCGGTCGACATCCCGCTCGGCGTGCTCTGCGTGCTGACCGGGGTCGCCGGGTCGGGCAAGAGCTCGCTCGTCCAGGGGTCGGTCGCCGGGCGGGACGGCGTCGTCGTGGTCGACCAGGGCGCGATCAAGGGCTCCCGGCGCAGCAACCCCGCGACCTACACCGGACTGCTGGAGCCGGTGCGCAAGGCGTTCGCCAAGGCCAACGGGGTCAAGCCCGCGCTGTTCAGCTCTAACTCCGAGGGCGCCTGCCCGGCGTGCAACGGCGCCGGCGTCATCTTCACCGACCTCGGCGTCATGGCGACGGTCGAGTCGGTCTGCGAGGAGTGCGAGGGCCGCCGCTTCCAGGCCGCGGTGCTGGAGTACACGCTCGCCGGCAGGAACATCGCCGAGGTGCTGGCGATGCCGGTGACCGAGGCGGAGCAGTTCTTCGCCGACGGGCCGGCCCGCACACCCGCCGCCCACGCCGTGCTCGACAGGCTCCGCGACGTCGGCCTGGGCTACCTCACCCTCGGCCAGCCGCTCACCACCCTCTCCGGCGGCGAGCGGCAGCGGCTCAAGCTCGCGACGCAGATGGGCGACAAGGGCGACGTCTACGTCCTCGACGAGCCCACGACCGGGCTGCACCTCGCCGACGTCCAGCAGCTGCTCGGCCTGCTGGACCGGCTCGTGGACTCGGGCCGCTCGGTGCTCGTCATCGAGCACCACCAGGCCGTGATGGCGCACGCCGACTGGATCATCGACCTCGGTCCGGGAGCCGGCCACGACGGTGGACGCGTCGTGTTCGAGGGCACGCCGGCCGACCTCGTCGCCGCCCGGGAGACGCTCACCGGCAAGCACCTCGCGGCATACGTCGGCGCCTGACCTGGCGCCGACGGACCGCGCGGCGCCGACGGACCGCGCGCGGACACGACGAACCGGGCGCGGCGCACCGCGGTGCCCGACCCCGGCCGGCGGGACCTCCGGCCCTGTCGGGGTCTCCGCTGCGCGCCCACGCTGGAGCCTCCGACGAGGAAGGACATCCGGACATGAACAGCTACGGCTTGGGCGGCAGGGTCGCCGTCGTCACCGGCGGGGCCTCGGGCATCGGCCGCGCCTGCGCCCACGTGTTGGCCCGCTCGGGCGCCGACGTCTCGGTATGGGACCGCGACCGGGCAGCCATCGACCTCGTGCTCAAGGAGCTCGAGGCGTACGACTTCCGCAGCCACGGGGCGGTCGTCGACGTGTCGGACGCCGCCGCGGTCGACGCGGCCATGGACGAGGTGCGCGAGGCGCTCGGGCACGTCGACATCGCCGTCTGCAACGCGGGCATCGGGGGCGCGGCCGCGACCAGTGGCGACTACACCGACGAGCAGTGGCACGAGGTCATCCGGGTGAACCTCGACGGCGTGTTCTACACCCAGCGAGCGGCGATCCGGGCGATGAAGGCGTCGGGCCGCGGCGGCTCGATCATCAACATGGCCTCGATCCTGGGCGCTGTCGGCTTCCCCACGGCGAGCGCGTACACGGCCGCCAAGCACGGGGTCGTCGGGCTCACCCAGGTTGCCGCGTGGGAGCACGCCGCCGACCACATCCGGGTCAACGCGGTCGGACCCGGCTTCATCCGGACGCCACTGGTCGAGGCCCACCTCGACGCTGCGGCGCTGGAGTCGCTGGCCGCCCAGCACGCCCTGCAGCGGATCGGCGAGCCCGAGGAGGTCGCCGAGCTCGTGGCCTGGCTCGCCAGCGACGGTGCGTCCTTCGCGACCGGCACGTACTACCCGATCGACGGCGGGTTCCTCGCCCGCTGACACCCCGGCTCCCGGGGCCCGTGCCGGTACTGACACCCACGGGCCCCGGAGAACTGCCGCCGCAGCGTCGTCGCGTCGCCGGCAGAGCCCGCCGTGCCACGGAACGCGACGCGGACCCCGGACTGCCCCTCTCGCAAGGGACCTTCGCCCCTCCCGGGGCGCGTCCGCGGGCCGGAGGCTTGGGACAGGAAGGGAGTTCTGATGACCACGCACGTCACCCCCCAGTTCGCCCCCGTCGTCGTCCTCGCGCCGGTGGTCGTGGGCGTCGACGCCGACGACCCCGTGCAGGCCGTCCTCGACACAGCGGTCGACCTGGCCTCCGAGCTGGCCCACCCGCTCCACGTCGTCAACGCGACCGGCGTAGGCATCGTCCCGTGGACCCCGGAGATGGTCGGGCGCCAGGAGGCCCGGACCGAGGCGGTCCGCGCGAGCCTCGAGGCGCGCAGTCGGGTCCCGGTCACCGGCGAGACGATGTACACGAGCCCGGCCAAGGCGCTCGTCGACGCCAGTCACGACGCCGCCCTTGTCGTCGTCGGGGCCGGTCGGCTCGGCACCGTGTCCGCGGCGGTGCTGGGCGCCACAACCTCGCAGGTCGCCGCGCATGCCGAGTGCCCCGTCCTCGTCGTGCCCCACGAGGGGCTGCTGCGGCACGACGGACCGGTGGTCGTCGGCGTGGACATCGACCCGCACAGCGAGCCGGCCCTCGAGTACGCCTTCGCCGAGGCGGCCAGGCGTTCCGTGCCGCTGGTGGCGGTCCACTCGTGGTGGTGGGAGTCGCCGGACGCGTTCATGTCCGGCCACGAGTGGGAGGACGACTTCGGTGCCGTCGCCGACACCCAGCACCGGCAGCTGGCGGAGATGCTCGCCGGCTGGCAGGACAAGTACCCCGACGTCCAGGTACGCACCGAGGTCGTGCGCGGCCAGGCCGTCTCGACCCTGTGCGACGAGGCGCAGGGTGCACAGCTGCTCGTCGTCGGCAGCCGCGGCCGTGGCGGGTTCCGCGGCCTGCTGCTCGGGTCGGTGAGCACCCGGCTGCTGCACCAGAGTCCGTGCCCCGTCGCCGTGGTTCCCTCGTTCCCACGCCCCGCCCGGGACCTGAGGGGGCGGTCATGACCTCCACGGCCCACCGCGCCTCCGTTGGAGAGGCAGACCCGGCCACCGGCTCCGAGGTCGTCGTCGCCCTCACCAACGACGAGTCTGCGCGTCGCGTCGCCGAGGCGGGCGTACGCCTGGCGCACGAGCTCGGCGCCTCCGTCCGCTTCGTGCACGTGCTGCCCGAGAAGCTCGACGTCCAGGAGCGCTCCGACGCCGACCAGCCCACGTTCGCGGCGGCCATGGCGGCGCTGCGAAGGGCCGGACCGCACGCCCGCGCGACCTTCGAGTCCACGACGGGTGACCCCGTACAGCTCCTGGTCGCCCGCTGCGCGGAGGCCCGGATGCTCGTCATCGGCCCCGACATGGAGGGCGGGGTCGTGGGCGCGCTCTGCCGCCAGCACGTCACCTGCCCGGTCCACGAGGTGACCCCGTGAACGCCGCCCCGGCCCCGGTCGTGGTCGGCCTGGACCTCTCGGCCACCAGCGAGCTGGCGGTCGACTGGGGTGCCGCAGAGGCCGAGTTGCGCGGCTGCGCCCTCGAGCTGGTCCACGTGGCGCCTCCCACCGCGTTGCCGGCTGTCGTGGTCTCGGACACCGACAACCCCCACGTCTACGGAGACACCCCGCCGCTGACCCTGCCGCACTCGCGCTGCGAGGCGGTCGGCGCGAGGGTCCGGCAGGCCCACCCCTCGCTGGAGGTCGTGGTGCGCGTCGTCCCTGGCGCTGACCCTGCCCACACCCTGGTGGAGGAGTCGCGCCACGCCGCGGTCCTCGCCCTCGGCGCGCGTGGGCTCGGAGCCCTGCGCGGGATGGTGCTGGGTTCGGTGTCCAAGGCGGTGACCGAGCACGCCCACGCACCGGTCGTCGTCGTCCGCCACGCGGCCTCGACCACGATCCCGGACCCGCGGGTGGTCGTCGGAGTCGACGGCAGCGAGGTCTCCGCGCCGGCCCTGCGGTTCGCGTTCGAGGAGGCCCGCCGACGGCGCGTGGGTGTCACCGCCGTCCACACCTGGCAGCCCGACGTGAGGACGCCGTCCACCGAGTGGTGGCCGGCCGACCCCATCCGGGACGAGGCGGACGAGCGCGCGGTCGCGTCGGAGGCGATCGCCGGGTTCCGCGAGGAGTTCCCGGACGTCGACGTGCGCGTGCACGTGACGGAACAGGACGCCGTGGCCGAGCTTGTCAGGCTCAGCTCCGGTGCCGGACTGCTCGTGGTCGGCTCCCGCGGACGCGGCCCGGTCGCCAGCGCCGTCCTGGGCTCGGTGTCGGCGACGGTCCTGCGCAAGGCGCACTGCCCCGTCGCCGTCGTCCACCCCGAGGCCGGCTCACGCCAGGTCGAGGGCTCGGCCGGCTCGGCAAGTACCACTGCAAGCACCGGTCGGGGCTAACAGGTCGTTGCTAACAGGTCGTTCCTCATCAATGCCAGTTGCCCAACACGCTGAACAGCTCCGACATTGCAGGTTTGGCCACAACGCTGCGCCGGGACCTCTTGTCGAGGCAGTGGAGCACACTCGGGTTGCCCAGCCTTGTGCCGCCCTCAGCAACTCGGCTCACACGGCATACGCGCACGTATGTGCGGCGCGGCGCCTGGTCCCGCCGCGGCGGGCGGGTGTCAGCCGGTGGAGGCGTGCGACCGGGTCGGCACCGCCAGGACGGACGGGGGCACCACCAGGACGTCGCACGGTGGGTCGTCCAGGACGCTGCGGGCGATGGACCCCCGGACGAGCCCGGCCAGCGTCCCGCCGCCACGGGTCCCGACGACGAGCAGGTCGGTCTCCTCAGGTTCACCGTGCAGCAGCTCCTCGGGCGGCTCCCGGACCACCTCGACCTCCGCGGCCACGTCGGCGCACGTCGCATCAGCCCGGATGGCCTCCCACACCGCGTGCTGCACCTCGGCGACGTCACCGCGACCCGGCACGCTGGTCAGCACGCGCAGCACGACACCGCGGACGACGGCCTCCTCGGCGGCCAGGCTGAGCAGGTGGGCGGGGTCGGTGCCCGGGCGGAAGCCCACCAGCACCTTCGGCACCGGGACCGCGCCGGTCCTGGTCCTGAGCTTCCTGGTGCCGCGGCTGGTGGCCGTCACGAGCACAGGGCGCGGGATCTGGCGCATGAGCCCCTCGCTCACGGACCCGAGCGAGAAGGCGGACTGGCCGCCCGCGCCGTGGCCCCCGACCACGAGGCGCGAGGCCCGTGCCGCGACGGAGCGCAGGACCGGGTCCTCGAGGTCCGTCAGCACCACGGCCTCGACGGAGACGGTGGGATCGGTCGCGTGCGCGAGCTCGACCGCCTGGGTCGCCGTGGCCACGCCGCGGCCGCGGGCCGCGTCCTGTGCCGACCGGTGACCGCCGAGGCTGCTGTCGTGGGGGCGCGAGACGGCGACGACGACGAGGGACTCCCCGTGCAGGGCCGCGAGCCGGGTCGCCGCCCGCACGGCCGCCTGCGACTCCCAGGAGCCGTCGCTCCCGACGACCACTGCCGGCTGCTGCATGCCTGTCATGTCTTCCCGCTGTCGGTTGGAGGGACCTGTCGGTCCCACGGTGGCCGAGCCGGCGCTCGCGTCGTCAGGGCCCAAGGTCCCTGTCGAGCCCCTCCGCCCGCCGGGACGATCGCGACATGACCACACCGCTGCTCGTCCCCTTCACGCACGGAGAACGAGGCATGGCCGACCTCCTCGGGGGCAAGGGCGCCAACCTCGCCGAGATGACGCGGCTGGGCCTGCCGGTCCCGCACGGGTTCACGATCACGACGGAGGCGTGCCGGGCCTACCTGCGCACGGGCCGGAGCCCCGAGGAGCTCGACGGCCTGGTGCGGGCAGCGGTGGTCGGGCTCGAGCGCTCCACCGGGCGCGCGTTCGGCGAGGGCGACCAGCCCCTGCTGGTGTCCGTCCGCTCCGGTGCGCGGTTCTCGATGCCCGGGATGATGGAGACCGTCCTGGACGTGGGGCTCACCGACGTCGTCGTGGAGCAGCTCGTCCGGCGTCGGGACCCGCGGTTCGTCTGGGACTGCTACCGGCGCCTCGTCGAGATGTACGGCCGGACGGTGCTCGATGCCCCCGCGACGCTGTTCGACGCCGCGCGAGCGGAGGTGCTCACGGCCCGCGGGGTGGCCTCGACCGCAGAGCTCGACGCCGAGGGCCTGCAGGCACTCGTGCGTCGACACCGGCGGGCCCTCGTCGCGGAGATGGGCCAGGACCTGCCGCAGGACCCGTGGCTGCAGCTGACGAGCTCGATCGACGCCGTCTTCAGGTCGTGGAACAGTCCTCGTGCACGGCTCTACAGGAGCCACGAGGGCATACCCGACGACCTCGGCACGGCGGTCACGGTGATGCAGATGGTCTACGGCAACACCGGTCCGCGCTCCGGATCCGGCGTCTGCTTCAGCCGAAACCCCGCGACGGGCGATGCCACCCCCTACGGCGACTACCTCGCCGACGCCCAGGGCGAGGACGTCGTCAACGGCAGCCGGGCGACCGTCCCCCTGGCCCGCCTCGCCGACCTCGAGCCGACCGCCCACCGCGAGCTGCTGTCGCACCTCTCGACGCTCGAGAAGCACTACCGCGACCTGTGCGACGTCGAGTTCACCGTCGAGGACGGCCACCTGTGGATGCTGCAGACCCGCGTCGGCAAGCGCAGCCCCGCAGCGGCCTTCGTCATGGCCGCGGACATGGCCGAGGAGGGGCTGATCTCCGAGGACGAGGCCCTCGTCCGGGTCGAGGGGCACCAGCTCGAGTCGCTGCTGCACGCCCGGTTCGACGTCCCCGAGGGCACCTCGCCGCTGGTGACCGGGTTGCCGGCCAGCCCGGGAGCCGGGGCCGGTGCTGCGGTGTTCGACTCGCAGACCGCGGTGGCGCGTCGCGCGGCAGGCGAGGACGTCGTGCTCTTCCGCACCGAGACCAGCGCCGAGGACCTCGACGGCATCCTCGCCTCCGTCGCCGTCGTGACCGCCCACGGCGGCCTGGCCTCGCACGCCGCCGTGGTCGCCCGTGGCTTCGGGCGCACCTGCGTCACCGGCGTCTCCGACCTCGTCGTGGACGAGGCGGCGCGCGAGGCGCGCACCCCCTCCGGGCACGTCGTCCGCGAGGGCGACCCCGTCTCCGTCGACGGCACCTCGGGCCGTGTGTATGCCGGTGCGCTGGCCGTGCGACCCAGCCCGGTCGCCGGGGGGCTGGCGACCGGTGGCACCACCTCGTCCGAGAGCCCGTCCAGCGCGGGGACGACCGACGACGAGGTCGTGCTGCGTGCCGTGCGCCGCCTGCTCGCGCACGCTGACGAGCGGGCCACGGTGGCCGTGCGGGTCAACGCAGAGACCGCGCCGGAGGCAGCGCAGGCACGAACGGCAGGCGCCACGGGCATCGGCCTGTGCCGCACGGAGCACATGCTCCTGGGTGACCGGCGCGAGCTGGTCGAGCACGTCGTCCTCGGCCACGACGCGGACGCTGCCCTCGCCCGGATCGAGGCGCTGGCGCTCGCCGACTTCACCGAGCTGCTCCGGGCCATGGACGGGCTGCCCGTCGTCGTCCGGCTCCTCGACCCGCCGCTGCACGAGTTCCTGCCGGACCCCGAGGACCTCGCGGTCGAGGTGGCCCGTCTCGAGGCGTCCGGTCGGCCAGTCCCCGCCGCCCTGCACACCCGCCTGGCTGCCACCCGCCGCTGGGCCGAGGCGAACCCCATGCTCGGCCTGCGCGGCGTGCGGCTGCTGACGGTCCACCCCGAGCTCGTCGACGCGCACGTCCGTGCGCTCGTCACCGCCGCCGCGCGACTGGCCCACGAGGGCCTCGACCCGCGTCCCGAGGTGATGGTGCCCCTGGTCAGCGACGTGGCCGAGCTCGCCGCTGCCCGCGAGCACATCCTCGAGGTCGCCGACCAGACAGCGCGCGACCTCGGCTCGGACCGTCCGGCACCGCGCGTCGGGGTCATGATCGAGCTGCCCCGTGCGGCCCTCACCGCCGGTGACCTCGCCGGGCTGGCGGAGTTCTTCTCCTTCGGCACCAACGACCTCACCCAGACCACCTGGGGCATGTCCCGTGACGACGCGCAGGCGAGCTTCCTCACCAGCTACGCGACCAGCGGCCTGCTGCCCGAGGACCCGTTCGTCACCCTGGACCAGCGCGGTGTGGGCGAGCTGGTGCGCATCGCCGTGGAGCGCGGGCGTGCGGCCCGGCCCGGGCTCGAGCTCGGTGTCTGCGGCGAGCACGCCGGCGACCCCGCCTCGATCCGATTCCTCACGGGCTGCGGCGTCGACTACGTGTCGTGCTCGCCGCCACGGGTTCCGGTGGCGCGGCTCGAGGTCGGCCGGGCGGCGGTCCTCCAGCAGGGCGTCACGGCCAGCGACAGCCGCTGAGCCCTCGGTGCGGGGACCCCATCCCAGCCCTCGAAGAAGTGCCCCATCTCCGCGGTGCCGTGGAAGGTTCCCCCGGCTGAGGAAGACTGGGCACTTCTCGGGCGGGAGTGGCGACGGTCACGGGGCGGACGTCTCGAGGGACCGCAGGGCCCGCTCCAGCGTCTCGGCCTTCGAGCCCTCCCCCGTCGGCACCTCCACCGCCTCGGGCCACGGGTCGGCGGCAGCCGTGAGCCGTCGGCCGATCGCCAGGTCGGCGTCGCTGTGCTCGTCCGGCACGTCCGCGCGCCGGAGCAGCCTGCGTTCCAGCTCCTCGGGCGTGGCCGTGCAGACCAACGCCGCGACCGGCGTCGACGTGGCCTCGCCGACCCGCCGGAAGAGGTCGCGCTGGGCGACGGAGGAGAAGGACGCGTCGACCACCACGGTCTCCCCGAGGCCGAGCAGCACCCTCGCGCGGTGAGCCAGCGACGCATACGTGCGCTCCGTCGCCTCGCGCGTGTAGATGCCCTCGCCGAACGCGGCCGGGGCGTGCGCCGTGGGGTCCAAGCCCATGAGGGCCTTGCGCTCGGGGTCGCTGGCCATGAGGACCGCGCCGAGCCGGTCCGCGAGCCCGGAGGACAGCGTGGACTTCCCCGATCCGGGGCCACCGCCGACGAGCACCAGCCGCACGCGCCCCCGCAGCAGGTGGGCGAGCCCGATGTCGATCAGCTGTCGCCCCTCGTCCGCGTCGGCGCCCGAGGGCTGGTCCTGGGCGCCGGCCCTGATCGTCGCCACCTTGGCCCGCATGACGGCGCGGTAGGCCGTGTAGTGGTGGCGCAGCGCGGGCGGCTGGCGCCGGCCCGAGAACTCCTCGTAGTCGTGGAGGAACTGCTGCCCCGCGCCGGGGTCCCCGAGCCGCTCGAGGTCGGTCGCGAGACAGGCCGCGTCGTCGAGCACGTCCATCCAGCGCAGCTCGTCGGCGAAGTCGAGGCAGTCCAGGGCCCTCGGCCCGTCCTCGAGGCAGAACACGTCGTCGGCGAGCAGGTCGCCGTGGCCGTCGCGTACCAGGCCCGCGTGGATCCTGCTCTGCAGCAACGGCTCTCGCCCTGCCACGAACTCGAGCGCCAGCTGCTCGACGCGGTCGAGGAGCTCCGGCGGCACCGTGTCGACGGGGTGGTCGCGCAGCCCACGGACGTTGTCCACCCACCGGCCCCGCAGGGCGTCCGGCGTGCCGCACGCGTCGACGGCGGGCCCGCTGCGCGCCGTCGAGTGGAAGGCGGCCAGGTCTCGGGCGAGCTGGCGCAGCGGCACCGCGACGTCGACGCCGGCCCGCACCAGCGTGGCCAGGCGCCGGTCCTCGGGCATGCGCCGCATCACCAGGAGGTGGTCGCAGACCGTGCCGTCGGGGTCGCGGACCTCCAGCGTGCCGAGGTAGACGTCGGGCGCCGTCCTGCGGTTGAGCTTCAGCTCACGGGAGACCGCCGCCCTGCGCGAGGCCAGGGTGGTGAAGTCGAGGAACCCGAGGTCCACCGGCTTCTTCACCTTGTACGCCCGGTCGCCGAGCAGCACCACGACGGCCGAGTGGGTCTCCCTCACGTCCGCCCCCCAGCCACCCCGGGCAGGGGCCACGTTCGCGGGTGCCTGCTCGCTCCCCACGTCGCACCTCCTCGCCGGACCGGCCGGCCCGGAGGGCACGTCCGGAGCGGTCTCGCGGCACCACCAGCCTCTCGGGGTGGATCGTCCGGGAACCGGGCCGAAGGTCCCTTTTCGGCGGCACCGGGCAGACGCCACCCTTCTGGGTGCGCGAAGCGCGCCCGCTCCAGGCTCCCCTCGCTCGACAGCCCCCACTCTGGTAGGACTCCATGACAGAACGCTCCGCAGGCTCCGCACTCGACGGCAGGTTGGACAAGGGGGTCGCACCCGTGCCACCGAACCAGCGCCTCGCGGCCCGGATGCTCGTCCTCGCCACGGTCGGCTTCGCGGTGAACTTCTGGGCCTGGGCGCTGCTGAGCCCCCTCGGCCCACGCTTCAAGGACGTCCTGGCGCTCAGCTCGGGACAGCAGGCGCTGCTCGTGGCGGTCCCCGTCATCGTGGGCTCGCTCGGGCGCATCCCGGTGGGCGCGCTCACCGACCGGCTCGGTGGCCGGCTGATGTTCCCGGTGGTGTCGGTCGCGACCATCGTGCCCGTCCTGTACCTCGGCCTTGCCGGGCAGCACTCGTTCGCCGGGCTGCTCGTCGGCGGGTTCTTCCTCGGCATCGGTGGCACCACGTTCGCCATCGGGGTCCCGTTCGTGAATGCCTGGTTCCCGCCGGAGCGGCGTGGCTTCGCCATCGGGGTCTTCGGGGCGGGCATGGGCGGCACCGCGATCAGCGCGCTCACGACGGTCAAGCTGGTCAAGGGGGTGGGTGAGGCCGCCCCCTTCCTCATCACCGCGGCCGCCCTTGCGGTGTATGCCGTCGTGGCGTGGCTCCTGCTGCGCGACGCACCCGGCCGCGTGGTCCCGACGACCGGCGTCGGGACCCGGCTCGCGGCGGCGGCCCGCCTGCCGATCGCCTGGCAGGCGTGCATCCTCTACGCCGTCGCCTTCGGCGGGTACGTCGCCTTCTCGGTGTACCTGCCCGCCTACCTCAAGACGGCATACGGGCTCGAGCAGGCGGACGCGGCCAACCGCATGGCCGGTTTCGTCCTCGTGGCCGTCGTGATGCGGCCGGTGGGCGGCTGGCTCGCCGACCGGTTCGGCGCGGTGCCCGTCCTCGCGGGCGTCTTCGGGGTCGTCGCCGCGGGTGCGGCCGTCCAGGCGGCCACCCCGGACCTCGCCCCGGTGGGCACGGCCGCGTTCCTCGTCATGGCGGCGGCGCTCGGGGCCGGCAGCGGCGCGACCTTCGCCCTCGTCGCCCGGACCGCGCCGGCCGCGCAGGTCGGCTCGGTGACCGGGCTGGTGGGTGCCGCAGGTGGCCTCGGCGGCTTCGTCCCGCCGCTGGTCATGAGCAGCGTCTACGACAGCACCGGGTCCTACGGCATCGGCCTGGTCCTGCTCGCCCTGGTCGCCGTCGGCTGCCTGCTGCTGACCCTGACCCTGGTGCGTGGCACCGCCCGCCGCAAGGGAGTGCGGGCCGCCAGTGTGTGAGTACTGCGGCTGCCAGGACATCGCGGCCATCGCCGAGCTCACCCGCGAGCACGACGCCGTCGTCGCCGAGATCGCCCGGGTCCGGGTGTGCGTGCGGGACGGTGACGTCGACGGCGCCGCGGCCATGGCGCGGCGGATCGCGCGGATCCTCCGGCCGCACACCGAGGTCGAGGAGCACGGGCTGTTCCCACACCTCGCGCCCGAGTTCCCCGGCCACGTCGCCGGGCTGGAGCGCGAGCACCGCGAGATCGAGGCGGTGCTCGTCCGCGCGGCGCACGGCACTCCGCCGGACCCGCGGTGGCCGGCCGAGCTCCTGGCGGCCATGGAGCGCCTGCGCGACCACATCCTCAAGGAGCAGGACGGCCTCTTTCCCGCCTCGCTGTCGATCCTCGACGCGGACGCCTGGGCGTCGGTCGAGACCGCCCGCGTCGTGGCGGGCTCCGCCCTCGAGCCGGAACCGCACAGCCACGACCACGCACATCACCACCCGCACGACGAGGACCAGCACGACCAGCACGCCACCGCCCACCAGCACGCCTGACGAGCCCAGCAGGAGGCCCGCCCGTGACCACCACCGACGACCCGACCACCCCGGGCCTGGACGGTCCCCTCGCCGAGGCCCTCGTCGGCACCCGGCGGTTCTTCACCCGGGCGGAGGTGTCGGCCGACCGGCGCAGCATCCACGCCAAGGGCGGCCGCGCGGGCGACGCGTTCTACCGAGACCGCTGGAGCCACGACAAGGTCGTCCGCTCGACCCACGGCGTCAACTGCACCGGCTCGTGCTCGTGGAAGGTGTACGTCAAGGACGGCATCATCACGTGGGAGGCGCAGCAGACCGACTACCCGTCGACCGGGCCCGACCGGCCGGAGTACGAGCCCCGCGGCTGCCCGCGCGGAGCCGCCTTCTCCTGGTACACCTACTCCCCCACCAGGGTCCGCTACCCCTACGTCCGCGGCGTGCTGCTCGAGATGTACCGCGAGGCCAAGGCCCGGCTCGGCGACCCTGTCCTGGCGTGGGCCGACGTCGTGGACGACCCCGAGAAGGCCAGGCGCTACAAGGCCGCCCGCGGGAAGGGAGGCCTCGTCCGTGCCAGCTGGGGCGAGGCGGCCGAGATCGTGGCGGCCGCCAACGTCCACACCATCAAGCGATGGGGGCCTGACCGGATCGCCGGCTTCTCCCCCATCCCCGCCATGTCGATGGTGTCGCACGCCTCCGGTGCACGGTTCGTGTCGCTCATCGGCGGGTCGATGCTCTCGTTCTACGACTGGTACGCCGACCTCCCCGTGGCCTCGCCGCAGATCTGGGGCGACCAGACCGACGTGCCCGAGTCGGGCGACTGGTGGGACGCCGGCTACCTCGTCATGTGGGGCTCGAACGTCCCGGTGACCCGCACCCCCGACGCCCACTGGATGGCCGAGGCGCGGTACCGCGGCCAGAAGGTCGTCGTCGTCTCCCCCGACTACGCCGACAACGTGAAGTTCGCCGACGAGTGGCTTCCGGCCGCGCCCGGCACCGACGGCGCGCTCGCCATGGCGATGGGTCACGTGGTGCTCAAGGAGTTCTTCGTCGACCAGCAGGTGGAGTACTTGGAGGAGTACACCCGCCGCTACACCGACCTGCCGTTCCTCGTGTGCCTCGAGGAGTATGCCGGCCGGCCGGGCGCCGGCCCGGACGGCACCGGGGGCTCGGGTGCCGCGGACGGTGGGCACCCGGCATACAGGCCGGGGAAGTTCCTCACCGCGGCCGACCTCGGCGGCGTGGAGGCGCAGGCCGAGAACGCCGCCTTCCGGACGGTCCTCGTGGACTCCGTCACCGGGCAGCACGTCGTGCCCAACGGCACGCTCGGCGACCGGTTCGGCGAGCAGGGCGAGGGCCGCTGGAACCTCGACCTCGGCGACGTCGTGCCCGCGCTCAGCCTCCAGGACACCAGCGAGGGCACCGCGCTCGTCGACCTGCCGCGCTTCGACCTGCCGCGTGGGGGCTCGGAGGTCGTGCGCCGCGGGGTGCCCGTGCGCCGGGTCGCCGGCCACCTCGTGACGACCGTCTTCGACCTGCTGCTGGCGCAGTACGGCGTTGCGCGAGAGGGACTTCCGGGCAGCTGGCCGTCGGGGTACGACGACGCCGAGGGGCACTACACCCCCGCCTGGCAGGAGGCGATCACGGGCGTGCCGGCGCAGGCGGTCGCGCGGATCGCCCGCGAGTTCGCCCAGAACGCGGCCGACACGGGGGGTCGCTCCATGATCCTGGTGGGGGCGGGCACCAACCACTGGTTCCACTCCGACGAGACCTACCGCTGCATGCTGCTCCTGACCACCATCACCGGCTGCCAGGGGCGCAACGGCGGGGGCTGGGCGCACTACGTCGGGCAGGAGAAGGCCCGACCCATCACCGGCTGGGCACAGATGGCGTTCGCGCTGGACTGGGTGCGGCCGCCGCGGCAGATGATCCAGACCGCCTACTGGTACCTGCACACCGACCAGCACCACTACGACCACTACGAGGCCGGCTCGCTCGCCGGGGCGACCGGCACCGGGATGCTCGACGACCGCAGCACCCACGAGCTGCTCCAGCAGTCCGCGCGGCTCGGCTGGATGCCGTCCTACCCGACCTTCGACCGCAACCCGCTGGACCTCGTCGACGAGGCCGAGGCCGAGGGGAGGTCGCCGGCCGACCACGTCGTCGCGGGGCTCACCGACCGCAGCCTGCGCTTCGCCTGCGAGGACCCCGACGCGCCGGAGAACTGGCCGCGGGTGCTGATGATGTGGCGGGCCAACCTGCTCGGCTCCTCGGCCAAGGGCAACGAGTACTTCCTGCGCCACCTGCTCGGCACCGACAGCTCGGTCTCGGCCCGCCCGGACCGCGACGACCTGCCCGAGGGCAAGCTCGACCTGCTCTGCACGCTCGACTTCCGGATGACGAGCTCGACGATCTTCAGCGACGTCGTCCTGCCGGCGGCCACGTGGTACGAGAAGCACGACATCAACACCACGGACATGCACCCGTTCATCCACTCGTTCAACCCGGCCATCAGCCCGCCGTGGCAGACGAGGACGGACTGGGACATCTTCCTGGCCGTCGCCGAGGCGTTCCAGCCGCTGGGTGCCAAGCACCTCGGGGTGCGCAGGGACCTGGTCGCCGCTCCCCTGTTGCACGACACGCCGGACGCCATGGCCACACCACACGGGCGGGTCCGCGACTGGGCGCTCGGCGAGTGCGACCCGGTGCCGGGGAGGACGATGCCCAAGCTCGTCGTCGTCGAGCGCGACTACGGCGCGGTCCACGACCAGATGGTCTCCCTCGGCCCGCTCATGGACACCCTCGGCACCGCGCAGAAGGGCGTGGCCTACGACGTGAAGCGCGAGGTCGAGTACCTGCGCCACAAGAACGGCGTCGTCCGCGGCGGCGCGGGCGACGGCAGGCCCTCGCTCGTGGACGCCCGCCACGTGGCCGAGACGATCATGGCGCTGTCGGGCACCACGAACGGCCACCTCGCCACCCAGGGGTTCAAGACCCTCGAGAAGCGCACCGGCCACCTCCTGCACGACCTCGCGGCCGAGCACGAGGGCAAGCAGATCACCTTCGCCGACACCCAGGCCGCGCCGGTACCCGTCATCACCAGCCCGGAGTGGTCCGGGTCGGAGACCGGCGGTCGGCGCTACTCCCCCTTCACCATCAACGTCGAGCGGCTCAAGCCCTGGCACACCCTCACCGGCCGCCAGCACTTCTACCTCGACCACGACTGGATGCAGGAGCTCGGCGAGGGGCTGCCCGTCTACAAGCCACCGCTCGACATGACCCAGGTGTTCGGAGAGCCGGAGATCGGCAGCATGAGCGAGCTCGGGGTCACCGTCCGGTACCTCACGCCGCACAACAAGTGGTCGATCCACAGCGAGTACCAGGACAACCTGTTCATGCTCTCGCTCTCCCGTGGCGGCCAGGCGATCTGGATCTCCGACAAGGACGCCGCCAAGGTCGGCATCAAGGACAATGACTGGGTGGAGGCGGTCAACCGCAACGGTGTCGTCAACGCGCGGGCCATCGTCAGCCACCGGATGCCCGAGGGCACGGTCTACATGCACCACGCCCAGGACCGGCTCATCGACGTGCCACTCACCGAGAAGACCGGGCGGCGCGGCGGCATCCACAACTCGCTCACGCGCATCCTGGTCAAGCCGAGCCACCTCATCGGCGGCTACGCGCAGCTGTCCTTCGCGTTCAACTACCTCGGCCCGACCGGCAACCAGCGCGACGAGGTCACGGTCATCCGCCGCCGCTCCCAGGAGGTGCAGTACTGATGAGGGTCATGGCGCAGATGGCCATGGTGATGAACCTCGACAAGTGCATCGGGTGCCACACCTGCTCGGTCACGTGCAAGCAGGCGTGGACCAACCGCGCGGGCACCGAGTACGTCTGGTTCAACAACGTCGAGACGCGCCCTGGCCTGGGGTACCCGCGCACCTACGAGGACCAGGACCACTGGCAGGGCGGCTGGGCGCTGACGAGCCGCGGCCGCCTGACGCTGCGCTCGGGCAGCCGGTGGCGCAAGCTCGCGAGCATCTTCTCCAACCCCAAACTGCCCTCGATCGAGGACTACTACGAGCCGTGGACCTACGACTACGAGACGCTGCTCAGCGCCCCGGCGCAGCAGCACTTCCCGGTCGCCCGGCCCATCTCCCTCATCACCGGCAAGCCGGTCAACGTGTCGTGGTCGGCCAACTGGGACGACAACCTCGGCGGGAGCGGGGAGAACGCCGCGCGTGACGTCATGCTCAGGAACATCACCGACAAGGTGAAGCTCGAGTTCGAGCGGACGTTCATGTTCTACCTCCCGCGGATCTGCGAGCACTGCCTCAACCCGTCGTGCGCCGCATCCTGCCCGAGCGGAGCGATCTACAAGCGCTCGGAGGACGGAATCGTCCTCGTCGACCAGGACCGGTGCCGCGGCTGGCGGATGTGCGTGTCCGGCTGCCCCTACAAGAAGGTCTACTTCAACCACCGCACCGGCAAGGCCGAGAAGTGCACCTTCTGCTACCCGCGCGTCGAGGTCGGGATACCGACGGTGTGCTCGGAGACCTGCGTGGGTCGGCTGCGGTACATCGGGCTCGTCCTCTACGACGCCGACAAGGTGCTCGAGGCGGCGTCCGTCGAGGACGAGCACGAGCTGTATGCCGCGCAGCGCGCCGTGTTCCTCGACCCCGACGACCCTGAGGTGCAGCGCGAGGCCGAGCTGGCCGGCATACCGCGCGACTGGGTGGAGGCCGCGCGGCGCTCCCCCGTGCACGCCCTCATCTCCCGGTACGAGGTCGCGCTGCCGCTGCACCCGGAGTACCGCACCATGCCGATGGTCTGGTACATCCCGCCGCTGTCGCCCGTCGTGGACGTCGTGCGCGACACCGGCCACGACGCCGAGGACCGCGGCAACCTCTTCGCGGCGATCGACACGCTGCGGATCCCGGTGGAGTACCTCGCCAACCTCTTCACCGCCGGGGACACCGCGCCGGTCGAGGGGGTGCTCAAGAAGCTGGCCGCGATGCGGTCGTACATGCGCGACATCAACCTGGGCCGCGACCCCGACGAGTCGATCCCGCAGGCCGTCGGCATGGACGGCGAGACGATGTACGACATGTTCCGGCTGCTCGCGCTGGCCAAGTACGACGAGCGCTACGTCATCCCGACCGCCCACGCGGAGCAGGCGCACGCCCTGGAGGAGCTGGCCACCGAGTGCTCGCTCGACTACGAGGGCGGTCCCGGGATGATGGGCGAGTCCGGGCCGTTCGGCGAGGGCTCGGGCGGGCTCACGCCGGTGGCGGTGGAGAACTTCCAGATGCTGCGCCAGCGCCAGACCGCCGACGACCTCAGCGGCGCGGACGCCCCGGAGGCGCAGGGCCGCCTGCGCGGACGGGTCAACCTGCTCAACTGGGACGGCAAGGGCTCACCCCGGGGCCTGTTCCCGAAGAAGCGCCCCGAGGACGACCGGTGATGCCCGGCCGCCGGCGCAGCGCCGGAGCCCCGGCCGGGCGCCTGGACGACGGGACCCTCGCCACGGCGTGGCAGGTCGTGTCGCTGCTGCTCGACTACCCGACCGAGGAGCTGCTCTACCGGCGCCCCCTGCTCGAGTCGGCGGTGGCGCCTCTGCCCGCACCCGTCGCCGACCCGCTGCGCCGGTTCCTGGCCGGGGTGGACAGCACGTCGCTCGGGGAGCTGCAGCGCGAGTACGTCGAGACGTTCGACATCACGCGCCGCTGCTGCCTCTACCTCACGTACTTCGCCCACGGCGACACCCGCAAGCGCGGGCTGGCGCTCGTGCAGGTCAAGCAGGCCTACCGGCGCGCAGGTGCCGAGCTCGACACCGACGAGCTGCCCGACCACCTCGGTGTCGTCCTGGAGTTCGGTGCCACGGCAGACCTGGAGGTCGCCTGGCGCCTGCTCCAGGACCACCGCGCGGGCGTCGAGGTGCTTCGGATCGCGCTGGCGGACAAGGGGTCTCGCTGGCACGACGTCGTGTGCGCCCTCGTCGCCACGCTGCCGGCGCTGCGCGGCGACGACGAGGAGCAGCTCGCCGCGCTCGTTGCCGCGGGACCGCCGTCGGAGGACGTCGGGCTCGACACCCAGCCGTACGCCCTCGACCCCCGGCTCAACCCCCGACCCACCGAGCCGACCGACCTCGGCCCGACCATCCCGGTAGGAGCGCCCTGATGGACACCTTTCTGTGGGTGATCGTCCCCTACAGCTGCCTCGCCGTCTTCGTCGTCGGGCACTACTGGCGGTGGACCTACGACAAGTTCGGCTGGACGACGCGCAGCAGCCAGCTCTACGAGAACCGCCTCCTGCGCTGGGGCAGCCCGCTGTTCCACTTCGGCCTGCTCGGCGTCGTGGGCGGCCACGTGGTCGGGCTGGTCATCCCCAAGAGCTGGACCGAGGCCGTCGGCGTCCACGAGGGGCTGTACCACTTCCTCGCCGTCACCCTCGGTGGCCTCGCAGGGCTGGCGACGCTGGCCGGACTGGTGATCCTCGTCTACCGGCGGCGCACGGTCGGGCCGGTCTTCATGGCGACCACGCGGATGGACAAGCTCATGTACGTCTTCCTCGCCGGCGTGATCGTCCTCGGCATGTGGAACACCGTGGCCAGCAGCATCTTCGGCCACTACGACTACCGCGAGGGCGTCTCCCCCTACTGGCGCAGCATCTTCCTGTTCCGGCCCGACACCTCCCTCATCGCCGACGCACCGGTCGGGTTCCAGCTGCACGCCCTCGTGGCGTTCGTGCTCTTCGCGCTCTGGCCGTTCACGCGGCTGGTCCACGTCTTCAGCGCCCCGGTGGGCTACCTCACCCGCCCGTACATCGTCTACCGCAGCCGGGACGAGGCACGCGAGGGCACGCGCGCACCCGCCCGCGGCTGGGAGAAGGCAGGGAGGTCGCGATGAGCACCGAGCACCCCGCGGACCACGAGCCGATCGACCTGCACCGGGCCGGCTCCGAGCTGCTCGGCCAGGCGCGCAGCCAGTCCAACGGCCACGCCTCGCGCCTGCTGGTCGGCGGCACGGCCCAGCGTGCCGTCCTCATGGCGCTCACCGAGGGCTCCGAGCTCGGCGAGCACGAGTCGCCCGCGGCCGCCACCTTCCAGGTCGTCATCGGCAGTGCACGCCTGTATGCCGCAGGCGGCGCGTCGTGGACCGTCCGCGCGGGCGAGCTGGTCGCCATCCCCGAGGACCGGCACGGCGCGCAGGCGCTGCAGGACTGCGTCATCCTCCTCACCGTGGCGCTCGGCTGACGCGCCTTCCGCGCCGCCCCGCGCCGACCCGCGCCGACCGGGGCACGCGGCGACCGGGCACCCGGCATACCCCCCGGGGCGTGTCCTCGGCCACACGGGACCTAGGTCTCTCCTGCCCGGGGCCGGCTCACGGTGGAGTGGTCGGTGGGACCTGCACCGTGCGGGCCGCGAGAGGAGCTCACCATGCATGCCGTCGTCTACCACGGACCGGGCCGCAAGGCGTGGGAGGAGGTCCCGAAGCCCTCGATCCAGGACGACACCGACGCCATCGTGCGCGTCGACGCCGTCACCATCTGCGGCACGGACCTGCACATCCTCAAGGGTGACGTCCCTGCCGTGACCGACGGGCGGATCCTCGGCCACGAGGCGGTCGGCACGGTCGAGTCGGTCGGCGCCGGCGTCAAGAACCTCTCCCCCGGCGACCGGGTGCTCGTGTCCTGCATCACCGCGTGCGGGTCGTGCCGGTACTGCCGCGAGGGCCGGTACGGGCAGTGCCTGGGCGGCGGCGGCTGGATCCTCGGCCACCTCATCGACGGCACGCAGGCCGAGTACGTGCGGGTGCCGTTCGCCGACACGTCGACCTTCGCCATCCCCGCCGGCGTCACCGACGAGGAGGTCCTCATGCTGGCCGACATCGGCCCGACCGGGTACGAGGTCGGTGTCCTCAACGGGCACGTGCGCCCCGGTGACGTGGTCGCCGTCGTCGGCGCCGGCCCCATCGGCCTGTCCGCGATCATGGGCGCCAAGCTCTTCAGCCCCGCCCACGTCGTGGCCATCGACCTGGCCGACTCCCGGCTCGAGGCGGCCAAGCGGGTCGGCGCCGACGTCGTCGTCAACGCGACGCACGACGACGCGCTCGAGGTCGTCCGTGGCCTCACCGACGGCCTGGGCGCCGACGTGGCGATCGAGGCCGTGGGCGTCCCCGGCACGTTCGAGCAGTGCGCCGCGCTGGTGCGGCCCGGCGGCACCGTCGCCAACGTGGGCGTCCACGGCAAGCCGGCGACCCTGCACCTCGAGGACCTGTGGATCAAGGACGTCACCATCACGACCGGCCTGGTCGACACGTACTCGACGCCGACCCTGCTGCGGCTGCTCTCCAGCCGCCAGCTCGACCTCGGCCAGCTCGTGACCCACCACTTCCACCTCGACGAGTTCATGGACGCCTACGAGGTCTTCGCCAACGCGGCGGACACCCAGGCCCTCAAGGTCGTCCTCACGGCTCGCTCCTGAGGAGGGGACGGTCGTGAAGCGCCTCGTGGTGCTCGGCGGTGGGACCGCCGGAACGATGGTCGTGAACAAGCTGCGACGCAGGCTCGACCGCAGGTCGTGGCAGATCACCGTGGTCGACCGCGACGACGACCACCTCTACCAGCCCGGCTTCCTCTTCCTGCCGTTCGGGACGTATGCGCCCGAGCAGGTCGTGCGCAAGCGGCACCGGTTCATCCCCGACGGGGTCGACCTGGTGCTGGCCGAGATCGACCGGGTCGCACCGGACGAGAAGGTCGTGCACCTGCAGGACGGACGCACCCTCGCGTACGACTACCTCGTCATCGCGACGGGCACGTCGCCGCGGCCGGACCAGACGCCCGGCATGCTGGGCGAGGAGTGGCGCCGCAGCATCTTCGACTTCTACACGTTCGACGGGTCCCGGGCCCTGGCCGACGCGCTGCGGCGCTTCGACCACGGCCGGCTCGTCGTCCACGTCACCGAGATGCCGATCAAGTGCCCGGTCGCGCCGCTGGAGTTCACGTTCCTGGCCGACGCCCACCTGCGCGAGCGGGGGGTGCGCGACCGGGTCGAGCTGGTCTTCGTCACCCCGCTGTCGGGGGCGTTCACCCAGCCCATCGCCTCCGCCCACCTGGGGTCGATGCTCGAGGAGCGCAAGATCCTCGTCGAGCCCGACTTCATGGTCGAGCGGGTCGACGACGAGCACAAGGCGCTCGTCTCCTACGACGAGCGCGAGGTGCCGTTCGACCTGCTCGTCACGGTCCCGCTCAACATGGGCGCCGACTACGTGGCCCGGTCGGGCCTGGGTGACGAGCTGAACTACGTCCCGGTCGACAAGCACACCCTGCTCTCCACGAGGTACGACACGATCTTCGCCGTCGGCGACGCCTCCGACATCCCCGCCTCCAAGGCCGGGTCCGTCGCGCACTTCGCAGTCGACCTGTTCGTCGAGAACTTCGTGGCCCACGCCGCCGGCCGCCCGATGCCGCACTCCTTCGACGGGCACGCCAACTGCTTCGTCGAGTCCGGTGACGGCAAGGGCCTGCTCATCGACTTCAACTACGACACCCAGCCGCTGCCGGGGAAGTTCCCGCTGCCGGGGGTCGGGCCGCTGAGCCTGCTCAAGGAGACCCGCGCCAACCACCTCGGGAAGCTCGCGTTCCGCTGGATCTACTGGAACGTCCTGCTCCCCGGGCGCTACCTGCCGCTGCCCGACCACATGTCGATGACGGGCAAGCAGGTCCCGGCCGAACCGTCCACGGCGGACGCCGCGGTCCACATCTGACCACCAGAGAAGGAGAAGTGCGATGCCCGTCACGACGATCGCAGGCCACACGGTCCAGGTCGACCCCGAGGGCTTCCTCACCGAGTACGCCGAGTGGGACGAGGACCTCGCGAAGGCCCTGGCCGCCCAGATCGGCATCGACCTGACCGACGAGCACTGGCGCGCCATCCGGTTCCTGCGCCAGGACTTCGCCGACCAGGGCGAGACGGCGACGCTGCGGCGCATCAGCACCGTGGGCGGCATACCGGTCAAGCAGCTCTTCGCCCTCTTCCCGCAGAAGCCGGCGAAGAAGCTCGCCTACGTCGCGGGCCTGCCCAAGCCGCACGGCTGCGTCTGACCGGCCGCCGCCCACCCCGACACCGTTGCACGAGAAGGAGAACGCACGATGACCACCGACACGGCCCCCGCCATCATCCCGGACTTCGGCACCGAGGCCACGGCGGGCCGCAAGCTCGCCATCATCTGCTCCAAGGGGAACCTCGACATGGCGTACCCGGGGCTGATCCTGGCCAACGCCGCCCTCGGCGAGGGGGTGGAGACGCACCTGTTCTTCACCTTCTGGGGCTTCGACATGATCAACAAGAAGACCATGGGCGAGCTCAAGTTCAGCCCGCTGGGCAACACGGCCACGCACATGCCGCAGGGTCTCGGCGGCCTCCCGGGGATCACTCACATGGCGACGTCGCGGCTGCGGAAGTCGATCGCCGACGTCGACGTCCCCGAGGTGCCCGAGTTCCTCCAGCAGATCGTCGACTCGGGCGGCCACCTGTGGGCGTGCCGGCTGTCGGCCGACATGAACCACCTGACCGAGGAGGACCTCTACGAGGAGGTCGAGGGCATCATCAGCGCCGCCGACTTCATCGAGAAGACCGACGGCGCCCAGCTGCTCTTCATCTGAGCCTGCTCCCCACGCGGGCCGCAGCCGGTCCGGGTCCGCTGGGTCGTCCCCGGTGCGCCTGACGCACCCGGGACGACCCAGCCCCTCCGGGCAGGGCGCGTACCAGCGCTCCCTGGGTGCCAACCGCACCACCGGCCCAGCGCCCTCCTGCAGACGCTAGGCCGCGTCCGGCGCCGCGGGACGGGACCTTGGTCCCGGTCCGTGGGTGGCGTGTCTCCCGGGGGCCACGGGTGCGTGCCCACGGGGTCACGGGTGCGGGGCACGTCACGGGCAGGGCGCGTCACGGACGGGGCGCGTGGGACCCGGTCACTGACGCCGGTGGCCGCCGGTTCCCCGCGGGGGCAGGAGGCCCTCGCAGTCCTCGAGGCGCCCGGCACGACCGGCGACCGCCAGGGCCCGCAGTGCCGTGACGTCGTCGGCGAAGCCGGGCACGTCGCTGCGCAGCGGGTGCCCGTGCGCACCGACCGGTCCCCCGTCCACCAGGAGGAGGGCAACGCCCGGGTGCGACTCGTGCACGAGGCCGACGACCCGGTCCAGCTCCCGCCGACGCAGCCGCGGCGTGGGCGCCACGTCCACGACGACCGCGTCCACGCCCGGCTCCTCGCACAGGCTGTCGAGCACGGCCGCCAGCTGTCCCGCCTCGACGTCGCGGTCGAGGGCCACGACCGCACCGCGCACGCGCGTGCCCGGGACCAGCGCCTTGACCCGGCGCTCGACGTACTGCGTGAGGTCGGGCAGCGACAGGCCCAGCGCCGGCAGGCGCCGGTTGGCACCCGCGTGCCCGCTCCACGGGTCGTTGGTCAGCAGCACCACCCGTGCTGCCTGGGACCCGGTGCCGGTGGCGCAGAGCCGGCCGGTCGACACCAGCTCGTGCACGTCGGCGGCCGGCACGAACCACGGGGAGCCGCCCCCGGTCGTGGGCCCCTGGCCGAGCCTGGCCACCACGGGCGCCCCGTGCGGCGCCTGGTGGGCCAGGGCCCGGGCCAGCGCACGGCCGCTCGTCGTGTCCGACGACACGAGCACGACACCGACCCCCGGTTCGCCCGCGAGCCAGGCGGCGGCGTCCGGCACGCCCACGCCGACCGCGGCACCGAGGTCGACAGCCGCCGCGACGCCGACGTGGTGCCGGGCCAGCCGCGTGACGAGCTCGGTCCCGCGGCCCCGGTCGCCCACGACCGCCACCGTCCCGGGTCGCAGGTGCGCGGCCGCCGTCCCGATCCCCAGTGCGCCCGGTTCCCGCGTCCCCGCGACGAGGCGCGCCCCCGGCCCCACGACACGGGCGCCGATGGCTGCGGCGACTCGGGCGGCCTCCAGGACGGTCGTGGTCACCTCCTGGGCGGGCCGTCCGGACCCGAGCACAACCGCCCTGGCCCCGGCGCCGACGACGTCACGGACCACGCGTGCCGGGTCCGAGACGTCGCCGACGACGGCGAGGTCCAGCAGGGGCGGCAACTCGCGGCCGGGGCCACGGAGCGGCACCGTGAGGTGGCGCACGGGAGCGCTGCTGTGGACCCGGAGCGCACCCGGTCCCGCGGCCCACCGCTCGGGTCCGTCCTCGTGCACGACCACGACCGACTCCGGGTGGAACAGCGGCTCGAGGTACTCGTGCCAGGCGATGTCGGTGCGCGCGCCCATGGCGCGGTGGAGGTCCTCCACGCGGTCCAGGTCGATCCAGACGTCGGCGACCCCCTCGGACGCGTCCACGCGCACGTCGGGGCCCAGGTGGCGCAGGACGTCGAGCATCTGGCCGTTGGTGCCCAGGACCTGCCCGCTGAGCGTGTGCAGCCCGCGCGCGAGCGACCGGTCCACCAGGCCCTCGAGCACGAGCGTCCCCACGCCGTGGCCCTGGACGCGGTCGGCGACGGCCACCGCGAACTCCGCGCTGTCCGCGTCGAGGCGGTGGGTCGACCCCACGGCGACGACGGCGTCCCCCATGGTCGCGACGAGGGCGTCCAGCGTCCGGTGCCGGTCCAGCAGGACCGCCGTGTACTCCTCCGACAGGGGGGACGCGGAGAGGAACCGCTGGTAGCTGGACCGGGGGGACAACCCGTCGAGCAGTCGCTGGATGCGGTCCAGGTCGTCCAGGCGCGGTACCCGGAGCACCACGGGCGCGCCGTCACGCGTCAACGTCCTCCCCGGCACCGCCCTCACCAGCCTCCCTCCCCTGCGCCCACTGTCCCGTCGGCAGCGGGTTGCCGGCCCGGGTCCAAGGTCCCTGTGGTCGGGCGCCCGGGAGCCCCGACGATGGTTCCAGTCCGCGGTGGGCCGCCCCGCAGGACGAGACGTCGGGACCAGCCGGCGGCGGCCGGAGGGAGCCACCGTGTCCGTCATCCTCAGCTTCGCCGGGGCGGCCGGCACCGTGACCGGCAGCAAGTTCGTCGTGGAGCACGCGGGCTCGCGGACGCTGGTCGACGCGGGCCTCTACCAGGGCGAGCGGTCCTGGCGCCGGCTCAACTGGGAGCACACCATCGGGCACCCGGAGACCGTGGACGACGTCGTCCTCACCCACACGCACCTGGACCACTGCGGCTACCTGCCCGCACTGGTGCGCCAGGGCTTCCACGGTCCGGTGTGGGCCAGCGCCGGCACCGCCGGCCTGCTCCCGATCGTGCTGCGGGACAGTGCGCACCTGCTCGAGGAGGAGGCGGCATACGCCCAGGCGGCGGGGTACTCCAAGCACGACCCCGCGCTGCCCCTGTACACCGCTTCCGACGTCGAGCGCGTCCTCGACCTCGTGCGGCCCGTGCCGTTCGCGACGGCGCAGCACACCGCGGGCGGGGCCACGGTGACCCTCCACCGCGCCGGGCACGTGCTGGGGTCGGCCTCGGTGCACGTCACGACCGGCGGGCGCTCGGTGCTCTTCTCCGGCGACCTGGGTCGCCCCACCCACCCGCTCCTGCTGCCGCGCGAGGACCCGCCTGCCGCGGACGTCGTCGTGCTGGAGTCGACGTACGGCGACCGACTGCACCCGCACTCCGCGGGCTCGGACCAGCACGAGCCGCTCGCGGCTGCCATCCGCCGGACCATCGGGCGCGGGGGCTCCGTCCTCATCCCGGCCTTCGCCGTCGACCGCACCGAGCTCGTGCTGCTCGCGCTGGCCAGGCTGCGTGCGCAGGGCCGCATCCCGGCGGTACCCGTCCACGTGGACAGCCCGATGGCCCTCGCGGCCCTCGAGGTCTACCAGCGCCCCGACCTCGCACCGGAGATGCGACCGGACGCCATCGCCGAGCTGCTGGAGATGACCGACGTGCACGAGGCCAGGACCGCCGACGAGTCCCGGCGGCTCAACACCCCGGGCACTCCCTGCATCATCGTCTCCGCCTCCGGGATGGCCACCGGGGGCCGCGTCGTGCACCACCTCGCCAGCCTGCTGCCGCGCGCCAGGAACACCGTGGTGCTCACCGGCTACCAGGCGGTGGGGACCCGCGGGCGCTCGCTGCAGGAGGGGGTGCGTGAGCTCAAGGTGCTCGGGCAGTACGTCCGCGTGCGTGCCGAGGTGGTGGTCGACGACACCTTCTCGGTCCACGCCGACGCCGACGAGCTCGTGTCCTGGCTGGACCGGCTGCCCAGGCCACCCCAGGTCGTCTACCTGGTCCACGGCGAGCCCGCCTCCCGGGACGCGCTGGCCCACCGGGTCCGCGAGCACCTGGACTGCGCCGTCGCGCTCCCGCGCCTCGGCGAGCGGGTCGTCGTGTGACGGCCCACCACCCGCACCGCCCGGTCCCGGGCGGTCCCGGCCCCGCGAAGGAGAGACCCATGACCGGTTCGGCATCGACCCCGCCGCGCATCCGCCAGTGGCAGGTCCAGCTCACCCTGTTCGAGCACGAGGGCGCCACGCACGCCCGTGCCGTCCTGCACGGCGACTCCCCCACGCCGATCGAGGCGGCCGGGGACAGCGCCCGCGGGCCCCACGACAGCGACGTCCCGGAGATCGGCGACGAGGTGGCCGTCGCCCGCGCGCTGCGGCGGCTCGCCGACCGGCTCCTCGACACGGCCGCCGGGGACATCGAGGAGGTCACCGGCGAGCACGACGTCACCCTGCGTCCGCTCTGAACCGTCCGGGCCCGATGACCGGCACCGTGTCCGCGGCGACCCTCGCAGCCCGGGGCGAGCCGGACCCGCGGGAGTCGGCGGACCGGCTGCTGCGCGACCTGCGCACGAGCCGCCGCGGGCTCGCCGGTCGTGAGGCCGCCCGGCGGCTGGCCGTCACCGGCGAGAACGTGCTCGTGCGGTCCGGGCGGCGCCTGTGGGTCCGCGAGCTGCTCCGGCAGCTGACGCACCCGCTGGCGGCCCTGCTGTGGCTCGCCGCGCTGCTGGCCCTCGCCAGCGGCACCGTCCCGCTCGCGGTCGCGATCGTCGTGGTCGTGCTGCTCAACGCCGTCTTCGCCTTCGCCCAGGAGCGCCACGCGGTCCGCGCCGTCGAGGCGCTCGAGGCCTACCTCCCGCAGCAGGTGCGCGTCCGGCGCGACGACGAGCTCGTGACCCTCGAGGCACGGCTGCTCGTCCCCGGCGACGTCGTGGCGGTCGGCGAGGGCGAGCGGGTCTCCGCCGACGCACGGATCCTCAGCGGCTCGGTCGAGGTCGACCTGTCGACGCTGACCGGCGAGTCGCTCCCGGTCGCCCGGGGCGTCGAGGGCCGCCTCGACGCCCCGCTGCTCGAGGCCACCGACCTGCTCTTCAGCGGCACCTCGTGCGTGGGCGGTGAGGTGGAGGCGGTCGTGTACGCCACGGGCATGCACACCGAGCTCGGGCGCATCGCGGCGCTGGCCCAGCGCACCGAGCCCGACCCCAGCCCGCTCGAGCAGCAGGTCACCCGGGTCGCGAGACTCATCGCCCTCGTGGCCGTCGGCACCGGGCTGGCGTTCATCCCCGTCGGCACGCTCGTGGCCGGGATGTCGGTGGCGGACACGGTCCAGTTCGCCATCGGGCTGCTCGTGGCCAACGTGCCCGAGGGGCTGCTCCCGACGATCACCCTCGCCCTGGCCCTGGGCGTCCGGCTGCTCGCCCGCAGCGGGGCCCTGGTCAAGCGGATCTCTGCCGTGGAGACGCTCGGGTCGACCAGTGTCATCTGCACGGACAAGACCGGCACCCTGACGCTCAACCGCATGCGCGTCGTCCGATGCTGGACCCCGTCCGGCACCACCACGGTCGACCCGTCCGCCACCGCCCCCCTGGCTGGGGCACGGCGCCTGGTCCGCGCGGCGGCAGCCTGCACCAGCGCCACCTGGGACCCGTCCGCCCCGGCGGTCGAGCACGGCGACCCGACGGAGGTCGCGCTGCTGCGCGCCGCCCCGCTGGCGGGCCTGCCCGTCCCGGACCACGCCGACCGGCTCCAGGTGTTCCACTTCGACCCGGCGCTCAAGCGGATGTCGGCCGTGCACGCCGACGGGCGTGACCGGGTCGTCCTGACCAAGGGGGCACCCGAGTCGCTCGTCGGGCTGTGCCGCTTCGTCGGGGCGCAGGACGGCACGGACCTGCTGCTCACCGACGACCACCGCACGGCCGTCCTCGCGCTGGTCGACGCGTGGGCGCGGGAGGGGCTGCGGGTCCTGGGGGTCGCGTCCCGCCGCGTGTCCCCCGCGGAGCCCGACCGGCTCGAACGGGCCGGTGCCGAGCGCGACCTCACGCTCCTCGGCCTCGTCGCGATGGTGGACCCGCCGCGCACCGAGATCGCGCCGGCCGTGCAGGCCTGCCACTCCGCCGGCATCCGGCTCGTCATCGTGACCGGCGACCACGGGCTCACGGCCAAGGGGATCGCGCAGCAGGTCGGCATCGGCGACGCGGGCACCCCGGTGGTGACCGGGCGAGACCTCGACGCGATGGGCGACGCCGAGCTGGACGCGCTGCTCGAGGCGCACGAGGAGCTGATCTTCGCCCGCAGCTCACCGGAGGCCAAGCTGCGGATCGCCGACGCCCTGCGTGCGCTCGGGCACGTCGTGGCGATGACCGGGGACGGCGTGAACGACGCGCCGGCGCTGCGCCGGGCCGACATCGGGGTGGCCATGGGCCGCACCGGCACCGACGTCGCCCGCGAGGCCGCCACCATGGTGCTCACCGACGACAACTTCGCCACCATCGTCGCCGCGGTCCGGTCCGGGCGGCAGGTCTACGACAACGTCCGCAAGTTCATCGTGTACATCTTCGCCCACGCCACCCCGGAGGTCGTGCCCTTCCTCGCGTACGCCCTGTCGGGTGGGCGGATCCCGTTGCCGCTCACCGTGATGCAGATCCTCGCGATCGACCTCGGCACGGAGACGCTGCCCGCGCTGGCGCTCGGACGGGAGCCGGCGGAACCGGGGATCATGGAGGCGCCCCCACGGCGCCGTGGCCAGAACGTGGTCGACCGGACGATGCTCGGCCGGGCGTGGGGGCTGCTCGGGGGCCTGTCCGCGGCACTGGTGCTCACGGCAAACCTGGTCACCCTGCGGGCCGGCGGCTGGCGGCCCGGCGCCGACGTCGCGACGGGACCGCTGCACCACACGTGGCAGCAGGCGACCACCATGTCCTTCCTCGCGATCGTGGCGTGCCAGGTCGGGACCGCCGTCGCGGCACGGACCCAGCGTGCGTCGTTGCGACGCACCGGGCTCCTGACCAACCCGCTGCTGGGGTGGGGCATCGCGTTCGAGCTCGCGTTCGCGGCCGCGGTGGTGCTCCTGCCGGCCGCGCAGCGCGTCTTCTCGACCGCTGCACCCGAGCCGTGGCAGGTCGCCCTGCTGCTCCCGATGCCGGTGCTGGTGTGGGGTGCGGACGAGGTGTGGCGCTGGCGACGGCGCCGGGCGCGGCCGACCGCTGCGCCGGGACCAACGGCCCGTCCCTGAGGCCGTCCTGCGGGCCGATGCTGGAGAACGGGAAGGGAGATGGTCCGGATGTCAGACCACGTGCGCACACCGATGGGTCAGGACACGACGGAGGACACCGAGCTGCGGGAGCGGGCGCTCAAGCGGCTCAAGGACAAGCGGGGGCTGATGGCGCACGTCCTGTCGTACGTCATGGTCAACGGCCTGCTCATCACCATCTGGTTCGTCACCGGCGCCGGGTTCTTCTGGCCGGTATTCATCCTGCTCGGGTGGGGGATCGGCCTGGTGTTCAACGCCTGGGACGTCCTGTGGCCCGAGCCGGGACCCGAGCGGGTGCAGGCCGAGATGGAGCGCCTGCGCCGACGCGAGCACCCGGGAGGAACCCCATGACCACACCCACCGGCCGCCCCATCGTCGTCGGGGTCGACGGAGCCACGTACACCCGCAGCGCCCTCGACTGGGCCCTCGAGGAGGCCGTCCGGGAGGGGTGCGGCATCATGCTCGTGCACGGCCGCCAGGTACCGGTCCAGGGACCCCACATCGAGCCCCTCATGGAGGCCTCCGACGCGGTGGCCCAGCGCATCCTGCACGCCGCGCGCCAGCGCATCCACGGCGTCTCCCCCGGCACGCAGGTCACGACCGCCACCGGGATCGGCAGCCCGGGGATGCTGCTCGTCGACGCGTCCAGGGACGCGCGGCTCGTCGTGGTGGGGGCACGGGGCCGTGGCACGGTCGCGAGCGCCTTCCTCGGGTCGACGTCGGTCGACGTGGCCGCCCGGGCCCACTGCCCCGCGGTCGTCGTGCGTGAGCTGCCCGCCACCAGCTCCGCCCCGTCGGGGGTCGTCGTGGGGTCGGACGGCTCGGAGCTCAGCACCGCGGCCATCGGCGAGGCCTTCCGCGAGGCCGACTCGCGCGGCGCCCCGCTGACGGTGGTGCACACCTGGTCGATCGAGCTGGCCGACACCGGCATGACCATGCTGGAGTCCGACGAGGCACGCGAGCGGATCGCCGAGTCGGAGTCGGCCCTCGCGGCGCAGGCCGTCGCCGGGTGGGCCGAGAAGTACCCGCAGGTGCCGGTGCGGACCGTCGTCCTCAACGCGCACCCGGTCGAGGCCCTCGCCGACGCCTCGCGCGATGCCGAGCTGGTCGTCGTCGGCACCCGTGGCCGCGGAGGGTTCCGCGGGCTGCTGCTGGGGTCGGTGAGCCAGGGCGTGCTGCACCACGCGCACTGCCCCGTCATGGTCGTGCGACCGGAGGACGGGCGGCCGGAGGACGGGCAGCCGGAGGACGGGTCATGACGCCCGAGACCGCCGCCACACCGGTGCCCACAGCCGACGACAGCGGCCCGGCCACGATGCGCTACTGGCTCGTGCGGGTCGCCATCTCCGAGCGCGGGGACCGGACGTGGGCCCGTGCCGTGCTGCGCACCAACCCGGGCCGCGAGCTCGACGCGACCGGGCGCGCCGTGTGCCGGGCCGGCGACCTGCCGGACCGCGAGATCGGCGACGAGGTGGCCGCGGCCCGCGCATTGCGCGCCCTGGCCGATCGCCTGCTCGAGCGGGCGACCGCCGACATCGCCCAGGTCACGGGCGAGCACGAGGTGTCGCTGCGGCACCACTGAGCGCCGGCGCCGCAGCGCCAACATGCCGGGTATGCCGCGGTGTCCAGCGTCCCCGCGCGCCCCGCGCGGGCCGGGTTCCGCAGGCACGGCGGCCGGGTTCCGCGGGCACGGCGGCCAGGTTCACCGCCGGGTTCCCAGCGCGCCGGGCGCTCATCCGCGCGCGAGGCGTTCGCGGGTCACCCTCGCCTCGTCCGACCAGCCCGTCAGCACGGCGACGCCGGTGAGACGGCCCGTCGCGAGGTCGTCCAGCGCCGTGTCCGCCTGCTCGAAGGGGTAGCTCGTCACCTGCGCCCGCACCTGCAGCCGTCCGGCGAGCCGCATGAGCTCCTCGCCGTCCGCCCGCGTGTTGGCGGTGACCGTCGTGAGCCGCTTCTCCAGGAACAGGTGCCGCTGGTAGTCCAGGACCGGCACGTCGCTCAGGTGGATGCCGGCCAGCACCAGGGAGCCCCCACGGTCCAGCGCCTCGAGGGCGACCGGCACGAGGTCGCCGACCGGGGCGAAGACGATGGCCGCGTCCAGCGGGACGGGGGGCGCGTCGTACGCGTCGCCCGCCGACGACGCGCCGAGCTCGAGTGCCATGAGCCGGGCCCGAGCGCCGCGGGTGAGGACGTGCACCTCGGCCCCCTGGGCCAGGGCCACCTGCGCCGTGAGGTGGGCGCTCGCGCCGAACCCGTAGAGCCCGAGGCGCCCACCCGGGGGCAGCGCCGCCCGGCGCAGCGCGCGGTACCCGATGATGCCCGCACACAGCAGCGGTGCGGCCTGCTCGGCGGGCAGGGAGTCGGGCACGCGGTAGGCGAACGCGGACGGCGCCACCACGTACTCGGCATACCCGCCGTCGTGGTCCCAGCCGGTGAACTCCGCTCGGGGGCAGAGGTTCTCCGCGCCGCTGCGGCACCAGCGGCACTCGCCGCAGGTGTGCCGCAGCCACGCGACCCCCACACGGTCTCCCGCCCGGAAGCGGCCGCCCGACTCCGGGGCGACGACGGTGCCGACCACCTCGTGCCCCGGGACGACGCGCGGACGGTGCGGCGCGAGGTCGCCGTCGGCGACGTGCAGGTCGGTCCGGCAGACCCCGCACGCCTCGACGCGCACGAGCACCTCGCCGGGCGCAGGCTCCGGGACGCGGCGCTCGGCCAGGCGCAGCCGTCCCGGCGCGCCTCCCCGGCCGGTGACCTCCCAAGCCCTCATCCGCAGCCCCTCTCCCGTCCCCGGGCTCCTGGCGTGCGCGGGCCCGTGCCCCACTCCAGCACGACGGATCATGCGGGCGCCAGGACCCAGGTCCCGCGGCCGCCGCCTCAGTGCTCGTCGAGGTCGGACCAGTCCAGCGCGTCGCCGCCCAGGCGCGACCAGCCGCCGCCGAGGAGGATCTCGAGCAGCTCCTCCATCTCGGCGTGGCTCAGCCGTCGCTCGTCCGGACGCCCCTCCTCCACCACACTCCCCCTCCCGGGCGTCGAGGGCGCCAGCACGCCCGTGCTCCCAACGTCGGCCAGGCGGCACCGACCGGCAACCGGGCCGCGGCGTCCGGCGGCGTGTCGCGCGGTGATACCAGCCGAACGGCCGAGTTTCGTGCCCGCCCCGGGACCAATGACCCTGAGCGCCGCCGCGGACCGCGGGTTGACTCGACCTCGGGTGCGGAAATCCCGCACCAGAACGAGGGAGCAGGAATGCCGCAGACGTCGATGACATCGCGGACCCCCACGGCCGACCCCACCGGGGACGGCCTGACGCACCTTTCGGTGCGCGAGCTGCTGCAGCGCCTGGCCGCCTGCGAGGAGGCGCTGCGTGACCCGGTGCCCGCCGCTGACCGGCTGTCCTCGCCGGGCTCGTCCGCCGGTTCGAGGCCGGCGAAGCGCGGCTCCGTCCGTCGCGTGGCCGGCCGTCATGCGCTCGGCGCGGGGATGCCGATGCCGGGCCAGCAGGCGCCCGCCGAACGGCAGGTGCTCCTGCGCGACGAGGCCGCGATCTCCCGTGAACTGCAGCGCCGGCGCCACCTGCGCCGCCCCGGCCAGCACGCGACGGGCCGTCGCCCGTCGGCGGCGTGGCCGCCCCCACCGTGGTGACGAGGACATGCCATGACCAGTGAGACGACGACGTCCGGCTACCAGGTCGAGACCGTGACGCTGCACGACGAGCCCACCCTGGTGCTGCACGGCACCGTGGCAGGAGGCCAGGTGGCCACCTTCATGCAGGAGGCGTTCGCCCGCGTCGCGCGGGTGGCCGGCAGCGACGGGATGCACATCGCGGGGCCGCCGTTCGCGCGGGTGCACCCCGAGGACGACGGCACGCTGGAGGTGGAGGCCGGCTTCCCCGTCAGTGGCATGGCCCTGGGCCAGGGGGAGGTCAAGGTCTCGCACCTGCCGGGCGGCACGGCCCTGCGCACGACGCACCGGGGCGCGTACGCCCAGAGCCGCCTGGCGCACGAGGCGCTGCACGCGTATGCCGCGGAGCACCACCTCACGCCGGCCGGCGACGCGTGGGAGGTTTACCTCGACACCCCCGACGTCCCCGTGCCGCGGACGGTCGTCGTGCTGCCGACGCTCGCCGCGGGCGACGCGGCCCTCGCCGCCTCCGGCTGACCCCTGCGGTCGCCCGCGGCACGCAGGCGGAGGCCGACAGGCCCTAGGTCCCTGTGCGGGCAGCGGGCGCCCCGGGACCCTTCCGACATGGGTACACCGCACGGCGAGCAGATCCCCGTCATCGCACTCGAGCGCCACCTCGAGGGGTGGGTCCGGCTCGAGCTGATCACGCCCCGCCAGGCCAGTCGGATCCTCGCGCACGAGTTCGGCCGCGACCACCCTGCCGGCTCCGGCCACCGCCTGCGCGCCTCGTAGCCCGGCCACGACCCAGCGTGCCCGGCGCGTCCGGGGACATCCGGTGCCGCCCTGCTCCGCCGGCGTCCGTCACCACGTGCGCGGGGCGACAACCCGCGCGACGACGTACGACGCGAGCGCAACCACCCCGACCGCCAGCCACGGACCGGGACCCAGGTCGCGGGTGTCGAGCAGCTCGCGCAGCGGCGGCACGAGGACCGACGCCGCCAGCAGGGCGGCCGCCGCGACCAGACCGGCCGCGAGGGTCCCGAGCTCGTCGCGCCACCGGGCCACCCAGCCGTCGCCGGTCCGCCCGGCCCGGGCCGCCCACGCGACGGCGAGCTGTCCCGAACCCACGCAGAGCAGCGCGACGGACCGGGCCTCCTCGCCCCCGACCAGCAGCGATGCCGCGAGGCTGGCCAGCCCCAGCCAGGTCGCCAGCAGCACCACGCGCCACCACAGCCCGGCCCCGAGGACCGCCTGCCCGGGCGGTCGTGGTGGCCGGTCCATCGTCCCCGGCTCGACCGGCTGGGTGCCGAGACCGGCCCCGGCGAAGGAGTGCGTCAGCAGGTTGACCCACAGGATCTGGGCCGGCAGCAGCGGGACGGGCACCCCGGCGAGCGGGCCGGCGAGCATGAGGACGAGCTCCGAGCCGCCGCCCGACAGCCCGTAGAGCAGGAACCGGCGGATGTTCGTGAAGACCCGGCGTCCCTCGCGGACGGCGGTCACCACGGTCTCGAGGTGGTCGTCGGTGAGGACGAGGTCGGCGGCCTGCCGCGCCACGTCGGTCCCGCGACCGCCCATCGCCACCCCGATGTCCGCGCGGCGCAGGGCGGGTGCGTCGTTGACGCCGTCCCCGGTCATGGCGACGACCTCGCCACCGGCCTGCCACAGCTCCACCAGCGTGCTCTTGTCCTCCGGCCGCGCCCGCGCCACCACCGTGGCCCGCGCGTCCGCCTCCTGCACCGGCCCGCCGTCCATGGCGACCACGTCCCCGGTGGCGGTTGCCTCCCGCAGGCCCACCTCGGTCGCGACGGCGGTGGCGGTCCCGGGGTGGTCCCCGGTCACCAGCACGAGGCGTATGCCGGCGGCGCGGCACTGCTCGACGGTGCGCCGGGACGCGTCGCGGACCCGGTCGGCGAGGGCGAGCAGGCCGGCCACGGCGGGCGGTCCGCCCTCCACGGAGACCGTCACCGCCAGGACCCGGCTGCCGGCCGCGGCCCACTCCGCTGCGACGGCCAGCGCCTCGGCCCGCTCGCCGTCCCCGGCCACGGGCGCCGGGTCGCCCTCGTCGTCCGCGACGGGCAACGGGGCCCGGGCGCCGGCCTGGGGCGCCGGACCGAGCAGGACCTCCGGCGCTCCCTTGCGCACCGTGAGCTCGCTGCCGCCAGGACCGCGGTGGTGCGTCGTCATGTGCTTGCGGGTGCTGTCGAACGGCGTCTCCCCCACGCGGGCCCGGCCCTCGCCGGGTCTGGTCGGGCGACCCTGCTCGCCGGCCCACGTGAGCAGCGCCGCGTCGACGGGGTTCCCGACCGGCGTCCCGGTCGAGGGGTCGAGCGAGGCGTCGTTGCACAGCACGGCCAGGTCGGCGAGGTGCTCCAGCGTCCCCGACGCCGGTACCCAGCCGCGCGTGACGCTGAGCCGCCCGTGGGTGAGCGTGCCCGTCTTGTCGGTCGCCAGGAGGGTCACCGCGCCGAGGGTCTCCACCGCGTCGAGCGAGCGAGCCACCGCCTGGTGCCTGGCCATCCGCCGGGCCGCGAGGGCGAGGGTGACGGTGACGACGAGGGGCAGCGACTCGGGGACCGCCGCGACGACGAGGGCGACCGCGGCCAGGACGACGAGCCGCAGCGGCTGCCCCGCCGCCACCCCCACGACGAGGTACACGGCGCTCAGCGCGACCGCGACGACGGCGAGCTGGCGCGAGAGGCCGGCCATCCGCCGCTGCAGGGGCGAGGCGTGCGCGGGTCCCGAGGCGAGCGCGGCGATCCGGCCGACCGTGCTGCGCGGCCCGGTCGCGACCACGCGTGCGGTGCCGCGGCCGTGGACCACCACGGTTCCCGAGCGCAGCATCGCCTCCTCGGGCGGCGTGCCCGGCTCCTCCACGGGCCCGGGGTCCGGCGCCGGCTGCCTGCCGACGTCGAGCGACTCGCCGGTGACGACGGACTCGTCGACCCGCAGCCCCACGCCCTCGACGAGGACGGCATCCGCAGGCACGAGGTCCCCGGCCCGCAGGCGGACCAGGTCACCGGGAACGAGGTCGGCGGCGGGCACGACCCGCTCGACCCCCGAGCGCACCACCGACGCGTGGACGGGGACCAGCGAGCGCAGCGCCTCGACGTCCGCCGCGGCCCGCAGCTGCTCGCGGATCCCGATGGCGCTGTTGACGATGACGACCAGGACGATGACGAGGGTGTCGGTGACGTCCCGGCTCAGGGTCGTCAGCACCATCGCCGCGAGCAGCACGAGGACGAGCGGCTCGCGCAGCGACGTCAGCGCCAGCCGGCCCACCGACGGGCGGCGCGGCGGGGGCAGGGCGTTGGGACCGACGCGGCCGAGCCGGGTGGTGGCCTCGGCCTCGTCCAGCCCACGCGACAGCGGGTGGGGCGCCACCCCGGCGCCCCACCCTGACCCGCCCGCGGCCGGCTGCTGCACCGTCGGTCGTCAGTCCGTGGTCTTCTCGGCGCGCTGCACCGGGATCGAGACGGGCTTGTGGTCGGGGTGGTGCGTCGGCACCCGGACCTCGAGCACGCCGTCCGCGTACGTCGCGGTGACCTCGCGCGGGTCGACGTCACGGGGCAGCCGGATGCTGCGCGTGAAGGCGCCGTAGTGGAACTCGTGGTGGCTCTTGTCCTTCTGCTCCTCGCGGCGCTCACCGCGGATGGTGAGGACGTCCTCGTCGATGTCCAGCGTCACGTCCTTGTCGGGGTCGATGCCCGGCATCTCGGCGCGCAGCACGTACGTGTCGTCCTCCGTGTAGTCCTCCACCCGCACGTAGGGCGCCAGCCCGAGACCCCGCACCCCTGCCGGGGATCCCTGGTCCAACCAGTCCAGGAGCTCGGACATCATCGAGCCGGTCGAACGGCGGGCAAGTGTGGTCATGGCGGTACTTCCTTCCCGGCACGAGGGTCGTGCCGTCCTTCCACCGTTGTCGGGGCACCCGGCGGCGGGCAGGGGCCAAGGTCCCCACCGGGGGGTCAGCCCACCGGCACCTGCGCGAGGTGGATGTCCATGACGTTGTTGAGCAGGTGCACCGCCTCGTCGTGCGGCCGCTGGAAGGAGTTGCGGCCCATGATCGTCCCGAACCCCCCGCCCATCGCGGTCTGCCGGTTCTCCTCGAGCACGGCCGCGGTCTCCTTCGCGGCGCCGCCGGAGAAGATGACGATGCGGTGGCCGTCGAACGCGGACTGCAGAACGTGGCGCACCCGGTCCGCGAGCGTGGCGAGCGGGACCCCCGCCTTCTCCAGGGCGACGCGAGCGGCCTGCGACTCGATGTGCTCGGTCGGCGGCTTGACCTTGACGACGTGGGCGCCGAGCTGGCAGGCCAGGTGTGCGGCGTATGCCACGACGTCCACCGCCGTGCGCCCCTCCTGCGACACCCCGCTCCCGCGGGGGTAGGACCAGACGACGAGCGGCAGCCCGGCGGCCTCGGCGTCCCGCGCGAGGGCGCGCAGCTGCTGGTACATCTCGTTCCGGTGCGCCGACCCCGGGTAGATGGTGAAGCCGACCGCGGCGCACCGCAGCGCCAGCGCCTCCTCCACCCCGGCGACGACCGCGGGCTCGGGGTCGTCCCCGACGTAGAGGCCGTCGGCGTTGTTGCACTTGAGGATCAGGGGCAGGTCCTCGGCATACTCCGGCGCCACCAACCGCGCGGCACCCAGGGGAAGGGCGTGGGCGCTGCACCCGGCGTCGAGGGCGAGCCGCGCGTGGTAGCGCGGGTCGTAGCCGGCCGGGTTCGCGGCGAAGCTGCGGCCGGGACCGTGCTCGAAGCCCTGGTCGACCGGCAGCACGACGAGCTTCCCCGACCCACCCGTGCGGCCCTGCATGAGCATGCGGCGCAGGTGCGCGAGGGTCGCCGGGTCGTCGGCCGGGTACCACGACAGGATCTCGTCGACACGGTGGGACATGGCTGGAACTCCTCTGGTCAGGCGGCGACGTCGATGTAGATGTGGCCCGGCAGCTCGCCCACGCGGTAGCCCACGACGTCGTCGAGCCCCAGCGCGATCGTCAGCACGCCCTCGAAGTCACCGGCCACGACGTACCCCTTGAGCATCGGGAAGTCCAGGTCGTGCCGGCCGCTCACGGCGTGCTCCCCCTGGTCGTCGTGGCCTTGGGCCGGCCGCAGGACGATCTGCAGGTAGCGGCGTCCCGGCATGGCCAGGCGCTTGCCGGACCCGTCCGCCACGACCACCGGGACGTACCGGACCTCGTAGCCCGGCAGCCGCCCCTGGATGTCGAACACGATCCGGTCGAAGCCCTCGGAGCTGTGCGCCGCCGCGCGGATCCGCACGACGCGCGGCACGGGTGGCACCGCCAGGTTCCGGGTGACGACGGTCGGGCCGGACGTCCAGCCCGTGCCCGGGGACGTCGGGCGCGCCGAGGTGCTCGAGGAGCTGGACGACGAGGACGACGTGCTGCTCGAGGAGCTGCTCGACGACGTCGAGGTCGAGGTGGAGGCAGGAGAGGTCGTGCTGGTCCCCCCACCGCCCGTGGAACCGCTGCACCCCGTAAGCGCCCCGGCGGCCAGCACGACCGAAGCCACGACGCACCGTCCCCGTCTCCTGGTCATGGCCCGCTCCCTCCTGCCTGCCTGTGAGCATGCGTCCGGTGGCACCCGCCCGGGCAGGGCCGTTGGTCCCCATCTGGTGCCCGCGCCGGCTCGCGCCGCGGGGGACCTTGGCCCCTGTGGGGGGACGGCGGGGCGGACGAGGCTCGGGGCGTCCGGGATCGGAAGATCCCTCCACGCCTCGAGGACCGGAGGACCTGCCATGTCCGACATCGAGAGGGACCGCGCACGCAAGGAGGCTGCGGACGCCGTGACGTCCCGGCCGCCCACCGAGGGCGAGTCCCGGCTCCAGGCGGCCCTGCGCCGCTACCTGGGGACGTCGCTGTCCTCGGCGCTGCGGTCCCGCGACCGCGGCACCCCCGACGACAAGCGCTGACCCCGACAGGCCGTCGGCGTGCCACGCGTCCGGGACCTGCTCCTGCGGTTCCGCCCCACCGGGGCACCGGGACCGGCGGGGCCCTCCGGCGTGCCCGTCGACCGCACCGGGGAGCTGGCGGCGGAGCTCGCGACCGTCCTGGCCGCGTTGGCCGCCACGGAGGAGGAGTGCACCGCCCTCGTCGAGGAGGGACGGCGGGAGGCGGGGGCCCGACGGGCCCACGCGGCCGCCCGGGCCGACGCGATGCGCCTCGGCGCCCCGTCACTCGCCGAGGCAGAGCGCTCGGCGGCGTCAGCCGCCGTCCTGGGCGCAGCGCCGCCGGGCCCGGCGAACGGGACCGACGCCCGCCTCGCCGCCCTCGACGAGCACGCGCGAGCCGTGGCACCGCGGTACCTCGACCACGTCTCCGCGGTCGTCTCGGCGCTGTGCGAGCCCTCAGGTGTCGGCTCGCCGGGGCAGGCGCCGTCGTGAGCGCGGGGTGGGTGGCCGCAGGCGTCCGCGCCCGGGCCATGAGCCGGCGCCGCCTGGGGCGGCGCGGCACCGGTGCGCTCGCGACCAGCCCGTCCCTGGAGGCAGCGCTCGCATCGCTCGCCGGCACGGCATACGGGCGCGAGGTGCGGCCCGGGCAGGAGCTCGCGCAGGCGCAGCGGGCGGTGACCGACACCTGGCTGTGGAACGTGCGGGTCCTCGCGGGGTGGGCGCCGCGGTCCGGCGTGGCGCTGCTGCGCCCCCTGGTGGCGCCCCTGGAGGTCGCCAACACGCTCGACCACCTGCGCGCCCTGTCGGGGCTGCCCGGTCCCCCGCCGCACCGGCTCGGGGGGCTCGCCACGGCGTGGCCCCGGTTGTCCACGACCACCAGCGCCGCCGAGGTGCGGGCGGTGCTCGCCGCGTCACCGTGGGGCGACCCCGGCGACGTGGGGCCGCGCGGGGTGGGGCTCGCCATGCAGGCTGCGCTCGCGGACCGGGTGATGGCGCGCGTCCCGGTGGCCGCAGCGTGGGCCGCGGGTGCCCTCGCCCTCGTCGCCGCAGGCGTGCTGGCCGCGGAGGTCGACCCGCCGGCGGGGTACCGGACCTCGGCCCAGCGGGTGCTCGGCCGGGCGGCGACCGCGGCGACCGACCTGCCGTCGCTGCGACGGTCGCTGCCGCGCTCGGCTGCCTGGGCGCTCGCCGGGGTCGACGGCCCCGCCGAGCTGTGGCGGGCCGAGGCCGCCTGGTGGCGGCGCGTGGAGCGGGACGCGAGCTCGCTGGTCGCCCGGCCCACCCCTGGAGGTGAGCCCGTGCTGGGCACGGTGGCGCTGCTGGCCGTCGACGCCTGGCGGGTGCGTGCCGGCCTGGAGCTGGCGTCACGGGGTGGTCGCCCGGTGGAGGGCTTCGATGCGGTGGCGTGAGGTCCTGCACCCGGTGACGATGCAGCGGGTGGCGCTGCTCGGGCCGCGTCGCGCCCTGCGCCCCGTGCTGGCTGCCGTCGCCGACGCGGGGACGGTCCAGCTCGACCCGCCGCCCGACGACCACGCGGACGGCGCCGCCACCCAGCGGCTGCTCCGCCTCGGGCGTCCGGCGGGTCTCGTCCCGGCGCTGTCCCCCGAGGCACCGGACCTCGCGACGTGCGAGGAGGCCGGTCGCCTGGACCTCATCGCCGGTGAGGCCGAGCTCGAGGCCCGGTCGGCCGCCGCGCTGGTGCGCGGGCGCGTGGCCGCCCTCGCGGGCTGGATGCCCACGACTGCCGTGCCGGGGCTGGCCGACCGGCTGGCACCCCACGGGGGCGCGGTCGTGCCGCTGCCCCGCCCGGCGGGCGTGCAGCCGCCGACCCTGCTGCCCACGACCGGCGCCTCCACCGACCTCACGGCCCTCGTCCGGACGTATGCCACGGTGCCGTACGCCGACGTCGACCCCACCGTGCTGGCCGGCCTGGCGTACGTCGTGATGTTCGGGATGATGTTCGCCGACGCCGGGCACGGGCTGCTGCTCGTCCTCGCCGCGGCGGCCGTCCGCTGGGGCCGCTGGCGCCGGCTCGAGAGGCTGCGCCCGGGCTGGTTGTTCCTGCTCGGCGCAGGGGTGGCCAGCACCGGCTTCGGGGTCGCGTTCGGCGAGGCGTTCGGCCCCACCGGTCTGCTGCCCGCGCTCTGGCTGCGCCCGCTCGAGGAGCCGGTACGGCTGCTCGTCGCCGGTGTCGCGGCGGGGGCCGTGCTGCTCGCCGGCGCGTACGCGCTGGGCACCGTGAACCGGTACCGCGAGGGCGGCTGGCGGCGAGCCCTGTACGCGCCGTCCGGGCTCGCCGGCGCCTCCTCCTTCCTCGGCCTCGGGATGCTCGCGGGCGGCTGGTACGGCCACGTCGGGTGGCTGGCCGTCGTCGGCGCGGTGGTCGCGGGCGCAGGGCTCGTCGCGGCATACGCAGGGCTCCTCGTGGCGGCGGGCGGTGGTGGCGCCGGCGCCGCGCAGGCGGTCGTCGAGCTCGTCGACCTCGTCGTGCGGCTCGGGTCCAACCTCGTGTCCTTCGCCCGCCTCGCGGCGTTCGGGATGACGCACGCCGCGCTCGCCGCGGTCGTGTGGTCCGCGACCACGGCCCTGTGGCACGACGGCGGCGTGGCGGTGGTCGCCGCGGCGCTGGTCTTCGTCGCCGGCAACGCCCTGACGTTCGCGCTCGAGGGGCTCGTGGCCGGGATCCAGGCCCTGCGGCTGGAGTACTACGAGCTGTTCTCGCGGGTCTTCGACACCGAGGGCGTGCCGTTCCGACCGTGGCACGTCCCCCTCTCACCCCAGGAGACCTGATGCCTGCTCCCCTGTTCGCTGCCCTGCTCGCCCCCGTGCTGCTGCTCGCACTGTGGCTCCTCGTGCGGGCCACGCGGTCCGGCGCCGGGCGCCGGGTGCGCTGGCTGCTGGCCGCCAACGTCGGCGCGGTGCTCGCGGCCGCGGCGGTGCTCCTCGTCGCGGTCGGGGTCGCCCCCAGCCACGCCGCTCCCTCCCACGCCGCGCTCGTGGGAGCGTCGCAGGCGGTCGCCGCCACGACGGCCGGCAGCGCCAACGGGGCGGCCCTCATCGGTGCCGCGATCGCGGTCGCCGGGTCCTCGATCGGGGCGGCGATCGCCGTCGCCTACACCGGGTCCGCGGCGCTCGCGGCGATCAGCGAGCGGCCCGAGCTGTTCGGGCGGGCAATGGTCGTCGTCGGCCTCGCCGAGGGCATCGCGATCTACGGCCTCATCATCTCGGTCATCCTGGTGGGGATGGCATGAGCGCGCCCGGCTCTGCGCGCGGCCGGGCGCAGCTCGGCCGGGGCACGGTGGTCGTGCTCGGGTCCCCCGAGGAGCTGGCCGGCTTCACCCTCGCCGGGGCCGCGCTCCTCCCCGCCCGGTCCGCCGAGGAGACGGTGCTCGCGTGGGACGAGGGCCTCGACGACGCGGTGCTGGTGGTGCTGACCGCGCAGGCCGCCGCGTGGCTGGGCACGCGCGCCACCCCGTCCGGCCTCCCCCTGACGGTGGTGGTCCCCGCGTGAGCGCCACGACGGTGCAGACCAGCCGCGCAGGGCCGGCCGCCCCTCCCGGGCTCGACCCCCTGCGCGAGGCGCTGCTGCGGGCGGCCCGGGCGGAGTCCGCCCGGCTCGTCGCCGACGCCGACGCGGACGCCGCCACCACGCTCGCGCAGGCCCGGGCCCAGGTGGACGCGCGGCTCGAGGAGGCACGGGCGCGAGGGCGGGCCGAGGCGGCGGAACGGCTGGAGGCGACCGCGGCAGCCGAGCGCCGGGCCTCGCGCGAGCGCCTGCTGCGGGCCCAGGGACGGGTCCACGAGGAGCTCGTCGGACGCGCGCGCTCCATGGTGGCCGGGCTCCTCAACGACCCGGCCAGGCGACGGGGTCTCGAGGCGCGGCTCCGCTCCCAGCTGGGGCCGGGCGCCGTGGTCGAGACCACGGCGGACGGCGGCCTCGTCGGGTGGGACCGGACGGGCCGGACCGTCGACGCCTCCGTCGCCGCCCTCGTCGAGGACGCCCTGGCGGACCTCGACCTCACCGACCTGTGGACCCCACCGTGACCACCGTGGACGGGGGTGCGGCCGTCGTGCGGGTCAGCGGTCCCCTCGTCGTCGTGGAGGGGCTGGCCGGCGCCGCCATGTCGGACCTCGTCTCGCTGGGCGAGGACGCCGTGCCCGCCGAGGTGGTGGAGATCCGCGGCGCCACGACGACGCTGCAGGCGTACGAGTACACCGGTGGGCTGCGGGTGGGGGCGCCGGCGTCGTTGCTGGGGCGGCCGCTGTCGGCGTCGCTCGGCCCGCACCTGCTGGGCGGCGTCTTCGACGGGCTGCTGCGGCCCCTCGACGACGCGCCGACCTGGCTGGGCACCCGGGCCACCGCGCAGGTGCGGGACGACCCCGTCGACTGGGAGCCGGAGGTGGCCGAGGGGGCGACGGTCGGCCCGGGCGCGCGCGTCGGCGTCGTCCACGACGGCGGCCTGCTCGAGCACCGGGTCCTCGTGCCGCCGACCGTCTCCGGGGTCGTCGGCGACGTGCGGCGGGCAGGCCTGGTGGGGCGGCACGACCCGGTCCTGCGGGTCGGCGGGACGCCGGTCGCGGTCACGACGTCCTGGCCGGTCCGGCGGCCGCGTCCCGTCTTCGAGCGCCTCGCCGCGACCGAGCCACTGCTCACCGGGCAGCGGGTGCTCGACGCTGTCTTCCCCGTCGTCCGCGGCAGCACCGTGGCGGTCCCGGGTGGCTTCGGCACCGGCAAGACCGTCCTGCTGCAGCAGATCGCGAAGTGGTGCGCCGCCCAGGTCATCGTCTACGTCGGCTGCGGCGAGCGGGGCAACGAGATGGCGGACGTGCTGGGCGAGCTCTCCGCCCTGACCGACCCTGCGACGGGGCGCCCGCTGGCCGAGCGCACGGTCATCCTCGCCAACACCTCGAACATGCCGATGATGGCCCGCGAGGCGAGCATCTACAGCGGCGTCACGGTGGCGGAGTACTTCCGCGACATGGGCTACGACACCGTGGTCGTCGCCGACTCGACCTCGCGGTGGGCGGAGGCGCTGCGTGAGTTCGCGTCGCGCTCGGGGGCGCTGCCCGCCGAGGAGGGGTACCCCGCCGGGCTGTCCTCGGCGCTCGCCGCGTTCTACGAGCGCGCCGGGCGCGTGACGACCCTCGGCGGCGGGAGCGGCTCGGTCACCATCGTCGGCGCCGTGTCGCCGCCCGGGGGCGACACGACCGAGCCCGTCACCGCCCACACCGAGCGCTTCGTCCGCGGTGTGTGGAGCCTGGACCGCGACCTGGCGTATGCCCGTCACTACCCCTCCGTGGGGTGGGCCGGGTCCTTCTCCCGCGACGCCGAACTCGTCGGCGCGTGGTGGGCCCGGAACGGCGACCCCGGGTGGGGCCGGCGACGCGCCCGGGTGACGGGCATCCTGGCCGAGGCCGACCGCCTCGGTGAGCTCGCGGCCCTCGTCGGGGTGACGTCGCTGTCCGCGCACGACCGGGTGGCGCTGCTGGCCGGCCGGCTCGTGCGCGAGGGCGTGCTCCAGCAGAGCGCCGGCAACCCCCTCGACGAGTACTGCACGGCGGCCAAGGCGGCGGCGCTGGTGGAGGCGGTGCTCGACACCGTGGACGGCTGCTTGCGCCGGGTCGACGAGGAGTCCGTCGACCCCGCCGCGGTCGAGGAGGCCGACCTGTCGCCGCTGCTGCGCGCGGCCGCCGAGACCGGGCCGGACGACACCGTGGCGGTGGCCGCACGACGCGACCGGGTCCTGGCCACCCTGGCGGCCCTGCGATGAACACGCCGGCCGGCGTGACCGGCGGCAACGGCACCTCGCTGCCGGTGCTGCACCGGGACATCACCGACCTGCGCGGTCCCCTGCTGGTCGTCCGGGCCGGGGACCCGGTGGGCTGGGACGAGTACGTGGTCGTACGACCCGCCGCGTCCGGCGCGTCCGGCGCCGAACCCGACCGGCACGGCGTGGTGCTCGAGGTGAGCCGCGACCTCGCCGTCGTGCAGGTGCTGGAGGGCACCGAGGGACTGCGGCCGGGCAGCACCTCCGTGCGGTTCACCGGCCACCCCTTCCGTGTGCCGGTGGGCGAGTCCTGGCTCGGCCGGGTCTGCAACGGCCGCGGGGAGCCGCTCGACGGCGGCCCGCCGGTCACCGCGGCGACCACGCGGGCGGTGGCGGGCGTTCCGCTCAACCCCACCCGCAGGCAGCCCCCGGCCGAGCCCGTCCTCACCGGGGTGTCGGCGATCGACGCCCTGACGACGCTGGTGCGCGGGCAGAAGCTGCCGGTGTTCTCCGCCGCCGGTCTGCCGCACCTCGAGCTGGCGGCGCAGGTCGCGGCCCAGGCGAGTGCGGGCGGCCAGCCGTTCAGCGTCGTCTTCGCCGGACTCGGCCTCACGCACGCGGACGCGGACACCGTTCGCGGCACCCTGGAGGCGCGGCTCGGCGCCGGTGAGCTGGTCCTGCTGCTCAACACCGCGGACGACCCGGTCGTCGAACGCGTGCTCACGCCGCGGATCGCGCTGACCGTGGCCGAGCACCTCGCCTTCGACCGCGGCCGGCACGTCCTCGTCGTGCTCGCCGACATGACGAGCTACGCCGAGGCGGTGCGGGAGGTCTCCTCGGCGCGTGGCGAGCTGCCGGGCCGGCGGGCGTACCCCGGCTACCTCTACAGCGACCTCGCCTCGCTCTACGAGCGGTGCGGCCGGGTCGTGGGGCTGCCGGGGTCGGTCACGGTGCTGCCGGTGCTGACGATGCCCGCCGGGGACATCACGCACCCGGTGCCCGACCTCACCGGTTACATCACCGAAGGACAGGTGGTGCTGTCGCACGACGCCCACGCCCGCGGCATCTACCCGCCCGTGGACCCCCTGTCCTCGCTGTCCCGCCTGATGCGGCGCGGCGTCGGACCGGGTCGTACCCGCGAGGGCCACGCCGAGGTCGCCGCCCAGCTGATCGCCGCCCTGGCGCGCGCCCGGCAGGTGCGTGAGCTGTCCGAGATCGTGGGCGCCGACGCGCTCAACCGGACCGACCGTCTCTACCTGCGCCTCGAGGCGGCCTTCGAGCGGCGCCTGGTCGACCAGGGCCGGCGCGAGCCCCGGTCGCTCGACACGACCATGGACCTGTGCTGGACGGTGCTGCGCACGCTGCCCCGTTCGGAGCTGACCATGCTCTCCAGCGACCTGCTCGACGCCCACCTCGACACGGCCGAGAGGGCAGCCGGCGGAGCGGGCGGCTGAGGTGGCCGGCATCCGTGGCGCCCCACCGGGCCGGGCCGGAAGGCTCTGGCTGCGCAGACGGCTCGCGGTGGCCACCCGCAGCCGGGACCAGCTCGACCGCACCCTGCACCTGGTCGAGCTCGAGCGGCACCGGCTGCTCGCCCTCGAGGAGGCGCACCGCGCCGACTGGGAGCGGGCCTGCACCGAAGGAGCCACCTGGCTGGCCCGCGCCGGGGTGCTCGTCGGACGCGACGGCATACGCACCGCCACCCCGCCCGCCACGCTGACCGCCGAGGTGGGGTGGGCAACCACGGCCGGGGTCGTCCACCCGCTCACGGTGACGGTGGCGCACGCGGGCACGCCGCCGACCGTCCACCTCGCGAGCACGGCCCTCGCACCGGCGCGCGACGCGTACGACCGCGCGCTGGCCGCGGGGGGCGCCCTCGCGGGGGTGCAGGCCGGGCTGCGGAGCCTCGACCGGCAGGCGGCCGCGACGAGGCGGCGGCTGCGCGGGCTGGACAAGCGCTGGATCCCCCGGCTGGAGCAGTCGCTGCGCGACCTCGAGGCTGCCCTGGAGCAGGGTGAGCGGGAGGACCGGGGACGCCTGCGGGGCAGCGCCGGCACGGCCTTTGGTCCCTAGTGACCCCGGGGGGCGCCGAGGATGGTGGGGTCCATGGCCCCGTCGACCGTGGACGCCTCGACCCCCGCCACCGCCCGACCCGAGGTGGTCACCGTGCCGCGGACCGAGCCGCTCGTCGGCGACTGGTCCCAGTTGCGCCGGCACTTCACGTGGGAGTCGGCCCGGGCGCAGCTCGAGGGCCTGCCGGGCGGCCACCTCAACATCGCGCACGAGGCGGTCGACCGGCACGCGACCGGCCCGCTGGCCGACGCGGTCGCCCTGCGCTGCCTGCACCGAGGGGCGCCGACGACCGAGCTGACGTACGGCGAGCTGTCCCGCCGGACCGACGTGCTCGCGGCCGCGCTGCGGGCGACCGGGGTCGGGGCGGGTGACGTCGTGGCGACGCTGCTGCCGAGGGGCGAGGAGCTGTACGTCACCGTGCTCGGCACCCTCAAGGCCGCAGGGGTGCTGTCCCCGCTGTTCCCCGCGTTCGGCCCGGAGCCGGTGCGCGAGCGGCTGTCCCTGGGCCGGGCGCGCGTGCTCGTCACCGACGTGGCGTCGTACGAGCGCAAGGTCGCCCCCTTCCGCGGCACGCTGCCGCACCTGGCGACCGTGGTCGTCGTCGACACCGACGACCCGCCGGCCGGCACCGTCGCGTGGAGCGAGCTCGAGCAGCGAGGCGCGGAGGACCTGGCCGCCCACGGCCCGCACCGCCCACTCACCCGCCCGGACGACCCGGCGCTCCTGCACTTCACCAGCGGCACGACGGGACGGCCCAAGGGCGCGGTCCACGTGCACGAGGCCGTCGTCGCCCACCACGCCACCGCGCGCCTCGTCCTGGACCTGAGACCCGGTGACACCTACTGGTGCACGGCCGACCCGGGCTGGGTGACGGGGATGTCCTACGGCATCATCGGGCCGCTCACCCGAGGGGTCACCGTGGTCACCGACTCCGCCGACTTCGACGCCCGGCGCTGGTACCAGGTGCTGCAGGACGAGCGCGTCACGGTCTTCTACACGGCGCCGACGGCGCTGCGGATGCTCATGCGCCAAGGCTCCGACCTGGCCCACGAGTACCGGTACCCGGCGCTGCGCCACGTGGCCAGCGTGGGCGAGCCGCTCAACCCCGAGGCGGTGCTGTGGGGGCTGGAGGCGTTCGGGCTGCCGGTGCACGACACGTGGTGGCAGACCGAGACCGGCGCGATCATGGTCGCCAACGTCCCGGGCTCGCCCATCCGGCCGGGCTCCATGGGCCGGCCCGTCCCCGGCATCGACGTGGCCGTCCTCGGGCGTGGCCCCGACGGGCGGGCGGCCGTGCAGGACGACACCGTGACGCTGCTGCACGACCCGGAGGCCGTCGGCGAGCTCGCCGTGCGGGCAGGGTGGCCCTCGATGTTCCGGGCCTACCTCGACGACCCGGAGCGGTATGCGCGTGCGTTCGCCGGCGGCTGGTACCTCACCGGCGACCTCGCGAGGGTCGACGCGGACGGCTACGTCTGGTTCGTCGGGCGCGCCGACGACGTCATCAAGTCGGCCGGTCACCTCATCGGCCCCTTCGAGGTCGAGAGCGCCCTCATGGAGCACGAGGCCGTCGCCGAGGTCGGCGTCATCGGCAAGCCGGACCCGCTGGCGGGCGAGGTGGTCAAGGCCTTCGTCACGCTGCGGGCCGGGTACGAGCCGACGCCGAGGCTCCAGCGCGAGCTCATCTCGTTCGGGCGGCACCGGCTCGGCTCGGTGGCACCGCGCGAGGTCGAGTTCGACCAGGACCTGCCCCACACCCGCAGCGGCAAGGTGATGCGCCGCCTGCTGCGCGCCCGCGAGCTGGGCCTGCCCGAGGGCGACCTGTCGACGGTGGAGACCCCGTCATGAGCCGCCGCGCACCGACGGCACCCGCCCCGCGTGACGGCTCCGCGGCGCCCACGGAGGCGTCGTCCACGGGCACCGCGACCACCGCGACCGACGACAGGGGCCACGCCGAGGCGGTGGCCATGCTGCGCGGGATGATCCGCATCCGCCGGTTCGAGGAGAAGTGCGCAGAGCTCTACAGCGCCAGCCGCATCCGTGGCTTCCTGCACCTGTGCATCGGTGAGGAGGCCGTCGCAGTCGGGGTGGTCGGCGCCCTCGAGGACACCGACTCCGTGGTCTCGACCTACCGCGAGCACGGCCACGCCCTGGCCCGCGGCGTCCCCATGACGGCGCTGATGTCCGAGATGTTCGGCAAGGCCACCGGGTGCAGCCACGGCCGCGGCGGGTCGATGCACCTGTTCGACACCTCGCGCCGCTTCTTCGGCGGCAACGCGATCGTGGCCGGCGGCATCCCGCTCGCCGTGGGCCTCGCCCTGGCCGACCGGCTCAGGGGCGGCAGCGCGGTCACCGCCTGCCTGTTCGGTGACGGCGCGTTCGCCGAGGGCGAGTGGCACGAGAGCGCCAACCTCGCCGCGCTGTGGCACCTGCCGGTCCTCTTCTGCTGCGAGAACAACCGGTACGCCATGGGCACCGCCCTCGCGCGCGAGCACGCCGAGACCGACCTCGCCGCCCGGGCTGCGGGGTACGGCATGGTGGCGTGGGCGGTCGACGGCATGGACCCCGTCGCGGTGCGCGACGCGACGACGCGCGCCCTGGCATACGTGCGCGACAGCGGCGCCCCCTGCTTCCTCGAGCTGCGCACGTACCGGTTCCGCGCGCACTCGATGTACGACCCCGACCTGTACCGCGAGAAGACCGAGGTCGAGGACTGGCGCCACGCCGACCCGATCCCCGCGCTGACGGCATCGCTGACCCGGGCCGGTGCGATCTCGACGGGGGACGTCGACGCCTGGGAGGGCGAGGTCGCGGCCGAGCTCGCCGCAGCCATCGCTGCCGCCGATGCGGCGCCGGTCGAGCCGGTCGAGGACCTCGAGCGCTACCTCACGACCGAGCCGGGTGCCGCCGGGCCGGGCGTCAGCGAGCCCGGCGTCGCCGGGCCGGGTGTCAGCGAGCCCGGCGTCGCCGGGCCGGGTGTCGCCGGCCAGGGCTCGTCCGGGAGCCGGTCGTGACCCGGCGGGCGGCGACCACCCAGCGCCGCGCACCACGGACGGGGCCCGGCGACGGCGCCGGGGCGACGCCCGCACCGGCCACCACGACGTACCGCGAGGCGCTGCGGGCCGCCCACCGCGAGGCCATGCAGCGCGACCCGAGGGTTTTCCTCATGGGCGAGGACGTGGGCCGGTACGGCGGCTCGTTCGCCGTCAGCCTCGGGCTGCTCGAGGAGTTCGGGGAGGACCGGGTGCGCGACGCGCCGCTGTCCGAGGCTGCGTTCACCGGCGCGGGGATCGGCGCCGCCATCAACGGGATGCGGCCGATCGTCGAGATCATGACCGTCAACTTCAGCCTGCTCGCGCTCGACCAGGTGCTCAACAACGCGGCGACCCTGCGGCACATGTCCGGCGGCCAGCTGTCGGTGCCGCTGGTGATCCGCATGACGACCGGGGCCGGGCGCCAGCTCGCCGCCCAGCACTCGCACAGCCTCGAGGGCTGGTACGCGCACATCCCCGGCATCCGGGTCCTCGCCCCGGCCACCGTCGAGGACGCGCGCGGCATGCTGTGGCCGGCGCTGCAGGACCCCGACCCCGTCGTCATCTTCGAGCACGGGTCGCTCTACAACCTGTCGGGGCCGCTCCCCGACCCGCCACCGGTCGTCGACATCGCGCACGCGGCGGTCCGCCGGCCCGGCACGGACGTGACGGTCGTGGCGTACGGCGGCTGTGTCGGCAAGGCCCTCACGGCAGCGGACCTCCTTGCGGCACAGGGGATCAGCGCCGAGGTCGTGGACCTCCGGGTGCTGCGCCCACTCGACGACGCCACCATCATGGGCTCGATCGCCCGCACCCACCGGTGTGTCGTCGTGGACGAGGCGTGGCGCACGGGCAGCCTCGCCGCCGAGGTGTCCGCGCGGGTCATGGAGCAGTCCTTCTGGGAGCTCGACGCCCCGGTGGAGCGCGTCTGCTCCGTCGAGGTGCCGGTGCCGTACGCCCAGCACCTCGAACGCGCCACCCTCCCCCAGCCCGAGGAGATCGTGGAGGCGGCGCTGCGGACGGTGGGCCCCCGTGGGTGAGTTCCGTATGCCGTCGCTGGGCGCCGACATGGAGGAGGGCATCCTTCTCGAGTGGCTGACCAGGCCCGGGGCGAGCGTGCACCGCGGCGACGTCGTGGCCGTGGTCGAGACGCCGAAGTCGGCGGTCGAGGTGGAGACGTTCGAGGACGGGGTCGTCTCCGACCTGCTCGTCGACGAGGGGCAGACCGTGCCGGTGGGGACCGTGCTGGCGACGCTGGCGCCCGTCGGCGAGGCGCCGGCCCCCGTCGTCGAGGCACCACCCCCGGTGGTCATCCCACCGCCGGCCGTGGTCCCGGCACCCTCGACTCCGATCGTTCCCGCCGCACGCCGCGGTGCCCATCCTCCGGCTCCTCCCCTGCGGCACCGTGCCCACCAGCTCGGCGTGGACCTCGGCGCCGTGCGCGGCACCGGACCGGACGGCAGCGTGACGCGCGCCGACGTCGAGCGCGCGGCCGGGGTGGGCGCTCCCCGGCGCAGGGTCACCCCGCTCGCCCGCCGGCTGGCCGAGCAGGCCGGGATCGACCTCGTCGGCGTCGTGGGCACCGGAACCTCCGGCGCGGTCCGCGCCGACGACGTGCGCCGCGCCCTGGTGCGGCCGCCGGCACCGCCCCTCGCGCCACACACCCACGAGCCGCCCGAACCCCCCGTGCCCCGAGCGCTCACCACGGAACCCGGCACGCCCGAGCCACGGGCCCCGGAGACGCGGGCCGGCGAGGCACGCGCGACGGACATGCGGCGCAGCATCGCGGCCCTGATGAGCCGCTCCAACCGCGAGATCCCGCACTACCACCTGACCCTCACCATCGACGTGCAGGCGGCCGTCGACTGGGTGCACGCGCGCAACCGGGAGCTCCCGATGGGCCGGCAGCTGGTGCCCGCCGCCCTGCTGCTGCTCGCCACCGCGCGGGCCGCCCGCGAGGTCCCCGAGCTCAACGGGTACTGGGTCGACGACGGGTTCCGGCCAGCCGAGGACGTCGACCTCGGGCTCATCCTGTCGCTGCGCGGTGGCGGGCTGCTCGTGCCCACGATCGCCGGCGCTGACCGGCTCGACGTCGAGTCGACGATGGCCCGGATCCGCGAGCTGACGACCCGCGCGCGAGCGGGACGGCTGCGCGGGTCGGACCTCGCGCCACCCACGATCAGCGTGTCGAACCTCGGCGACCAGGGGGCCGACAGCGTCGCGGGGGTGATCTACCCGCCCCAGGTCGCGCTGGTCGGCTTCGGGGCGGTGCGCCAGCGCCCGTGGGCGGTCGACGGCCTGCTCGGGGTGCGCTCGCTCGTGACCGCCACGCTGTCCGGGGACCACCGGGCCACCGACGGATCGACCGGGGCGCGCCTGCTCCGGGTCGTGGACCGACTGCTGCAGAGACCGGAGGAGCTGTGACACCCGACGAGGCACGGACCATCCTGGGGACGACCTTGCGCGAGATCGTGCCCGACGCGGACCTGGCGACGCTGCCCGCGGACGCCGACCTGCGCGAGGCCTACGAGCTGGACTCGCTCGACGTCGTGGAGCTGGTGGAGCGCCTGAGCGCCCGCGTCGGCTTCCGCATCGAGGACACCGACGCGGACGAGCTGCGCACGGTGGACCACGCCACGGCCTTCCTCGTCCGGGGAGGGCGTCCCACCTGACGGGCGCCGACCCGGTCCCCAGCCCGGGTCCCCAGCCACGTTCGCCCGACCTCGCGACGGCTGCCACCGCAGGTGCCGGCGCTGGTGTCCATGGCCTTTCGTGGCCATCGACACCGTGGTGCCCGGGGCGTATACAGGGAGATACGCGACAGACCACCTCCTCATCCCGCCCTGACCTTGCGGCATGACCTCACGGGGTCTGCCGGACACCAGGGATAGGCGGCGCCGGGCCGTCGGTTGGGACGGGCAATGTTCTCCTCCTCCGAAGAGTTCCACATCACCATCACGCACTCCCCCGCATCCGACGGCTGGGGGTTCGTGGGAAGCGTCAAGATCGCCGAGCACGAGTGCTACCGCACGCTCCGCGTCTTCCCCACGCCCACCGAGGCGCTCGAGGCCACCCAGGTCGTGATGGGCGAGGTGCTCGGGGCGCTGCTCGCGGGCCAGGAGTGGCGCACGCTCAGCGACGAGGTGGGCCGCACCCCCACCCGGGCCGACCTGCGGCTCGGCCTCACGAACGCCTTCGCGCACCAGGACGGGGACCTCGGGCGAGGGTGACGAGGGCGCCGCGATGCCCTGCTGCACGGGACCTTCGGCCCTGGTGGCAGGCGTCGCGGTGACTCAGGCTCGGGGCAGGCTGCAGGGCCCCGACCGACCGGTGGTGAGCAAGGAATGACGATCGGCGACGCGCCCATAGTCGTGGTGGGCTGCGACGGCTCGTGGGCCTCGGGCATCGCGACCCGGGCGGCCGCGCTCGAGGCGGGACGACGAGGCGAGGACCTGGTCGTCGTGCGTGTGGCCGAGCACCTCTCGGCCCGCACCGCGAGCGGGCACCCCGCGGGGCACACCGAGCTGCGCGACCACGAGCTCGTCCAGCGGGCCGCGACCGAGGCGGAGGAGGCCGACCCCACCGTCCGGGTGGAGACGGTGGTCGCGCAGAGCCTGGAGGACCCGCTCCTGTCGGAGCTGGCCGACCGCTCGACGCTGCTGGTGCTCGGCCGGCGCACGCGGGGGCACCACCCCTTCCGCCCGGGGTCGACGAGCGACGCCCTCGCCCGCCAGTTTGCCCGGCCCGTGCTGGTCCCGGGCCGTGAGGACCCACGGCCCATCCGGACCATGGCCTACGACCCGGGGCCCGTGCTCCTGCGGCCGTCGCGCGTCACCGTCGGGTTCCGTCCCGGGGTCGACTCACCCAGGCTCCTTGCGGTGGCCGCCGAGGCGGCCATGCGCCGGGGGCTGTCCATGCGGGTCGTGTCCTGCGTGTCCACGGCGGGGCGTGACCTCGAGGTGGTCCAGCACCTGGTCTGGAGTGTGGTCCGGGGAGAGGCGTGGAACACCGTGGACGCCTGCGACGTCCGCGTGGTTCGGGGTGCGCCGGAGGTCCACCTGCTCGCGGACGTGGGTCCCTCGGACCTGTTGGTGGTCGGCGCGGGACCGGCGGTCCGTCGCGGCGGCCTGGCTCGCGGGTCGGTCCTGCACCACGTCCTGGAGGACCCTCCGTGCGACGTGCTCGTGGTGCAGCCACTCGCCGACCCGCTCGCCCGACGGCTCGTCCTGCCGCCGGCGTACCCCGCGGTCGCGCACGCCGGCTGACCCCGTCAGACGGCCGGCTGACTGACCCCGTCGCACGCCGGCTGATCCCGTCAGGCGGCTTCTGCACCTTCAGACGGCCGGGACCTTCAGACGGCCGGGACCCCGGACCCGTTGCCGATCCCCACACCGCCGGTCCCCACACCCTGCCCACCGACGCGTGCGGGCTCGCTCAGCCGCCCGGCGTCCTCACCGGGTGGGGGCTCCTCGACGGCACGGACGCCCGCGGCCCGCCCCTCCCGGTCGAGGAACGAGCTCAGCTCCTGGATGGTGCTCATCAGCGGCGCGGGGAAGACGACGGTCGTGTTCTTGTCGACGCCGATCTCAACCAGGCTCTGCAGGTTGCGCAGCTGCAGGGCCAGCGGGTGGGCCATCATCACGTCGGAGGCCTCGCCCAGCGCCGTGGCCGCGAGCGACTCGCCCTCGGCGTTGATGATCTTGGCGCGCTTCTCCCGCTCGGCCTCGGCCTGCTTGGCCATGGCGCGCTTCATGGTCTCGGGCAGCTGGATGTCCTTGAGCTCGACCAGCGTCACCTCCACGCCCCACTCGGTCGTCGTGACGTCGAGGATCTGGCGGATGTCGAGGTTGATGCGGTCGGTCTCCGCCAGGGTCTCGTCGAGGGTGTGCTGCCCGACCACCTTGCGCAGCGTGGTCTGCGCGATCTGGTCGATCGCGGCATACACGTTCTCGATGGCCACCACCGACTTCACGGCGTCGACGACCCGGAAGTACGCGACGGCCGACACGTCCACGCTCACGTTGTCGCGCGTGATGATGCCCTGCGACTGGATCGGCATGGTGACGATGCGCAGTGACACCCGGCGCAGCACGTCGATGACGGGGACGATGACCCGCAGGCCCGGCTGGCGCACCCCGATGACGCGCCCCAGCCGGAAGAGCACCCCCAGCTCGTACTGCTTGACGATCCGCAGCGAGAGCGCGAGGAGAAGGACGACGACGAGTCCGATGACGGACAGAACCACAGCCATGCGTCCACCATGCGTCCGTGCCGGTGCACGGGAGCGGGCCCTAGGTCCCGACCTTCACGCCCTGCGCTGCGGTATGCCGCGTGGCCGGTGTCAGGGCAGGTCGACGCGCTCGTTGTCGCCCTCGTAGCGCTTCCCGGTCGCCTTGGCCTTGACCAGGTTGAGCACCTGGACGACCTTGCCGCCCGGGCTGTCCCAGTACTCGGCGCTGGTGGAGTCGACCTCGATGACGATGTTGTCGGGGTTCTCCGGACCGCCCTCCAGCCAGGCGTCGGTGAAGGTGTCCCAGTACTTCGCCAACAGGGCCGGGTCCGAGATGATCCGCGCCGTGCCGGACAGCGAGACCCAGCTGCCCGAGCTCGAGTAGGCGACGTTCACCTGCGGGTTGGCCTCGATGTGCGCCACCTTGTGCGAGGCCCGTTCGGAGACGAACCGCACGGTGCCGTCGAAGTCGACCTCCTGCGTGGCCATGGGGTGGCTCATGAGCCTGCCGTCGGGCGCAACCGTCGTCAGCATCGCGATCCTGACGCCGCGCACCAGCTCGGTGACCTTCGCTGCGCCTGCGTCGTCGGGACGGTGGTCGGTGTCGTGGTCGGTCACGAGGGCTCCTTCGGTGGTGGTCTGCCGGTCCCACCTGCCTACCCCACCTGCGCCGGACCCACACCTCGGGCGACGTCCCTCCAGTTTCAACGTATAGCGGACAGGGGGGCTTGCGGCAAGGCCCCCGTCGTGCCGCACACTTCCGGCCGGACACCGCACCGACAGACGGAGGACCTGCGTGACCAGTCCCACCACGAGCGCGTTCGCGCTCCCGGAACGCCTTGCCGCAAAAGGCGATCCGACCCTCATCGCCGACGACGAGCGCCACTTCGGCGACATCGCCCGGACGCTGGAGGAGACCCTGTCGTCCCTCTCCCGGCGGCTCGAGGAGCAGCGCCGGGCTCCTGTACGCGCCGGGCAGGAGGCCCTGGAGCGCGACCTCGAGGTGCACCGGTTGGGGGCACGGTTGCGCGCGCTGCGCCGCTTCGGCCTCGACCTGTGCCTGGGGCACATGGTGCGCGCCGGCGACCCCGAGCCCGTCTACGTCGGCCGGCTCGGCCTGCGCGACGACGACGGGCGCCAGCTGCTGCACGACTGGCGCTCCCCCGCCGCCGAGGCCTTCTTCGGTGCGACGCACGCCAACCCGATGGGGCTCGTGAGCCGTCGCCGCTACCGCTGGACGGGCGGACGGGTCAGCGACTACTGGGACGAGGTCTTCACCGTCGAGGGGCTGCAGGGCCACGCCGCGTCGCTGGACGACCAGTCCGCCTTCGTCGCCAGCCTGGGCAGCAGCCGCTCCCCCCGCATGCGCGACGTGCTCCGCACCATCCAGGCCGACCAGGACGCCATCATCCGCGCGGGCTCGCGGGGCGCGCTGGTCGTCGACGGCGGGCCGGGCACGGGCAAGACGGTCGTGGCGCTGCACCGCACGGCATACCTGCTGTACTCCGACCCCCGGCTGGGCCACCGGCGCGGCGGGGTCCTGTTCGTCGGGCCGCACGAGCCGTACCTCGCCTACGTCGCGGACGTCCTGCCGAGCCTCGGCGAAGAGGGCGTGCAGACGTGCACCCTGCGCGACCTCGTGCCCGAGGGCGCCACGGCCCGCCCGGAGACCGACCCGGAGGTGGCGCGACTCAAGGGCTCGGCGCGCCTGGTGACGGCGGTCGAGGCGGCGGCGCGGTTCTACGAAGAGGCTCCCACGCAGGCGCTCGACGTCCCGACGCCGTGGGGTGAGGTCCGGCTCGACGCCGAGGACTGGGCGACCGTCATGGACGCCCCTGCGCCCGGCACGCCCCACAACGAGGCACGCGACGACCTCTGGGACGAGCTCGCGACCTTGGTGGCCGAGCGCCTCGAGGCGGGGACCGACGCGGACACCGGAGACGCCGACGACGCCGAAGTCGACGAGCGGCTGCTGGCGCGTTCCCTGCGCGCGGACGAGGGACTGCGGGCGGCGGTGGAGCGGGCCTGGCCGCTGCTGGAGCCGACCGACCTCGTCGGGGACCTCTGGACCGTGCCGGCATTCCTGCGCCTGTGCGCCCCCTGGCTGGAGCGCGAGGAGGTCGCCGCGCTGCAGCGGGCGCAACCCGACGCCTGGACCGACGCAGACCTGCCCTTCCTCGACGCCGCGCGCCGACGCCTCGGCGACCCGCGCGCCGCACGGGACCGGCGCCGGCGGGAGGCGGTGCAGGCCGCCGAGCGCGAGGAGATGTCGCGCGTGGTCGACGACCTCATCGCCACCGACGACTCCGAGATGCACGTGATGTCGATGCTGCGCGGGCAGGACCTGCAGGCCGCCCTCGTGGACGGGGGCAGCGTGCCGGAGGCCGACCCCGACCTGCTGGCCGGGCCGTTCGCCCACGTCGTCGTCGACGAGGCGCAGGAGCTCACGGACGCCCAGTGGCAGATGCTGCTCGGGCGCTGCCCGTCGCGCAGCCTCACCGTGGTGGGCGACCGCGCCCAGGCCCGGCACGGCTTCCACGAGTCGTGGGAGCAGCGGCTGGACCGGGTCGGCCTCGACGGCGTCAGGCTGGCGCACCTCGGGGTCAACTACCGCACGCCGCAGGAGGTCATGGCGGAGGCGGAGCCGGGGATCCGCGCCGCCCTGCCGGACGCCAACGTCCCGACCTCCGTCCGCGCGAGCGGACGACCCGTCGTGCACGGCCGGGTCGGCGACCTGTCCGCCGTCGTCGACGCCTGGCTCGCCGAGCACGCCGAGGGTGAGGGCGTCGCGTGCGTCATCGGCGACCCGTCGTTCGCCGGGACCCCGCGGGTGCGGTCGCTGACGCCCCAGCTGGCCAAGGGGCTCGAGTTCGACCTCGTCGTCCTGGTCGAGCCGGAGTCCTTCGGCGACGGCATCGAGGGTGCGGTGGACCGCTACGTCGCGATGACCCGCGCCACGCAACAGCTCGTCGTGCTGTCGGGCTGACCGGTCCGGTTCGCCGGTGGGACCTTGGGCCCTTCGCGGGTATGCCGTGACGCCGGTTTGCTCGGGCCATGCGGTCCGTGCCACGCCCGCTCGCCCGTGCGGTGCCGCGATGACGGCCGTGCGGCCGGGGCCCCGCGCCACCGGCCCACCACCGCTGAGGGCGCCGGCGCAATCGCGCTCGCTCGTGGCTGTGGCGGCGTCGCGGCGCGTTGCCGACGTCGCCGCGCAGCTCACGGTCACGCCCGACCGTGGACTGACGACGGCCGAGGCGCAGGCCCGACTGGCCGCCGGCGGGGCGAACGCGATCGCCTCCCACCGGGCCAGTGCGCTGGCCGTCCTGTGGCGCCAGCTCCGCTCCCCGCTGCTGGTCCTGCTCGTGGTGGCTGCCGGCGTGTCGTTCGCCGTGGGCCAGCGCCCCGACGCCGTGATCATCGGCACCATCGTCGGCCTGTCGGTCTTCCTCGGGTTCGGGAACGAGTACCGCGCCGAGCGGGCAGCTGCCGCCCTGCACAGCCAGGTGCGCCACCGGGCCGAGGTCCTGCGCGACGGCGTATACGGGCCCGTCGACGTCCTCGACCTGGTGCCGGGCGACGTGGTGGCGCTGCGTCCCGGCGACGTCGTCCCGTGCGACCTGCGGCTGGTCTCCACCGTCGACCTCGAGTGCGACGAGTCCATCCTCACCGGGGAGTCCCTGCCGGTGGAGAAGGGGACGGCGCCCGTGGCTGCGACGGCCCCGGTGGGCGACCTCACGAGCGCTGCCCTCATGGGCACGGTCGTCCACTCCGGGACCGGGGTCGGGGTCGCCGTCGCGACCGGGATGTCCACCGAGTTCGGGACGGTCGCAGCGGGGCTGGAGTCCCGTGAGCTCGAGACCCGCTTCCAGACCGGCCTGCGCCAGTTCTCCATGCTGCTCGTGTGGGTCGGTGCGGCGCTGACGTCCTCCATCTTCGTGGTCAACCTCGCGCTGCACCGCCCGCTCCTCGACGCACTGCTGTTCTCGCTGGCCATCGCGGTCGGCATCACCCCTCAGCTGCTGCCTGCCGTGGTGTCGACGAGTCTCGCCGCCGGCTCACGCCGCATGACCCGGCGCAAGGTGCTCGTGAAGCGACTCGTCTGCATCGAGGACCTCGGTGACGTCGACGTGCTCTTCACCGACAAGACGGGCACCCTCACCGACGGCCGGGTGGGCTTCGCGCGTGCGATCCCCAGCGCGCCGGGCCACGCGGTGGAGGTGCTGCGCTGGGCGTTGCTGTGCAGCGAACCGCCGCAGGGTCCCGCGGGCGCCGTGGGCGGCAGTGCGCTCGACGCAGCACTGTGGGCGTCGCCCGAGGCCGCCCGCGCCGACGGGTGGCTCGCCCGGTGGGACCGCGTGAGCACCGTGCCGTTCAGTCACGAGACCCGCACGACGTCCGTGGTCTGCGACAGCCCGCTCGACGGCGTGGTCGAGGTGCTGAAGGGCGCCCCCGAGGCCGTGCTCACGCAGTGCGTGCCCGCACCGGCACGGGTGGCCCAGGCCCTGCGGGCGGAGTTCGCGGCCGGGAACCGGGTGATCGCGGTCGCGTGCCGGGCCCTGCCCGGGCCGGCCGGACCCGACGCGCCTGGGGGTGCGACCACGTCAACGGGCGCTTCCCCGCAGCCGGCGGTCGACGGGCGCTTCCGCCTGCAGGGGCTCCTCGTCTTCCTCGACCCGCCCAAGCGCGGCGTGGACCGTTCCCTCGCCCGGCTCGGGAACCTCGGCATCGACGTCAAGGTGGTCACCGGTGACAACGCCGCCGTCGCCGCCAAGGTGTGCGCCGACCTGGGCCTCTCCGACGGCGGCGAGGAGTCCGTCGTCGACGGCGCACAGCTCGACCAGATGGACGACGCCACCCTGGCCGAGCGGATGGCGGGGACGGCCGTGTTCGCGCGGGTGAGCCCCGAGCAGAAGGCCCGGATCGTCCGGGCACAGCGAGCGACGCGGGGCGGGGTCGCCTTCCTCGGTGACGGGGTCAACGACGCCCTGGCCCTGCACGCCGCCGACGTCGGAATCTCGGTGGACTCGGCCACCGACGTCGCCAAGGACGCCGCCGACGTGATCCTCCTGGAGAAGGACCTCGACGTCCTCGCCGACGGCGTCGTCGAGGGCCGACGCATCTTCGCCAACACCATCAAGTACGTGATGATGGGGACGTCGAGCAACTTCGGGAACATGTTCTCGGCGGCCGGCGCCTCGACCTTCCTGGCCTTCCTGCCGATGCTGCCCTCGCAGATCCTGCTCAACAACCTGCTGTACGACACCAGCCAGCTGGCGATCCCCACCGACGGCGTCGACGAGGAGCAGCTGCGTCGCCCCTCGCACTGGGACATGCGGCTCATCCGCCGGTTCATGGTGGTGTTCGGGCCCCTGAGCTCGGTGTTCGACTTCGCGACCTTCTGGGTGATGCTCCACCTCTTCCACGCCGGCCCGGCCCTGTTCCGGTCGGGGTGGTTCGTGGAGTCGCTGGCCACGCAGACGCTCATCATCTTCGCCATCCGCACCCGCCGCGTCCCCTTCTTCCGGAGCACCCCGAGCCTGGCCCTGGCCGCAGCCGTGGCGAGCGTGGTGCTGACCGGCGCGGTCCTGCCGGCAACCCCGCTCGCGTCCCCGCTCGGCTTCCAGTCCCTGCCGGGAGGGTTCTACCTGACGCTGCTCGGGATGGTCGCGGCGTACCTGCTCCTCGTCGAGGTCGGCAAGTCGCTCTTCTTCGCCGCGATGGAGCCGGCCGTCCCTGTCGGGGGACGACCGCCGCGACCCGCACGGCCCCGCCGGGTCCACCGCCGGGCATCCCGGTTCAGCACCGGCACCCGCCTCGGACAACCCTCGGACCCGCGCGAGCCGGCCGAGGCCGCACAGCGCTGAGCGACGTGGGTGCCCGGCGAAAGCACGGGGCCGCGCCGCACGCACCCGGTCGTCACGGCCGTTGTCGGTGCGGCCGGTCAGGAGGGCGTCGCCGGCCCCGCGCCCGGCCCGCCACCCTGCCTCGTGCCCGCATACGCATGGCTGAGCGCCAGCACTGCCACGCCGGCGACACTGCCGAGCACGGTCTCCACCCCGCGGTCCACCAGGAGGCCTGTCACGGGGACGCGGTGGGCGGCCTGCCCCATGAGCAGCGCCAGCGGCGTGATCGCCAGCAGTGCCAGCCCGTAGTTGCGCCCCACGAGCAGCTCGGTCACGAACTGCAGGACGGCCACGAGCGCCACCAGCCAGACGCCGCGCAGGTCGAGGGCCAGCAGCGCCGCCGCCGGCAGCAGGCCCACCAGCGTCCCGCCGACGCGGTGGACGGCTCGGGTCAGCTGCCCGGACATCCCGCGCACGCTCAAGGGTGCCACGGCCGCGACCATGGCCCAGTAGGGGTGCCCGATGCCCGCCAGCACCGCGAGCCCGCCGGCCAGCACCACGGCGACCGCGTCGCGCGCGGGCAGCCACGAGCGGTGGAGGCGGACCGGCAGCGGCCGCGTGCGCGAGCGCTGCAGCACCCCGCCCACCGCGCCGACCGCGAGGGCGAAGAGCACCGAGCCCGCCGTGACGGCGGCTGCAGGCACGAGGTCGCCCAGCCCGTGCGGGGCCGAAGCGCACCCACCGAACGCGAAGACGAGGAAGAGGGAGCCCGGCGGGTGCCAGTCCTGCGCGAGGGCCAGGTGCGAGCCGGCGTATGCCACGGCGCCGGCGACGGGCACGGCCCACCAGGCGGCGTGCGGCAGGCCCCCGACGAGCACCCCCAGCAGGACGGCGGCGAAGAGGGCCGCACCGGCCGTCGCCTGCATGGTCGCCCGCGACAGGTGCCGGTGGTTGCGGCCGTAGAGCGAGGTGAAGGCGCCGAACGCGGCATACGGGGACCACTCGGGGTGCCCCGCCAGCACGACGACCAGCAGGGGCACGGCCACGGAGACGGCCGCGCGGGCGGCGACCCGGTGCGCGCCCTGGTGCGGTCGCAGGTGCCACAGGTCCAGCTGGGTCACGGGCTGATGGCTCCTGTTCGTGGTCGGTGACCCCAGTCTCCCCGGTCCGGGCCGCGGCGACGCGCCCCGGTCCCGCCGGCACCCACGCGCGGTGGGTCGGGTCGTGTTTGCGGCGGCTCCCGGCGGGGCATCCCCCCGGGTGCCGACCGAGTCACGCACGCCGTGCCCCGGTCGCGCAGCCGACGACCGTGGAGCCGACCCGCACGGAGGTGCGCAGTGGACGCAGTGCTGCAGAGCCGGCCCCGAGGACCGGCCTCGTGATCGTCGCCGTGACCGGCGCGACCGGGAACATCGGCTCCGCCGTGGTACGGCGGCTGCTCGCCGACGGGCACGAGGTCCGCGGCATCGCCCGGCGCACCCCTGTCGAGGGGCTCGAGGACCGGGTGGCCTGGACCGAGCTCGACCTGACGGCCGCCGACCGGGACGAACGACTGCGCGAGGTGCTCGACGGCGTCGACGCCCTGGTGCACACGGCCTGGGGCTTCCAGCCCACCCGGGACGTCGCGTTCCTGCGCAGGATCGACGTCGGGGGCACCGCCGCCGTGGTGCGAGCTGCGGCCGCGGCTGGCGTGCCGCACCTGGTCCACGTCTCGTCCCAGGGGGCCTACTCCCCCGGCCGCGGGCCGGCACCTGTGGACGAGGACTGGCCGACCGGCGGCGCGGCCCCCGAGCTGCCGTACAGCCGGCACAAGGCGGCTGCCGAGCGCGTGCTCGACGCCCACGAGGCCGTCCCGGAGCACCGACCCGTGGTGGCGCGGGTCCGGCCCTCGCTCGTGGTCCGGGCCGAGGCCGGCGGTGCGGTCGCCCGCTACATGCTGCCCAGCCTCGTGCCGCACGGCGTCCTGCGGCTGCTCCCGGTGCTGCCCCTGGACCGGAGGTTCCGGCTCCAGGTGACCCACACCGACGACGTCGCCGACGCCATCGTGGCGGTCGTCGTCTCCGGCGCCACCGGCGCGTTCAACCTGGCGGCCGAACCGGTCCTGGGGCGCGGGGACGTCGCGCGCGCCTTCGGCATACCTGCCGTGCACCTGCCGTGGCCGGCGCTGCGGGCCCTCGCTGGACTCGGCTGGACGCTGCGGCTGCAGCCCTTCGACCCCGGCTGGCTGGACATGGCCCGGGTCGTGCCGACGATGTCGAGCCGGCGCGCCCGCGAGGAGCTCGGTTGGGCGCCGGCGCACGACGCCCGGGAGGCGATGGCCGAGGCCATCGCCGGGATGGCACGCGGGGAGGGCGGCGGCAGTCCTGCCCTGCGACCCCGGCGCTGGCTCGAGCAGCTGGCCAACCTCGTGGGCCGTGGACCGGTCTCGCGCCGGCCCACGGCCTGAGCAGCGTTTGCCCTCCGACGCCGCCGGGTACGGGCCCGACATGTCCGACCCGACCACCGACCGCCCGTTGAAGGCCTTCGCCCTCACGTGCTCGCTCAAGCCCTCGCCGGCGGAGTCGAGCACCGACCTGCTCACCCGCCAGCTGCTCGACCAGCTGGCGACGCACGGCGTGCAGGGCGACCTGGTCCGCGCGGTGGACCACGACATCCGTCCCGGCGTCGAGGCCGACATGGGCGATGGCGACGAGTGGCCGAAGCTGCGCCGGAAGATGCTCGAGGCGGACATCCTCGTCCTGGGCACCCCGACGTGGCTGGGCCAGCACTCCAGCGTCGCCCAGCGGGTCCTCGAGCGCCTCGACGCCGAGCTGTCCGACACCGACGAGCAGGGGCGCCTGCGCACGTTCGGCAAGGTGGCCGTGGCCGTCGTCGTCGGCAACGAGGACGGTGCCCACCACATCACCGGGATCCTCTACCAGTCCCTCGGCGACGTCGGGTTCACCATCCCCGCGAGCGGGGTCACGTTCTGGAACGGCGAGGCCATGAGCGGCACCGACTACAAGGACCTCGACGAGACCCCAGAGAGCACGGCGGGCGCCACCCGGACCGCCGCCGCCAACGCCGCGCACCTCGCGGCCCTCCTCCGCGACCGCGGCTACCCGCCGGCCGCCTGATCCCCTTCGGAGGCACCAGATGCGCAAGCCAGACCGACTTCCCGCTCCCATTCTCGAGTCGTACGCGTGGCAGGACGAGGCCCGCTGCCGCACCCTGCCGGTGGGCTCGTTCTTCGACGCCGAGCTCGCGCGCGGCGCCAACCGGCGCGAGCGCGAGGAGGCCGCCAAGCGGGTCTGCCACGAGTGCCCGGTGATCCGGCAGTGCCGGGCCCACGCCCTCGCTGCCGAGGACTACGGCGTCTGGGGCGGCCTGACCGCCCACGAGCGCGACATCATCCGGCAGAGCCAGTCCCGGGGAGTCCGCCGGGCGACCCCCGCGAGGCTGAAGGCGTCCTGACGTCGACACCGGGTCCGGGGGTCCGGCGCATGGCTGGACCGACGCCGGGGTACCGACCGTCCGTGAACATCTCCACGACCTCCTCCGCGCGGGCCGCCAACAGGTGGCTGACGCGCTACCTCCAGGACCACTACGTCGCCTCCCGCGGCGAGCTCGAGCTGTTCGAGCGGTGCGCCGGCTCGCTCCAGGACCCGCACCTGCGCGAGGAGGTGTCCGCGCTGGCGAGGGAGGCGACCGAGGACCGGGCCGCCCTGCTGGCCGTCATGGAATCCCTCGACGTCCCGGAGGCCACGGTCCAGGAACAGCTCGCGGTCCTGGCCGAACGCGTCGGCCGGCTCAAGCCCAACGGCACGCTCGTGCGCCGCTCCCCCCTGAGCGACCTCGTCGAGCTCGAGGGCCTGACCGTTGCGGTCCGTGCCAGGCGGGCGGCGTGGACCGCCCTGCGCGCCGTCGCCCCGGCCGTCGAGGTGCTCAACCCCTACCACCTGGAGCACCTCGTCGACCGCGCCGACGACCAGGAGGCGAGGCTCGAGCAGCTGCGCGTCGTGGTGGCCCAGCGGGTGCTGGCCGGCAGCGAGGAGGTGCAGTCCTGATGTGGTTCTGGCTCCTGCCCGTGGTCGCCGTCGTGGTGGGCGCCGTCGGCTTCTACCTCTTCGGCAGCCGCAGGCACCGCTGATGCGCAGGCACGCCGGCACCGCTGACCCGCAGGCACGCCGGACCGCAGACGTGCGTGGGTTATCCCTCGCGGGGGTGCCAGAGACGCGCGCTCGTGGAGACCTCCAGGTGCCGGTCGTCCCAGGCGATGTCCACGTGCCTGAGATCGACGCGTCGGTCGTGGCGGTGCCACGACCGCATCGCCAGCTCAACGAGCCGTGGGCCCTGTGGGGACATCGTGTACCCGAGCTCGGCCCCGAGCGTGCGCGGGGAGCAGACGACGTCGGTCAGCACCAGCCGACCCCACGGGCCGCCTCCGCGCCCGCGCGGAGCGGCGAGCACCTCGATGACGGCGCCCAGGTCACGGTCACCGAATGACACCCTGCTCCCCACCAGCTCGCTGGTCGTGTGGTCACCCTCCTGCAGGAGGTATGCCTCGCTGAGCGGCTTCCGGTGCTCGGCGGGAGCCACTCGCGCGGCTGGCTCAGCCTCCCGCGCCCCCGGGAGGCGACCGACGACGTGCTGGCGCAGCCAGAGCTCGAAGCCCTCCGAACGAGCCAGCACCTCGGCGGCGGCAGCAGACACCTCGAGGGCCGAGCCGACCTTGGTCACCTCCCGCAGCGGCACCACGACCGGCCGCGGGTGCTCCCGGGGGTGGAGCCGGGTCCACACCGCGTGCAGCCAGCGGCCTCCCCGACCCCCCTGCCGCCGGGCGAGGCCCGCGGGACCGCTCATGAAGGCGACCACCTCCAGCCCGTCCCCCACCTGCCGCAGGACGAGGTCGTCGACGTTGCCTAGGAGCTCGCCCTTGGGGCCGACGACCTGGTGGTCGAGGAGTCGGAGCACGAGCGGCACCTCCTCCGCTCGCCGCGCGCCCCCGCCGGAACCGGCCCCCGGCCCGGTCACTGTCCCGCTCCCGTCACGACCATGAGGGGGATGGCGGCCAGCGACGCGACGAGGACCAGCACCAGGTAGATGCTGCCCAGGACGTTCGCGACAGGACCGTTCCGGTACCTGCCCATGTACGTGCGGTCGTTGGCCACGACGAGGATGGGGAGGTACGTGAGCGGGAGCGCGACGGCACTGAAGACCACGCTGTACTCCGTGACCATGATCGGGTCGACCGTGGTGAGCAGCACTCCGATGGCGAGGACGCACGACAGCAGCACCACCGTGTGGAAGCGCGCCGCCCGCAGCGGTTCGACGAACTTGCCCCACTGCCAGCCGAAGTACTGGGCCATGCTGTAACCCACCGACAGCCCGGTCTCGCAGGCCGCGCCGAACGTGGCCGCGAAGAAGCCGACCAGCGCGAACGCCAGCCCCACCTTGCCGAGGGCCACGACGACCGGCAGCGACACCTGGCCGAGCGTGTCGACCTCGATGCCGGCGGGGAGGAGCACCGTGGCCGCCGTGGCCGCGATGGCCAGGGAGAGCAGTCCGCCGAGCGGGAACCCGATGAAGACGTTGGCCCTCATCGTGGCGAGGTCCTTGGCCTTCCAGTGCTCCTCGATCCCGCCCGAGGAGAAGAAGAACACCTCGTAGGGCGTCATCGCGGCGCCGAACAGGGCCACGCCGTAGTAGGCGTAGCTCCACACGTCCTCGCGGACGGGGACCGCGGGATGCCCCGCGGATGCCGCGAGCCCACCCCAGTCCGGCCCCAGCTTCCAGACGGCAACGGCGAAGACCAACAGCGCCAGGCCGGCGAGGCCGAAAACGTTCTCGAGCACCGCGAACTTCACCCGCCACAGGACCAGCCACACGGCAGCTCCCACGACCGGGATCCAGAGGTAGCGGTTCACGCTCGTCGCCAGCTCAAGGGCCAGGGCCACGCCCCCGATCTCGGCGATCATCGTCAGCAGCGTAACCGCGACGGAGGCGAGGAGGTTCAGCAGTCCCGCCTTCGGTCCGAGCCGCTCACGCACGAGGTCGAACGTCGCACGGCCGCTGACGGCGGCCACGCGGCCGCTCATCTCGGCGAAGACGCAGATCCCCAGCACCCCCACGACGACCACCCAGGCCAGGCTCATGCCGAATCGTGAGCCGACGAGCGAGTTGGTGACGAGGTCGCCGATGTCCACGAAACCGCCGATGGCGGTGAGGATGCCGAGGGCGACGGCGAAGAAGCGTTTCACCGCAGCCGCACCCCGAGTGCCTCCAGCTGGTCGGCCGTGGCGGCGAGCCGTCTTGTCGCGGCGAGGACGGCCGCGCGGTCGCCGAGGTCCACTGCGACCCGAAGTGCCGCCACGGCGTCGGCGGTGTCGCCGAGCGCCTGCGTCACGGACGCCCGCAGCCCCCCGGCGCCGGCGGGCGGGTCGGCCGCCGCGAAGTCCGACTCCGCTCCCCCGACGGTGCGGTCGGCGTCACCGACGACGACCGTCGCCGTCGTGTCGGGCAGGTTCCCGTCCAGCCAGGACCGCCCCGCCAGCTCGGCGGTCCGGGCGCCCCCCAGCTGCGTCTGCACCGCGGTCGACGCCGACTCGCGGTAGGAGGCGACGGTCGTCCCACACCCGCCGAGGGCCGCCGACAGCAGGACCCATGCCAGGGCCGTCGACACCCTGGCGCGCCGCCAGGTCACCGTTTCCTCCAGAGCAGGAAGTACGCGAGTGTGGCGAGCAGCACGGCATACTCCAGCCACCCCAGCACCAGCCACATGCGGTCGGCCATGCTGGGGAAGTACCCGCCAGCGACGGCGGGAAACGGCCCGGGTCACGGGCCGGGCGCGTCAGCCCTGTCGCGCCGAGGTGGCGAGGCCGTCCAGGATGTACCGCTGCGCGAAGGCGAAGACCAGGATCATCGGCACCGTCGCGATGAGGGTCGCGGCCATGGCGATCTCCCAGTGGTACTCGCCGCTCAAGGCGTAGGCGTCGACGATCTGCTTGAGGCCGCGCGGCATGGTGAAGTAGTCGGGCGTCTGCAGGTAGATCAGCGGCCGCATGAGGTCCGACCAGCTGGCCTTGAGCTCGAAGACGAACACGATGACCAGTGCAGGGCGGCACAGCGGCAGCGCGATCCGGCGGAACAGGCCGAAGTACGAGCAGCCGTCGACGCGCGCGGCCTCGAACAGCTCGCGCGGCACACCGAGGAAGAACTGCCGCAGCAGGAAGATGTAGAACGCCGTGCCGAACAGGTTCTGGCCCCACAGCGGCACCTGGGTGTCGACGAAGCCGAGCTTGTTCCAGATGAGGTACACCGGGATCATCGTCACCGCGCCGGGCAGCATCATCGTCGAGAGCACGAGCCCGAACAGCAGCCCGCGGCCGCGGAACCTGAAGTACGCGAACCCGAACGCGACCAGCGCGCTCGACAGCGTGACGGTCGTGGCGGCCATGACGCCCACGACCACCGAGTTCGACAGCCACCGCAGCACCGGACCCGCGTCCCACACCTGGACGAAGTTGGACCACTGCACGTGCCGCGGGACGAGCCGGTTGTCGAACACCTCCGACTTCGGCTTGAGCGAGGCGCTGACGAGCCACACCAGCGGGTAGACGAAGCAGGCCGTGGCGGCCAGGAGCACGACGACGTATGCCGCCCGCAGCAGTGGGTGCACGCGCGTGGTCACCGGGTGTCCCCCTCGTAGTAGACGACCCGGTTGCCGACCCGGAGCTGCACGACGGTGATCAGCATGATGATGACGAAGAGCAGCCACGCCATCGCCGACGCGAAGCCCATCTTGAAGAACTGGAACGCGTTCTGGAACAGGTAGACCATGTAGACGAGCGAGGCATCCGAAGCCGTCGCCTTCTGCTGCGGGCCGTAGAACATCGTGTACGCCTGGTCGAACATCTGCAGCGCCGCGATGGTGTTGGTGATGACGGTGAAGAAGACCGCCCCCGAGATCATCGGCAGCGTCACGTTGAAGAACCGGCGGATGGGCCCGGCCCCGTCGAGCATCGCAGCCTCGTGCAGCTGACGTGGAACGTTCTTCAGGGCGGCCAGGTAGATGACGATGGTGCCGCCCATCGACCACAGGCTCACCACCGCGAGCGACGGCTTGAGCCACGCCGGGTCGGTCGTCCAGTTCGGCCCGTCGATGCCGAACCAGCCCAGCACGGTGTTGACCAGGCCCGTCTGCCCGTTGAGCAGCAACAGGAACAGCGCCGCTGCGGCGACGGCCGGGGTCATCTCCGGCAGGTAGAACGCGGTCCTGAAGAAGCCGCTGGCGCGGCCCACCCCGGCGAGCAGCATGGCCAGCCCGAGCGCCACGACCGTGCCGACCGGCACGAACAGCGCGGCATACACGAACGTGTTGGTGAGCGACTGGCGGACGCGGGGGTCCTCCCAGAGCTGGCGGTAGTTGTCGACGCCGACAGAGTGGGTCTGCCCGACGAGCGAGTAGTCGGTGAAGGACAGCACCAGGCTGACCAGCATCGGGCCCGCGGTGAAGACGAGGAAGCCGACGATCCAGGGCGAGATGAACGCCAGTGCCGCGCGTGTCTCACGGCCCCGGACCGTGCCGCGGCTGCGCCGGGACGGCACCCGCGCCGGGCCCTTCCGCGGCGAGACGGAAGGACCCGGCGTGGGCTCGTCGAGCGGTGTGCGCGGCGTGACCAGCTCAGCCACGGCTGGCCTTGTCGAAGGCCGCCTGCGCCTCCTTCTGGGCCTGCCCCAGGGCCTGCTGGGCCGGCTGGCCACCCAGGGCCCGGGCGACGGCGCTCTTCCAGGCGGCGTCGATCTCGGCGCCGGCAGGCGAGGGGTTGAGCGCAGTCGCCTTGTCGAGCGTGTCGTAGAAGGCCTTGATGGCCTGGTCGAACCCGGGCTGCGGCGCCGGCTTGAGGTACTTGTCACGGATCTGCTCGTCGGCCTTGGTGTTCGCGGTGAACAGGCCGGTGAAGAAGCTCTTGTCCTTCTGCACCTTGGCGATCCGCGCGTCGGCTGCCTTCATCCAGGTCTCCGTCGACGTCATCGTCTTCATCCACGCGCACGCCGCCGTCGGGTTCCTGGCACCCTTCGGGATGGCCCAGGTGGAGCCGCCGAGCGTGCTCACCGGGTTGCCGGAGCGGTCGGTGATCTGCGTCGCCGCGAGCTTCAGCCCGGCCGGGATGGAGTCACGCAGCACGTTGACATACCAGTTCTCCATGGGGAACGCGGTGATCGTGCCCTTGGTGAGCGGGTTGGTGTCGCCGAAGATGTCGAAGGAGTCGCGGAACGCCTTGAAGCTCGTCCAGCCACCCTGGTCCTTGACCAGCTTGACGCCGTAGTCCAGTGCCTCGACCGCCTTGGGGTCGTCGAGGTTGGGCGAGCCGTCCTCCTTGACGAGCTGCGCGCCGTTGATGAGCGCCCACAGGGGGAACGAGTCGGGCAGCTTCGGGTCGTAACCGACCCGCTGGATCTTGTTGCCGGAGTGCTTGTAGAGCTGCGTCGCGGTCTTCTCGAGGGCGCCCCAGTCCTTGGTCTGGATCGCGGACGGGTCGACGCCGGCCTGCTGCAGCGACTTCGCGTCGATGAGGTTGACCTGCACGACGTAGAACTCGGGGATGCCGTAGACGGTGTTCTTGTACGTCACCGACCGCATGGCCGCCGGGCGGTACTGGCTGGTGTCGATCGACTGCTGCTTGACGCAGTCGGTCAGCGGCTCGACGACGCCCTTCGCGGCATACGTGCCGATGAGGTTGCGGTCCATGTAGACCAGGTCGGGCGGGTTGCCGCTCGACAGGGCCGTGAGGAACTGCTGGGCGTCGAAGTCGCCCTTGTTGTGGGTCACCTTCACCTGGGGGTACGCCTGCTGGAATGCCGTGATGCGCGCCTGCGCCACCTCGTCCTCACCACCGAACCCCATGATGTTCAGACTTCCCGAGGGCTTGCCGCCGGCGCTGCTCCCCGAGCTCCCGCCGGAGTCGTTGCCCTTGGAGCCGACCCCCGCACAGGCACCTGTGGCGAGTGCCGAGGCCAGCACCAGGGCCGTGGTCGTCCGTCGAACCGTCATGCGCGTACTCCTCCTCACACCGCCCCGGCGGCGGCACCCGAGACGCGCTTACCCCCCTCCCCGCGGGAGAAACGCTTCTCGTGGAAACGCTTCTCGTGCGAAACGCTTCTTGTGCGAGAGACTCCACACGAACCGCCCCCGGCTGGCGCGCGGGCTGTCGGTCGTGTCGAATGGAGCGTCGAGCGCCCGGGTCGGCCCCGGCACCGATGCTCACCCCCGACGGAAGTGCCCCATGTCCCTGTCCTTCCCACCCGACGCCTCCCGGGCCTTCCGCGCCGTGGCGGAGCGGGTCTACCGCGGCGACGACTCCACCGCCGTGCTGGACGAGATCGTGGCGCTGGTCGCCCGCACCGTGCCGGGGGCCGACCACGTGAGCCTCGCCAGCCTGCAGCCCGACGACTCGCTCGTCACGCGCGCCGCGAACGACGACATCGCCCGCCTGATGGACCGCCTCGAGACCGAGGCCGGTGAGGGGCCGTGCCTCGACAGCATCGAGGAGGACTCGGTGCAGCGGGACCCCGACATCGCCACCCGCAGCACGTGGCCGCGGCTCGCCGAGCTCGTGCTCGACCGGACGCCGGTGCGCGGCATGCTGGGCTACCAGCTGCTCACCGAGGGTCGCAGCCGGTCCGCACTCAACCTGTTCAGCGACGAGGTGGGCGTGTTCACCGAGTCCGTCGCGGACGAGGCCGCGCTGTTGGCGGGGTTCGCCTCGGTGGCCCTCACTGCGGTGGAGCGGCGCGAGAACGCCGATGCCCTGCGCGACCGCCTCGACGAGGAGCGCGAGCTCGGTCGCGCCGTCGGCCTCATCATGGCGGCGCACCGCGTCTCGGAGCACGAGGCGCTGCGGCGACTGGCGTCGGCGTCCCACGAGGCGAAGGGCCGTCTCGAGGGCGCCTGAGCCTCCTCTGCGCGTGCCCGACTACGGTCGGCTGCTCTCGAGCGCCTGCTGGAGGAGGGCCAGCCCCCGCAGCACGGTCTGCTGCACGACGTCCTCCGGGCTGCCGGGGAACCTCCTGCACTCGGTCGTCGCGTGCCGGCCCACGCAGACCGCCAGCCAGACGGTGCCGGCCGGCTGACCGTCCTGGGGGTCCGGACCGCCGGCCCCCGTGACGGCCAGCGCGACGTCGGCGCCCAGCAGCTCGGCCGTGGACTCGGCCATCGCCAGTGCCGCCTGCTCGCTCACGACGGGACCGTCCGGCACCTTGAGGAGCGTGTGCTTCACGTCGCTGGCGTAGGCAACCACACCCCCGCGGAACCATTCGGAGGAGTCCGGGGCCGCTCCGAGCGCACTGCTGAGCGCGCCCGCGGTGAGCGACTCCGCGACGGCGACGCTGCGCCCGGAGACCTCGGCCAACCTCGCGACCTGCTCCGCGCGCTCCGACGGGTCGACCGAACGCCCAGCCTGGTCGTCGGTCCGGGTCGCCGCCTGGCCGGCCGCGGCCGTTGGGGTGACGGGCAGCTCACCGGCGACCGGCAGCGGCGCTGAGTCCCCGCCCCGGTCGCCGCGGGAACCCTGCTCGTCGTGGGTCATGGATGCGTCCTTCGTCCGCGTGCTGTCAGGCAACGGCTTCCTCGGTCGTCATGGCCGCGCGCAGCCGGCCCAGGATGCCGGCGAGCACGCGCGACACCTGCATCTGGCTGACGCCGATGCGCTGGCCGATCTGGGACTGGGTCAGCTCCTCGGAGAACCGCAGCCGCAACACCTCGAGCTCCTGCTGGGAGAGGCTGCGCAGCGCCCAGCGGAGGGCCTCGCGCTCCTCGAGGGCGGCACACGGGTCGTGGGGGTCGGGCACCTCGACCCGCGAGTCGCCTCCCCCGGCCGAGCCGTCGAGCGAGGTGGCGTTGTAGCCGCCGGCGGCAGCCATCACCTCCCGAACGTCGTCACAGCTCAACCCGGCGCGTCCGGCGAGCTCCGCCAGCGTCGGCTCGCGCTGGAACTCCTGGCGCAGCGTCTCCTCCTGCCGGGCGAGCGTCACCCGGCGCTCCTGAAGGCGTCGAGGGGGACGGACCGCCCAGCCGCAGTCGCGGAAGTGCCGCTTGATCTCGCCGGTGATCGTGGGCACGGCGAATGCAGGGAAGCAGGCACCCACCCCGGGGCGGTAGCGACGGATGGCCTTGAGCAGGGCGAGGCGGGCGACCTGCTGCAGGTCCTCGTCGTCGACACCGCGGCCACGGTACCGACGGGCCGCCTGGTCGGCCAGGTCCCACGTCAGGGCGAGGACGTCAGCCTCCAGCATGCGGCGGCAGGCGAGCGAGGGGCTCTTCGCCATCACGGCGAGGAGCTCCTCCGCCTGGTGGTGAGCGGGACGCTCACCGGCATCGGGTGCGGGAGGCAGGGAGATGGGGTGCTGCGACGTGGTGTCCACGGCGCTCTCCTTCGGGCAGGGAACCCGGCGCCGTGGTTGGACCGTTCTGCCTGCTCCGACCCAAACACGAAGTTCGTCCTTCGACAACTCGAAGCGCTTCTCCCGTGCTCGGGCGTGGGCGACCCCGCCCCCAGGGAGTTGACCGTGGCTATACGAAGTTCTTGTCGGACGATGGTTTAAGAGACGTCCGAACTGGGCATGACCCCGATGAGGACGGGGGCCCGGCGGGGGCCCCGGGGGCGGGTGAGGAGCAGCGCGATGACCATCCAGACCGAGCACACGAGAACCGGTCCCGTCCTGTCGGCGGATCTCGCCGAGTCGCTGGAGCAGGCGCTCGGCGCCGACTTCCTGCCCGCCCGTGGCGACCAGCTCCTCGCCGCACTCGTGCGCCGGCGCGCGCCAGGGCAGGTCCTCTGGCAGCTGGCCGACCTGCCGACGAATCGTCAGTTCCTCTCCTTCGCCGAGGTCGCCCGGGTCTGTGCGGCCGGAGGCGCGCCCGGCGAGTGCCCACGGTGGTACGCCTGAGGATCCCGCCGCACCTCCGGCGGACGGCGGCTTGGTGGTGCCCGGTGGTGCCGCATGGCGCGTGAGGACGCCGGCGCCACACCGTGGGTGCCTGGGCACGGGGGTTTGTCCGCCGTGCGTGACGCCCTTCCCCGCTGCCGGGGTTGCGACCTCTGGGAGCACGCCACCCAGCCCGTCCCCGGGGCGGGTGCGGTGGACGCTCCGTTGGTCGTCGTGGGCGAGCAGCCCGGCGACCAGGAGGACCGGTCCGGCGAGCCGTTCGTCGGCCCGGCAGGGCGTCTGCTGGACCGCGCCCTCGAGGCGGCCGGCATCGACCGTGAGGTCGTCTACCGGACCAACGCCGTCAAGCACTTCCGGTTCACGACGCGGGGAAAGCGCCGGATCCACGAGTCCCCGTCGAGGTGGCAGGTCACTGCCTGCGGCCCCTGGTTGCTCGCCGAGCTCGAGCGCGTGGGGCCCCGGGTGGTCGTCCTCCTCGGGGCGACGGCGGGGCAGGCAGTGCACGGCCCCTCGCTGCGGGTGGGAGCGGTCCGGGGCCGGGTGATGCCCTGGCCGTCCGACCGTTTACCGCTTCCCGAGCCGCCAGAGGCGGTCGTCACGACGGTGCACCCTTCGGCCGTGCTCCGGTCACGTGCACGCGACGAGGACTTCGCTGCACTGGTGGCTGACCTGTCCGTGGCCGCTGCCGCCCTGTGAGGGAACCACGCGGCGTTTAGCCCGGCAGACGCCGGGTACGACCCGCCCGGCCCCGCTCCGGGGCCACGTCCCTGCCAGCCACCTCGCACCGCCAGGAGGACTCCATGACGAGGAAGCCCGAGGGGTCCTCCGTGCTCTGCGGACTGCACCCGGACGACGTCGTGCGAGTGCTGGTGGAGCAGCACGACCTGCTCCGGGGGGCCTTCGCGCTCGTCCGCGAGAGCACGGGGACCGCACGCGCCCAGGCATTCTCGGACCTGGCCCACCTCCTGACCCTGCACGAGTCACTCGAGGAGCAGGTGCTGCGCCCTGTGACCGTCGAGATCGGCGAGGTGGACGTCGCCCGGGCGCGCCTGTCCGAAGAGCTCAGGGCCCAGGCCGTGCTCGCACGTCTCATGGACCTGGACGCGGACTCGGACGAGTTCGACCTGGCGCTCGGGCAGCTCGAGGCCTCCGTCCTGGACCACGCCGGCATGGAGGAGGCGGAGGAGCTCCCGGCGGTCCTTGCTGCCGTCGACGAGGATGTTCGGCGCGAGCTCGGCCGGGCCGTGCGGATGGCCAGGACAGTGAGCAGCTGACGCCGACGTCACGTGCTGGGACGAGAAGCGCTTGTCCCGTGCCGGAGTAGAAGCGCTTCTCCCGGGTAAGACCCGGCAATGCGAGTACTTGGCGTCAACGCCCTCTTCCACGACCCGGCCGCCGCGCTGGTGGTCGACGGTGCCGTGGTCGCCGCCGCCGAGGAGGAGCGCTTCTCCCGGCGCAAGCACGGCAAACGTCCTGTGCCTTTCGCGGCCTGGGAGCTGCCCGAGCAGTCGATGCGGTGGTGCTTGGCGCAGACAGGGCTCTCGCCCGGCGACCTCGACGCCGTCGCCTACTCGTTCGACCCCGCCCTGGCCAAGCCTGCCGGCGACATGGGCCTGCACGACCCCTGGGACAACATTCGGCTGATGTATGCCGAGGCTGCGCCCGGCTTCATTGCTGAGGCCCTGCCGGGCCTGGACCGCGATCAGGTCCGCTTCGTGCCGCACCACGTCGCGCACGCCGCGTCGGCGGCGCTGGCTGCGCCGCTGACAAAAGAGGGACGCCCTTGCAGCGTGCTCGTCCTCGACGGGCGCGGCGAGCAGGCATCGCACCTGGCCGGCCGCTACGAGCACGGCCGCCTCGAGGTGCTCGCCCAGCAACAACTCCCCCACTCGCTGGGCCTGCTCTACGAGTCGCTCACGGAGCACCTCGGGTTCCTCCGTTCCAGCGACGAGTACAAGGTCATGGCATTGGCGTCGTACGGCAGCCCGCGACACCTCGGTCGCCTCCGCGACGTCGTGCGCACGACACCGGACGGCGGCTTCGAGGCGCCGGTCCCGGACTGGACCGAGATGGCACCACGACGTTCCGGTGGCGAGACCGACTGGCCCCAGGAGTACGCCGACCTGGCCTGCTCGGTGCAGGCGCGCCTCGAGGAGGTCCTGGTGGAGCTGGCGCAGTGGCTGCACGAGCGGACCGGTGACGACGCCCTGACCATGGCCGGAGGCATCGCCCTCAACTGCGTGGCGAACAGCCGCATCTGGCGCGAGACGGCCTTCGAGCAGGTGTGGGTACAGCCGGCCGCAGGTGACGCAGGGACCGCCCTCGGCGCCGCCCTGCAGGTGGTTGCCGACGACGGGACGCTGGCGGAACCGATGCACACCGCCGCCCTCGGACGCGGCTTCGCCGCCGAGGACCTCGCGGCGGAACTGCGGCGGGCGGCTCTGCCCTTCACCACGCCGCGGGATCTCGCTGGCGACGTGGCCGATGTCCTCGCCGGCAACGGGGTGGTGGCCTGGTTCGACGGCCGGAGCGAGTACGGACCGCGGGCGCTGGGCCACCGGTCGCTGCTCGCCCACCCCGGCTACGCCACCAATCTCGAGCGGCTCAACGACGTCAAGGGCCGCGAGCAGTTCCGGCCGGTCGCGCCCATGGTGCTCGCCGAGCGGGCGGCCGAGCTGTTCGACGAGGGCCCCATCCCCAGTCCGTACATGTTGTTCGTCCACCGCGTCGCCGCGGAGTGGCGCGACCGGATCCCCGCGGTCGTGCACGTCGACGGCACCGCGCGCATCCAGACGGTCGACGACGACACGACACCGCACGTCGCGGCCCTGTTGCGCGCCTTCGAGCAGCGCACCGGGCTGCCCGTCGTGGTCAACACGAGCCTCAACACCGCCGGCCGGCCGATGGTCGACACCCCGCGCGAAGCCCTCGAGCTGTTCGGTTCGGCACCCGTCGACGCCCTCGTACTCGGTCCGCACGTCGTGCGCCGCGCCGACCTGGCCACCGGAGTGGCGCGGTGACGCGGGCGGCGTCGGCATATGCGGTCGTCATACCCACCGTCGGCCGCCCCAGCCTGCGCACCGTGCTGCAGTCGCTCTCCGAGCAGCAGGGTCCCCATCCCTGCGAGGTCGTCGTGGTCGACGACCGACCCCTCCTCCGCGACGAGCAGCAGATGGGCGACTTGTCGGCCGAGCTTCCCCCGGGCCTGGACGGGGTGCGGATCCTGCGCGGCTTCGGACGCGGGCCGGCCGCCGCGCGGAACCTCGGCTGGCGTGTCGTCGACGCGCCGTGGGTGGCCTTCCTCGACGACGACGTCGAGCTGCCACCCGAGTGGAGCGCGCGGCTCGTCGCGGACCTCGGTGGCGCGACGCCGGACGTCGGCGCCGTCCAGGGGCGGCTGCACGTGCCCCTCCCGGGCGACCGCCGACCCACGGACTGGGAGCGCTCGACCGCAGGGCTGCAGCAAGCCCGCGGGGCAACCGCCGACATGGCGTACCGCCGCGAGGCACTGGTCGCGGTGCACGGTTTCGACGAACGCTTCCCCCGCGCATACCGGGAGGATGCCGACCTGGCCCTCCGCGTACGTCGCGCAGGGTGGCGCCTCACCACTGGTGAGCGCGTGGTGAGGCACCCCGTCCGTGTCGAGGGCCCCGGGGTCAGCGTCCGGGTTCAGCGCGGCAACGCCGATGACGCACTCATGCGACGGCTTCACGGCCCGGGTTGGCGGTCGGCCGCGGTGGCCGGTCACGGCCGCCTCCCATGGCACCTCGCTACGGTCGCCGCGGCGGCCACCGCCCTGGCTGCGGGTGTGCTCGCCGTGGCAGGTGAGCGCGGACGCCCTGCGGGTGGTGGACGAGCCGGCACCATCGCGCTGGGCGCCGCAGTGTGCTGGGTAGGCCTCTGGGGGGACTTCGCGTGGCGCAGGATCGCGCCGGGGCCGCGCACCCGGGCCGAGGTCTCGACCATGCTCTGGACCAGCGCCGTCATCCCCGCCGCTGCCGTGCGCCATCGGGTGTCCGGCTGGTGGCGCCACCGCGGCGCCGGCCCCTGGCCGCCGGCGGCCCGCGCCGTCCTGTTCGACCGGGACGGCACCCTCGTCCACGACGTCCCGTACAACGGTGACCCCGAGCGCGTCGAACCCGTCGCCAGCGCCACGTATGCCGTGAGCACCCTGCGCCGGCACGGCATCCGGGTCGGGGTGGTGACCAACCAGTCGGGCATCGCCCGGGGCCTGGTGGACCCTGGCGACGTCGCAGCCGTCAACCGCCGCGTCGACCGGCTGCTGGGGCCGTTCGACACGTGGCAAATCTGCCCGCACGGCCCCGACGAGGGGTGCGCCTGCCGCAAACCGGCCCCCGGCCTCGTGGCCGCGGCGGCAGGCCACCTGGGGGTCCGGCCCGAGGAGTGCGTCGTCATCGGCGACATCGGCAGCGACGTCCTGGCGGCACGGGCCGCCGGGGCCCGGGCCGTCCTGGTCCCGACGGCCAGCACGCGCCCGGAGGAGGTGCGCGACGCCCCCGAGGTGGCCACCGACCTGCGCGAGGCCGTCGACCGGCTCCTGGAGGTGCGCCGTGACTGACCGCGACCCGCACGTCCTCGCCGTCCGGCTCGACGGTCTGGGTGACGTCCTGCTCACGGGTCCGGCCCTGCGCCAGCTCGCAGCTCGAGCCGGTCGACTGGACGTCCTCGCCTCTCCCGCTGGTGCCCCCGCCGCCCGCCTGCTACCCGGGGTCGACGACGTGCTCGTCCACGACGCCCCGTGGGGTGGCTTCACCCCGCCGTCAGTGGTCCCCCGGGTCATGGACGGTCTGCTCCACGAGCTGCGCCGACGTCGCTACGACGAGGCGGTCGTCTTCACGTCGTACCACCAGAGCCCACTGCCGATGGCGTTGCTGCTCAAGTGGGCCGGCGTCTCCAGGGTGTCGGGCACCAGCGACGCATATCCGGGCTCCCTGCTCGACGTCCGGCACCGTCGCGTCGCCGACGGCGACGACCCCGGTACCGGCGGTGGCCACGAGGTGCAGGCGGCTCGTGCCCTGGCCACGGCTGCGGGCTTCCCCGAGCCGCCGGGCGACGACGACCGGCTCCGCATCCGGCCCGTACCGGTCCACGCGGCCGCTGGCCCGTACGTCGTGGTCCATCCCTCCGCCTCGGTTCCGAGCCGCAGCCCGTCGGCCACGCTGGCGGCCGAGGTGGTGGCGGCGCTGCGTCGGGCCGGATGGGACGTCGTGGTCACCGGCCCGCCGGGCGATGCGGGGTCGGCGATCGCCGGCTCACTCGCCGACGCCGACCTCGTCGGGCGCACCACGGTCCCACAGCTGGCCGGCGTGCTCGCCGGTGCCGCGTGCGTCGTGGCGCCCAACACCGGACCCGCCCACCTGGCCGCGGCCGTCGGCACGCCGGTGGTCAGCCTGTTCTCACCCGTCGTCCCGGCGGACCGCTGGGCACCTTGGGGCGTCCCCACCGTCGTGCTCGGCGACCAGGGAGCGCCCTGCCGGGGGACCCGGGCGCGCCGGTGCCCGGTGGCGGGCCATCCCTGCCTGGGCGACATCCGGCCCCAGGACGTGGTCGCAGCGGTGGAACGCCTCGCCGGATCGCCCGGTCGCAGGCCGGACGAGGTCCCCGAGGGACGTGGTGAGGAGGCGCGGGCATGAACGTCCTCCTGTGGCACGTGCACGGGTCGTGGACGACGTCCTTCGTCGCGGGCCGACACCAGTACCTCCTGCCGGTCCTCCCTGACCGGGGGCCCGACGGCCGAGGCCGGGCCCAGACGTGGGACTGGCCGTCCGGCGCTCGAGAAGTGGTCCCCGGGACCCTCCGGGACGAGGACGTCGACGTGGTCGTCCTGCAGCGACCCCACGAGGCCGACCTGGTCGAGGCGTGGACGGGCAGGAGGCCGGGGAGAGACGTGCCTGTGGTGTATCTCGAGCACAACGCGCCGACGGCCCACGCCGTCTCCACTCGCCATCCCTCGCTCGACGACGAGCGCCTCCTGGGCAGCACCGTCGTGCACGTCACCCACTTCAACGCCCTGTGCTGGGACAACGGCACGCAGCCCGTACGTGTCGTAGAGCACGGGATCCCAGACCCGGGGCACCGCTGGACCGGCGAGGACGCCAGCCTCGCGGTCGTGGTCAACGAGCCCATCCGCCGGACCCGGGTGGCCGGCACCGACCTCGTGCTGGACCTCGCTGCGGACCTGCCGCTGCACGCGTACGGCATGGGCAGCGACGAGCTGGGCGCGACGGCCAGCAAACGGGGTCTTCGCGGTCTCTCCCCCGGCACCTGCCACGACGTCAGTCAGGCCGAGCTGCACGAGCGGCTCGGGCGGCACCGGGTCTACCTGCACCCGTACCGCTGGACGAGCCTGGGGCTCTCGCTCGTCGAGGCGATGACCCTCGGTATGCCGGTGCTCGCCCTGTCGACCACGGAGGCTCCCGAGGCCGTGCCGCCGGGGACCGGGGTGGTCACCAACAACCCGAGCCTGCTGCGCGAGGTCGCCAAACGCTGGCTCCACGACCGCGACGAGGCCGAGCGGGTCGGCACCGCCGCCCGCGAGCACGCCCTGCGTCGGTTCGGCCTGGACCGGTTCCTCGCCGACTGGGACCACCTTCTGGAGGAGGCAACCGCATGAGGATCGACATGGTGTCCGAGCACGCGAGCCCGCTCGCGGCCCTCGGCGAGGCCGACGCAGGTGGCCAGAACGTACACGTCGCGGCACTGGCCAGGACGCTGGGCAGCCTGGGTCACGAGGTGCGCGTCTACACGCGCCGGGACGACCCCGACGCCGCGGAGCGAGTGCCGCTGTCGCCCGGGGTGTCCGTCGTCCACGTGCCGGCGGGCCCGGCCCGTCCCGTCCCCAAGGACGACCTCCTGCCGCACATGGACGAGCTGGGTCGGTGGATGGCGCGGGACTGGCGTCGCCACGGACGACCCGACGTCGTCCACGCGCACTTCTGGATGTCCGGGCTCGCCGCCCTGGGGGCCGCCCGCGGGAGCTCGGTGCCGCTGGTCCAGACGTTCCACGCGCTGGGCACGGTGAAGCGCCGGCACCAGGGCTGCGCCGACACCAGCCCGGCGGCGCGGGTCGAGCTCGAGACGCGAATCGCTCGGGAGGTCGACCTCGTGGTGGCGACGTGCCGCGACGAGGTGGCCGAGCTGGCGGCGATGGGCCTGGACCGGGCCGGGGTGGTGGTCGTCCCCTGCGGCGTCGACACCCGGCGGTTCACGCCCGCCGGGCCCCGGGCTGCCGCGGCACGTCCCCGGTTGCTGCTCGTGGGACGGATGGTGCCGCGCAAGGGGTTCGACGACGCCGTGAGGGCCCTTGCCCACCTGCCCGGAGTCGAGCTCGTCGTGGCCGGCGGCCCCCCGCGGGAGCGACTCGAGCAGGACCCCGAGGCGGAGCGCCTGCGCACCTTGGCGCGCGAGTCCGGGGTGGCCGACCGTCTCCTGCTCTGGGGTCAGGTGGAGCACGACGCCATGCCTGCGGTGTACCGCTCCGCCGACATCGTGCTGGCCGTGCCCTGGTACGAGCCGTTCGGCATCACCCCGCTCGAGGCCGCCGCGAGCGGGCGCCCGGTGGTCGGCGCCGCCGTGGGCGGCCTGCTCGACTCGGTGCAGGACGGGGTCACCGGCACCCTCGTGCCCCCGCGCGACCCTGAAGCCATCGCCCGTGCGGTCGCGCAACTGTTGGACGACCCGGACCGCGCTGAGGCCATGGGCAGGGCCGCACGACAGCGTGCCGTGGAGAGGTTCGACTGGTCGACGGTGGCCGCGCAGACGTTCGCGGCCTACCAACGCGTCGTCGCCGCGCGGCACAAGGGCGTGAGCGCCCCGCCCGCCACCGCGCCCGTGGGGTGCGAGTGGCTGGACGCCCATGTGCGCGAGGTGGCTCGGGCGATGGAATCGCTCTGCGCCCAAGGCGACGTGCTGCGCCGGTGGGGCGACCATCTCGCCACAGCGCTGTCGGCGGGGTCCCGCGTGCTCGTGGCCGGCAACGGCGGCAGCGCGGCCGAGGCACAGCACCTCACCGCCGAGCTCGTCGGCAGGTTCCGGGAGGACCGCCGGCCCTTCTCCGCGCTCGCCCTCACCGCCGAGACGTCGTCACTGACTGCCATCCTCAACGACTACGGGCCGGACGAGGTGTTCGCCCGGCAGGTGGAGGCGCACGGGCGTCCGGGCGACGTCCTCGTCCTGCTGTCGACCAGCGGGTCCAGCAGCAACGTGCTGCACGCCGCCAAGCGCGCCCGGGACCTCGGCCTCGTCGTGTGGGGCATGACAGGTCCGGCACCCAACCCTCTGGCCGCGCTCTGCGACGCGGTCGTAGCGGTGGACGCCCCCTCCACCGCAGCGGTGCAGGAAGCCCACCTCATGGCCGTGCACGGGCTGTGCGCCGTGTTCGACCAGGCGTTGACGCGCCCAGCACGTGCGAGCGACGAGACCGCGACGTCGCCCGCCCTGGCCACTCCCGGCGCGGCGGCGCGCCGATGAGCCGCAGCCCGCACCTCCTGGTCGTCGGCGACGTGGTCCTCGACCGGGACCTCGACGGCTCCGCGACCCGGCTGGCGCCGGACGCGCCCGTGCCAGTGGTGGACGTCGAGCGCGAGTGGGTGGGCCCTGGGGGCGCCGGCCTCACGGCCCTGCTCTGCCTCGAGGAGGGCGCCCGCGTCACCCTCGTGGCCCCTTGGACGGACGACCCGGCGGGGCGTCGGTGGCGGCGAGCCCTGGAGGTCGCCGGGGCCGAGGTCGTCCCCCTGGGAGCGGTCGGCACGACGCGTGAGAAGACCCGGGTCCTCGCCGACGGGCAGGTCGTCGTCCGGTACGACAGCGGAGGTCCGGCACATCCGCTCCCGGGGCTGCCAGACGCCGTGGAAGACCTCGTCGAGCGGGCGGACGTCGCGCTGGTGGCCTGCTACGGCCGGGGGACCAGCGACCACGAGCAGCTGCGGCCGTTGCTGGCCCGCCGTGCCCGGCACCGGCCCATCGTCTGGGACCCCCACCCGGCGGGTCCGCCACCGGTGCCCGGCGTCACCCTGGCGACGCCCAACCTGGCAGAGGCGCGCCGTGCGAGCGAGGCGACCCAAGGCGCCACCGGTGACGAGCTGGCGGGCCGTCTCGTTCGCGCCTGGGACGCCGCAGGGGTCGCGGTCACCGACGGTGCGCACGGCGCGTGGTTCGCAACCGGTTCGGGTGAGCCCCTCCACGTCCCCGCCGAGCCAGCGGAGGGCGACCCGTGCGGTGCCGGCGACCGGTTCGCGGCTGCTGCCGCCGTGGCGCTCGGTCGCGGTCGGACCCCAGGTGAGGCCGTCACCGGTGCGGTGGCGGCGGCCACCCGCTTCGTCGGGGACGGAGGCGCGAGCGGCTACCGGCGCCGTGCTGGCGCGAGGGATGACGCGCCTGCCACGGCTGAGTCCGCCGCCGCAGCACACGCTGCCGCTCCCGGTCCCAGCAGACCCGCTGCGAGCCGGTCGACCGGGGACTCCGTCACCGAGGTCGTCGCCCGGGTCCGTGCCACCGGGGGCACGCTCGTCGCCGCAGGTGGCTGCTTCGACGGCCTGCACGCGGGCCACGTCCAGTACCTCCAGGCGGCGCGTGGGTTGGGTGAGGGCCTCGTGGTCCTGCTCAACAGCGACGCGTCCGTCCGCCGGCTCAAGGGGCCGAAGCGACCGGTGCACTCGCAGCAGGACCGCGTCCGCGTGCTCCGCGGACTCGCCTGTGTCGACGCCGTGGTCGTGTTCGACGAGGACGGCCCGGAGACCATCCTGCGGACGCTGCGACCTGACGTGTGGGCCAAGGGCGGCGACTACGAGGGCACCGAGCTGCCCGAGGCGCCACTGGTCCGCGGCTGGGGCGGCCGGGTCGTGCTCCTTCCGTACCTGTCCGGCCGATCGACGACAGCGCTGCTGCAGCGGCTGCGCTGACAGCCAACGACCCCGGACCACCCGATCCCGACCGAGGACCGACGAGAGAGAGGTATCCCATGGATGCACGAACCCAGTCCCCCGACGTGACCCCTGGGTCCGGCGGACCTGGCACGGTAATCGTCACCGGTGGCGCGAGCGGGTTGGGCGCGGCCGTCGTCGACGCCGTGCTCGCGGCCGGTGGACGCCCCGCCGTGCTCGACCTCGCCGCACCGCGCGTCGACGTCCCGCACGTCACTGTGGACCTGTCCGACGGCGCCGCCACCGAGTCAGCCCTCGAGCGGCTCGTGGAGCTGGCCGGGCCCCCGGACGCGGTCGTCACGGCAGCGGGCGTCGATGCCTGCGGACCGCTTGAGCGGGTCTCCCGCAAGGACTGGGAGCGCGTCATCGCAGTCAACCTGTTCGGCACGGCCGCAGTCGTCCGAGCCTGCCTGCCCCACCTCATCGAGCGCCATGGCCGCGTCGTCACGGTGAGCTCGACGCTCGGCCTGCGGGCCGTCGGGGACGCGACGGCATACTGCGCGTCGAAGTTCGGGGTCGTCGGCTTCAGCCGCGCCCTCGCCACCGAGCTGGCAGGGAAGGTGGGGGTGACCCTGCTCATCCCCGGAGGGATGCGGACGTCGTTCTTCGACGGCCGCACCGAGCAGTACAAGCCCGGCCCCGACGCGCAGCTGAACGACCCCGCCGACGTGGCCCGGGCGGTCCTCGTCGCGCTCTCCCAGCCGCCCGGTTGCGAGCTGCGCGAGCTGGTCATCGCGCCGTCGACGGAGCCCTCCTGGCCGTGACGCGGATCCTCGTGCTGCGGGCCCTGGGTCTCGGTGACCTCCTCACCGGTGTACCCGTCCTGCGTGGCCTGCGCCGACGCCACCGCGACGCGCGGCTGGTGCTCGCCGCCCCCAGCGCGCTCGGGCGGTGGTTCACCGACCTCGGGCTCGTCGACGAGGTTCTGCCGACCCCCGGTTTGGCACCGCTGCGCTGGTCCGGTCCGCCACCCGACCTGGCCGTCGACCTGCACGGGCGCGGCCCGCAGAGCCACCGCGTCCTGCGGTCCCTGGCACCACGGTCCCTTCTCGCCTTCGCCTGCCCGGGGGCTGGCCACGCCGAAGGGCCGCCGTGGCTGCCGGACGAGCACGAGGTCGACCGGTGGGTCCGGCTGGCCCGTTGGGGCGGGCTTCCATGCTCCGCCGAGGACCTGCGGCTGCCGCGCGACGGTGCACGCGGCACGCAGGTGGTCGTGCACCCCGGCGCCGCCGCGGGGTCGCGGCGCTGGCCGGCGGAGCGCTGGGCCCGGGTGGCCGCCGCGCTGGCCGACGACGGACACCCGGTGGTCGTCACCGGGTCGGCCGCGGAGACCGCCCTGTGCTCCCGCGTGGCCGACCACCCCGGGGTGGTCGACAGGTGCGGCCGCGACGACCTGCCCGCTCTCTCGGGCCGGGTCGCCACGGCCGCGGTGCTCCTGAGCGGCGACACGGGTCCCGCCCACCTGGCGACGGCGCACGGCACCCCATCGGTCGTGCTCTGCGGCCCCGTGGACCCGGCACACTGGGGGCCACGCATCGACCGGCACCTGCACCGGGTGCTGTGGCACTCGCGTCCGGGCGACCCGGCCGGGGATCCCCACGCCGACGATGTCGACCCCCGCCTGGCGCGCACCACGGTGCGTGAGGTTCTGGACGCGGCCCGGGCCTTCCTTCCGGCGCAGCCGGTCGCCTCCGCGCCCGGATGACCGTGCCCCGACGGACGTCCGTACCGGCCTCGGGTCACCGCGGCCCGAAAGCTCGACGCCGCCGCGAGCGAGGCGTCGGCGCGGGATCCGGGCGCCTCCTCAGACTGCCTCGCGGGCCGACCCGTCCTGCGCCTCCCGCGCTCGGAACCACTCCACCGTCCTCCCCAAGCCCTCCTGCCAAGGGACCCGCGGCTCCCAGCCGAGCAGGGCGCGGGCGCGGGTGGTGTCCGGTCGGCGGACGTGGGGGTCGTCGACCGGCCGCTCCACGTGGACGATGGGCGAGCGCGAGCCGGTGGCGGCGATGACGTCGCGGGCGATGTCCAGCACCGTCATCTCGTCGGGGTTGCCCAGGTTGACCGGGCCGGGCGCGGCCGTGGCCGCGAAGGCGAGGATGCCGCGCACGAGATCGCCGACGAAGCACACCGAGCGGGTCTGCAGCCCGTCCCCTGCAACCGTCAGCGGTTCGCCGGCGAGCGCCTGCCGGATGAAGGTCGGGATCGCGCGACCGTCGTGGGGGCGCATGCGTGGGCCGTAGGTGTTGAAGATGCGCACGATGCCGGCGTCGACCCCTTGGGCGGTCCGGTATGCCGTGGCGAGGGCCTCACCAAACCGTTTGCCCTCGTCGTACACCCCTCGCGGGCCGATCGGGTTCACGTGGCCCCAGTAGTCCTCCGGCTGAGGATGCACCTGCGGGTCGCCATACACCTCGGACGTGGATGCGAGGACGAGGCGGGCATCCTTTTCCTTGGCCAGGCCCAGCGCGTGCCACGTGCCCAGCGACCCCACCTTGAGGGTCTCGAGCGGCAGCTTGAGGTAGTCCACCGGGGACGCGGGCGAGGCGAAGTGCAGCACCACGTCGACGGAGCCGGGCACGTGCACGAAGTCCGTGACGTCGCAGCGGACGAGGCGGAAGCGCGACGTGCCCAAGAGGTGCGAGACGTTCGTCGCCGACCCCGTGCAGAAGTCGTCGAGGGCGACGACGTGCGCCCCCGCTCGCAGCAGCGCCTCGCAGAGGTGGCTGCCCAGGAACCCTGCGCCGCCGGTGACGACGACACGCCTGTCCTGCCAGCCCCCGACGGAGTCGGTCGTCATGGTGCGCTCCTCTCGTGCGGCTTCCCGGGCCCGTACCCGTTCTCGAAGACGTCATGCGCGGCCGGATGGCCGCCCGCGGGCCGCATGTGGGCGGCGGACCGCGCGCAGAACGGCATACCGGCACCCGGCTCCGTGGCCGGCGGCGTGAGGGCACCTGCCCCGGGGTACAGGCGGGCCATGCCGAACTCCCCCTCGTCACCCGTGACCGTGGTCATGGCCACGCGCGACCGCCGAGCCGACGCGTTGCTGGCGCTGGCGCACCTCGAGGCGTTGGAGCCACCCAGCCCGCTGGTCGTGGTCGACAACGCCTCGTCCGACGGGACGGCGCAGGCGGTGGGTCGCGCGTTCCCGCACGTGGACGTCGTTCGGCTGGCCGACAACATCGGCGCGTGCGCGAGGAACGTTGGTGCACGCCGCGCGACGACGCCGTACGTCGCGTTCAGCGACGACGACTCCTGGTGGGCCGACGGGGCCCTCGAGCGCGCCGCGACCGTGCTCGATGACCATCCGCGCGTGGCCGTGGTGATGGCACGTCTCGTCGTCGGCCAGCAGAACTCGCTGGACGCGACCTGTGCGCAGATGGCCACGGCGCCGCTCGGGACCCTCGAGGGCACGCCCTACCCTCGCATCGTGGGGTTCTTCGCCTGCGGCACGGTCGTGCGGCGAAGCGCGTTCCTCGCGGTCGGCGGCTTCGACCCCGTGGTGCGTTTCCCGGGCGAAGAGCAGCTGCTCGCGATGGACCTCATGGCCGGGGGATGGCAGCTCGTGCACGTCGACGACGTCGTCGCGCACCATCACCCTCAGCCGCGCGGCGACCGCAGCGACCGGGAATCGGACATCATTCGCTCGCAGCTGCTCACCACCTGGCTGCGAGAGCCCTGGTGGGTGTGCCTCCGCGAGACCGGGCTGGCCACCGCCCGCGCGTGGCGCTCCCCCCAGCACCGGCGGGCGCTCAGGGAGGCGCTCGGCCGGGCCCGAGAGGTGCGCCCACGGCGCCGCGTCGCACCCCCACGCGTCCGCAGGGACGTGGCCCGGGCTCGAGGCTGAGACGCCGGCCACCTGGCGCCGATTACGTGGCGCACAATCGGGTACTGCCACAGCATGCCTCGTGATGCAGGTGGGGTCCGTCACGCTTCGCTGGACGGCCCCCTCGCTCATGCCCACTCGGCGGCTGTGCCGTGAACGCGGGGCACGCGGCCTCGCTCCTGCGGAGCTTGGCAGCCGAGTTGTCCCGCCACCAGCAGTCGTTGGGGATGCCGCGCAGGCTGTGCCTCGCGGCGGGTTCGGTCACACACGCCGGCGGCGTGGCACTGACCCTCGGGTACCCCTCCGCGGAGCGGGTGACCCTGTGCGCGACCGACGACGTGGCGGCACGACTCGAAGACCTCCAGGACGTGCTCGCCCAGGGACCGGGACGACTGGCGTTCACCAACGGGGTCCACGTGCGGGCACTGCTCGACCACGCAGAGGACCCGCGCTGGCCCGAGCTCTCGGGAGCGGTCCGGGACGAGCTCGGACCCGTGGTGGCGGAAGCCTTCCCCATGCGCTCCGGCGGCGAGGTCGTGGGTGTCGTCACCTACCACTTGCAGCCCGGGTCGTCCCTGGCGCTCGACGCCGAGGACTGCCAGCTCGTCACCGATCTCGTCGGCGCGGCCGCGCTCGACCACGACGGTGACCACGAGTGGGGGGCGGTGGCCGGAACCGGCCCGTGGGGGGACCGCTCGGCCATCCACCAGGCCACCGGCATGGTCATGGTCCAGCTCAGGGTGGACGCCACCGACGCGTTGGCGCTCCTGAAGGCTCACGCCTTCACCAGCGGCGAGTCCCTCGCAGCGACGGCGCACCACGTGTTGGACCGCTCCCTCGACTTCCCCACCACCGACACCGGTGAGGGCGGGGCGCCCTGACGTTCCCGTTCTCGGCCACGTCCCTATTGCCTGCCGCCAGTCCCTGGTGACGTGGGGGCGAACCGTCGTCGCCGCCCACGTGCGACGGTTTGCTCCCGGTCCCCGAAACCCGTACTCCCGCGCCGCCCGGCGATTCGGATGAGCACGTGGGTGATGGTGTGCGGGTGGCGGGTGGAACATGTCCTCCGTCCTCCTGGACCCGCGACCCGTTGACGTTGCTTCGAGGCGACACGCGCTCGGCTGGTCCTCGTCGCGACCCGCGGTCGGCGCCTCCCAATTCGCCTGTGCGCATGGGGTCTCGGCGACGACTCGTTTCCCTGCAGCGGGCTGCGGGTACGGGCCGAGGTCGGAGACGACCCATGGCCCAGAGAGGCAGGACGATGACCGAACCGATGACAGAGGGCGGCGCCCGCACGGCGCCCCACGACGAGCCGGTCGGCGCGCCCGTCCGGGCCGGTGAGCCCCCGCGGCGCGGTCGCGCCGACGAGGTCCGCGCCGTGGTCGCCGCCCAGCACCGGCAGCTGCGCGAGCTGGTCGACGCCGTACGGGACGCGGAGCCGGGGCGCGACGAGGCGTTGCCGAGGCTGCTGCGCTACCTCGCGGCGCACGAGGTGGTCGAGCAGAACAGCCTGCACCCGGTCCTCGGCCGTGGGAGCACCGAGCATGGCGAGGTCGGCGCCCGCGTGACCGAGGAGCGCGAGGCGACGGACACCATGGAGCGGCTCGAGCAGCTCGACCCTGGCGGCAAGGACTTCGACCGCGAGTTCGACGCGTGGGCGCGGGCTCTGCTGGCCCACGCGGAGGCCGAGGAGCGCGACGAGCTCGGCACCCGTCTCGAGGAGCTGGACGAGGCGGAGACGACGATGGTCCTGCGCCTCCTGGACCAGGTTGACTCGATTGCTGCCTCCGAGGCCATGCTCGAGCGCATCGCCGGGGGCGGGGGGTTCGCGGCGATGCTCGACGCGGCACGTCTCGAGGTCAGCCGCCGACTCGACTGAGCTCCGGGGCCCGGGCCGGGTGGTGCCGCCTCACCGCTCGAGGCGGAATGCCGCCGGGCGCGAGTCGAAGGGCGCCGAGGCGCTGGCCCGCAGCGCCCGCACGGAGCGCGCCGCGCACCTCACCCGCCCGTCTCCGTAGCGGACTCCGCCACGCGCTCGCGCACCGAGCGCGACCCACGCGGTGACGCCGCGCTCCAGCAGCCACGGGAGGGCCCACACGGCGCTGGTCCTGGGAAACACGTCGCCTCCACCGTGCCGGCGTCGGCCGACCTCCGCTGCCCCCACGGCCACCGCCGCCATCACGACGGACGTCCACGGAGCCATGAGCAGACACAACCCGATGGCCGGCAGGATCATGAGCTCTGCGGCCACCCTGCCGGGCTGCGCCGCGCTGTCGTAGGCCTGCCGGACCCGTTGCGAGCAGAAGTGCGCGGTCGTGGGCGGGAGGCGGGGGACATACGTGTCCGGACGGTCCACGACGACACCGCCGTGGGCCCGCACGGTTCGCGCGAGCTCGAGGTTCTCGAACAGGACGTCGCCGGCGTACCCACCCATCGCGAGGAACGTCGAGCGCCGGAGCGCGCACGTCCCCGGGTGGTCGGCGCCCAGGCAGCGGTTGAGGAGCGTCCGGCCCGTGTCCCACCGGGCGTGCCACGGATAGCTGCTGAAGACGTTCTGGGGCCGCACGAGATCCGCATCCCGCAGGGCGGCCACTACTGTCCGCAGCTCAGCCTCGCCGTACCGCACGTCGTCGTCGGCGACGACGACGTGCTCGTGCCGCGCGATCCGCACACCCGTCAGCACGCCGGCCACCTTGCCGTTGGGAGTGGGCGGCGGGTCGGGAGGCACGTGCCGTGCCACCGACCTGAGGATCACGACGTGGCGGGCGAAGACAGCAGGCGCCGACCCGTCGACGACGGTGACGTCGACCCACCAGGGCAGACCGCGCAGGTACGTGACCAGCGCGTCGGCCGCGCGTGTGCTCTGCTCCTGGCCCCAACGGAGCGGAAGGACGTACTCGGCGCGGACCGCGTCGCCGTCTGGATCGTCGTCCATGTCGTGTCCCCTCGGGCTCGCGGGTGGGTGACGGGGGGATACCCACGTGCCTGCGCTCCAACCGGAGGTTTGGCAAGCCACCGCCGGGGTACTCGGAGGATCTGGGCGCGCACCGCTTCGCGCCGTCCACCAGTGCGACATCCACCACACAGAGAGGAGCCGGCGATGAGTGAAACCCAGTCGTCGACCACCCAGGCCGCCCGTGACGTCGGGGCCCAGGGCAAGGAGGCCGCGAAGGACGTCGCCTCGACTGCCACGGACCAGGCAACGCAGGTCGCGAGGGAGGCCCGCGACCAGGCACGGAACCTGTGGTCGCAGTCCCGCGACGAGCTCTCCGGCCAGGCGAGCCAGCAGCAGTCGCGTATCTCCCAGTCCCTCAAGGGGATTGCTGACGAGCTGCACTCCATGGCGAACAACTCCGAGCAGGACGGGATGGCCACGGGCCTCGTCCGCGAGGCTGCGGGGCACGCGCACAACGCCTCACGCTGGCTCGAGGACCGCGACCCCGCCAGCGTCCTCGAGGAGGTCCGCAGCTTCGCCCGCCGCCGGCCCGGCACGTTCCTCGCCGCGGCTGCGATACTTGGTGTCGTGGGCGGCCGGCTCACCCGGGCGACCGTCGACGAGAAGCGCGACGACTCCTCCAGCAGCAGGCCGGGCAGCTACGCCCCCACCCACTCCACGGCAGGGTTCGGCGCCCCCGCGGGCAGCGGGCCGGCAGGCACGGCCGACGGCTTCCCCACGGCCGGGGTCGAGGCGACGGGGAGCACGGCCGACGGCTTCCCCACGGCCGGGGTCGAGGCGACGGGGAGCACTGCCACCCCCTCCACCACGCCCGTGGCGACGCCGGGCTCCGGCTACGCCGCCGAGGACGACATCACGGCCGGTGGTCCGCTCGGCGACCCCGCGTCCGAGGTCGGCAGTGCGCTCCCGCCCGAGCGCGTCACCGGACCGGTCGGCGCGCCGCGCGACGACGAGGTCCTGCCGTGACCGAGCAGCAGTCCACCCGCGAGGAGTCGCTGCGCTCGCTCGGTGCGCTCGTCTCCGACATCAGCCAGGACCTGTCCACTCTGGTTCGTCAGGAGGTCGCCCTCGCCAAGGCCGAGGCCAAGGAGAGCGCGACCCGCGCCGGCAAGGGCGCGGGCCTGCTCGCCGGCGCCGGCGTGGCCGGCCAGCTGGCCCTCGTGTTCCTGTCCGTCGCCGTCTGGTGGGGGCTCGGGAACGCCATCGGCCGCGGCTGGTCCGGCCTGGTGGTCGCCGTGGTCTGGGCGGTCATCGCCGCGGTACTGGGCCTCGTCGGCCGTGGACAGCTCAAGCAGACCCCCGGACTGCCCCGCACGACGGACACGGTCAAGGACATCCCCGACGCCCTGAAAGGACACCAGACGCCATGACTCAGCCCTATGAGACCACCCCCACCTACGAGGCGACGACGACCACGGTGCCGTCCACGACGTCGACCGACGACCCGGACGCCATCCGGCGCGAGATCGACCGCACCCGCGGTCGCCTCGCCGCCGACGTCGACACCCTCGGCAACTCGGTGAGCCCCTCCCAGGTGGCGCACCGCACCGTCGGCCGGGCCAAGGGCCGCGTCGCCTCCCTCAAGGACAGCGTCATGGGGACCGCCCACGACGTCGCCGGCAGCGCCCAGGACATGGGCAGCAGCGGCGCGGACACGGCACAGCACGCGGTACAGGCGACCGCCGAGGTCCCCCACCGGGCCGCGCAGCGCACCCGCGGCAACCCGCTGGCGGCGGGCGCGGTCGCGCTCGGCATCGGCTGGATCGTCGGCTCGCTCCTGCCCGCCAGTGAGAAGGAGCAGGAGCTGGCGCGGAACGCGCGCGAGCAGGCGCAGCCGCTCGTGGAGGAGGTCAAGTCGGTGGCCCAGGAGGCAGGCCAGAACCTCAAGGAGCCTGCCGCCCAGGCGGCCGGCGCCGTCAAGGAGCAGGCCGCCGCCGGCGTGCAGGAGGTCCGCGACGAAGGCGCCGACAAGGCGCAGCAGGTCAAGGAGTCCGCGCAGGACGCCGCCGGCAGCGCCTCCTCGGACACCTCGAGCACGACCGGCACCTCCGGCACGTCCGGGTACTCCACGGGGTCGACGGGCTCCTCGAGCGGGACCCTCGGGTCCTGACCGACGGCCGTACCACCCCACGGGTGGCCAGGACGGGCTCGGACCGCGTGGTCCGGGCCCGTCCTGCGGCCCACGCCGGCTCCGGGCAGGCTGGGTGACCATGGACGTGTACTCACGACTGCTCCCCACCCGCACGCCGGCCCGGCCGGAAGCCGTCGCCCTGGTGCTGCACGGCGGTGCCAGTCGCGGGCAGGCGATGCGGGTGAGCCCCACCCAGCTGTCGGTCCTGCGCATGGTGCCCATCGCGGGACGCCTCGCGCAGGGGGGCCGCGGACGGCTCGCCGTCTTCCGCCTGCTCAACTCGGCCCGCGGCTGGGACACGCACACGACCCCCGTGGACGACGTGCGGTGGGCGCTGGGCCAGGTGCAGGAGCGGTATGGCGCGGACGTGCCGGTCGGTCTCGTGGGGCACAGCCTGGGAGGGCGTGCCGCGCTGCTGTCGGCGGCTGCTCCGCAGGTGCGGTCGGTGGTGGCCCTGGCCGCGTGGCTGCACCCCCACGAGGCGGTGCCCGCAGCGCCGGGCCGGGACGTCCTGTTCGTGCACGGCGACTCCGACCGCATCGCCAGCCTGTCCAACGCCCGGGCAGCGGCGCGCCGACTCTCGAGCAGCGCGCGGGTGGGGTTCGTCACGGTCGGGGAGGGCAAGCACGCCATGCTCCGGCGGCACCGGGTCTTCGACGGCCTCGCCGCCGACTGGGTGCGCGCGACGCTGCTCGGCGACAGTGTGGGCGACCCCCTCGACCGTGTCCGCGGCGGCGAGCAGCTGCTCGAGGTGTAGTCCGGGCATGCCGTCCCCGCAGGCCGGAACGCCGCCGGGACAGGCCACGGGACGGCCCTGACCTGCGAGATGGTGACAGCCCGGGCGCTCGGGGCTATGGTCGAAACGGTCAAACCACGGCCTCGCGTTCGTCCCCCGGAGGCTCCCTGTGACCCTCACCGACCCCACCTCGACCCCAACGCCCACCGCGTTCCCCTACCGCTACGACACCGGCCTCGACGCCTGGGACGTCGACGACCAGTGGCTGGCGCTGCACGACCTGCCTCCGCACCGGCACTTCACCACCGAGGACCTTCTCGCCCACGTCGACCCCCAGGACCGCGCGGCGACCCGTGCCTGGCTGGAGGAGCACTTCGCCGAGCCGGGGACGTCCTCCCACACCTACCGGATGCGCGCCGGGCGACGGTCCGGACGGCGCGTGAGGCTCGTCGCACACACGGTCGCGGACCCGTCCTCCCCGCGGCCCTGCCGCGTCGACGGCTTCCTGCTCGACATCACCGGTGACATCTCCCGCTGGCAGTCCGAGGCCGTGGCCTCGGCGGCCGCCTACCGCGCGACGATCGAGCAGGCCAAGGGCGCCCTCATGCTCGCCTTCTGCGTCGACGAGGACACGGCTTTCCGGATGCTCGCCGGCTACTCCCAGCGCCGGAACGCCAAGCTGCGCGACGTCGCCGCGTTCATCACCGACGCCGTTGCCGACCCCCACTTCGCCCACCCGGACCACCCGGTGGAGAGCCTCGTCGACGTGGTGACCCTGCTGCACGACGACCGCACGCACCTGCGCTCGGCCCCGGCGACTGCTCGTCCCACCAGCGCCTAGGCACACGGGGGGCGCTGCTGCAGCACCAGCGCCCGGGGGGACCGGCGCAGCAGCACCGGCGGCGGGCTGCGCGCCGCCGAGCCTTGTCAGCTGGTGCCGGCACCGTCCACGGCCAGCCCACGGCGGGTCACCTCGTCCTTGGCGGCCGCCAGCGTGGCGGCGAAACCACGGGTGCCGTCGAAGCCCCCGCCGCGCAGCGTGTCCGCCACCTCGGCCACCGCGTGCAGCCCCGCCACCATCCGCCCGGCGACGTCGTCGTCCACGCGCGGCAGCAGCATCGTGAGCTCCTGGTGCTCCTCGGCCTCGGCGTGGCGCGAGACCGCGTCGGCCAGCTCGGCGAAGGTCTCCTCGAACTGCGGCGTGTCCACGTCGAACTGCTCGAGCTGCTGGACGAGCGAGGTGGCCTGGTGCTCCTCGTCCACGCGGTCCTTGGCCACCGACGTCCCGTCCGCGACGGCCATGAGGGACGGGTGCACCACGAGCTCCTCGACCGCCTCGTGCGCCGCGAGGTACTCCTGGAACGACCGGTACGCGCCCGCGCGCGCCTCCCCCCTGCCGTCCTGCACGGCGCGCACGAGATCCGTGACGTGGCCGTGCTGCTGGTGGACGAGCGCGGTGACGGCGTCGTGGGGACCTGGCATGGGGTTGCCTTCCGGTGGGGTGCCTGGTGCGCCGGCCGCCGTGGTGGCGTGCCGTGGCGTATGCGTCGTCCTACCCGAGCGGTCGGGCAGCGAAACCGCACCGGAGCCGTCGCGCTCGCGCTCCCGTCGCTGCGCCTCGGCGAGGACCTCGGCGATGTGGTGGGCCTGCCTGCCACCGGCGAGCTCCGCGACCTGGGTGCGGCAGCTGAACCCGTCGGCCAGGACGACGGCGTCGCCGGGCAGGCGGTCCAGCGCGGGAAGCAGGCCGTTCTCCGCGACCTTCCGGCTGGTCTCGAAGTGCCCCCGCTCGAACCCGAAGTTGCCGGCCAGGCCGCAACACCCTGACTCCAGCGCCGGGACCTCGAGCCCCATGTCCGAGAGCAGCGACGCGTCGGCGTCCCAGCCCAGCACTGCGTGCTGGTGGCAGTGCACCTGCGCGGCGCCGTCCACGGGTCGCCCGCTGCCGTCCCCGTCGCCGTGTCCCTCGTGGTCGCGGTCAGCACCCGCGCCACCGTCCTGCCGCCACCTCGGCGCCTGCCAGCCGGGCGAGTGCTTCCCCAGCAGCTCGGCCAGCGTGACGGTCGCGTCACGCAGCCGCGCCACCTCGCGGTTGTCGGGGAGCAGCTCGGTCCCGTCGCTGCGGAACACCGTGGTGCAGCTCGGCTCGAGACCGACGACGAGCGCGCCCTCGCTGATGTGCGGCCACAGCGCCGAGGCCGTCCGCGAGAGTGCCCGCCGGGCCGGCCCCAGCTGCCCCGTGGAGATCCACGTGAGGCCGCAGCACAGCGGCTCGTCCGGGACGACGACCTCCCAGCCCGCGGCCTCGATCACCTCGACGGCCGCGTCCGCGATCCAGGGGTGGAAGTGGTTCGTGAACGTGTCCGGCCAGAGGACCACACGGCCACGGCTTCCACGTCCCGCGCCGCCGGCGTTCGAACGGGCCCGCTCCGCCCAGCCGGCCTGGAACGTGCGCCCCGCGAAGCGGGGCACCTGCCGCGCGTCGAGCCCGGCCAGCCGCTCGAGCAGCGGTGCCACCGGTGAACCGCCCACGGCGTTGGCGACGCGTGCGAGCCCGGCCCGGTGCACGGCATACGCCGCGAGCGGGAGCCAGCCGAGGGTGTAGTGGGACCGCGGCCGCAGCCGGTGCCGGTAGTGGTGCGACAGGAACTCGGCCTTGTAGGTGGCCATGTCGACGTTGGCCGGGCAGTCGCTCTTGCACCCCTTGCACGACAGGCACAGGTCGAGCGCGTCGCGCACCGCGGTCGACCGCCAGCCGTCGCGGATGGTGCCGTCACGGTGGCCGTCGAGCATCTCGAAGAGCAGCCGCGCGCGCCCTCGCGTGGAGTGCTCCTCCTCGCCGGTGGCCTGGTACGAGGGACACATGACCGACCCCGCCTGGTGGCCGTGCTGCCGGCACTTGCCGACACCGACACAGCGGTTCGCGGCGTCGACGAACGAGCCGCCGTCGTGCGGGTAGGCAAACTCCGGCCGGCCCATCGGCCGCGGGACCCAGTGGCCGCCGAGCCGCAGGTCCTGGTCGAGCCGGCGCGCGCGGACGACCTTGCCTGGGTTCATGCGGTTGCGCGGGTCGAAGACGTCCTTGAGCTCCTCGAACAGCCGGACGACCTCGGGGCCAAACATGATCGGCAGCAGCTCGCCGCGGCTCTGGCCGTCGCCGTGCTCCCCCGACAGCGAGCCGCCGTAGTCGCTGACCAGGTGCGCGGCCCGCTCCATGAACCGCCGGTAGGTCGCGACGCCCTCGTCGGTGTACAGCCCGAACGGGATCCGCGTGTGCACGCACCCCTGCCCGAAGTGGCCGTAGAGGCTGGGGCCCGTCTCGCCCTCGTAGCCGAACTCCTCGAACAGCTTCCGCAGGTCGTGCAGGTAGTCGCCCAGCTTCTCGGGGGCGACGGCGGAGTCCTCCCAGCCCTCGAAGGTGTCCGCGTGGTGCGGCACGTGGGCGGTGGCGGCCAGCCCGGACTCGCGCACGAGCCACAGCTCGTGCTCGGCGTCGGGGTCGTCGAGGAACTTCACCTCCGGGTCGTGCTCGGTGTCCCCGAGCGCGTCGAGCATGCCCTGCGCGCGCTGGTCGGCCTCCTCGGTGGTGGCGCCCCCGAACTGCACCATGAGGTAGCCCGTCCCCTCGGGCAGCTCGCGCATCGCCTTGGCGTTGAGGTGCTTGATCTTGTTGTCCACCAACAGCTTGTGGTCCAGTCCCTCGAGCGCGATGGGCTCGTGCTCCACGATCGCGGGAACCGCGCGCGCCGCCGCGATGATGTCCTTGAAGCCCAGGACCACCAGCGTCTTGTGCTCCACGACGGGCACCAGCCGCAGCTTGGCCCGCAGGACCGTGACGAGGGTGGACTCGCTGCCGACGAGCGCCTTCGCCATGTTGAGGTGGTTCTCCGGCAGGAGGCTGTCGAGGTTGTAGCCGGAGACGCGTCGCGGGATGTCGGGGAACCGCTCGCGGATGAGGTCGGCGTGGTCGGTGGCGATGGCGCGGGCCCGGCGGTAGATCGACGCACGGAGGTCGCCGTGCCGCTCGATCTCCGCGTACTCCTCCTCGCTCGTCTCGCCGCACCAGAACCGCGTGCCGTCGTAGAGCAGGACCTCCAGCGCCACGACGTTGTCGACGACCTTGCCGGTGCGCTGGGCCGTCGCGCCGCAGGAGTTGTTGCCGATCATGCCGCCGAGCGTGCAGTTCATGTGCGTGGCCGGTTCGGGGCCGAAGCGCAGGTGGTGCTCGGCCAGGTCGGCGTTGAGCCGGTCGAGGACGATGCCCGGCTCGACGACGCAGGTGCGCTCCTCGGGATCCACCTCGAGCAGGGCGTTGCAGTACTTGGACCAGTCGATGACGACGGCGGTGTTGGTGCACTGGCCGGCCAGGCTGGTGCCACCACCGCGGGACAGCAGGGGCACGTCGTGCCGACGGCACACGGCCACCGCGGCGGCGCCCGCCTCCACGGTGCGCGGCACCACCACCCCGATGGGCACCCGGCGGAAGTTCGAGCCGTCCGTGGAGTATGCCGCGCGGCTGCCGGCGTCGAACCTCACCTCCCCGTCGACCTCCCGGCGCAGGTCCCGCTCGAGGGCCTCGTACGTCGCCGTGCTCGCGCCCGTCATCCGGGTCGTCGCCGTCGTGGGGTTCGCTGCCATCGGGGGCTCCTTTCGTGCACCGGTCGCTTCGGGACGTACCCGTGCCGGGTCCGGCGCAACCCGGCGACGGAGGTCAGGTCCTGCCGATCGGCCAGAGGCCGTCGTCGTGCACCTCCCCGGCGGCCTCGGCAAAGGCGATGAGGCCGCGGGTGAGCTCGGCGCGGTCGGCGGGTTCCATGCGCTGCAGCACCCGTCGCAGGGCGCGACGGCGTCGCTGCATGATGCCGTCGAGGACGTCGTCGCCTGCGGGCGTGAGGCCCAGCCGCACGTGACGGCGGTCGCTGGGGTCCTCGAGGCGCTGCATCAGGCCGCTGCGCACCAGGCGGTCGCACACGCGCGTCGCGTTCGACGGGTGGATGTCCATCCACCCGGCCAGTGCGCTGAGGTTGCAGTCGGGGTGTGCGCGGGCCAGCACGAGCATGCGCACCTGCGCGGGGGTGAGGTCGGTGTCCGACCCCTCGACGGTGACCGCCACGAAGGCCCTCGCGGCCCCCATGGCGGCGTCGAGCTCGGCGGCCCTCGGTGCCGGCCGACGCCGGGTCGAGAGCGCGTGTGCGGACGTGCTCATCAGGATCTCCTTCCGCGGTCCCACGCGCGGACGACCCGGACGTGGAAGATCCTCATCATGAAGCAGTCATTGCGCATGCGCAATCATTGCGGCTCAACTTGCGACTCGGGCACCGTTGTCGTTGCATCGATGACATGCCCTCATCGCAGACAGTCGTCGTCACCGGCGCCACGGCGGGGATCGGCCGGGCCACAGCAGTCGCGTTCGCGGCAGAGGGCGCACGAGTCGCCCTCCTCGCTCGCGGGAAGGACGGCCTGGACGGGGTCGCCCGGGAGGTCGAGGCGGCCGGTGGGAAGCCCCTGACCCTGTCGGTCGACGTCGCGGACGCCGCGGCCGTCGAGGAGGCGGCCGAGACCGTCGAGGCCAGGCTGGGACCCATCGACGTCTGGGTGAACGTCGCGTTCACGTCCGTCTTCGCGCCGTTCCACGAGATCACCGCCGACGAGTTCCGTCGCGTCACCGAGGTGTCGTACCTCGGCTTCGTCCACGGCACGATGTCCGCCCTCAAGCGGATGCGGCCCCGGGACCGCGGCACCATCGTCCAGGTCGGCTCGGCCCTCGCCTACCGGGGCATCCCGCTCCAGAGCGCCTACTGCGGGGCCAAGCACGCCATCCAGGGCTTCAACGAGTCGCTGCGCTGCGAGCTGCTGCACGAGCGCAGCCACGTGCGGGTGACCATGGTGCAGATGCCGGCGGTGAACACCCCGCAGTTCGGCTGGGTGCTGTCCCGCCTGCCGCGGCACGCCCAGCCCGTGCCGCCCATCTACCAGCCGGAGGTCGCGGCCCGCGCAGTCGTGTACGCCGCCCACCACCCCCGCCGGCGCGAGTACTGGGTCGGCTCCAGCACCGCTGCGACCCTGGCGGCGAACGCCATCGTGCCCGGGCTGCTGGACCGCTACCTCGGCCGGACCGGCTACGACTCCCAGCAGACCGACCAGCCGCGCGACCCCGACCAGCCGGTGAACCTCTGGGATCCGGCGGACGGCCGCGACGGCAGGGACTTCGGCACGCACGGCATCTTCGACGGCAAGTCCAAGGACCGGTCCGTGCAGCTCTGGGCGTCCCACCACCACGGCCTCCTCGGCGCGGTCGGGGCGGCTGTCGTCACCGCCGGGCTCGGGGCCTGGGCGCGCCGGAGCGCGTGATGCCGGCGCCACTCCCCCTGCGGGCCCTGGGGGTGCTCACGGTGGCCCAGGGCGCGGCATACCTGCTCGCCACGCGGCGCCTGCTGAGGCTGGTGTCCGGACGCAGTCCCGCCACCGCAGAGGTGCCGGTCACCCGGGTCCTCGGCGCACGACTCGTGGCGCAGGGGCTGGTGCTGTGCCTGGCCCCGGAGGGCGAGCTCGCCCGCGTCGGCAGGCGTACCGCTGCCGTGGACGGGGTACACGGACTGTCGATGGCAGCCCTCGCGGCCGCCTCACCCCGTCACCGCCCCGTCGCCCTGGCGAGCGCGGCCAGCGCCTTCACCTCGGCCCTCTCCACCTACGCCCTCGTCCCCCGTCCACGCCACAGGAGGTACCCATGAGCCAGACCACTGCCGACTACGTCCTCGCCAGGCTGCGCGAGTGGGGGGTCGACCACGTCTTCGGGTATGCCGGGGACGGCATCAACGGGCTGCTCGCCGCCTGGGCGCGGGCCGACGACGCCCCCGCGTTCGTCCAGGCGCGGCACGAGGAGATGGCCGCGTTCGAGGCCGTCGGCTACGCCAAGTTCTCCGGGCGCCTCGGCGTCTGCACCGCGACGTCCGGCCCCGGCGCCATCCACCTGCTCAACGGCCTCTACGACGCCAAGCTCGACCACGTGCCGGTCGTGGCGATCGTGGGGCAGACGGCGCGCTCGGCCATGGGCGGGTCGTACCAGCAGGAGGTCGACCTCGCGACCCTCTACAAGGACGTCGCTTCCGACTTCGTCGAGACGGTCAACGTCCCCGAGCAGCTGCCCAACGTCCTCGACCGGGCCATCCGGACGGCCATGTCGGCCCAGGCGCCGACCGCCATCATCATCCCCTCGGACGTCCAGGAGCTCGAGTACACACCGCCGAGCCACGAGTTCAAGATGGTGCCGTCCTCGCTGGGCGTCCGGTGGCCGACGGTGGCGCCGGACGACGCGGCGCTGCAGGAGGCGGCCGAGATCCTGAACTCCGGCGAACGGGTCGCCATGCTCGTCGGGCAGGGCGCGCGCGGTGCCCGTGCGGAGGTCACACAGGTGGCCGAGCTGCTGCAGGCCGGTGTCGCGAAACCGTTGCTGGGCAAGGACGTCCTGTCCGACGACCTGCCGTTCGTGACCGGGTCGATCGGCCTGTTGGGCACGCGCCCGAGCTACGAGCTCATGCAGGACTGCGACACGCTGCTCATCGTCGGCTCGAGTTTCCCGTACACCCAGTTCCTGCCCGAGCTCGGCAAGGCACGCGCCGTGCAGATCGACGTCGACGCGGGCCGGATCGGGATGCGCTACCCGACCGAGCTCAACCTCGTCGGCGACGCCGCGACGACGCTGCGCGCGCTCATCCCGCTGCTGAAGCCGCGCGAGCGCGGGTCGTGGCGCGAGGACATCGAGAAGGGCGTCGCGTCCTGGTGGGAGACGATGGCGAAGGAGGCCGAGGTGCCGGCCGAGCCGGTGAACCCGATGAAGCTCTTCGCCGAGCTGTCGAGCCGGCTCCCCTCGAACGCCATCGTCGCGGCCGACTCGGGCTCCTCGGCCAACTGGTACGCCCGGCAGCTGCGGTTCCGTGACGACATGCGCGGCTCCCTCTCCGGGACGCTGGCGACCATGGGCCCGGGCGTGCCGTACGGCATCGGCGCGAAGTTCGCCTGCCCCGACCGGCCGGTCATCGTCTTCGCCGGGGACGGCGCGATGCAGATGAACGGGCTCGCCGAGCTCATCACGGTCAAGCGCTACTGGGAGCAGTGGTCCGACCCGCGGCTCGTCGTCGCCGTCCTGCACAACAACGACCTCAACCAGGTGACGTGGGAGATGCGCGCCATGGGCGGCTCCCCCAAGTTCCCCGAGTCGCAGACGCTGCCCGACGTCGACTACGCCGCCTTCGCCGCGAGCCTGGGCCTCGCCGCCCGCACCGTCACCTCGCCCGACGAGCTCGGCCCGGCGTGGGAGGAGGCCCTGGCCGCCGACCGTCCGACGCTGCTCGACGTGCACACCGACCCGGACGTCCCGCCCATCCCGCCGCACGCCACGTTCGAGCAGGTGAAGAACTCCGCGGCAGCGCTGCTCCGCGGCGACGAGGACCGTTGGGGCGTCCTGCGCGAGGGCATCCGCACCAAGGCCAAGGAGGTCCTCCCGGGAGGTCACGCGTGAGCCCGGCAGTGGAGGGACTCGAGGCGGTCGCCCTGCGGCTGCCGGTCGACGCCGACGAGGAGACCGACGGAACCGCGCGCTGGGACGCCACCACCATGGTCCTGGTCCGCGCCCACGCCGCGGGCGTGACCGGCACGGGCTGGACCTACGGCCCCGCGGCCTGCGCCGCGCTCGTCGACGAGCTGCTCGCGCCGGTCGTCGTGGGCCGCCCGGCATCAGGGGTGCCCGGTTCCTGGCTCGCGATGGTGCGCGCCGTCCGCAACGCCACCCGGGCCGGCGCCGTGGGGTATGCCGTGTCGGCCGTGGACGTCGCCCTGTGGGACCTCCACGCGCGGCTGCTGGGGGTCGCCGCCACGGACCTGCTGGGGCGGGTCCACGACGAGGTCGACGTCTACGGCAGTGGCGGCTTCACCAGCTACGACGACGACCGGCTCGCCGACCAGCTCGGGTCGTGGGTGCACGACCAGGGGATCCCCCGCGTGAAGCTCAAGATCGGGCGCCCCGGCGGCGCCGCCCACACCCGGGACGTGGAGCGCATGCGCCTGGCCCGGGACACCGTCGGCGCCGACGCCGAGCTCTACGTCGACGCGAACGGCGCCTACTCCGCCAAGGAGGCCGTGCGCGCGTTCGAGGCCGCCCAGGAGGCCGGTGCCGCCGTCACGTGGTTCGAGGAGCCCGTGTCCTCGGACGACCTCGCCGGCCTGGCCCTCGTGCGGCAGCTGGTCGACGCCGACGTCGCCGCGGGCGAGTACGGCACCGACATCGGCTACTTCGAGACCATGTGCCGCGCCGGCGCCGTCGACTGCCTCCAGGTCGACGCCACCCGCTGTGGCGGCTGGACGGAGTGGCTCCGCGCGGCGGCAGTCGCCGCGGCGCACCACCTGGAGGTGTCCGCCCACTGCGCACCGCACCTGCACGCACCGGTGGCCGCCGCCACCCCGAACGTGCGGCACCTGGAGTGGTTCCACGACCACGTGCGGTTCGAGCGGGAGGTGTTCGCGGGGACCCTCGACCCCGCGGGTGGCAGCGTCCGTCCCCAGCCGGACCGCCCCGGCCACGGCCTCGTCGTCGACGAGGACGCCGTCGACCGGCTGCGGGTGGCCTCGTGAGCTCCCCGGACGGGCCGCCGCTGTGGGCCGAGTTCCCGCCCCACTCGCTGCGCGACTACGCCCTGCTCGCCGACGGGCACCGGGGCGCGCTCGTCGGGCCGCGCGGCGACGTCGTGTGGCTGTGTGCGCCGCGGTGGGACAGCGACGCGGTGCTCGCATCGCTGGTGGGCGGCGAGGGCGGGTATGCCGTGACGCCGGTGGAGCCGTGCGTGTGGGGCGGCTACTACGAGCCCGGGACCCTGGTGTGGCGTGACCGCTGGGTGACGCCGAGCACCGAGATCGAGTGCCGCGAGGCCCTCGCCTACCCGGGTGACCCCGACACCGTCGTGCTCCTGCGCCGGGTCGACGCGGTGGCCGACCGCGCCGACGTCCGCGTCGTGCTGGACCTGCGCGCGGGCTTCGGGAGGGAGCCGTGGCGCGACCTGCGCCGTCACGACGACGGCAGCTGGACGGCCACGGTCGGCGAGCACCGGATGCGCTGGCGGGGCGCCCCCGACGCGGTCGTCGACGCCGACGGGCGGCTGCGCGCGCACCTGTCCGTGGCCCCCGGCGAGCACCACGACCTCGTCCTCGAGCTCGGCCGGCTCGACGACGGCCCTGCCGTCCCGCCGGACCGGCTCTGGGACCGGACGACCGCGGCGTGGCAGGAGCGGGTGCCGGACGCCTTCGGGCACACCGCGGCACCCCGCGACGCCCGGCACTCCTATGCCGTCCTGTGCGGCATGACGCACCCCGGAGGGGGCATGGTGGCGGCGGCCACGCTGGGCCTGCCGGAGAAGGCCGACGAGTCCAACTCCTACGACTACCGCTACGTCTGGCTGCGCGACCAGGCCTACGTCGCCATGGGGTCCAGCGCAGTCGGCCGGCCGGAGCTGCTCGACAGCGCGGTCCGCTTCGCCACCGAGAGGGTCCTCGACGGCGGCCCGCTGCGCCCGGCATACCGGGTCGACGGCTCCGGCCTGCCGCACGAGCGGCGCCTGGACCTCCCCGGCTACCCCGGTGGCACCGACGTGGTCGGGAACTGGGTGCGCGGCCAGACCCAGCTCGACGAGTTCGGCGAGCTGCTGCTCATGTACGAGCGCGCCGCCTCCCTCGACCGCCTCGACGGCGACGGGTGGCGGGCGGTCGAGGTGCTCGTGCAGCACGTGGAGACGGCCTGGGACGAGCCCGACGCCGGCATCTGGGAGCTGGACGACCACTGGTGGACGCACTCGCGCCTCGCCTGCGTCGCCGGCCTTCGTGCGGTGGCGCGCCACGCCCCCCGAGCCCAGGCGTCCCGGTGGGACGAGCTCGCCGCGAAGGTCCTGCACCACACCACGCAGCGCTGCCTCGCGCCCGACGGGTCGTGGCAGCGGGCGCAGGACGTGACCGGTCCCGACGCGGCCCTGCTGCTGCCGCCGGTGCGGGGCGCCCTACCTGCGGACGACCCGCGCACGCAGCGGACGCTCGAGGTCGTGCGGCGCGAGCTCGTCGAGGACGGCTACCTGTACCGCTTCTTCGACGGGGACGACGGCGACGAGCGGATCGGGGTGAGCCAGGGCGCGTTCACGATGTGCGGGCTGATGATGGCACTGGCGCTGCACCAGCAGGGTGACGACGTCGAGGCCGTGCGCTGGTTCGAGCGCAACCGGGCCGCGTGCGGCCCACCGGGGCTGTATGCCGAGGAGTACGACGTCCAGCAGCGACAGCTGCGGGGCAACCTGCCGCAGGCGTTCACCCACGCGATGCTGCTCGAGACCGCCGGAGTCCTCGGCCGCTGAGGGGGCCCGGCACCTCGTCGCCGGCACCTCGTCGCCGGCAGGCGGCGCCGGCCGGTCATCGGGCCTGCGCGCCTATGGCTCCCGCAACGGGTTCGCGACCTCCATCTGGCCCTGCTCGACCAGCCACCGCACCGCCTCCAGCGCCGCGTCCTCGGGCTCGTACCGGGGGTGCCAGCCGAGCAGGCCGCGTGCCTTGTCGATCGCGAGGTACTGGCTGCGGTTCAGGTGGGCCCAGCTGGTGTCGGCGTGCTCGTCCGTCGTGATCGCGCGGAAGTCCTCCCAGGTCTGCGGCTGCAGGGTCACCTCCTGGCCGAACCACCCCGCCGCGATCTCGGCGTACCCGCGCACGGTCAGGGCGCTGGGCGCGACGACGTTGAACGACTCCCCCGACGCCGCGTCGCGGTGCGTGACCGCGAGCTCGAACGCCTGGGCAACGTCGTCGGCGTGGACGTGGTGCAGCAGCTCGGCGCCGCTGCCGGGGACGGCGAGCGGCTCCCCGGCGGACAGGGTGCGCCACACGCCGGGGTCGAGGTTGCCGAGCGGCCCGATCGGCGCCCAGCCGGGACCGGTGATGTGCCCGGGGTGGAGCGAGGTGGTGACCAGGCCTCCCGAGGCCGTCTCCTCCTCGAGCAGGCGGGCGATGGCGTCCTTCGCGATGCCGTACTCGTCGGTGGGCGGGCCTGCCGCCGCGCCGTCCTCGCGGATCGGCAGCTTGCGGCTCGGGCCGAAACGCCACACCGAGCCGCAGTGCACGAGGTGCCCGACCTGCCCGCGCAGCCGCTCGACCAGCGCCGACGCGGACTCGACCGTGAAGCAGACCAGGTCGACGACGGCGTCCGGTCCGAGGTCCGCGACCCGGTCGGGGAACGACCCGTCGCGGTCCTCGGCCTCCCGGTCGACGGCGATGCGCTCGACCTGCTCCCACTCGGGCGCAACGGCATACGGCTCCCGGGTCCCGCGGCTGAGGACGACCACCTCGTGGCCGGCGCGCACGAGGCGCGGGACGAGGAACGTTCCGATGTGGCCGGTACCACCGATGACGACGACCTTCATCCTGCGACCCTACGGGCGCCGTGCGGATGTGGCTCGCGCGACGTGCCGACGTGGCCCGGCAACCACCCGTCCGGCCCTTGCCCCCGCGAGGCCACCCGGCGCATCGTGGTGGCGTGGCCAGGTCCAGGAGCAGGTCGAGGAAGTGGAACGAGCTCAGCCCGGGGGCGCGACGCGTCGTCGTCGTCGGAGGGTCGGTCGAGGCAGTCCTCAAGGTGGTCGCGCTCGCCGACCTGGCACGGCGCCCGGCCGCGCAGGTCCGCGGTCCCAAGTGGCGCTGGGCCCTTGCCATCGTGGTGGTCAACGCGTTCGGCGCCGTGCCGCTCGCCTACTTCCGCTGGGGGCGCCGTCAGGGCACGTAGCGGCGCACACCCGCGAGCTGCACGGCATACGCGGGCGTCGCGACGGGGATGGTCTGGACGCTCTGCCCGGTCGCCGGCGACTGGACCATGAGGCCGGACCCGGCATACATCGACACGTGGTGCACGTAGCCGCTCGAGGTGGCGTAGAAGAGCAGGTCGCCGGGTGCCATCGAGGCGGACGCGACGCGGCGTCCTGCGGGCGCCTGCGCGTCGGCGTCGCGCGGGATCCGCACGCCGTGGACGCGGTAGACCAGCGAGGTCAGGCCCGAGCAGTCGAACCCGAAGCCGGAGCGGCCGGCCCACAGGTACGGCAGCCCGGTGAACGCCCTCGCCGACGCCACGACCGACGCACCCGTGCCCGGCAGCGCACGGCCCGTCGTCGTCGTCCGCACCACGGCCGCCGGGTCCACCCGCCGGACGAGACCGCCCGGGAGCGCCACCCGCACGAGCCCGCCGGTGGTGCCCAGCACCGGCAGCCGGGTGCCGAAGCTCACCTCGACGACGCGGGCGGCCGCCGCATCGTCGCCGCGCAGCCAGGCCGTGGGGGCCACGACCGTGGCGGCTTGCGTGCCCGACCGCGGGGCCACCGCGCTCAGCTGGCGCACCGGCACCCAGCCCGGGTAGCCCCGGGAGTCCTTCGGCGTCGGCTGGTCGGGTGCCACGACCGCGGCCCACGTGCCGCTCACTGCCGTGACGAGCACCCGGTCGCCGAGCAGCGACTGCGTCTCCGCGCGCCCCTGCAGTCCCCTGCGGTCGGCGAGGGTCATCCCGGCCAGCCACCCGCGGACGTCGGCGGGGGCGCGAAGGGCCCGCGAGTCGACGGCCCGCGGTGACGAGGGCGAGTGCCACAGCGTGGCCACCGAGACCACGACCCACGCCGGCTGCCCGGCACGGACGGGGTGTGCCGTCGACGGCCGTGGCGTGCCGGTCGTGGTGCGTGGCGTGGTCGCGGTGGGCGGCCGAGGGGTCGGTTTCGTGGGAGTCGTCGTGGTGGACGGGCTCGGCGACGACGTCGCGCTCGTGGGGCCCGTCGGCCTCGCCGTCGACGACGGCGAGGTGGTCGAGCTGGTCCCTGACGCCGTCGTGGACGAGGGCGCCGACGTCGTGGCGCACGCCGTGAGCGCCACCGCGGACAGCGCCGTCAGCAGCGCACGCAGCCCCGGCCGACCGCCTCGGCCCGTGCGGACACCCGTCTTCACTCCCCCACCGTCCCGTCGACCGGGGCGGCGGCGTCAGTGCCGGAGGTCCTCCGGTCCCTGCCTCAGCCCTGCGGGGCCGCTTCGTATGCCGGCGTGAGCTCCTGCCAGCGCGCGTGCCACTCCGGGGCGGCCTCCTCGGAGGACCAGCCGCCGGGGTGCGCCGACCCACCGGTGGCCAGCGATCGTGCGAGGTCCTCGAGGTGGACCTGCCAGCCGGCGCCGTAGAAGTGCAGGGCGCCCACAGGGAGGCCACGCTCCTCCACCACCAAACGCGTCCGGTCTCCCTCGGGGGTGAGCCAGGCCTCGACCTGGCCCTCCTCGTCGGTGCCCGGTGCCGTGGTGAGGAGCAGGTGGCGCGGCGCCTCGCACACCTCGATGGTGACCGCGCCCGTCCAGGTGCTCGTGAACACCGCGTGCGCCGTCCCTCCCTCTCGCAGGTCGCCCGAGACCTCGGCGATCCAGCGCGCCAGCCGCTCCGGCTCGGTGCAGGCCGCCCACAGATCGTCGATGTCGGTGTCGAAGACGTCCTCGACCCGCACCGCCCCTCGGGTGTCGTCCAGTGCCCTCGTCGTCCCCAGGATGGTCATCGTCGTGCCTTCTTCCCTCGTGCGATCTCGGTGTGCAGGGCGTCGAGCCGGTGCTGCCACAGGATCCGGTAGCCCTCGAGCCACTCGTCGACGGGCGCGAGCGCCTCGGGGCGCAGGGTGTAGATGCGCCGCTGCGCCTCCTGCCGCACGTCGACCAGCCCGGCCTCCCGCAGCACCCGCAGGTGCCGCGAGACGCCGGGCCGGGCGATCGGCAGCGCGTCGGCCAGCTCACCGGCCGTCGCGGGGTGGTCGCGCAGGATGTCGAGCACCGTCCTGCGGCTGGGGTCGGCCAGCGCCTGCATCACCGCGTCCATGCCACCGACCGTACCCGTTCCGTTACGTAACCGCAAGGGTACACACAACACCTCAGCGCAGGACCAGGGCCACCACGTCGACCAGCGCGATGCCGACAGCGGCAACGAACGGCAGCCGTCCGCGCAGGGCCACGGTCGCCACCGCAAGGACCACGCACAGGCCCAGCCCGAGCAGCGCCCAGGCCGGCGCGACCCCCGCAGGCCCGAACGTCGCCACCACCGAGCCGGCCAGCAGCACGACCGCCGCCACGACGCGGACCCGGCCTGCCCCGAGGCGCTGCGGCAGGCCGTGCACGCCCGTCACGGCGTCGTCGGCGAGGTCCGGCAGCGCGTTGAGCAGGTGCGCCCCGACACCGAGCAGCGCGCCGGTGAGGACCATCCACGGCGGCGGCCACTCCCGCCCCGGCCCCGCCAGGGACACGACCGCCGGCAGCGCGCCGAAGGCCACGGCATACGGCACCGCGGACCAGGCGGTGCGCTTGAGGCCGAGGTTGTACGCCCACCCCGACGCCACCCCCAACCCCAGGTGCACGAGCGCCGAGCGCCAGCCGCACGCGAGGGACAGCACCACGCAGGCCACGCCGGCGACGCCGATCGCGGACCGCACCACCGACTCGGCCACCTGCCCGCTCGCCACGGGCTTGTCCGGCCGCCCGACGGTGCGGTCGCGGGCGGCGTCGATGACGTCGTTCGACCACCCGATGGTGAGCTGCCCGGCGAGGACCGCCCCCGTCACGAGCAGCAGGGCCGGCCTCGGAGTCCCCAGCGCCACGGCGAGCAGGGCGGTGAGGACTGTCACCGCGAGCGTCGGGCCGGGGTGGCACGCGCGCACCAGCCCGAGGACGGGAGCGGGGGATGCCGAAGCCGACGCGTCGCGTCCTGGTCGCTCGGGCACGGCCCCACCCTAGGGGCGAGGGTGCGGGGACGACCGCGCTCGTCGTCACCACCGGTCGTGGCGACGATCACGACGCCTCGTGAGGCGCACCCGTTGCGGGTGTGCCTACGCTCGTGCGGTGACCCGAATCGCCTCAGTCGCCGGAGTGCTCCCCGACCACCGGTACCCCCAGGCCGAGGTCACCGCCGCCCTCGCCGACATGCTCGGCGCCAGGGGCGTGGACCGCGCCCTGCTCGAGCGGATCCACGCCAACGCCGGGGTCAGCCAGCGCCACCTCGCCCTCCCCCTGGAGCGGTATGCCGGGCTGCGCGACTTCGGTGAGAGCAACGACGCGTTCATCGCGGCGGCGGTCGAGCTCGGGTCGCAGGCCGTCGTGGACGCGCTCAAGGACGCGGACCTCACGCCGGCCGATGTCGACCTCATCCTCTCCACGACCGTGACCGGCCTCGCCGTGCCGTCCCTCGACGCGCGGATCGCGGCCCGGATCGGCCTGCGACCCGACGTGAAGCGGGTGCCCGTCGTCGGGCTGGGCTGCGTCGCCGGTGCTGCGGGCGTCGCGCGCGTGCACGACCACCTGCTGGGCCACCCGGACGACGTCGCGGTGCTGCTGTCGGTCGAGCTGTGCAGCCTGACGGTCCAGCACGACGACACCTCGACCGCGAACCTCGTCGCCAGCGGCCTGTTCGGCGACGGCGCCGCGGCCGTCGTCCTGCTCGGCTCGGGCCGGGCTGGGGCCGGGCCCACCGGCGACGACGAGGACGGCGAGGACAGCGGCCGGGGACGCCCCGACGTGCGGGTGCTGTCGACGCGCAGCCGCCTCTACCCCGACAGCGAGCGCGCGATGGGCTGGGACATCGGCGCCACCGGGCTGCGGATCGTCCTCGGCGTCGAGGTGCCCGAGCTCGTGCGCACCCACCTGCGTGCCGACGTCGACGGCTTCCTCGCCGACCACGCCCTCACCCGGGCGGACATCGGCTTCTGGGTCGCGCACCCCGGCGGCCCGAAGGTGCTCGAGGCCATGGAGGACGCCCTCGAGGTGCCGGACGACGCGCTCGGCGTGACCTGGCGGTCGCTGGACCGGATCGGCAACCTCTCGTCGGCCTCGGTGCTGCACGTCCTCGCGGACACCCTGCGCGAGCGGCCGCCGGCACCCGGGTCGTACGGCATGCTCATGGCCATGGGTCCCGGCTTCTGCCTCGAGATGGTGCTCCTGCGGGCCGCGGGCTGAGGCTGGCGTGGACACCTCCCAGCTGCTCTACGCGGCCCTCGTCGTCGCGGTCGGCCTCGAGCGCCTGGCCGAGCTCGTCGTCTCCCGTCGGCACGCCGACTGGGCGTTCCGCCGTGGCGGGGTCGAGTTCGGGCGCGGCCACTTCCCCGCGATGGTGGCGCTGCACACGGCCCTCCTCGTGGGGGCGCTCGTGGAGGTCCTGGTCGCGGACCGGCCGTTCGTGCCGGCGCTCGGCTGGCCGATGCTCGTCCTGGCCCTGGCGTCGCAGGGACTGCGCTGGTGGTGCATCACCACCTTGGGACCGCAGTGGAACACCCGGGTCATCGTGGTGCCCGGCCTTCCCCTCGTCAGCGGCGGCCCGTACCGCTTCCTGCGCCACCCCAACTACGTGGCGGTCGTCGTGGAGGGGTTCGCGCTCCCCCTCGTGCACAGCGCCTGGGTGACGGCCGTGGCGTTCACGGTGCTGAACGCGGCGCTGCTGACGGTGCGCATCCGCGTGGAGGACCGGGCGCTGCGCCCGGAGCAGGTCCCCGCATGACCGGCGGCAGCCCGGTGGACGTGCTCGTCGTGGGCGGCGGGCCCGTGGGGCTCGGCTGTGCCCTGTATGCCGCGCGGCACGGCCTCACGGTGCAGGTCCTGGAGCCGCGTAGCGGCCCCGTCGACAAGGCCTGCGGCGAGGGGCTGATGCCCGGTGGGGTGGCGGCCCTGGCCGAGCTGGGGGTCGAACCGGACGGTCACGCGTTCCGCGGCATCCGCTACCTCGGCCCGACCGCGAGCGCCGTCGCCGACTTCCGCGCAGGCACCGGTCTCGGGGTCCGCCGCACCGAGCTGCACGACCGCCTCTCGGCGCAGGTCGCCCGCGCCGGGGTCGAGGTCCTCCCGCTGGCGCTCGACGGGCTCGACCAGCACGCCGACCGCGTCGAGGTCCGCACCCGCGGGCACCACGGCACCGCCGGGGCGACCCTTGCCGCCCGCAACGTCCTCGCCGCCGACGGCCTGCACTCGCCGACCCGGCGGCTGCTGCGGCTCGACCACCCGGTGGGCGGGCGGCCACGGTTCGGGCAGCGGCAGCACTTCCGGGTCGCACCGTGGTCCGACCACGTCGACGTCCTCTGGGGTGCCCGCGCCGAGGCGTACGTCACCCCCGTCGCCGACGACGTGGTCGGGGTCGCGGTCCTGAGCGACCACCGCGCACCGTTGAGCGAGCACCTCACCGGGTTCCGGCCGCTGCTCGAGCGGCTCGCCCGCTGTGAGGCTGTCTCCGCCGTCGCCGGCGCGGGACCGCTGCGCCAGCGCAGCCGTCGTCGCGTGGCCGGGCGGGTGCTGCTCGTCGGCGACGCCGCCGGCTACGTCGATGCCCTCACCGGCGAGGGCATCTCCCTCGGCCTCGCCCAGGCGCGCGCCGCGGTGGCGGCCGTCGTGGCCGGGCGACCCTCGCAATACGAGCGAGGCTGGGTGGCAGCCACCTGGCGCTGCTCGCTGCTGACCGGGGCCCTGCGCCAGTCGACCCGCCCGCGCCTGGTCCGCCGGGCGCTGGTCCCGGCCGCCGCCGCGGCACCATGGGTGTTCTCGGCCGCCGTCAACGAGCTCGGGCGGGCGGCGTGACCGAGGTCGTGGTCCTGCTCGACGAGCGCGGGAACGCCGTCGGCACGATGCCCAAGGCGGCGGTGCACCACGGCTCGACGCCGCGGCACCTGGCGTTCTCGGCATACCTCTTCGCCCCCGACGGCGCCCTGCTGGTCACGCGCCGCGCCCTCGGGAAGGCCACCTTCCCGGGCCTGTGGACCAACTCGGTCTGCGGGCACCCCGCGCCGGGCGAGCCGCTGCCGCAGGCGGTGGCGCGCCGGGCGCGGGACGAGCTCGGCACCCAGCCGGTCTCGCTGCGCCTGGTCCTCCCCCGGTTCACCTACCGCGCGGAGATGGACGGCGTGGTGGAGGACGAGTGGTGCCCCGTGTATGCCGGCGAGCTCGCCGACCGTTCGCTGGCGCCGCTCCTCGACGAGGTCGCCGACACCACATGGGTGCCGTGGCAGGAGTTCGCCGACGACGTGCTGTCCGGCCGGCGCGAGGTGTCCGTGTGGTGCCACGAGCAGGTGCGCGAGCTGACCCGCCTCGGACCCGTCCCGGCGGCGTGGCCGGAGGGCGACGCCGCACAGCTCCCGCCGGCCGCCCGGACCTGAGCGAGCTCCCGGCATACATCTGTCTGTGACAGACTGACATCGTGGCAGCAGCGTGGCGACGGTTCCGCAGGCGTCTGGGCACCGAGGTGGCTCGGCCCGACTGGGTCCGCGAGCACCCGCGCGCCCCGTGGGCGGCCGTGCTGGCGGTCTGCCTGGGCGCGTTCATGGGCCAGCTCGACGCCAGCATCGTCGCCCTGGCCTTCCCCCGGATGGGGTCGGACTTCGGGGCTCCCCTGGCGCAGGTCCAGTGGGTGTCGCTGGCCTACCTCGGCGTGCTGGCGGTCGCGCTCGTCCCCGTGGGCCGCTGGTCCGATGCGCGGGGCCGCAAGCTGCTCTACGTCTACGGGTTCGGCCTGTTCACGCTGGCCTCGGCCGCCTGCGGGTTCGCCCCGACGCTGGGGTGGCTGGTCGCGGCCCGGGCGGTCCAGGGCCTGGCTGCCGCGCTCCTGCAGGCCAACAGCGTCGCGCTCGTGGTGCGCAGCGTCGACCGCAGCCGCGTCCGCGCCGCCCTCAGCGTGCAGGCCGCGGCACAGGCCCTCGGGCTGGCCGCCGGCCCGGCGCTGGGCGGCGTGCTCGTCGAGGGCCTCGGCTGGCGGTGGGTGTTCTGGGTCAACGTCCCCATCGGCGCGGTGGCCATCGTCACCGGCCTGCTGCTGCTGCCCCGCAGCCGCGACCTGCTCGAGCGGGAGCGCGGCGACCTCAGGGGCGCCGCCCTGCTGGGGGTGAGCACGCTCCTGGCGCTCTGGGTGCTGGCCCAGCTCGCCGAGCCCCACCCCCTGTGGGTCGCCGTGGGCCTCGCCGCCGTGGTGGCCGTCGCGACCATGACGGCGTTCTGGCAGGTCGAGCAGCGGGTGCAGGCACCCCTCGTCTCCCCCGCGAGGGTCCGCGAGTCCGGGATCGGCGCCGGGCTGGTCGGCGCCCTCCTCGGCTACCTCGCGCTCTTCGCCCCGCTGGTGCTGTACCCGCAGGTGTTCCACGCCTGGGGCGCGGGCGTGGGCCGCGGCGGGCTCGTGCTGACCTGCCTGCCGGTGGGCTTCGCCCTCACCGCGCTGTTCGGGGCGCGCGTCGGGCGATCGATGGGCAACGCGACCCGCGTGCGCCTCGGCGCCCTGGTCGCGGCCGCGAGCGCGGTCCTGCAGTGCCTCACCTGGTCCTCCCCCGGCCCCGTCGCCGCCCTGCTCGTCCTCAGCGGGGCGAGCCTCGGCCTCGTCCTGCCCGCCAACAACGCCATGGTGATGACCGCGATCCCGCCCGAGGCGTCCGCCGTCACCGGCGGCATGATCAACGTGGCCCGGGCGCTCGGCACCTCGGTCGGGGTCGCGCTCGCCGCCCTGGGCGTGCGCGTCGGCGAGGCCCGGGGCTGGGCCGGGGCACCGCTGGTCCTGGGCGCCCTGGCGGTGGCCTGCCTGCTCCTCGCGCTCACCGCGGGGTCCCGGCAGCCGGGCACAGCGGCGGGGTGCCCTGACGGCGTGGGAGCCTGACGCCATGGGTGCAGCCGGGCCGGACCTGACCTTGACCTTCGCGGACCTCGTCGCCCGCCTGCGCCGCGCCATGCGCCGGGCCGCACGCGCGAACCTCCCCACCCTGCCGCTCAGCGTCGCCCAGCTCGAGCTGCTGAGCGTGGTGGAGGAGCGGCCGGGGTCGCGGCCGGGCGAGCTCGCACAGGCGCTGCGCCTGGCTCCCAACTCCGTGAGCACCCTGGCCAACACGCTGGCCACCGCGGGGATGCTGGAGCGCGCCGCCAGCGCCGCCGACAAGCGCGCGGTGGAGTACTCGCTGACGCCTGCCGGCGCGGCCCACGTGGCCTCCTGGCGACAGGTCAACGGCACGTCGCTGGCGGCCGCCGTCGAGGCCCTGCCCGCCGCCGACCAGGAGGTCCTGGGCCGCGCGCTGCCCGTGCTGGACCGGCTCGTGGACCTGCTCGAGGAGCAGACCGACGGCACGGACGACGCCTAGGCTCGCGCCCCCGCGCCAGCGGTGGAGGGGGCCATCCGGACCCGGGCCACGACGCCGGACGCCGCGGTGAGCACCGCGACGGCCAGCACGGCCGCCCTGATCCCCCACACGTCCGCGAGCACCCCGGCGAGCAGCGCGCCGACGGCGAAGCCGCCGTCGCGCCACAGGCGGTAGACACCGACGGACCGTGCCCGCCAGGCAGGGTGGGCCACGTCGCCGATGACGGCCAGCAGCGTGGGGTAGACCATGGCGGTAGCGGCACCGAGCAGCGCGGTGGCCACCAGCCACCAGCCGAAGCTGTCGGCCGCTGCGACCAGCCCGAGCGCCAGCGCCTGCACGAGCATGCCGGCCACGATGAAGCCGCGACGGCCCCAGCGGTCCGACAGCGCACCCGTGGCGACCTGGCCGAGGCCCCACACGGCCGGGTACGTCGCGGCCAGCCAGCCGATCCGGCCGACGGACAGCCCTGCACCGGCGAACAGCACGGGGAACAGCCCCCACGCCAGCCCGTCGTTGAGGTTGTTGACGAGCCCCGCCTGGCTCGCAGCCGACAGCGTCCGGTCGCGCCAGCTCGTCCTGGCGAAGACCTCCCGGTCTGACAGCTCGCTCCTCGAGGGAGCGCCGTCCGTGAGCGCCTCGCGCCGGGCGTGGTGGTGCGTCTCGCGCACGGCCAGGCTCGAGAGCCCGAGGCCGAGCGCGGCGAACGCGATGCCGAGCAGGAACGGCTCCGGGCGCAGGCCGGCGCGGGCCGCGATCCAGCCGGTGGCCAGGGCGGTCGCGGCGACCGCACCGTAGCCGGCGGCCTCGTTCAGCCCCATGGCCAGCCCGCGGCGGGCCGGGCCGGCGAGGTCGATCTTCATGACGACGGTGGTCGACCACGTCAGTCCCTGGCTGATGCCGAGCAGGACGTTGGCCGCGACGACCCACCACCAGGTGGGGGCCCAGATCAGGAGCAGCGGCACCGGCACGGCCACCAGCCAGCCCGCGACGAGCACGGGCTTGCGGCCGTGGCGGTCCGACCACGCGCCGGCGGCGTAGTTGGCCACGGCCTTGGACAGGCCGAAGGCGACGATGAACGTCAGGGCCGCGGTGTGGGCGTGCAGCCCGAAGACCTGGCCGGCCAGGAGCGGCAGCACCGTGCGCTCCTGGCCGAGCATGCCGCCCACGAGGGCGTTGACGGCGACCAGCAGGGTGAACTGGGCCGCGTTGGCACGCAGCCCGAGCCGAGGTGCCGGCGACCCGTCCTGAGCTGTCTCGGGGGCGGCGGGGGACGTCACCGGGTCAGGCGAGGGTGAGGAAGAGCTTCTCCATCGTCGCCTGGTCCTCGGCGTTGATGCCGTCGGGCGACGTCAGGCACTCCCGCATGCCCGAGGAGACGATGGCGAAACCGGCCCGGTCGAGCGCCCGGTTCACCGCGGCGAGCTGGGTGACGACGTCCTTGCAGTCACGGCCCTCCTCGATGAGGCGGATGACGCCGCCGATCTGGCCCTGCGCGCGGCGCAGCCGGTTGATGACGGGGGTCATGTCGTCGCTGTTGAGAGTGACCATGGGGGTCTCCTGGGTTGGTGCGAAGGGTCAGTCGGTGAGCGAGGCCAGCGCCGCGGTGAGCCTCTCACGCGCGTCGTCGGCGACACCGCCGAGCTCGGCGTTGTCCGTGAGGGCGACCATGACCTGGGGGTCCATGGCCTCGACGAGGGTCGTGCCCTCGTCGACCGCCCGAACGACGACGTTGCACGGCAGGAGCAGGCCGATGGACGGCTCCGCCGAGAGCGCCGCGTGGGCCAGCGGCGGCCGGCAGGCCCCCAGGATGACCTGCGGGGCGATGTCGACGTCGATCTTGGCCTTGAGGGTCGCGGCGAGGTCGATCTCGGTCAGCACGCCGAAACCCTGCTCCGCCAGCGCGGCCCGGGTGGCCTCGAGGGTCGGGGCGAAGGCCTGCGTGACGGTTGCGCTCAGTGCGTAGCCCATGTCGGTTCTCCTTGTCGTCGTTCGGTCGGTCGATCGGGTCGGGCGAGCCGGCCGGCTCAGGCGGTCTGCTGTGCGGCGACCTGGGCGCGGACGTCGTCCATGTCCAGGCCTCGCACGCCGGCGATCACCTGGTCCAGCGCGGAGGCCGGCAGGGCGCCGGGCTGGGCGAACACGAGGATGCCGTCCCGGAAGGCCATGAGGGTGGGGATGGACGTGATGCTCGCCGCCGCGGCGAGCGCCTGCTCGGCCTCGGTGTCGACCTTGCCGAAGACGATGTCGGGGTTCTGCTCCGAGGCGGCCTCGAAGACGGGCGCGAACTGGCGGCACGGGCCGCACCAGGCGGCCCAGAAGTCCACGAGGACGATGTCGTTCCCGGTGATGGTGGCCTCGAAGTTGGCACCGATGAGGGTCTGGGTGCTCATGTCTCTCTCCTGTGTCGGAAGTGTTTCGCCGATACCGGCTGGGGTATGTAACCGAGGCGCGCGGGAGAACATTCCCCGCTGCCCCACTCCTTGTGCCCCAAGGCGTCCGGGCGGCTCGACACGCCCGGACTCGATTTGACTGGAATACCCCCGAGGGTACTACGGTTGCGTCTCGTCGGATACCCCACTAGGTATCTCCCCCTCACCTGAAGGAGTTCTCCGATGTCCGAGGTCGCCCTCGACACCTTCGCCGCCGCCCACGCGGACGGCGCCACCGTCATCGACGTCCGCGAGCCCGGCGAGTACGTCGGCGGGCACGTCCCCGGCGCCGTGCTGGTGCCGATGGGACAGCTCCCGTCGCGCACGTCCGAGCTGGACCGCAGCCGGCCGCTCTACGTCATCTGTGCGACCGGCAACCGCAGCGGCGCGATGACCGACTACCTGCGCCGCGCCGGTTTCGACGCCTGGTCCGTGGCCGGCGGAACCTCCGCCTGGGCCCGCTCGGGCCGCCCGGTCATCACGGGCACCCGGCCGCAGGTCGCGTGACAGACCGCACCCCAGCCTCCCGACCCTGAACCGCCACACCCCGAAGGACATCCCATGAACACGGACACGACCGTGAGCACCCCGGTCATCGTGCCGATCGACACCCCCACCCTCGGCGACCGCTCCTACCTCGCGCACGACGGCTCGGTGGCCGTCGTCGTGGACCCGCAGCGCGACATCGACCGGGTCCTGGCCCTGGCAGCCGAGGCGGGCGTCACCATCACGCACGTCTTCGAGACGCACATCCACAACGACTACGTCACCGGCGGCCTCGCCCTCGCCCGGGCGACGGGCGCGGCATACCACGTCAACGCAGCCGATGACGTCAGCTACGACCGCACTCCCATCAGCGACGGCGACCTCGTCGAGGTCTCCCCCACCCTGCGGGTGCGCGCGATCGCCACGCCGGGCCACACCTACACGCACCTGTCCTACGCGCTGGAGTCCGCGGCCGCGCCGGGCGAGGTCTTCGACCCGGTCGGCGTGTTCACCGGCGGGTCGCTCCTCTTCGGCGCCACCGGACGCCCGGACCTGCTCGGGCACGACCACACCGACGCCCTGGTCCACCACCAATTCGCCTCGGCCCACCGGCTCGCGGACGAGCTGCCCGAGCACACCCACGTGCTGCCCACCCACGGCTTCGGCTCGTTCTGCTCGGCCGGGTCCACCGGGGACACGACCGCGTCGACGATCGGCGCGGAGAAGCGGCAGAACCCCGCCCTGACCCAGGCCGAGGAGAAGTGGGTCGCGGACACCCTCGCCGGGCTCGACGCGTACCCCGCGTACTACGTGCACATGGGACCGGCCAACAGCAGCGGCCCGGGCGCCCCCGACCTCGACGCGCCCGCGACCGCCGACAAGGAGACCCTCGCGGCCCGCATCCGGGCCGGCGAGTGGGTCGTGGACCTGCGGACCCGGACCGCCTTCGCCGCCGGCCACGTGACCGGGACCCTCAACTTCGGCCTCGACGGCCAGTTCGCGACCTACCTCGGCTGGCTCATCCCAAGGGGCACTCCCCTGACCCTGCTGGGCGACTCGCCCGAGCAGGTCGCCGAGGCTCAGCGGGAGCTGGTCCGCATCGGCATCGACCGGCTCGAGGGCGCCGCCACGGGGACCCCCGAGGACTGGACCGACGAAGAGCTCGGAAGCTTCGAGCGCGCCGTGTTCGCCGACCTCGCACAGGTCCGCCACCACCGACGCGTCCAGGTCCTCGACGTCCGCCGCGTCAACGAGTTCGACGAGGGCCACATCGAGGGCGCCGTGAACATCCCCCTGCACGAGCTGCTGGAGCGCCTCGACGAGGTCCCCGCCGGCGAGGTGTGGGTGCACTGCGCCGGCGGCTACCGCGCGTCCATCGCAGCCTCCGTGCTCGCAGCGCGCAAGGTTCCCGTGGTGGCCGTCGACGACAGCTTCGGCGAGAACGCCGCGGCCGCCGGCCTCCCGATGGCGTCGGCCGCCTGACCGGGCACCACGCCCCACCACCCGTCCGCATCCACGAACCGTCCCCACACCACCACTCTCGAAGGAGAACCACCATGTGCCGTCCCGTCAACTGCAAGGTCTGCGGCAAGACCACCTGGGCCGGCTGCGGCCAGCACGTCGACCAGGTCATGGCCGGCGTCCCCCGCGCCGACCGCTGCGCCGGACACAGCGATGCCGAGAAGGCGGCCGCGTCCGGCGGCGGCTTCCTGTCCCGACTGTTCAGCCGCTGACCCCGCTGCGGGGCCGACCGACCCCGCAGCGAGCAGCCGCTCGACAGTCCCGTTGCACCGGGCGCCGGCACCCCTTCGCAGCGTCCGGTCGCGCCCACCCGGCTCCCCCCGGCCGGACCCGTGGGCGCACCTCGCCGGGGACAGGGGACATCCCCCCACCCCTGTCTCCGGCACCCCATCAAGGAGTCCCTGACATGTCACCGCTCGTCCTGCCCGTCGGGCTGCTCATCGGCCTGTCCCTGGGCGCACTGGGTGGCGGCGGCTCGATCCTCACCGTCCCCGCCCTCGTGTACGTGCTGGGGCAGGACCCCAGGCAGGCCACGACCAGCTCCCTGCTGATCGTCGGCATCACCTCGCTGATCGCGATGCTGCCCCACGCCCGCCGCGGCAACGTCCGGTTCGGGCAGGGGCTCGCCTTCGGCGCACTCGGCACCGCAGGGTCGGTCGCCGGCTCGGCGCTGGCGACCCACGTGCGCCCCGCCGTCCTGCTCTCGGCGTTCGCCGCCCTCATGCTCATCGTCGCGACCCTCATGCTCCGGCGGTCGCTGCGTCGTGCGCACGCCGACGACGCCGAGGACGGGACGGCGACCGAGCCCATGCTCACCCTGCGACCCCTCACCTGCGCCTGCCCGCGCGTCGCCAAGGTCGTCGTCACGGCAACGGCCGTCGGCCTGCTCACCGGCTTCTTCGGGGTGGGCGGCGGCTTCGCCCTCGTCCCGGCCCTCGTGCTCGCCCTGGCCTTCCCCATGCCCGTCGCCGTGGGGACCTCGCTGCTCGTCATCGCCGTCAACAGTGCCACGGCGCTGGGGGCCCGGGCCGGCAGCGGGATGTCGCTCGACTGGGGCGTGATCCTCGCCTTCACCGCGGCGGCAGTTGCCGGCAGCCTCGTGGGCGGGCGCGTCGCAGCCCGCGTCGCGCCGCGGCACCTCACCCGCGCGTTCGCCGTGCTCCTGGTCGCCGTCGCGCTGTACACGGCGGCCCGCAGCGTCCCCAGCCTGTTCTGAGCCAGCGGCCCGACCTCGGGCGTCGGGCGCCCGGCCCCTGCGGCGCCGCCATCCATCCTGCGCTCCACGCATGTCGCGCTCACCCATCCCGCCCTGCCACCCATCCGGCACGACCACCCCGCAGAAACCCCGACCCGCGAAGGACCCATGACCTCCTCCTCCACCACCACCACCGGCCGCCCGACGGCCCTGGACGCCCCCGCCCTGCGCGAGTGGCTCGAGGGCGACGACGCCCCGCGCCTCCTCGACGTGCGCACGCCGGCCGAGTTCACGACGGCCCACATCCCGGGCTCCTACAACGTGCCGCTGGACCTGCTCCGCGAGCACCGCGAGGAGCTGCGACGCCACCTCGACGAGGACGTGGTCCTCATCTGCCGTTCTGGCGCCAGGGCCGGCCAGGCCGAGGGCCTGCTCACCGCGGCCGGGCCCGGCAACGTGCACGTCCTCACGGGCGGTGTCACGGCGTGGGAGTCCGCCGGCGGCCCACTGACCCGGGGCGCCGGGACCTGGGAGCTCGAGCGACAGGTACGGCTCGTGGCCGGCGGCATCGTGCTGACCGGCGTGCTCGCCAGCGTCGTCGCCCCCTGGACGAAGTGGGTCTCGGCCGCGGTCGGCGGCGGGCTGGTCGGCGCAGCGCTCACGGACAGCTGCCTCATGGGCATGGCCCTGTCCAGGCTGCCGTACAACCGGCGCAACAGCCCCGACCTGGCCGCTGTGCTGGACGCGCTGCGCGACTGAGGGCGGGGCCGCGGCCGAACCGAGGCGTCTGCGGGCGTGCGGACCAGGCGGGCCCCGGGCGACCGGGGACCTGCCCCGGCACGCACCGCGCCGTCCCTCACCAGCCCCAGACGGTGGCGGCGTCGAGCGCGGCCGCAGGCTCCTCGGCAGCTGCCGCGAACGCGGTCAGCGCCTGGACGAGCTGCGCGGCCTCAGCCCGGGGCATGGTCTGGACGATGCTTCGGATGGCCGAGCGCCGCCGCTCGGTCACCTCGTCGACGACCTGGCCGCCGCGGTCGGTCAGGTCGATGACCACCTCGCGCCGGTCGAGGTCGTTCTCCCGCCGGGTGACGAGGTCGGCCGCGATGAGCCGGTCCACGGTGCGCAGAGCGGTCGACGGCGTCACGCCCAGGCGCTCGGCGAGCCGGTTCAGGCGCGTCTCGCCGTGACCGCGGAGGACGACGAGCACCCGGAACTGCGTCACCGTCACGGACTCGTCGAGGTCCGCGAGCGACCGCGCCGACACGCCCACCAGAACACGGGAGGCGGTCAGCAGCGCGGTCACGAGATCGTCGACCTCGGCGTCGTCAGCAGGCACGGTCCATTCTCCCCACACGCCGGGTCCGGCCACGGAAGGGGTCGGTTTTGCATTGCTCAGGTCAATTCTTGCACAATGCAACTCATGCCGTCAGCCGCGACCTTCGCCCCCTCCTCCCGCCGACGCCTGGGGTTCGTCCCCACCGAGCGGCTCGGCATCTGGCTGCGGACCTCGAGCACGGCCCTTCTCGCACTCTCCCTCGGCGTCGGTGCGCTGGCCGCCCTCTTCGCCGTGCTCTTCCGGTGGCTCATCGGCACCTTCACCCGCCTGTTCACCGGGCACTCCGACTACGCCGCCGCCGCGGGATCGGCGAACCCCCACCTGCCGGCGCTGGGTCCCTGGTTCGTCGTCCTCGCACCCGTGGTCGCCGGGCTGCTCTACGGCCCCCTGGTCCACGCCTTCGCCCGTGAGGCACGGGGGCACGGCGTGCCCGAGGTCATGTATGCCGTGGCCCACCGGGGCGGGCGCATCGCCCCGCAGGTCGCCGCGGTCAAGGCCCTGGCGTCGGCCCTGTGCATCGGCGGCGGGGGCTCGGTGGGCCGGGAGGGTCCGATCGTCCAGATCGGCTCCGCCCTGGGCTCCACCGTCGGCCGCATCGGCCGGCTGACCGAGCCGCGACTGCGTGTGCTCGTGGCCTGCGGGGCCGCGGCCGGCATCAGCGCGACGTTCAACGCCCCGCTCGCCGGCGTCTTCTTCGCGATGGAGCTGATCCTCGCCGACTTCACCGCCGAGGCCTTCGGCATGGTCGTGCTGGCCTCGGTCACCTCGAGCGTGATCGGGCGGGCGGTGCTCGGCGACGTGCCCTTCCTGAGGCTCCCGGCCTTCAGCGTGCACGGGGCCCACGAGTACCTCCTCTTCGCCGCGCTCGGCCTGCTCGCCGGCCTCGTCGGCGTCGGGTTCACCCGGGTCCTCTACGCCATCGAGGACGCCTGCGACGCGCTCTGGCGTGGTCCGGAGTGGCTGCGCCCCGCGGTCGGTGGTGTCGCCCTCGGGCTGCTCCTCCTCGTGCTGCCGCAGATGTACGGCGTCGGCTACCCGGTGCTCGGCGCGGCCATCGACGGCCGGTATGCCGTGGGCTTCCTGCTGCTGCTCCTCGTGGGGAAGATGGTGGCCACCAGCCTGACGATCGGGATCGGCGGCTCGGGTGGGGTCTTCGCCCCCAGCCTGTTCATCGGGGCGATGCTCGGCACCGCCTTCGGCGAGGTGGTGCACCTCGTGGCACCGGCGAGCTCGGGTCCGGTGGGCGCCTACGGGCTCATCGGCATGGGCGCGGCCTTCGCCGGCGCGGCCCGCGCCCCCATCACCGCAGTCGTGATCCTGTTCGAGCTGACCGGCGAGTACTCCATCATCCTGCCGCTCATGACTGCGATCGTGCTCGCCACCGGCGTCAGCCACGCCATCAGCCGCGACACCATCTACACGCTCAAGCTGCGGCGGAGGGGTGTCGACCTCGGGACGCCGCCCGAGGCCGTCGCGCACGACAACCGCCGCGTCCGCGACGTCATGTCGCCCGCGCCGGCGCCCGTCGCCGACACCGCGCGGCTGCCGGAGGTCGCCGCGGCGCTCGGCCGGTCGCCAGCGGGCGTGCTGCCCGTGCAGAACGCTGCCGGCGAGGTGGTGGGGGTCGTGACCAGCCGGGCCGTCTTCGACGCCCTGGCGGACGGCCTGCACGACGGCGCCGCCGCCTCCATCGCCACCGAGGTCCCGACGACGGTGGGCACCGCAGACCTCGTGCCCGAGGCTGGAGAGACGTTGCGCCACAGCGGTCTCAGCGCCGTACCGGTGGTCGACACCGACGGCACGGTCGTCGGCTGGCTGGGCTACCAGGACCTCCTGTCCGTCCGGGCAGCAGCGCGCGCCGGCTAGTGCCGGTGGGCGCCGTCCTCGTGCCCGTCCCCGGAGCCGTTCATCTGCGCCAGCATGGGGACACCGCCGGTGCGCACGAAGCGGGTCACCAGCACCGCCGCCAGCACGAGGAAGACGAGGTTGAGCCACGTCGTGTAGTTCCACGTGAACGACGCCTCGGTCACCGTGGCCGCGCGCTCGTGGGGCACCAGGCCGAGAGGCCGGAAGACGAGCTCCACGGCATACCCCGTCAGGACCATCGCCAGGTAGAACACGCCGGAGATGCGCAAGGCGGCGGCCGTGCCGTAGTAACGGCGGTAGATGAGCAGGATGGGGATGATGAGCAGGTCGGCGAAGATGAAGCTGACCACTCCCCCGAAGCTGATGCCGCCGTTCCACAGCACCGCTGCCAGGGGCACGTTCCCGACGGAGCAGACGAAGCTGACCACCGCCACGAGCGGCCCGGCGACAGGACCCCACAGCGACGCCAGGACCGGGTTGCCGGTGAGGAAGAACGCCTGCAGCCACGAGACCGGCACCCACGCGGCCACGACCCCCGCCACCAGCAGCCCCAGCACGAGGTCACGGATGACGGAGGCCCAGTCCATGACGAAGTAGTGCGACACGGCCGTGACGCCGTCGCGGGACGCCAGCCGGCGCCACCACGACCCCTCCCCCTGGACGGACATGTCCATGCTGGCGTGGCCCTCCATCGCACCGGCCCGGCCCCGCTCGGCCTCCTCCCGGGCGCGGTCCACCACTCGGCCCCGCAGCCACAGCCGGAAGCCGACCGCGACCAGGACGATCATGAGCGGGCCACCCACGAACTCGGCCAGGGTGAACTGCCAGCCCATGAAGAGGGCGAGGATGATGCCGAGCTCGAGGACCAGGTTCGTCGACGCGATTTCGAAGGCCATCGCCGACGCCAGCGACGCGCCCTTGACGAACAGGGAACGGGCCAGGGCGACGGCGGCATACGAGCACGATGACGACGCGGCGCCCAGGCCCGTCGCCCAGGCGAGGTTGCGCGGCGAGTCCCCCGCCAGGTACCTGCGCACCACCTCGCGCCGCACGACGGCCTGCACCACGCCGGACAGCGTGAAGCCGAGGATGAGCGGCCACAGGATCTGCCACCCCATGCGCGCGGCCATCACCACGGGCTCCGCGATCGTGCCGAGGATCCCGCCGTCGCCGCTCATCACTCGCCGTCCTCCACCGTCGTCCACTACCCGCTTTGGTACCTACCCTTACGTAAGGGTAGAGTGCGGGACATGGGTCCGCACGCCGACATCGGTCTGCTCCAGATCGGTGACGTCGCCGAGCGCACCGGCCTGAGCCTGCGGACCATCCGTCACTACGAGGAGGTCGGCCTCCTGCCGGGCACGCAGCGCTCGGCGGGCGGCTTCCGGCTCTACACCGAGGACGCCGTCAGCCGGCTGCTGCTCATCAAGCGGATGAAGCCCCTGGACTTCTCGCTGGAGGAGATGCGCGACCTCATCGACCTGCGCGACCGCCTGGCCTCCCCGCGCCTGTCCGCCGGCACCCGCGCGAAGCTCCTCGACCGGCTCGCCGCGTACGAGACGCTCGTGACGCACCAGCTCGAGGTCCTGCGCGAGCGCGTGGACAACGCGGAGGCGTTTGCCGCCCAGCTGCGAGGAGAGCTCCGCGCACCGCAGGCCACCGCACGACAGACCACCCCGCGTCAGCGCTGACGCGCGCTCACCTCCGCCTGCCGACCCGCTCGGCACCCCGCCGACCCGCTCGGCACCCCGCCGGCCCGATGCCGGTCCGATGCCGGTCCGGCGCCTGCCGTTCCCCTTCCCCCACGTTGGAGTACTTCTGTGCCTGGCACGTCCCCTGCCCACGTCCCCACCGCCGGACCCGACAGCTCGCCCGGCCCCGACACCTGGCCCGCTCGCGACACCGCGGCGGGGTCGCCGCACGAGCCTGCGAGCACCTCGGTGCGTGCGGCCCTGCGCTCCCCCGCCCGGCTCCGCACCGAGGTCCTCGGCGGCCTCGTGGTGGCCCTGGCGCTCATCCCCGAGGCGATCTTGTTCTCGATCATCGCCGGCGTCGACCCGCGGGTCGGGCTGTTCGCCTCGTTCACGATGGCGGTCTCGATCGCCTTCCTGGGCGGCCGTCCGGCGATGATCTCCGCGGCGACTGGCGCGGTCGCCCTGGTGATCGCCCCCGTCGTGCGCCAATACGGGCTCGACCACCTCGTGGCGACGGTGATCCTCGCCGGCGTCATCCAGGTCGCCCTCGGGCTGCTCGGCGTCGCCAAGCTGATGCGGTTCATCCCCCGCTCGGTGATGGTGGGCTTCGTCAACGCCCTGGCCATCCTCATCTTCCTCGCGCAGCTGCCCCACCTCGTGGGCGTCCCGTGGGCGGTCTACCCGCTGGTCGTGGTGGGCATCGCCGTCATGGTCCTGCTGCCGCGCCTGACGACGGTCGTCCCGGCGCCGCTCGTCGCGATCCTCGCCCTCACGGCATTCACGGTCGGCACCTCGCTGGCGGTCCCCACCGTCGGCGACGAGGGGAAGCTGCCCGACAGCCTGCCCAGCCTCTTCCTGCCGCACGTCCCGCTCACGCTGCACACGCTGTCCGTCATCGGCCCGTACGCGCTCGGCATGGCACTGGTCGGGCTCATGGAGTCGCTCATGACCGCCAAGCTCGTCGACGACGTGACCGACACCCACTCCTCCAAGACCCGCGAGGCCTGGGGCCAGGGCGCCGCCAACATCGTCACCGGCTTCTTCGGCGGCATGGGCGGCTGCGCGATGATCGGGCAGACGATGATCAACGTGAAGGGCTCCGGCGCGCGGACGCGGATCTCCACCTTCCTGGCCGGCGTCTTCCTCCTCGTCCTCGTCGTCGGCCTCGGCGACCTCGTCGGCACGATCCCGATGGCGGCCCTGGTCGCCGTGATGGTCATGGTGTCGGTCGGGACGTTCGACTGGCACAGCGTCCGGCTCGCCACGCTGCGCCGTATGCCGCGCAGCGAGACCGCGGTCATGGTCGCGACGGTCGTGGTCGTCGTCCTCACCCACAACCTGGCGATCGGCGTGGTCGTCGGCGTCCTCGTGGCGATGGTCCTGTTCGCGCGGCGGGTGGCCCACTTCACGCAGGTCGTGGAGGTCGCGCAGCCGGACCCGGGGACCAAGGTGTATGCCGTGGTGGGCGAGCTCTTCTTCGCCTCCAGCAACGACCTGGTCACCCAGTTCGACTACGTCGGCGACCCGGACCGCGTCGTGATCGACCTGTCCGGCTCGCACGTGTGGGACGCCTCCTCGGTGGCGACGCTCGACGCCATCACGACCCGCTACCGCAGCAAGGGCAAGGAGGTCACGATCACCGGCCTCGACGAGGCCAGCCAGGAGCGGCACGACCGCCTCGCCGGCCACCTCGCGGGCGCCCACTGACGCAGTCCGGGCGGCGTCGCGGCCGCCCGGGACGGACCACTGGCCCGGACCGCTGGCCCGGCCCGCGGGACGGACCACGGGCCCGACCGGCGTCGCGCCGGCCGGGCCCGTGGGGGGTCCGGGCACGTCGCCCGGGTCACGGGCGCGCGTGCGGGAGCAGGTCAGGCGAGGGGCTTGGCCGCCTGGACGAACTCGTTGGTGTAGGTCTTGGACAGGTCGATGCTCTTGCCCTTCACCTTCGGGTTGAACTCGCCCAGGACGGCGAGGCAGGTGGACGGGCCGTCGCTCGGCATCAGGCCGGTCGGGTTGAAGATGCCCTTCTCGCTGTCCAGCGCCTTGACGTAGGCGTCCTTGCCGACGCCCTTGTAGTAGTCGGCCGGCATCTTGTCGGCGATCTCGGCGGCGGAGTGGCCCTGGATCCACGTGAGCGTCGAGACGTAGGCGTTGACGAGCTTCTGGACGGTGTCCTTGTGGGCGTCCACCCAGCTCGTCTGCATGTAGAGCGACGTCGCGGGGTAGGTGCCGCCCAGCGCAGCCTTGGAGCCCTCGGCGGTGCGCATGTCGAGCAGGATGAACGCCGTCCCGTCCGAGACGGCCTGGGAGACCGTGGGCTCGGTGGTCATGCCGCAGTCGATCGCCTTCTGCTTCATGGCCGCGATGAAGGTCTGCCCGGCGCCGACGCCGCGGCGGGTCTCCTGGCTCGGGTCGACCCCGTTCTTCTTGCTGAGGTACTGGGTGAGGAAGTCGGTCGAGGAGCCGGTGTCGGTGATGCCGAGCTGGCGGCCCTTGAAGTCGGCCGGGCTCTTCACCTTGCCCTTGAGGTCGCTGCGGCACAGCTCGACCTCGCCGGGGATCTGCAGCATGGAGACCACGGCCTCGGACGACTTGCCCTGCGCCTGCAGGGCGATGTTGTGGTCGTAGAAGCCGCCGACACCCTGGACCTGGCCCGCCAGCATGTTCTCGGTGGCGTCACCGCCGGCGGGCTCGTCGACGAGGTTCACGTCCACGCCGGCCTTGTCGTAGTACCCGAGCTGCTTGGCGAGCATGAACGGCAGGTAGATCTGCTTGCTCATGCCGCCGACCATGATCGTGACGGTGGGCGCCGAGGCGTCCTTGGCGCCTGCCGAGCTGCTGGACGAGCCGGCGGAGCCGCCGGACGTGCTGCCGGAGGCGTTGTTGGCGCAGGCGGCCAGCGAGACGCTGGCCAGGGCTGCCGTCGCGACGGCAGCGAGGCGCTTGGTGTTCATGCACTCTCCTTTGAGTTGCGGTGCTTGCGTGGTGTGCGGTGCTGGGCTGGGGTGCGGAGCGTCCGTGGGCTGGGGTGCCCGGCGGGCGCGAGGTGGTGGTCAGTGGGACCAGGTCGAGCGGTGGCCGGACCTGCCGGCGGCGGCGTCACTCGATGGCCGCTCCCCCGTGCGCCTGCGGGGGCCGCCAGCGCAGGAGCCGCCGCTCGAGGACGGTGATGAGCCCCTCGGCGGTGAGCGCGATGACCGCCACGAGGACCATCCCCGCGAGCACGCCGTTCATGTCGAAGTTGTTCTGCGACGAGCGGATCAGCAGGCCGAGTCCCTTGTTGGCGCCGAGGATCTCGCCGACCAGGGCTCCGATGAGGGCGAACCCGAAGCTGATGTGCAGGCTCGCGAGGATCCAGGTGAACGCGGACGGCAGGACGACGTCCCGGGCCACCTGCCAGCGGGTCGCGCCGAGCAGCCGGGCGTTGGCGATGAGGTTCCGGTCGACCTCACGGGCGCCCTGGAAGGCGTTGAAGAACACCCCGAAGAACACGAGGACCACGGCCAGGATCACCTTGGACTGGATGCCGAAGCCGAACGCCACGGTGAAGATCGAGCCGAGGATGATGCGCGGGATCGAGTTGGCGGCCTTGAGGAACGGCGCGAACAGCTCGGAGAGCAGCTGCACCCGGCCGAGCGCGATGCCGAGGACGATGCCGAGCACCGACCCGATGACGAAGCCGAGCACCGCCTCCTCGAGCGTCGTCACGACCTGCTCGCCGAGCGAGCCCTGGCTCGTGCCGACGGTCACCCAGTCGCGCAGGTCGGCCCAGACCCCCGAGGGCTCGCCCCAGAAGAACGGGTCGACCACCTTGGCGTTGACGAGCAGCTGCCACGCGGTGAGGGCGATGACGACGATGGCACCGCGCGCACCGGCGAGCACCAGCCGGCGTCGCCGCGCCGCCTGTCGCGGGGACGACCCGCCGCGCCGGGCGCCGGCCACGGGGGCCTGCACCCGCTCCGCCCGGGTCGCCTCGGAGAGCGAGGTGTCGTTGCCGGCGGGGCTGTCGTGCGCGGTGTCGATCATGACGCCACCGCCACGGCTCGCGTGGTGCGGGCGTACGCCTCTTCGACCTCGGCCCGAAGCGCCTCCCAGATCTGCTCGTACAGCCGCACGAACCGGGGGTCGAACCGGATCTCCTGCACCACCCGCGGCCGCGGCAGGTCGATCTCGAACTCGGCCTTGACCGTGCCGGGGCCGGCGGTGAGGACGACGACCTTGTCCGCGAGGGCGATCGCCTCCTCGAGGTCGTGGGTCACGAAGACCACGGCCGGCCGGGTCTGGTCCCACAGCTGGAGCAGCTCGGTCGACATGATCGCCCGCGTCTGGACGTCGAGGGCCGAGAACGGCTCGTCCATGAGCAGGATCCGAGGCTGGTTGATGAGCGTCTGCGCGAGGGCGACGCGCTTGCGCATGCCGCCCGAGAGCTGGTGGGGGTAGCGGTCCTCGAACCCGCTGAGGCCCACGCGGCGCAGCCAGTCCCGCGACTGGCCGAGCGCCTCGGACCGTGACACCCCGCGGTAGACGGGTCCGGCACTGACGTTGTCCAGCACCGTGCGCCAGGGGAAGACGGCGTCCTGCTGGAAGACGAAGCCGGTGCCGACGCCGATCCCGCGGACCGGCTCGCCGTGGACGAGCGCCTCCCCCTTCGACGGCCGCTCGAGTCCCGAGACCAGCGTCAGGGTGGTCGACTTGCCGCAGCCGGTCGGACCGACGACGGCGCAGAACTGGCCGTCCTCGACCGTCAGCGACAGGTCCTGCAGGGCGGTGTACGTCCCGCCGTCCGACGTCGCGAACTTCTTGGTGACGTTCCGCAGCTCGATGGCCGCCATGGGGAAATCCCTTCTCGTCGTTGAGTTGCGTCACCGTAGGAAGAGGGCCGTGGCTGCCGGAAGCGTTGTGCGCGTTGCGACCGATACCCGCGATAGCGATGGTTTTGTGCAATCTGCTCAGTCATGCTGGTTCCGGCGCCACCGAGGGCGCCGGGGCGCCACCGTCGGCGCGACCACGAGGACGGGAGAGGTATGCCGCGACTGGGCCGGACGCTGGCGGCGCGCATCCTCGCCGCGGTCCTCGGCATCGTCGTGGTGACCCTGGCCGTGGGCTTCGCGCTGTTCTCCCGCCTCGCCGCGAACCAGGCCGACGCACAGGCGCGCGAGCAGGCGGCGGGCATCGCCGAGGCCGTGGGTCGCTCCCCCGAGGTCGCCCGGGCCCTGGTCGACGGCGACCCCGGCAACCAGATCCCCGCCCTGGCCGAACGCGTCCGCTCGAGCACCCACGCCTCGTACGTCGTGGTCATCGACCGCGGCGGCACACGCCACTCCCACCCGAACCCCTACCTCATCGGGCAGCGCGTGGAGGAGCCGGTGGTCGCGCTCGACGGCAGGGTCCACACCGGGATGAACGAGGGCAGCCTCGGCCGGTCCGCGAACGCCAAGGCGCCCGTAGTCGCGGCCGACGGGAGCGTGGTGGGCGAGGTGTCGGTCGGCATCCTCGAGACCCAGGTGAGCGGTCGCCTGCACGCCGAGCTCGCCGACATCGCGCTCTACTGCGCGGTGGCCCTGGCCCTCGGCGTCGGCGCCTCCCTCCTGCTGGCACGCGCCATCAAGCGGGTCACCTTCGGGCTGGAGCCGGCCGAGATCGTGGGGCTGGTCCAGGAGCGCGAGGCGATGCTGCACGGCATCCGCGAGGGCGTGCTCGGGGTGGACGCGGCCGGCGGCATCAACGTCCTCAACGACGAGGCCCGGCGGCTGCTGGGCCTGCAGCACGCGCGCCTCGGGCAACGCGTCGAGGAGCTCCTGCCCAAGGGACGCGTGCGACGGATCGTCACGGGCGAGGTTCCCGGCTCGGACCTCGTCGCCGTGACGGACGAGCACCTGCTGGTCCTCAACCGGCGGCCGGTCAGCGTCGCGGGGCGCGACGCCGGCTCGGTGGTCACCATCCGGGACCGCACGGAGATGGAGGCGCTGCTGCGCCAGCTCGACTCGATGGAGGGCCTGTCGACGGCGCTGCGGGCGCAGGAGCACGAGTTCTCCAACCGGCTTCACGTGCTCGCGGTGCTCCTCGAGCTCGGGGAGGTCGAGGAGGCGACGCGCTACAGCAGCCAGCTCCAGGCCGAGACGACGTATGCCAGCGAGGAGGTCCGCACGCGGATCGGCTCCCCCGTCGTCGCCGCCCTCCTGCTCGCCAAGGCGACCGTCGCCGCCGAGCGTGACGTCGCCGTGCGGCTCGCCCCCGAGAGCCAGCTGCGGGCCGACGAGGGTGGCGAGCTGCCGCTGGTCTCCGTGCTGGGGAACCTCGTCGACAACGCCGTCGACGCAGTCGCCAACGACCCGCGGACCGCGGGCGACAGCCCGCGCGGGACCGTGACCGTGACGCTGACGACGGCCCCCGGGACGGACGGCCGCGCACGGCTGCACCTCGTCGTGGAGGACACCGGCCCCGGCATACCGCACGACCAGCTGCGCGAGGTGTTCGTCGACGGGTTCACCACCAAGGAGCCGCGCGGCGCCATGCGCCGTGGCGTCGGGCTCGCACTCGTGCACCGACTCGTCACGAGGGCCGGCGGCACCATCGTCGCCAGCTCGCCCGGCGGCGCGCGGTTCGAGGTCACGCTGCCGCTGCGGGTCGCCGAGGTGGCGTCGTGATCCGGGTGCTCGTGGTCGACGACGACTACCACGTGGCGCACGCCCACGCCCTGAGCGTCGCCAAGCTGCCCGGCCTCGAGGTGGTGGGCCAGGCGCACAGCGGCACCGAGGCGCAGGAGCTGGTCGGGTCGACCGCGCCCGACCTGCTGCTGCTCGACATGTACCTGCCCGACTTCGACGGGCTCGACCTGGTCCGGCGGCTGGCCGCCTCAGGAGGTCGCGTCCCCGACTTCCTGCTGGTGACGGCCGCCCGGGACATCGAGTCGGTCCGTACCGCGATGCAGCTCGGCGCCTTCTACTACCTCGTGAAGCCGTTCACCTTCGCCGCACTCCGCGAGCAGCTCGAGGCGTACCGCGCCTGGGCGCAGCACGCGCAGACGGCACCCGAGGCCGACCAGGAGACGATCGACGCGCTCTACCGGATGCGCTCGACGGCCCCGCGGCGACCGCCGGCGACCCCGTCGCTCCAGCCGACCATGGCCAAGGTGCTCGACATCGTCGCGTCGGCGCCGCAGCCGATCGGTGCCAGCGAGGTCGCGGCCATCCTCGGCGCGAGCCGTCCGACGGCGCAGCGGTACCTCGCCACGCTGACGAAGAAGCGGTTCCTCGACCTCGACCTCGCCTACGGCAGCACCGGCCGGCCGGAGCACCGCTACGTGCGCCGCCGCACCTGAGCCGACCGCCGGGTCAGGTGCTCGCCCCGACGCCGCCGGTGGCGTGGCTGTGCTGGTCCTCCGACCCGAGCTCGCCTTCCGCGTGGTCGGCGTGTGACAGGGCCTCCGACAGCAGCGCATGCACGTGGGTGTTGGCTGCCGTGTAGTACACGAACGTCCCCTCACGCCTGCCCCGGACCAGCCCTGCGAGACGGAGCTTGGCCAGGTGCTGGCTCACCGACGTGGGGCTCACGCCCGCCAGCTCCGCGAGGCACGTCACCGAGGACTCGCCCTGGAGCAGCGCCCACAGCAGCTTGATCCGGGTCGGGTCGGCGAGCATCCGGAAGGTCTCGGCGGCGAGGTGCGCCTGCTCGTCCTCGGGCATCGAGAGGTCGGGAAGGCTGTCGTGCATGCCGCAACCCTACTGTGTGCATACCTTCACAGGTACGCAGATATGCTCCTCGCCATGCCGCACCTGCACGACCACCACGACCGCCACCACGAGGACGGGCACGACCACGACCACGGGCACGGCTGGTGGGACCGGGTCCGCCACGTCCTGACCCCGCACTCGCACGACGCCGCCGACTCGCTCGACACCGCGCTGGAGTCCAGCGCCCGCGGGATCCGTGCCGTCAAGCTCAGCCTCGTGGGACTCGGGTCCACGGCGCTCCTGCAGCTGGTCGTGGTGGCCGTGTCCGGCTCGGTGGCCCTCCTCGCGGACACGATCCACAACTTCTCCGACGCCCTCACCGCCCTGCCGCTGTGGATCGCGTTCCTCCTCGGCCGCCGCGCCGCGACGCGCCGCTACACGTACGGGTACGGCCGCGCCGAGGACCTGGCCGGCCTGTTCGTCATCGCGATGATCGCCCTCTCCGCGGTCCTCGCCGGCTGGGAGGCCGTGCGCCGGCTGCTCGACCCCGCCCCGGTGCAGAACCTCGGCTGGGTCGCGGTCGCCGGGTTCGTGGGCTTCCTCGGCAACGAGGCGGTCGCGGCATACCGGATCCGGGTGGGGCGCGCGATCGGGTCGGCGGCGCTCGTCGCGGACGGGCACCACGCTCGTACCGATGGCCTCACGTCCCTTGCGGTGCTGCTCGGCGCGGGCGGCGTCGCCCTCGGGTTGCCCTGGGCCGACCCGGCTGTGGGGCTGGTCATCACTATCGCCATCCTGCTGGTGCTCCGGACGGCCGCACGCGAGGTCTTCCGCCGGTTGATGGACGGCGTGGAGCCGGAGCTGACGGCATCCGCCCAGGCGGCCGTGACCGGCACCGACGGGGTGCGCGCGCTGCGCCGGCTCCGGCTGCGGTGGATCGGCCACGAGGTCCACGCGGACGTGTCCGTCGAGGTGGACCCGTCCCTCACCCTCGCCCAGGCGCACGAGGTCGCCCGGGCCGCCGAGCACCGACTGGCCGCAGCGGTGCCGCGCCTTCGCGACGCCGTCGTCGCCACGTCGCCGTCCGGGGCGCCAGCCACGCCCTGACGGCGCGCCCGGCCGCCGGCGCGGAAGTCGGGGCGACACCGTGTCAACCGCGCGGGCTCGTCGTGCCTGTCCCCAGGTGGAGTGCCGCCCCACCAGGGGCGCGGCACGCGGGAGGAGACGCACGGTGGAGATCGGCACGAGGCGGTGGCGGCGTGGTCCTTCTGGTGGTTCGCGCCGGCGTCCCCGCTCGGCATCCTGAGCCTCGACGTCCGTCGCCGCACGGAGGGCGTGCCATGGGAAGTGACCGAAGGGAGTACGAGGCGCTGTTCCGCGCCTCGTTCACCTCGGTCGCGCGCACGGTGTTCCTGGTCGTGCACGACCGCGCCGTCGCCGAGGAGCTCACCCAGGACGCCTTCGTCAAGCTCCTGGGCAGCTGGTCGACCGTCTCCGCCTACGAACGGCCCGAGGCCTGGGTGCGCAAGGTCGCCGTCCGCATGGCCCTGCGCCACCTGTCGCGCGAACGCTCGCGCCCGTTGCGGGAGATGCGTGCGTATGCCGTGCCGGCGCCTCCCGCAGACCCGGACCCGGACGTGGCCGCGGCCGTGCGGCAGCTGGCCCCGATGCAGCGTGCCGCCGTCGTCCTGCACTACTTCGAGGACCGGCCCGTGGCCGAGATCGCCGACGTGCTGCGCGTGTCAGAGTCGACGGTGAAGCAGCACCTGTACCGCGCCCGCGCCCGGCTCGCGCAGGCCCTCGGGGAGGAGCTGGTCAGCGATGTCGGTTGACGACAGGCTCCGCGCGGGCCTGGCCGCGAACGCCGAGCTGGGGCTCGACCCGGACATCGAGCAGCACCTGGCGCGGGTGATGGAGCGCAGCCGGCGCCGCCGCGCCCGAAGCTGGGTCGGCCTGGCCACGGGCGTCGCCGTCGCGGGCACCGCCGTCGCCCTCGCCGTCACGGTGCGCTGGGGTGCCGACGACCGGCCGCCGCGTCCCGCAACCACCTCGATCCAGGTCCCACCCGGCCGGTATGCCGGTCTGGTCGGCGCCCTGCCGGGAGCCCCCGACACCTCCGGCCGGTGGACCGTGTCCCTCGACGGGGGTGGCCGGCTCACCGTCACGGCCCCACCCGGGGCCACCCCTGACCTCTCCGGGACCCAGGGTCTGCTCGTCGGCGACAGGCTGCGGACCACGCTGTTCCAGCGCGACCTGTGCCAGGGGCAGCCGGCCGGCACGTACACCGTGGAACGCAGTGCCGAGCGCCTGGCCCTCGTCCGCCTCGTCGACCCGTGCACCGCGCGGTCCACCCTCCTCGGCACGACGACCTGGGTCTCGACGGCTGTCTCGACCTGGGGCGGACCGACGATCCCGGACGGTCGCTGGACCCGCGACGTCACGACGGCGCAGGCGCGGGCGCAGGGGTTCCGAGCCAGCCCGGAGTGGCTCGCCGCCAACGGGCTGACCGACGGCAGGAGCCACCTCTACCTGGACTTCCGCCGTGCGAGCTGGACGGTGATCGTCCAGGGCGACGGCGGGTCCCCGGCCGTGGGCGACCAGGGGACGGTCGTCTACGACGCCCTGGGCCGCTGGGTCCAGGCTGGCTCGCTCGCGATCGAGTGGTCGGTGGACGGCGACACGCTCACGACGCGCAACGTCGTCCGCGTGGACGGCCGGGCCGCCGAACCGGACGAGCGCTTCGTGCTCGAGGGCGTCTGGACCAGGGCCCCGGGCCGGTGAGCCCTCGACCACGCACCACCTGTCCACCACGCAAGGAGGAGAACCATGAAGGATCACGCCCATCGCGTCCGGACCGCAGCGGCCGGCGCTGTCCTGCTCGCCGCAGGCGCGCTGGCCCTGTCGGCCACCCCGGCGGTGGCGGCCGACACCACCGTGTCCCCCACCGACGCGCGCCTCGTGCCCAACCCGCTCGAGAGCTCGGACGAGGGGACGTCGTGGACGTGCCGGACCGCGGGGCCGGACATCGCGTGCACGGGCGACCTCGCCTACGGCTGGAGTGCCGAGCCCGGGCCCGATGACTGGTGCACGCAGCCGCTCTGGAGCGTCGACGGGCGGTTCCACCGCACCCAGACGCGGTGGTACTCCCCCGACCCGGCGTCCGGCCGGTTCCTCGAGTACTTCCGGCTCGTCCACCTCGACACCAGCGACGCCCTCGTCGCCTCGCCCGACGTGCCCGCGTCGACGGGCGTCCAGACGCGGCTCCAGATGACCTGGCGCAGCGACTTCGGCACCCCGGGCGTGCTCGACTCCCGCGTCACGCGCAAGCAGGGCATCGACACCTGGTTCAAGACGGCGCACGGCGGCGTCCTCACCCTCGACGTGGGGCAGAAGACGACGATCCTCAGCGACGACTTCGACCTCCGCGGCCGTTGGGACGTCGCGGCGGGTGACCCGGGTCTCGAGTTCGGGAAGGTGTGCACCGCACTCGGGCTCTGACCGGCCGAGCCGCTCCGGACCTGAGCCGCTTCGACCCACCGGAACCGCTCGACGCCCCGAGCCGCTGCGCCACCGCGCAGACGGCCCGGGGCGTCGGCGTCAGCCGAGGGTGGCGGCGTGGTCGGGGACGTAGGTCGTCTGCTCGCGGGGCGGCCGCTCGTACCCCTTGGGCTTCGGGCGCTCGGGCAACGTCAGCGACGGAGCCGGCACCTCGGCATACGGGATCGTCGACAGGAAATGGGCCATCATGTTGAGCCGCGCGCGCTTCTTGGAGTCGGACTCCACGACGTACCACGGGGCCTCGGGGATGTCGGTGTGCACCATCATCTCGTCCTTGGCACGCGAGTAGTCCTCCCAGCGGGTGATCGACTCGAGGTCCATCGGCGAGAGCTTCCACTGCCGCATCGGGTCGCTGAGCCGCGACCTGAACCGGCGCTGCTGCTCGGAGTCGCTGACCGAGAACCAGTACTTGCGCAGCAGGATGCCGTCCTCGACGAGCAGCCGCTCGAAGATCGGGCACTGGTGCAGGAACCTGCGGTGCTCGTGCGGCGTGCAGAAGCCCATGACCCGCTCGACGCCGGCCCGGTTGTACCAGGACCGGTCGAAGAGGGTGATCTCCCCGGCGGCGGGGAGGTGCTCGACGTACCGCTGGAAGTACCACTGGGTCCGCTCGCGCTCCGTCGGCGTGGGCAGCGCGACGATGCGGGCGTTGCGCGGGCTGAGGTACTCGGTGATGCGCTTGATCGTGCCGCCCTTGCCCGCGGCGTCACGTCCCTCGAAGACGACGACGACACGCTGCCGCTCGGCCTTGACCCACTCCTGGACCTTGACGAGCTCGGCCTGCAGCCGGAACAGCTCCGCCTCGTAGACCTCCGTGGGGAGCGAACCGGTCGAGCCTGCGTCCTTGGGCATGCGTCGATGGTAGGCGCGGCCCTGGGTTACGAGCCGGTCGTGGCGGAGGCTGCCCGCGAGACACCTTCGAGCGAGGCGGCCAGGCCACCCGGCACCACCTCGCGCAGCTCGTACCGGGCGCGCACGAGCGGTACCGGTACCGACAGCACCCGCGTGAGGTCGATGGGAGTGCCGCTCACGACCGCGTCGCACGCACCCGCGTCGACCGCCGCGCGGATCGTGGCCTCGAGGTCGCGGACCTGCTCGGCGCCGTAGCCCATGGCCGGCAGGATTCCGCGGGCGTTCGGGTACTTCGCGTACGTCGCGGCGATCGAGCCCACGGCATACGGCACCGGGTCGACGACCTCCGCGGCCCCCGCCGCGCGGGCGCCCACGACGCCCGCGCCCCACGACATCGAGCCGTGGGTGAGCGTCGGGCCGTCCTCCACCACGAGCACACGCCGGTCGCGGACGGCCGCGGCGTCGTCGACCGTCACGGGGCTCTCGGCCCGCAGCACGGTGGCGTGCGGGTTGAGCGAGCGGACCGAGGCCTCGACCGCCTCGACGTCGGCGGGGCGGGCGGAGTCGCACTTGGCGACGAGGACGACGTCTGCCATCCGGACGTTCGCCTCGCCGGGGTGGTATGCCGTCTCGTCGCCGGGGCGCAGCGGGTCGGCCAGGACGATGTGGAGGTCGGGGGCGTAGAACGGCAGGTCGTTGTTGCCGCCGTCCCAGAGGACGACGTCGGCCTCGCGCTCGGCCTCCCGCAGGATCCGCTCGTAGTCGACCCCGGCGTAGACGACCACGCCCGCGTCGAGGTGCGGCTCGTACTCCTCGCGCTCCTCGATCGTGCAGTCGTACCGGTCGAGGTCGGCGTGCGTGGCGAAGCGCTGGCACGCCTGGGCGGCGAGGTCCCCGTACGGCATCGGGTGCCGCACGGCCACGACCCGCAGGCCCTGCTCGCGGAGGAGCCGGGCCACGTAGCGGGTCGTCTGGCTCTTGCCGACGCCGGTGCGCACGGCCGTCACCGCCACGACCGGCCTGCTGCTGCGCAGCATGGTCCGCCGCGCACCGTGGAGCCGGAAGTCGGCACCGGCCGCGATGCAGCGGGACGCCAGGTGCATGACGTGCTCGTGCCGCACGTCGGAGTAGGCGAAGACGACGAGGTCCACGCCTTCGCGCGCGAGGAGGTCCTGGAGCTCGGACTCGGCGACGATCGGGATCCCTTGCGGGTACAGGGATCCCGCGAGCTCTGCCGGGTAGCGCCGCCCGTCGATGTCGGGGATCTGCGTCGCCGTGAAGGCGACCACCTCGACCCCGGGGTCGTCCCGGAACACGACGTTGAAGTCGTGGAAGTCGCGTCCGGCTGCCCCCAGGACGACGACGCGGGTGCGGGCTGTGCTGCTCCTGGTCATGACCGTCTCCCCGGCCGGGTTCCTGCCGTGGCCGACGCACCCACAGCGGGTGGTCCTGGGGAAGGGACCCTCCACGTCGAGTCTCCCACCGGCGTGATGTGCGCGAACCGGCCCGAGGGGGCGATCTTCGTCACCAGGGCTCCCCCGCCGGCGGCCGCGGTGGGACGATCGGAAGGTGAGCGGAGCGGCCTCGCGCCAGGGGTCCGGGGGTGTCGGCAAGGCACCACCCCATGACGCGACGCGCGAGCACATCGCCATGGCGCAGGACTGGGTGGCGAGCAACTACAGCCCCCTCCCCGTCGTCCTCGCGCACGCAGAAGGAGCCTGGGTCACCGACGTCGAGGGGCGGCGGTACCTCGACGCCCTCGCCGGCTACTCGGCCCTCAACTTCGGCCACCTGCACCCGGCGCTCGTGGCGGCGGCACGGACCCAGCTCGAGCGCCTCACCCTGACCAGCCGGGCGTTCCACAGCGACCGCCTCGGACCGTTCTGCCGGGACCTCGCGACGCTCGCCGGCAAGGACCTCGTGCTGCCGATGAACACCGGCGCCGAGGCTGTCGAGACCGCGATCAAGGTGTCGCGCCGATGGGGCTACGAGGTGAAGGGCGTCCCCGACGGACGGGCGCGGATCGTCGCCATGCACGGCAACTTCCACGGGCGCACGACGACGATCATCAGCTTCTCCGACGACCCCGTCGCCCGGGAGCACTACGGCCCCTACACGCCCGGCTTCGACCTCGTCCCGTTCGGGGACCTCGAGGCGCTCGAGGCCGCAGTCACCGACGAGACGGTGGCCGTGCTGATCGAGCCGATCCAGGGCGAGGGCGGGGTCGTCGTACCACCGGACGGCTGGCTGCGCGGCGTGCGCGACCTGACCCGTCGCCGTGGCGTGCTCCTGGTCGCCGACGAGATCCAGTCGGGCCTGGGCCGCACCGGGACGACGTTCGCGTGCGACCTCGAGGGCGTCGTGCCGGACGTCTACGTGCTGGGCAAGGCGCTCGGCGGCGGCATCGTGCCGCTCTCGGCGGTCGTCGCCGACCGCGACGTGCTGGGCGTCTTCACCCCCGGCAGCCACGGGTCGACGTTCGGCGGGAACCCGCTGGCCGCAGCCGTCGGCCAGGCGGTGGTCGCGCTGCTCGCGACGGGCGAGTTCCAGGAGCGCGCGCGGCGGCTCGGGCTGCTGCTCGGGTCGGGCCTGCGCGCCCTCGTCGGCCACGGCCTCGTGGCGGTCAGGTGCCGCGGCCTGTGGGCCGGGATCGACATCGACCCGTCGCTCATGACCGGTCGCGAGGCGTGCCACCGGCTGCTCGAGCGCGGCGTGCTCGCCAAGGACACCCACGGGTCGACCGTGCGCCTCGCTCCCCCGCTGGTCATCCGCGAGGCGGAGGTCGAGCTCCTGCTCGACGCCGTCGCGGGCGTCCTCGACGATGCCCGCCGGGACCGCGACCAGGGCCACCACGGCGGCTGAGGTCAGGCGCCCAGCACGAGGAACACGCCGGAGACGACGAGGCCCACCTCCACCAGCACCGTGAACACCCGCTCGTCCATGCGGTGGACCAGTCGCTTGCCGGTCCACGCCCCGAGCATCGTCGCCGGGGCCAGGACCGCGCCCAGCGCCGCCACCCGGGCGGACACGAGGTCCCCGGTGCCGTATGCCGCGAGCTTGGCGGCGTGCATCACCACCGCCCCCGCCGCCTCGGTGCCGATGTAGGCGTCCTTGACCAGGCCGTACGCGAGGAAGAACGGGGCCGTCAGGGGCCCGACGCTCCCCAGGAGCGCGGACCCCGCCCCGGAGGCGGCGCCCACGGCGACGAAGGCCCGCGGGCTCGGGCGGCCCAGCTGCCGCCGGCGGACGTGGCGAAGGACGACGACCGCGAGCAGGAAGACGCCGAGGACCCGCTGCAGGCCGGCCGCGGGCGCCGTCGCGAACAGCAGGCCGAAGGCGAGCGCGGTCGGCACGGCCCCGAGGGCGAAGTTGCGGACGAGGCGCCACTCGATGTGCCGCGAGTTCAGCGCCACGCGGGACCCGTTCGAGACCAGCTGGGCCAGCGTGAGCACCGGGACGGCGACCCGCAGGCCGAACAGCGCGGTGAACACCGGCAGCAGGACGACGCCGCCCCCGAAGCCGGCGACGGCCGAGACGACCGCGAGGGCGAAGGCCGCCACCGCGGCGAGGGCCAGGCTCAGCGGGTCCACGGGCTCACCGGGTCCACTGGCTCACCGGGTCCCCCGAGGTCACGCCGTCACGGGGCGACGGTCGCGCTCGCCGCCTGCGTTCGTGGCACGTCACAGGCCCATGCCGGCCAGGTAGCCGGCGCCGGCGGCGAGCATGCCCGCGACCAGGCTCCCCGCCACGTTGGCCCCCGCCACCAGGTACGAGCGGCTCTCGACCAGGCGCATGGTCTCGTAGCTGAAGGTCGAGTACGTCGTCAGTGCCCCGCAGAACCCCGTCCCGAGGGCGAGGGTGAGGGCGTGCGGCACCGCGTGGTGGGCGGCCAGGCCGGTGAGCAGCCCGAGCACGAGGGACCCGACGACGTTGACGGTGAGCGTCCCCCACGGCAGGACGCTGTCGTGCCGTGCCTGGACCGCCCGGTCGGTGAGGTAGCGCGCGGGTGCCCCCACCGCGGCACCGATCCACAGCACCAGCAGGCCCGTCACTGCTCCCCGTCCGAGGGCGCGCCCGTGGGTCCGCGGAACCGGTGCACGCGGACGCTGACGTCGTCGAGGGTGACGAGCCCCTCGGTCACGAGCTCGTCGATGACCGGCAGGAACGCGTCCACCTTCTCGGCGGTGTCGACGATGACGACGACGACCGGCAGGTCCTCCGACAGCGACAGCAGCCGCGAGGTGTGGATCCGCTGCGACGTGCCGAAGCCCTCGATCCCGCGGAGCACGCTCGCGCCCGCCAGCCCGGCGGCGTGCGCGCGGTGGACGATCTCGGTGTAGGTGGGCTTGTGCTGCCAGGTGTCGGACTCCCCCAGGTAGATGGTCAGCCTCCGGGCCGGTCCGTTCAGCGTGGTCATCGGTGGGCCTCCCGGTCGGTGCGGTGCCTGCGTCGGTGGACGAGGGCGAGGGTGCCGCGCGTGGCGAAGGCACCCAAGGTCACGGCGAGCAGCGCGGCGAGGGCGGTGAGCAGCAGGTAGGCGGTGGCGGCCGCGGTCTCGCCGTGCCGCAGCAGGCCGAGCGTCTCCACCGTGTACGTGCTGAAGGTCGTGTAGCCGCCGAGCACCCCGACGCCCAGGAACGGCCGCAGCAGCGGGTGCGTACCGCCGACCTCCACGACGAACACCATGAGGACGCCGATGAGCAGGCACCCGGTGACGTTGATGGTGAAGGTCGCCCACGGGATCCCACCGGCCGGTGCCGGGTATGCCGTGGCGAGCAGGTAGCGCGCCGTGGCGCCGAGCATCCCGCCGAGCGCGACGACCGGGAGCACCCACCGGTGCGAGGACCACTCCCGGCGGGTCGGCGCCACCCGGAGGTCGACGTCGGGGTCCACGGTCGCGCCGAGGGGCGACGGCTGGGGTTCGGGCATGGGTCTCCTACCGGGTCGAGGGTGCACAGGACTCCAGCAGGGACTGTTGGCAGCGCGTGCGCTGCGGTTGTCGGCGAGCCCCACCGCCATCGGCTCGGAGTCTAGCGTGCGGGTGACCGCCGCACCGCGGTCCGGCACACCGACGCCCACCTCGTCACCGGCGCCAGCGTGTCGTGCCCGACCCGCCGCACCACGTCCCGAACTGGTCGTCGGCCGACACACCCACCGTCAGAGCTGTTGCCGAACCCCAGGGTCGTGGACGACGTCCCCCAGAGGCTCCTCGTCACTCTCCGACGTCCCCATCGCGGCGGCCGCCCTGCCGCGGCGCAGCAGCGGCAGCACCGCCCGCCCGCTGGTCCCCTCGAGCTCGAAGGCGAGCGCGGCATACAGGGCCAGAACGGCGAGCACGATGCCGACCCAGCCGGCTGCGGTGAGCCATCCCTTCGAACCGGCCCACTGCGCGACGCCCGTGACGGCGAAGCGCGCAGCGCTGAGCGCCATGACCGCGCTGGCCACGCCCTTCGCATGGCCGGCGACCGCCGGGACGAGCATGGCCGCCGCGGCGGCGACAAGCAGCACGCCGAGCCCGGCGCTCATCGCCCCCGGGGGCGACGTGCGGGTCGCGAGCGCGACTGCCGCCCAGGTGCCGGCCAGGACGCCCATCCCGGTCGCGGCCACCGGGTCGCGGGCGAGGAAGCCCATCACGCAGGCCACCAGCTGCAGCGGCACGGTGAAGACGAGCACCCCGAGGGCCACTGTCCGGCCCTGGGCGGTCGGCACCCACCCGAGCTGGACGGCGCTGAACGAGAACGTCGCCAGGAACAGCCCGAGGAAACCCAGCGGCAACGGTGTCGCGAGCGGGCGCAGGACCACGCGGGGCGCGGGCAGGCGCGCCGTCTCGGTGTTCACGGCGTGACCATCGTCTGCGCGGAGGCCTCCTTGATGTGGGCGTTGGCCCACCGCATCTGGCGCAGGGTCTGGGGGTGGCACTTCTCGGCCACGTCGAGCAGCTCCTTCTCCTTGAGCGCCTGGGCGGTCTGCGCGAGCACCTCCCAGTCGAGCGAGACGCCGGCGGCGTCCTTGTGGACCTTGCGCAGGTCGGCGATGAGCAGCATCGACGCCTCGTGGTGGCGGCCCAGCAGCTCGTCCCCCTTCTGGCGCACCTTGGCCACCACCGTCACGTCGCCGGGGGGCTCGGCATCGAGCTCGAGGCCGAAGTCGCGGCCGATCCGGGCGAGCTCGCGGACGTGCTGCTGGGACCAGCGCGCGATGTCGCGGGCGACGTGGTGCACCTCGTGGTCGGCCTTGTGCCGGTCCGAGATCCGCAGCAGGTCGGCGGCCAGGTCGCTCTCGGAGCGGTGGAGCTCCTCGATGGCCATCGGGATCTTGCTCATCGTGCCGCCTCCGTGCTCGCCAGCTGCTCGTGGACGTGGGCCGCCGGACCTCCGGTGGTCGGCGGCACCGACACCGTGACCGGCCGGGACGCGGTCGTCGTCGGTGCCGCCGCCGGCTCGCCCCCGCCCGCCGAGACGCGCTCGACGGCGGCGGCCGCGGTCTTGAAGATCGGCTGCTTGGAGGCGGGGTCCCAGTCAGTGAGGGTGAGCTCGTTGGCCGCGCGGCCGTGTTCCTGTGGCTCGTGGCCGCCCGGCTCGTCCCAGTACCCGTAGTGGAACGGCAGGAAGAGCACGCCGGGCCGGATGCCGCTGATGCGCAGCCTCGCTGTCACCTCGCCGCGCGGCGTCGTCACGCGCAACAGGTCGCCCTCCTCCCAGCCGCGGTCGGCCGCGTCGGAGGCGGACATCTCGACCCAGACCTCCGGCGCCGCCGCCTGCAGCTGCGGCGCGCGCCGCGTCTTGGTGCGGGTGTGGAAGTGGTAGAGCGTCCGGCCGGTGATGAGCTGGAACGGGTACTCCTGCGAGATGTTCTCGTGCGGCGGCAGGTACTCGGCGGCCTTGATCACCGCCTTGCCGGTGGGGTTGAGCGCCTTGTACTCGGTCGGCTCGACGGGCGCGCCGGTGACCAGGTCGCGGCCGTAGGACTCGCAGTAGTCCGGTGCCGCCCAGAACTGCCCGTCCTCGTAGATGCGCTCGGTTCCGTCGGGGTGCTCCTCGTTGCAGGGCCACTGGATGCCGCTGCCGCCGCGCAGCTTGTCGTAGGACAACCCGGTGTAGTCGCACGGTCGCCCGCGGGTGCACTCCTTCCACGCCTCGAAGGCCCCCTCGGGCGTGGACCACTTCACGAGCGGCTGGCCGTCCTTGTCCTGCAGCCCCAGCCGGTGCGCGAACTCGATGAAGATGTCGAGGTCGGGCCGCGCCTCGCCCGGCGGCTCGACCGCCTTCTGCGACAGGTGCACGGTCCGGTCCACGTTCGTGAAGGTGCCCGTCTTCTCGCCCCACGTCGCGGCCGGCAGGACGACGTCGGCGAGCTGCGCGGTCTCGGACAGGAAGATGTCCTGCACGACGAGGAACAGCCGCTCCTGCGACAGGATCGAGCGGATCCGCCGGAGCTCGGGCAGCGACACCGCAGGGTTGGTGCCGCTGACGTAGAGGAAGCGGATCGAGCCGTCCTCGGCATACCGCATGATCTGCATGAGGTGGGTCGGGGCCGAGTAGTGCGGGATCTGCATCGGGTCGATGTTCCAGACCTTCGCCAGGTCCTCGGTGTGCGCGTCGTTGCTCCAGTTCCGGAAGGCGGGCAGGTCCCCGTCGGCCCCGCACTCGCGGGTGTTCTGCGCCGTCGGCTGGCCGTTCATCTGCAGCACGCCGCAGCCGGGCTTGCCGAGCATCCCGCGCAGGATGTGGATGTTGTTGACCTGCACCGAAGCGGCCGTCGCCTGGTGCGACTGGTAGAAGCCCTGGAGCACCGAGGAGAGCAGGCGCTCGGCCGTGCCGATGGCCCGGGCCGCCTGCCGCACGTCCGCGGCCGGCACGTCGCAGATCTCCTCCGCCAGCTCGGGGGTGTAGTCGGTCAGCTGCTTGGTCAGCTCGTCGTAGCCGACGGCGTGCTCCTGGACGTAGGCCTCGTCGACCCACCCGTTGTCGACCAGCTCGTGTAGGAGGGCGTTCATGAGCACCACGTTGGTGCCCGGCCGCGGTGCGAGGTGTATGCCGTGGGAGCCGGCTGCCTCGGCGACGGGCGTCAGGCGCGGGTCGACGCAGATGATCGTCGGGGGGTTGGGGCCGGCGAGCCGGTCCAGGATGCGGCTCCACAGCACCACCTGGGTCTCGGCCATGTTGTGGCCGTACAGGCAGATGACGTCGGCGGTGTCGATGTCGGTGTACGACCCGGGCTGCCCGTCGCACCCGAACGACTCCTTGAGCGCCTCGGCAGCGGTGGCGGTGCACAGGCGGGTGTTGCCGTCCATGTGGTTGGTGCCGATGCCGCCGTGCCCGATGAGGGCGAGCGTGTAGTACTCCTCGAGGAAGAGCTGGCCCGTCGTGTAGAAGCCGATCGAGCTGGCACCGTGCTCGTCCAGCAGCTCCTTGGCCCGGCCGGCCACCGCGGCCATGGCGGTGTCCCAGTCGGTCTCGACCAGCTCGCCGTCGCGCCTGATGAGCGGCTTGGTGAGCCGGTCCGGCGAGTTGTTGGCCTGCCACCCGAAGGCGTCCTTGGGGTCGAGGCGGCCGTGGTTGACGCGGTCCACCTCCCGTCCGCGGACGCCGACGATCCGGTCGTCCTTGACGGCGATGTCCATGCCGTCGCCGTTGGAGTGCAGGATCGAGGCGGTCTGCACCCACCGGTCGACGTCTCCGGGCTCTAGCCCCTCCTCGAGGTGGGTGTCCACCCGCGTCGGCCACCGTTCCCCTGCGGCATACGGCGTGCGTGTCCCCCAGGGCTCGGCAATGCGATCGCTCATGCCCCTTCGTGCCCGGCACGATCGACCGGCAAACACGGATCGACGGTCAGGGGGCGGCCAGGACCTCCACCACGGCGAGGTCGTAGCGGTCCGCGGTGGGCGCGGGGTCGTTCGTCGTCACGGCCGTCCCCGAGGCAGGGGTCGGCGCGTTCTGTCGCTGGACCCAGTACGTGTCTCCCGCCGGCGCGAGGTACTGGTCGACCATCGTCTGCCCGGCGCCCACGGTACGGGCCGTCGCGGTGCTCCAGTCGGTGCCGACCCCCCAGACCCAGCTCCCGGCGCGGGTGGTCGTCAGGGTGGCGCTGGGTGCTCCCGTCGCCGCGCTGGTGGCGGTGGCAGCACCGGTCGAGGTGTCGGCACCCAGGAAGGCGACGACGGTGATCGACGACTGCCACGAGCCGGAGGCCTGCGTGGCCGTGACCGTGGCGTTCGTCAGCGGGGCGGGGGCGACCGCCTGCCAGATCTCGGCGGTCCCCGGCTGGGCGTTCGCACGCTGCCTGAGCGTCCACGTCAGTCCACCTCCGGTCACGCTGGAGAACGCGGCCGTCCCACCACCGCTGGGGCCGTCGGAGCTGAGCAGGGCGAGGAGCAGCTCCTGGCTGCCGGTCGTGGTCACGCCGGTGGCCGCGACGGTGGTGGCAGCCGTGCCGCGGTGGGTGCTCACCACCTTGTCGACGGTGATCGAGCGGGTCGCGGTCGGGACGGTCACGGTGACGGGGTCGGAGGCGGCACTGACGTTCCCGGCTGCGTCCTGGGCGGTCACGGCATACGTGTAGGAGGAGCCGCCGGAGACGGAGGTGTCCGTGTACCCGGTCCCGGTCGTGGTGGCGAGGGCGACCCCGCCCCGCATGACCGTGTAGCGCGCCACGCCCACGTCGTCGGTGGCGGCCGTCCAGCTGAGAGCCACCTGGCCGGCAGCCGGAGTGGCAACGAGGTTGGACGGCGCCGTGGGCGCGGTCGTGTCCGCGGTGGCGGTGGCGTTCGCCTCGTTGGAACCGGGACTGATGTTGGCGGCTGCGTCCTCTGCCTTGACGACGTAGTAGTACGTGCCCGCGGCCAGGCCAGAGTCCCGGTAGCTCGTCGCCGTGCCGGCGACCTGGGCCACCTGGTTCGAGGGCCCGGGGACGAACCCGGTGGCCGTCGAGCGGTAGACGTCGTACCTGGCCACGGCGACGTCGTCGGTGGAGGCGGTCCACGACAGGTCGACCCGCCCCGTGCCGCCGGTGGCCGTGAGGCCGCTCGGCGCGGTCGGGGCGACGAGGTCCTCCGAGGGGGCCGGGAGCCTGGTCATGGCGGCGACCGAGGGCACGCCGTTCCCGTCGACGATGAAGAGCATGTAGTAACCGGGGGGCGCCGTGTTGCCGTTCGCGGGGAGCTGCACGGAGATGCCGTCGCTGGTCCGGGTGAAGGGCAGCTGCATCCCCCTGGCGTTCTGGTCGAACGAGTGGGTCACGGACCCGGTCCGGATGAGGGACACGGAGGCGATGCCGGCCGCGTCAGGGGTCTGGACGAACGCGGTACCGCCGTACTGCACCGACGTGGGGGCGGAGGTGATCGTCGGTCGTGGGCCCTTGAACAGGTAGCTCGGCGAGTACATCTGGTAGCTCTTCTGGTCTGCGACTCCGGTGTCCCCTCCCGACCCCGACACGAACACCCGGCCGTCGGGCAGCAGCACGGCGACGGAGTGGTAGAGCCGTGGCACCGACATCGACGCCACGGTCCGCCACGTGCCGGTGGCGGGGTTCCAGACCTCGGCGGGCAGCACGGCGTTCGCCGCGACCTGCCCGGACTTGTCGGTGCCGCCACCGGTGGCGAGGACGGTGCCGTCGGGCAGCGTCGTCAGGTTGACGAAGCTGCGGGGGTACGCCATGGAGGCCGTGGGCTGCCAGGTCGCGCCGGGCTGGTTGAGGTCGAGCGTGTATGCCGTGCTCGCCGACTGGCCGCTGAAGCCACCGTCGGACGCGCTACCCGCCTTGAGGAACTTGCCGGGTGCGTAGTTGGTGATCGACGCGGCGTCGAGCGCGCGGCTGTCGACCGTCGACCACTGCTGCGTGGTGGGGTCGAGCGCGATGGTGGAGGTGGGCTCCTCCGACGCGCCGGCCTGGAGGACCCTGCCGTCCGGGAGCTGGTACACGAAGGGGTAGTACGGGATGTTCCGGGTGGCGGTCGTCAGGTCGGTCCAGGTGTTGGTCCTCGGGTCGTACACCTCGGGCACCTGGACGATGTCGGTCGCGGACGTGTTCGACCCCGAGGTCACCAGGACCCGTCCGTCGGCCAGGGTCGTCGCTGTCGGGTACCAGCGGGGGTGGTGCATCGGCGCCAAGGTCTGCCACGTCCCGGTCGAGGGGTTGAAGGCCGTCACCGTCGTGATCCCCAGGCCTCCGTTGGTGGCTGTTCCCCCGACCACCAGGATCCGGCCGTCGGCCAGGACCGCCTGTCCCGCGCAGAACAGGTCAGCCGCCGCGTTGGGCACCTGGGTCGTCGCGCCCGTCGAGGGGTCGAGGAGGTACTGCTGCCCGCCCTGGCTGAAGTCGCCCTGCCACGTGAGGATCTTGCCGGTGTCCGTGAGCGCCGCGTGGATCGACACCTCGGGCCACGGCTGGACCGGCCCCCAGGAGCCCACGACGCCGGGGTCGGACCCGGCATTGGCCACCGTGACCGTGACGTTCGCGGTCGTCGTGTTGCCCGCGGCATCCCGGGCCTTCGCCGAGACGGTGTGCGACCCGTCCGAGACCGTCGTCGTCGACCACGAGACCGAGTACGGCGCGGCCGTGTCCTCCGCCCCGAGGGCGGTGCCGTCGACGGCGAGCTGCACCCCGACGACACCGGTGTCGTCCGAGGCCGTGGCCGTCACGAGCACCGACCCGCTCACGGTCGAGCCGTCGGCGGGAGCGGTGACGGCCACCGTCGGGGGCGTCGTGTCGATGGCGGGCGCGGCGGTGTCGAAGGTCGCATCGGGAGAGGTGGCGAGGTTGCCCGCCTGGTCCGCCGACCGCACCGCGAAGTGGTAGGTGGTGCTCGCGACGAGCCCGGTCAGCTGCTGGGAGTGCGACGTCACCAGCGCCGAGTCGAGCGAGGTGGCCGATCCGTATGCCGTCGACGTGCCGTACAGGACCTGGCTCGTGGCGGGTTCGTCCGTCGTCCACGTGACCGTGGCGGTGCTCGAGGAGGGCGTGCCGCTCGAGACCGCGGAGACGGTCGGTGGCGTGACGTCCGGCGAGGCTGCGGGAACCTCGATGACGGACAGGTCCCACCGGTCGTTCGTGGGCGCCGTGTCGTTGATGGTGACCTGGCTGCCGGCCGAGGGGGTGGTCGCAGTCTGGCGCTGCACCCACATCGTGTCGCCGCTCGGCGAGAGGAACTCGTCGACCTTGGTCTGGCCGGTGCCCACGGTCCGGGCGACGGCGCGGTCGTAGTCGTTGCCGACACCCCACACCCACGACCCGGCGCGGCTCGTGGTCAGCACCGCACTGGGCGCACCGGTCGCCGCACTCGCTCCCTTGACCGCTCCGTCGACGGCGAGGTCGGCACCGGTGAAGGACACCACGGTGATGGAGGCCTGGTAGGAGCCGGAGTGGGTGGCGCGCACCGTCACGTTGCTGAGCGCCGTCGTGGCCACCGCCTGCCAGATCTCGGCCGTCCCGAGCTGCGCGTTGGTGCGTTGCCGCAGCCGCCACGTGAGCCCCCCGCCGGTGACGCCGGTGATGGTCTGGGTCGGCGTCGTCGGCCCGTCCGCGGTGGCGAAGGCGAGCAGCAGCTCGCCGGCCTGCGAGGTGGTGAACGCGGGCGAGGTGACGCTGGTCGAGCTCTTGGTGCCGTGGGTCGTCACGATGGTGTCGACGGCGACTCCTCCCGCCGCCCCTGCGGGTCCTGCGCCGACGTCGACACCGACGCCCCACAACGCGAGGGCCAGCGCCACCACTGCCGCTGCTCCCTTGGCCGAGAGCCTGCGAGGGACCATGTCCGTCCCCTTCCCGCCGTTGTCCCGATGACGCGGGTCCCCGGTGCAGATCTGCACGTCCGTCGCCGGCGCGAACGTCATCGGTCCGAACGTAGCCCCGCTCTTGGACCGGAGGCTCCACATTTCTGCGTAAGCACCGCGAGTTGACGGACAACCTTGTTGACCATTTGGATAAGGTCAACTAAGTTGTCCAACAGGTCGGTGGCGTCCCTCACCGGCCGTTCCTCGCACCACCGTCTGGAGACCGCTCATGAGCACCCTGTCCACCCCGCTCGAGGTCCGGCTGGCCGCCACCCGCCCGGTCGTCACCCCCGCCGCCACCATGCGCACCTACGCATCTCCCTCCGGCCCGGCGACGGCGTCGGTCGCCGTCTGGCGCACCGAGATGTCCGCCGGCGCCGCCGGACCGCTCCACACCGTCAGCGAGGACCAGGTCCTCGTCGTCGTGCAGGGCACCCTGTCGGCGACCGTCGGTGAGCAGAATCTCGACCTCGGACCCGATGACGCCGCCGTCCTCCCGGCCGGCGTCGCCCGTCAGGTCACGGCCGGGCCCGACGGCGCCGTCGCTCTCGTGGCGTCGACGCCCGGCGCCACGGCCCGGGTCGGCGACGGGGATCCTGTCCCGGTCCCGTGGGCCCGCTGAGCGGGCGCTGACTGCCGTCCCAGCAACCACCTGGGTCACGGCGCGCCGGCACGACGCACACGCCCGCGACGGACGAGGGGGGGACCTCACGGTCCGCCCCTCGTCGTGTCACCAGCCCGGCCGGACCGGTGGCAGCTCCCCGCCGTTCTCCGCACGGACGACCCGCTCGAGCGTGGTCACCAGCGTCTCCACATCGGCCGCGGACACGTGCTGCTCCCACCGGTGCTGCATCTCGGACTGGATGCGGACGGAGGCCCTGACTGCCGCCCGGCCACGCCTCGTCAGGCGGACCGGCCGGCTGCGGCTGTCGTGGGGGTCCACAGCCTGCTCGACGTACCCGTCGTCGAGCAGCTGCTGGAGGACCTTGGCGGCACCCTGCTTGGTGATGCCCAGCCCCACGGCGAGCTCACTGGCCGTCGCCTCGCCGCGCGCCACGGCGTTCAGGGCGTAGCCGTGGGTGGGTCGCAGCTCCGGGTAGCCCGCCGCTGCGAGCTTCTCGTGCAGCTGCTCCAGGCTCGTCCGCAGCGCCATCGACAGCAGCCGCACCAACGGCAGACCCTCCACGGGAATCCCCTCTCCGGCGTCGTCACGCGCCCACGCTCAGTCAACTCGGTTGACCATAGCAGGCGAGACGCGGGGGCGAGCCCGACGCCCTGAGCCCGAGGCCGAGGCCCAGGCCCGCGCCGGGGCCGGGTCGGGGCCGACCGGTCAGTCACCCCCCACGGGGAGCTCCACCGCGGCACCGGACACGGTGACGCGGCGGTCGTCCGGCCGCACGTCGACGAGCAGCTCGCTGGGACGCCCCATGTCGACCCCCTGCACGACCCGGAAGGTCCTGGGCCCCGGGACGAGGCCGCGCGACAGGAGGTAGCCGCCGAGGGCTGCCGCGGCCGAGCCCGTGGCCGGGTCCTCCACGACGCCACCCACCGGGAAGGGGTTGCGCGAGTGGAACGTCCCCTCGTCCTCACGCCACACGAGCTGCGCCGTGGTCCATCCCTCCGCCGTCATGAGGTCCTTGAGGCGGGAGAAGGCGTAGTCCAGCTCGGCCAGCCGCTGCCTGCTGGCCAGCGCGAGCACCAGGTGCTCGTTCCCGGCATACGACAGGAGCGGCGGCAGGTCGTCCGCGAGGTCCGCCGTCGACAGGCGCAGCGCCTCGAGCGCCTCGCCCAGCGCGTCCTCCGGGACGTCTCGGGTCCGGGTCGGGACGCTGGTCAGGCTCGCGCGCAGCACGCCGTCCACCTCTGTCGTGGACACCTCGACCTCCCCCGCCGGGGTCTCGAAGAGGACGGTGCCGCCCTCGCCCTCGCCCCGCTCGGCGAGGGCGACGGCCGTGGCGATGGTGGCGTGGCCGCAGAAGGCCACCTCGTCCAGCGCGCTGAAGAAGCGCAGGCCGAGGTGCGGCGGGGTCCGTCCCTCGCGCAGCACGAAGGCGGTCTCGGAGTAGCCCACCTCAGCGGCGATGGCCAGCATCTGCTCGTCCGACAGGGAGTCGGCGTGCAGGACGATGCCGGCCGGGTTGCCGCCGGCGGGGTCGGTGGTGAAGGCGGTGTAGCGAAGGACGTCGGTCATGGAGCGGATTCTCCTTGTACCTGGGGATCTGGTCAGGCCGCTTTGCACGGAGGACCATCGGGCCCATGCACGCCGTCCGTGCGCCGCAGGCGTTCGACGGGGAGCGGTTCCTCCCCGACGGGGCGACCGTGCTCGTCGACGGCGACCGGATCGCCGCCGTCGAGCCGTTCGGGCACGAGCTGCCGCACGACGTGGTCGTCGAGGAGCACTCCGGCACGGTGCTCCCCGGGCTGGTCGACTGCCACACCCACCTCGTCGCCGACAGCACGGTCGGTGGCCTCGAACGTGCCGGCGCCATGTCCGAGGCGGACGTCGCCGCCGTCGTCCTCACGTCGCTGCGCCGGCACGTCGCGGCCGGGGTGACCACCGTCCGCGACCTCGGCGACGTGGCATACCGGACCCTCGCCCTCCGCGAGCTGCCCGGACTGCCGCGGGTGGTGGCGGCCGGACCGCCCGTCACGACGCCCGACGGGCACTGCCACTTCCTCGGCGGGGCCGTCCCCTCGACGCAGGACGCGGACCTGCGCTCCGCCGTCGACGAGCGGGTCGAACGCGGGGTGGACGTCATCAAGGTGATGGCGTCCGGCGGGTTCGCCACGCCGGACAGCGACCAGCTCGGCGTGCAGTTCACCGCGCCCCAGCTCTCGGTCCTCGTCGACCGCGGCCACCGTGCGGGGCTCCCCGTCGTGGCCCACGCCCACTCCCTCGCGGCGATGCAGCAGGCCGAGGCCGCCGGCGTGGACGGGATCGAGCACTTCACCGGCCTCTCGCTGGACCTCACGCCGCGACTCGACGACCGCCTGCTGGCGGAGGTGGCGAGGAGGGGGACCTTCGTCGACCTCACCATGGGCAACGACCGGTCGCTGCACGCCCTCATGCCCGCACCGCCGCCGCACCTGGCCTCGCTCATGGCCGGGTTCGGTGCCACGAGCTTCGACGACCTGTATGCCGCGCGGCTCGTCCACCTGGCTCAGCTCCGGGAGCACGGGGTCCGGGTCGTGACCGGCGTGGACTCGGGCATGGCGCCGCCCAAGCAGCACGGCAACGTCTGGCGGGTCGTCCTGGAGATGCTGGAGGCGGGCTACGACACGGCCTCGGCGCTCGCTGCTGCGACGTCCGTGGCCGCGAGCGCCTGCTGCCTCGACGGGACCACCGGCCGGCTCGCCCCCGGTCTAGCCGCCGACGTGCTCGTCGTCGACGGCGACCTCAGGAGCCGGCCCGAAGCGCTTGGCAGGCCGAGGAGGGTGCTGGTGCGGGGGCGTCCGGCCGACGCACCGCAGCCGGCCTGAGGGTCCTGGGTCAGGTCCGGCGACGTGGGGTGCCGGTGGGCAGCCGGACGGTGAACGTCGCCCCCCGCCCGGGTCCGTCGCTGGCGGCCGTCAGGGTGCCTCCGTGGGCGTCGACGATGGCGCGGCTGATGGTGAGCCCGATGCCCGTGCCGCCACGGTGCTGCCGGGCCGGGTCCGCCCGGTAGAAGCGCTCGAAGACGTGCGGCAGGTCCTGCTCGGAGATCCCCGAACCGGTGTCGCTGACGACGAGCTCGACGGTCTCCCGCGGCCCGCTGCGCACTCCCAGCGTGACGGTCCCCCCGGCGGGGGTGTGGTGGAGGGCGTTGTCGAGCAGGTTGGACAGGACCTGCCCCATCCGGTCGGCGTCGACGTCGACGACGGCCGGGGTGTCGGCCTCGGTGCGCAGGGTGACGGCGCGCTCCTGGAACGCCTCGGCAGCGGCAGCAGCGGCGGTGCGGACCACGTCTGCGGCAGGCTGCGGGACCGGGCGCACGTCGAGCCGGCCCTCCTCGGCCCGGCTCACGGCACTGAGGTCGTCGGCGAGGCGGTGCAGGCGGCGCGTGTTGTCGCGCAGCACGGTCATGGTGGCCGCGTCCGTCGTCCGGACGCCGTCCTCGATGGCCTCGAGGTGGGCCTCGATGCTGGCCAGGGGCGTGCGCATCTCGTGGGCGAGGTCGGACAGCAGCCGCGTCCGCGTGTGCTCGACGTCCCCCAGCCTGGTGGCGAGCTCGTTGACCGTGCCGGCGAGGTGGTCGAACTCCTGCCCGAGCCCCACGGCAGGCACGCGGGTGTCGTAGTTGCCGTCGGTGATGCGGCCGGCCGACTGGGCGACGGCGTCGGTGGAGCGCTGCAGCCGGCGGCTGAACCACGCCGTGACGACCAGCGCGATGACCACCGCCGCCACCAGGCCCGTCCCGAGCGCCACGAGCAGCGAGTCCCGGAAGCCGCGCTCGATGTGCTCGAGCTCGGCGGGTCCGTGTCCCCCACCTGCCTCGACCAGGTGCCGGTGGAAGATCCCCGGCCCGATGGCGGACGCGACCAGCCAGGCCGTCCCCGCCCCGGCCACCAGCAGCAGCGCCTGCGCCAGCAGCAGCCGCGTCGACAGGCGCACCGGACGCCCCGTCCTCATGCCCCGGTCCCCATGCGGTACCCGACCCCGCGCACGGTCCGGATGTAGCGCGAGGTGGCGGCGTCGTCCCCGAGCTTGCGGCGCAGGTGCAGGACGTGGACGTCGACCAGGTGCTCGTCCCCCACCCAGCCCGAGCCCCACACCTCGTCGATGAGCTGCCTCCTCGTGAACGCCAGCTGCGGCCGGGCCGACAGCGCCCCCAGCAGGTCGAACTCGGTCCGGGTCAGAGGCACCGGCTCCCCGTCGAGCCACACGTCCCGGCCCAGCGGGTCGATCGACAGCGCCCCGAACGAGCGCAGCTGCGGCTGCGGGTGCCCACGGGTCCCCAGCGGTCGTGGGCGGCGCAGCATGGCCCTCAGCCGGGCCACGAGCTCCCGGGGGCTGAACGGCTTGGTCATGTAGTCGTCCGCCCCGACCGAGAGCCCGACCAGCGTGTCGACCTCGTCGCTGCGGGCGGTGAGCATGACGACGTACGCGTCGGAGAAGGTCCGCAGCTGACGGCACACCTCGAGCCCGTCCTGGCCCGGCAGCCCGAGGTCGAGCACGACGACGTCCGGGTCGAGCTCGCGGGCCACCTCGACCGCGCGTATGCCGTCGTGCGTCACCTGCACCTCGTACCCGTCGCGGTCCAGGTAGCTGGCGACCAGGTCCGCCATGGGCCCGTCGTCCTCGACGACGAGTGCCCGCAGGCCGGTGGCGGGGCTCGCCTCCTGGGGCGCGGTGCTGGTCACGAGCCCATCGTCCCAGCAGGGCCGACCCCGCAGCAGGACCCGGTGGTCCCGGACCCGCTTCTTCAGCGAACCTTCATCGACCGACCACCGGGTCATCGGGGTGTGCCGCGCACGCTGGAGGGACCGAGGAAGGGAACGGTGGTCCCCGTGATGGGTTGGTACGAAGGAACGGGCTGGGGCACGTGGCTGGTGATGGTGCTGGTCATGGTCGCCTTCTGGACCCTCGTGGTCGTGGGCATCGTGGCCCTGCTGCGCTGGACGGCGTCGCCGCGTCCCGCGACACCCCCGCCGGGCGTGGCTGGTGCGAGCCGTCCGTCGTCACCGGACCCGGCGCGCGCGGTGCTGGACGAGCGGCTGGCCCGCGGTGACATCGACGAGGCCGAGTACCGGTCGAGGCTCGCCACCCTGCGGGGCGGGGCATGACCGGGAGCCCGCTGGTGTCCCGCCGAGCCGTCCTGGCCGGCGCGGCGGGCGTGACCGGGGTCGGCGTCCTCGCTGCGTGCGGCTCCCCCGCCGGCAGGCTCCTCACCCCCTCGGGCACTGCCGTCCAGGCCACCGAGCGCGCCCGCCGCCACACGGGCCGCACCGTGACCGCGAGCCTCACCCCGACCGCGGGGCGGCTGGACCTCGGCGGCGTCGTCGTCGACACGTGGTCGTTCGGGACGCTGCCCGGCCCCACCCTGCGCGCCAGGGCCGGCGACCGGCTCGTGGTCGACCTGACGAACCACCTGCCCGCACCCACCACGGTGCACTGGCACGGCATAGCGCTGCGCAACGACATGGACGGCGTCCCGGACATGACCCAGCCGCCGATCGCGCCCGGCGCTGCCTTCCGGTACGACTTCACCGTCCCGGACCCCGGGACCTACTTCTTCCACCCCCACGTGGGTGTCCAGCTCGACCGCGGGCTGTACGGCACCCTCGTCGTCGACGACCCCGCCGAGCCGGGGGCCTACGACCACGAGTGGGTCGTCGTGCTCGACGACTGGGTCGACGGCACCGGCAGGACGCCCGACCAGGTCCTCGCCTCCCTGCGGGCCGGCACGTCCGGCTCGGGGATGGGCGGCTCGGGCATGGGCGGCATGGGCGGCATGGGCGGCATGGGCGGCATGGGCGGCATGGGTGACGGGAGCTCCTCACCGCTGCTCGGTGGCGCCGGCGACGTCGACTACCCGTACTACCTCGTCAACGGTCGCGTCCCCGCCTCACCCGTGACGCTGTCCGGGCGTCCGGGGCAGCGCGTCCGGGTACGCCTGGTGAATGCCGGGTCGGACACCGCCTTCCGGGTGGCCCTCGGCGGGCACCGGCTCACGGTCACCCACGCCGACGGCTTCCCGGTGCAACCGGTCGCCGGCGACGCCGTCCTGCTCGGGCAGGGCGAGCGCGTCGACCTGCTGGTCACCCTCGGCGACGGCGCCTTCCCGCTCGTCGCCTCGGCCGAGGGCAAGTCCGGTCACGGCCTCGCCGTCGTGCGCACCGCGGGCGGCAGCCGCCCCAGTGCCGGCACCGTCCCCACCGAGCTCGACGGCCGGGTCCTGACCGTCGCCGACCTGGGCCCGCTGGCGTCCGTGACCCTGCCGGGGAAGCGCGTCGACCGCAGCCACGACCTGCTGCTCGGCGGGTCGATGCGCGGGTACCGGTGGACCATCAACGGACGCACCTTCGACGAGCAGCAGCCGCTCGAGGTGCGTGAGGGCGAGCGCGTCCGGCTGCGGATGCGCAACGCCACCATGATGTTCCACCCCATGCACGTCCACGGTCACACCTTCGCCGTGGTCGATGCGACCGGCCGGCCCGGGGTCCGCAAGGACACGGTCGTGGTCCGGCCGATGCAGACGGTGCTCGTTGACCTCGACGCGACGAACCCCGGTCAGTGGATGACGCACTGCCACAACGCCTACCACGGCGAGGCCGGGATGATGACGACCCTCTCCTACCGCGAGTGACCCGCACAGCTCCCGGCCGTACGTCCGTCCGGCAATCCGCAGCACCCACCACAGAAGGAGCCCTCACCGTGCGCCCCAGCGTCCGCACCCTCGCCCTGACCGCCTCCCTCGCCACGACTCTCGCCGTCGCCGCGTGCGGCACCGACTCCCACGACGGGATGAGCGGCATGAACGGCATGGGGAGCGCCTCGCCGTCGAGCGCGTCGGGGTCCTCCACCGCCGCTGCGTCCGACGTGATGTTCGCGCAGATGATGGTCCCCCACCACCAGCAGGCCGTGGACATGGCCGACCTCGCGCTCGCCAGGGCGCAGTCCCCGCAGCTGAAGTCGCTCGCCACGACGATCAAGGCAGCCCAGGGTCCGGAGATCTCCACCATGAACGGGTGGCTGGGTCGGTGGGGTGCGCCCGCCTCGAGCGGCATGGACCACGGCGTCGACGGGATGATGACCGACGCCGACATGGCCAGGCTGCGCCAGGCCAGCGGCGCGGAGTTCGACCGCCTGTGGCTCACCATGATGATCGCCCACCACGAGGGCGCGGTCACCATGGCCAGGGACGCCCTCGCGACCACGCGCGACTCCGGGGTGCGCACCCTGGCGCAGGACGTCGTCGACGGCCAGACGCGCGAGATCTCGACCATGAAGGCGATGCTCAGCGCGTCCTGACCACCTGGCTTCCGCGCAGGACCCCCGCCCCGGGCACCGGGCGAGCCGGTGCCCGGGCCGGCGCGGGTCACGGCTGGCCCGGCACCTTGTTCAGGGTGCAGACGAAGTACTTGACGATCCCGTCGTCGACGAGGGCGCCCGAGGCCATTGCCGCCTGCACCTCGGACGCGGAGTCCAGGACGCCGTCGGCGTCGAGGTCGCCGGCCGCCAGCGCCGCGGCATACCCCTGCGGCGTGGACACCTTGTGCACCTGCCACCGGCCGCCGTTGAAGCCGGGGTCCCCCGGCGCCGCCGTGGCCACGCTCGGCTGCGCACCGAAGAAGTTGTAGATCGTGTCCCAGCTCTGGGCGGGGGCGCCGGTGCCGGACAGCTCGGTCGGCGTGGCCACGGTCCGGTAGAGGACGTGGTCGACGTAGATCGCCGGTCCGGAGACCCCCGACGCGTATGCCGTCGAGCCCAGTCCCAGTGCTGCCGCGCCGGTCGTCACTGCGACCGCAGCGATGCGAAATGCCTTGGTGTTCATGGTTTTTCCTCGCTTCCCGCCGCCACGGTGGCGGCCTCGGGACGAGTCAACCGAGGCGTCGGGCAGGAGACCATGACGTGGCGGTTACGCCCTCCTTACGAGGTCCTGACGTCGGCCGTCGAGGCCCTCCGCAGACGGTCGCCGCGGACCTATCCTCGATCCATGCCGAGCGCCCTCGTCGTCGACGACGATCCGACCGTGGGTGACGTCGTGGGCGCCTACCTCGCACGGGCGGGCTTCGAGGTGCACCGTGCCGCCGACGGCGCGACCGCCCTGGACCTCGCAGCACGCACGTCGCCCGACGTCGTCGTGCTGGACCTCATGCTGCCGGGCGTCGACGGCCTGGAGGTGTGCCGGCGCCTGCGGCGCGACCAGCCCGCGGTGCCCGTGGTCATGCTCACGGCCCTGGGCGAGGAGACGGACCGGATCCACGGCCTGGAGGTGGGTGCTGACGACTACGTGACGAAGCCGTTCAGCCCGCGCGAGCTCGTGCTGCGCGTGCAGGCGATCCTGCGCCGGGCGTCCGCTCCCACGGGCGCTGCGGGCAGCACCGACGACGGGCGAACCGGCGACCCCGCCGCGATCCTCCCGCCGACCACCGCCGACGGCGACCTCGTGCTCGACCGGCGCGCCCACGTCGTCACCCGTGCCGGGTCGGTGCTGGCACTCACGACCCGCGAGTTCTCCCTGCTCGACTGGTTCCTGCGCCACCCCGGGGTGGCGCACCGGCGCGAGGACCTCATCCGGGACGTGTGGGGGTGGGACTTCGGCGACCAGTCGACCGTCACGGTGCACGTCCGCCGGCTGCGGGAGAAGGTCGAGGCCGAGCCGTCGACTCCCCGACGCCTGGTCACCGTGTTCGGGGTCGGATACCGCTGGGACCCGACACCGCCGGACGTCCCCTGATGCCCCCCCAGCTCTCCGCGGTGGGCCTGTCGGCCGCCGTCGCGCTCCTCACCGGGCTGCTCGGCGTCGCCGTCGTCGTCGCGCTCGCGCGGCGGTCACTGGGTGCCGCGGCGGTCGCCGCACCGGTCGTCGTCGTCCTCGCCGTCGCCGCCGGTGTCTACGCCAGCTCGCGGGCGATGTTCCTGCGCACCGAGGACTCGACCACCGTCCTGCTCGTGCTGCTCGCCGCGGTACCCGTGGCCGCCGCCCTCGGTGGGCTCGTCGCCCGCCGGGTCATCGCCGCCGACCGCCTCGCCACTGCCGAGCGGATGCAGCGCGAGCACGATGCGCGTTCGGAGTCCGACCGGCGCGAGCTGGTGGCCTGGGTCTCGCACGACCTGCGCACCCCGCTGGCGGGCATCCGGGCCATCAGCGAGGCGGTCGAGGACGGCGTGGCCACCGACGTGCCCGCCGCCATGCGGATGGTGCGCGACTCCGTGGTCCGCATGGGCGACCTCGTCGACTCGCTGCTGGCGCTGTCCCGGCTGCAGGCCGACGGCTCGGCGACGCAGGTCGCCGAGGTCGACCTCGGCGACCTGGTCTCGGACACGGTCGCCAGCCTGTCCCCCCTGGCGCAGGAGCGCGGCATACGGCTGACCGGCTCAGCCGCCCCCGGCGTGCGTGCGACCGTTGCCGCAGGGGACGTCCAACGCGCCGTCGCGAACCTCGTCGTGAACGGCATACGGCACACCCCGGCCCACGGCGAGGTCGTCACGACCGTCGCCGCCACCGCCTCGGACGGCGTCCTGGTCACCGTCGAGGACCAGTGCGGCGGCATCCCGGCGGACGTGCTCGGGCGCGTGTTCGAGACGGGGTTCCGTGGCAGCGAGGCGCGAACCCCGGGGGACGGCGGCGGCTCCGGGCTGGGCCTGGCCATCGTGGCCGGGGTCGCCCGGGCCCACGGCGGGACGGCCACCGTCGTCAACACGCCCGGCGGCTGCCGGTTCTCGCTCCTGCTCCCCGGTGTCGCCGCACAGCAGGACGTCCCCTGACCGGCGTCTGCGCTGCACGGCGAAGATGACAACCACCGCGACGACGAGGGCAGCAGCAAGGAGTGCAGAGTCCAAGGGGCCGGGAGGCCCATGGAAGCGCCGCCAACGCCGCATCATCCGGTGGGGACGCGGCTGCGGGTCGCCGGATAGTGCCTGCGCGCTAGGGGGTTCCCATCCGTTCTGGGGAGGTGGTTCTCCCACAATGCGCGCATGCTCGGTCTGTCGGGGAGGCGTCCCGGGGCTGCGGTCAGGGGTCCTCGTGGACGGCCGCCGCACCGGAACTGAGGGGTCCCGGTGCGGCGCGGGGGGTTTCAACACCGCGACCAAGCCAGATGGCGCGCATAGCCGGACGCCACTTGGGTACGCGCGAGATGGGGCTGGGGGGCTCAAACAGCCGGGTCCCTCAGTCTCCCCACGGTGCGTCGAGGGATCCCGTCTGGATGACGTGTTCGGCTAGGGCGGACACCTTGACGTTTCTGTCCTGGCTGGCTTTGGCCAGCAGCTCCCACGCTTCGTCGAGGCTGGTCTTGCGGCTGTTGACGAGGATGCCGAGCGCCACGCCGATGTGTCGGCTGGTGTGCAGGGCCCGCTCGAGGTGCTCGACCTGCTCATGGTGGCGGGCCGCGCTGACGGCATGGGCAGCGGTGGTGCCCAGGATCGCGATCAGGGTCTCGTGCTCACTGGTGAATGTGCCGGGGATGGTCGAGTAGACGTTGAGGGCACCGAAGACCTGGTCGTCGAGGGGAAGCACATGGGCGAGCATGCTCCGCATACCGAGTTCCGCGACCGCCTGCTCGCCGAACACCGGCCACCTCGGGTCGGTCTGCAGGTCATCGACGCGGAAAGTCGTGTGCTCGCGAATCGCCTCCAGGCAGGGGCCCTGCCCCGTGGAGTACTGGATCTTGTCGGCCTGCTCCGGCACGTCACTGGTCGCAGCAACGGTGGTGGCCCGTCCATGGCGCAGGCTCGTGATCGACACGTGGTCGCCGCCGATGACCCTCAATGTCAGCTGGCACAACGCCTCGGCGACTTCCGTGGTGTCCTTGAGGCACGCCATGGTCCGCGCCGCGTCGGCGAAGTCGTCCAACAGCCGCCAGGTCTCGTCCAGCGCCTTGGGCACCGTCACGCTCCTCGAGTCAGGGTCCAGGTCCTCAAGAAGTATCTCGCCGTGCCATCTGCCGACAGTGTCGCTCTCGGGGCCCCGGAATGGAAGCCATCCAAGTGGCGCACGTGCGCCCCCGCCGGAGGGATCGCCGGCGGGGACGCGACGGCCGTGGACGGGACTGGTGTCCGACCGTCACGCCATCCTCTGTTCCCCTGTGCCCGAGGCAACAGCGACCAAGGTCCTAGAGGTCGCGAGGTCCCCGCGGCGCCGGCGACCGCCAGAGGCTGCGCCTCAGGTGGCCACTGCAGGGATGGTGGTGTCGTCGGGCCGCTCACCCGGGGCCTCGCCGTCGAGCTCCTTCTGCTGGTTGACCTCGACCCGCGCCGCCTGCCAAGCCGACCAGTGTCCCGAGACCAGCGCCCAGATCGACAAGGCCGACACGTACTGGACCTTGTCCAGCCAGTGGGCCTCGATCGAGACCGGGATCATCAGCAGCCAGGCGATCGCCAGCCATCCGTTCACCCGGCGCATGAACACCGGGTCGCCTTGCACCATTGCCCACAGGGACTTGACCGGACCCACCGAAACCTCCTCGTTGTGTGACTACTCGGGTTGTCCCCGCCGCAGAGTATGCAGCAAACCTGCAGGTCAGAGGTGGTGCGCACCCTGTGCGCTTCATCAAGGACACGCGACCCACGACACAACGCCCCCGGCCCTCACGAGGAGGCGGGGGCGTCTGCTGGGACCGTCAAGGGTGCGGTCCGGGGGAAGCGTAGTGGCTGCGGATCTTCACGTGGACCGTCTTGTCCGCTCGGCGACCTGACGGAAGCGCAGAACACCTGACCGGCGGTGCGAGTGGTGGCTCCCTGCGCGGATGCGTGAGTGGCTGGCCGAGGGGGACCACCTTGAGACGGTGCACGACTGGGCCGAGCAGATCCGGGAGAAGGAGCCGCGGGCCGTGGAGCCGGAGCGTTAACGCCTGGTCGCCCCACCGCCGGACGATCCGGCGTGGCACGATTACGCCGGCCTCGGACGGGTAACAGACTCCGGGCTGGGGCCTCAGGACGAAGAGAGCACAGCCATGCCCACCCACGAGTCGCCGCGCGCCGAGCCAGCGCGCAGGCTGACACACGCCGAGCGCCTTGAGCTTGTCCTCCTGCTCGAAGAGCGGGGCTGGCTGACGCCGGCAGAGGCCCAGGAGCGACGCGTCGGGCTCAGGAGCGGCTCGGCGTCCTGACAGCACTGGCCTCGCGCGAAATCCACGTGTTTGCTCGTCCCCAACGGCGGGCAGAGACGCAGTGCCGCGGCCTGGGTGACGGTCCATCTGTCCCCCCAGGTCCGACCTCCCCGGGCCGTGGCGCACATCAGCCGGCTGCGGTTCGCTCAGGTCGGCCTCTCCGAGGACGACGTCCGACAACGCTGCGAAACGCGTCGGAGATGACGAAGGCCCCCGACCGGCGTCTCCGCCGGCCAGGGGCCGTTCTTCGGTGGTGGGCGATACTGGGTTTGAACCAGTGACCTCTTCCGTGTCAAGGAAGCGCGCTACCACTGCGCCAATCGCCCGGGTGGTGCTGGGTTCGACTCCCCCCAGAGGGAGCCGGTCCGAGGTGGAGACGGGATTTGAACCCGTGTACGCGGCTTTGCAGGCCGCTGCCTCGCCTCTCGGCCACTCCACCATGAAGGCGGTCCAACCCTTCCGAGCGGATGACCGGGCTCGAACCGGCGACCTCAACCTTGGCAAGGTTGCGCTCTACCAACTGAGCTACATCCGCATTACACGCGCTATTGGTGTTGTTCACGGGCTTTCACCCGCTGCGCGTGCGGTCAGACATTATCGGATCGGCGGACCCGTCTCCAAATCGGGTGCCACCGGTGTCATTTCGACCGGCTCCCGAGGGGGTCGCGAGCACCGTGGCGGTCGTCCTCCCGGCTCCGCTCCTCGGTCGTGGGCTCCCCCGCCTCACCCTGCATCGGGGTCAGCGGCCCCCGCGCGGCGGCGCGCAGCCCGGCCACCGAGGACGACAGCGCCTCCTGGTCGTGCTGGACGCGGGCCCGCGCGGTCAGGCGCCGGCGCGCGCGCCGGACACCCCGCCGCTCGGCGCCGCCGGCGGCAGGAACCGCGCCACCGGTGTCGACGCCCCGGGTCTCGGCGACCCGGTCGCGCACCCACTCGACGGTCTGGGCGCGCAGTGACGGGCGCTCCTCCACGGGCCACAGCCTGCGCACGGCGGCGTTGAGGGCGGCTCCGATGAGGATCGCGATGGCGAGCGCGTAGAGGAAGATCAGCAGCACGATCGGCGCCGACAGCGGCCCGTAGATCGACGTCCCGCCCCGGATCGAGGCCGTCACGGTCTCGCGCACCACGAACGACGCCACGACCCAGATGACGAGCGTGAGGGCCGCTCCGGGCACGTCCCGCAGCCACGGCGTCCGCCGCGGGGTGCTGATGTGGAACAGGGTCGCGATGCTGGCGACCGCGCCCACGCCGACCACGGGCCAGTACAGCCAGGTGAGGAAGCGCACCTGCTCGGGCAGCAGGTCGTTGACGACGGCCGGCCCGATCACGACGAGGGGCACGATGACGATGCCCACGAGCAGTGAGAGGAAGTACAGCGTCAGGGACAGCGCCCGGGTCCGCACGATCCCCCGCACGCCGGACTGGCCGTACATGATCGAGATGGTGTCGACGAAGACGTTGAGGGCGCGCGACCCGGACCAGATCGACAGCAGGAAGCCGATCGAGATGAGGTCGCCACGACCGTTCTTGAGCACCTCGCGGACCGTCGGCAAGATCGTGTCGTCGACCACCGAGGCGACGAGGAACCGGCTCGAGAACTGCTGGATGCCCAGGATCACCCGCTCGACGATGTCCTCGCCGAGCCACTGCCCGACGTAGCCGACGCCACCGATGAGCCCGATGAGCAGCGGGGGCAGCGACAGCAGCATGAAGAAGCCCGCCTCGGACGCCAGTCCCGTCACGCGGTACTTCATGCAGACCCGCACGGTCTCGACGGTGAGGCGCGCCACCTGCAGCCCGCCGGGCACCCGGACGAGCGTCCGTCGCAGCCGGGCCCTGACACTCACCCCGCCACGGTATCCCGGCATAGGGTGCCTGACGTGTCCACCCACGCCGTCACCAACCAGGTGCCACCCCTGCCCGAGGCCAACACCCTGACGACGCAGCCGGCGCTGGCGGAGGGGCTCCGGCGCTGGGCCGACGACGCGGCATACCGGCAGGTGGAGGAGCTCGGCGTCCGCGCGGGCAGCGACGAGGCGCGCGCCTGGGCGGTGCAGGCCAACGAGTTCGAGCCGCGGCTGCGCACCCACTCGCCGCGCGGCGAGCGGGCGGACGAGGTCGAGTTCCACCCCGCGTGGCACGAGCTCATGCGCGTCGCCGTCGGGGCCGGGCTCACCGCCGAGCCGTGGACCGCGCCCACCGGCACGGGCGCCCATGTCCGGCGCGCCGCCGGCTTCCTCGCCTGGTCCGAGAACGAGCAGGGCCACCTGTGCCCCGTCTCGATGACGTATGCCGCCGCGCCCGCCCTGGCAGCGAACCCCGCCCTCGCGGCGGGCTGGGTCCCGCAGCTCGCCTCCCGCGACTACGACTTCGGGCTGCGCCCCGTCGCCACCAAGCGCGGCGCCGTCGCGGGCATGGGCATGACCGAGAAGCAGGGCGGCTCGGACGTCCGTGCCAACACCACCCGCGCCGTCGCGACCCCCGGCGGGCCGCTCGGCGGCGGTGACACCTACCGGCTCACCGGCCACAAGTGGTTCTGCTCCGCGCCGATGAGCGACGCCTTCCTCGTCCTCGCCCAGACCGACGCGGGCGTCGGGTGCTTCCTCGTGCCCCGCGTGCTGGAGGATGGCGAGCGCAATCCCTTTGCGCTGCAACGGCTCAAGGACAAGCTCGGCAACCGCTCCAACGCCTCCTCCGAGGTCGAGCTCAACGGCACCTGGGGTGTGCGCGTCGGCGACGAGGGCCGAGGCATCCGCACGATCCTGGACATGGTCGCGGCGACCCGCCTCGACTGCATCCTCGGCTCGGCCTCGACGATGCGCGCAGCCCTGGTCCGCGCGATCCACCACGCCCGGCACCGCTCGGCGTTCGGCGCGCTCCTCGTCGACCAGCCGCTGATGCAGAACGTCCTCGCGGACCTGGCGCTCGAGGTCGAGGCCGCGACGACGCTCGCCCTGCGCCTGGCCCACGCGGTGGACGAGGGCGACACGGCCCTCTCGCGGCTCGGGGTCGCGGTCGGCAAGTACTGGGTCTGCAAGCGCACCTCCCCCATGGTCGCCGAGGCGCTGGAGTGCCTGGGCGGCAACGGCTACGTCGAGGAGAACGGCCTCGCCCGGCTCTACCGCGAGGCACCGCTCAACTCGATCTGGGAGGGCTCGGGCAACGTCAACGCGCTCGACGTGCTGCGCGCCGTCGCCCGGGAGCCGATGGCCGTCGAGGCGTTCCGCAAGGAGGTGCAGCTCGGCGCCGGCCACAGCGCCGTCCTCGACGCCGCCATCGACCGCGTCGACGACGTGGTCCGGTATGCCGCCGAGCCCGGTGCCGCCGTCGGCGCCCGGTCCGTCGTGGAGCACCTCGCGGTGACCCTGCAGGCGTCGCTGCTCGTCCGCCACGCCCCCAGTGAGGTCTCGGAGGCGTTCGTGGCCTCGCGGCTCGGTGGCGGGCACGGTGCGACGTTCGGCACGCTCGAGGCCGGCTTGGCGGCCTCGAGCGCACGCGCCCTCGTCGACCGGGCCTGGGCCGGCTGAGCGCCTCCGCCCGGCGTCAGTCCTGGATCACCGACATCACGTTGCCCGCGGGGTCGGTGAACCACGCGATGAGCGGGCCACCCTTGCGGAACACGCCCTTGGCGTCGGTCTCCATCGGCGTGCCCTCGTAGCGCTCGAACCGGACGCCCCGGTCGGTCAGCTCGTCGACCGCTGCGTCGATGTCGGGCACGGGGAAGTTGAGCACCGTGAAGCCGGCCGGCTGGTGGTCGGCCTTGGGGTAGGCGATGGCTCGGTGGCCGCCGCCGAGGTGCAGGGTCAGGATGCCGTTCTGCTCGGTCACCTCCAGCCCGAGCGCCTCGGTGTAGAAGGTGCGGGCGGCCTCGGTGTCCGGGACCGAGAAACCGCTGAACGCCTGTGAGTCGCGCAGCATGGCGCCTCTCCTCTCGTCGGGTACCGGTACCGACCGTCGCCGGCGCCCGAACTCATCGGTCAGGTGCGGGCGAGCCGCTCGCACCTTCGGTCAGGTGCGGGCGAGCCGCTCGGTCTCCCCGGCGATGTCGAAGTCGGCCGGCGGCCACTGCGGGTCCATCCGCTCGAGGTGCTCCAGGACGAGGTTCTGCACGGCGAGGCGGGCGTACCACTTGCGGTCGGCCGGGACGACGAACCACGGCGCGATGTCGGTCGAGGTCTTGTCCAGGACCGCCTGGTAGGCCTCCTGGTAGTGCGGCCACTGCATGCGCTCGTCGATGTCGCCGGGGTTGAACTTCCAGTACTTGTCCGGTCGCTCGAGCCGCTGGGCGAGCCGCGCCTTCTGCTCGTCGCCGGAGATGTGCAGCATGACCTTGACGATGGTCGTCCCGGCTGCGGCGACCTTGGCCTCGAAGGCGTTGATCTGCGCGTACCGCCGCGACCACACCGACCGCGGGACCAGCTCGTGCACGCGCACGACGAGGACGTCCTCGTACTGCGAGCGGTCGAAGACGCCGATCTGCCCCGGCGACGGCAGGGCGTTGCGGATGCGCCACAGGAACGGGTGCCGCTTCTCCTCGGGCGTCGGCGCCTTGAACGAGGTGTAGCTCACGCCCTGGGGGTCCATCTGGCCCACGACGTGGCGCATGATGCCGCCCTTGCCGGAGGTGTCCATGCCCTGGACGACGAGCAGCAGCGAGCGTGTCCCACCGCCCTTGGACTCGGCGTACAGCCGCTCCTGGAAGGCGCTGATCTCCCCCGCCCGCGCGGCCAGCGCCACCTCGCCGTCGGACTTGCCGCCGTCGAAGCCGGGCGTCGAGTGCGGGTCGAGGTCGGTCAGCGAGAAGCCGGGCCCGGCGCGCAGTGCCTCGGTGAACGAGACCGGCGCGGGGGCGTCGTCCTTGACGTCCGAGACGTCGATGCCCGCGACCCTGGACTTCTTCGCCTTGCCCGCCTCCTTGGAGCCCCTGCCCGCGTGCTTGGAGCCCTTGCCGCTCTTTCCCTTGCCGCCCTTGCCGTTCCCCTTGGCCATGGCGGCATCAAATCACTGCGAGCCCGGACGCGCGAGGGACGTGAGCCGCGACAGCGCGCGGAAGTACTTCTTGCGGTAGCCGCCGCGCAGCATGTCGCCCCCGAACACCTCGCCCAGCGGGAGGCCGCTCGCGTACACCGGGATCCTGGCGTCGTAGAGCCGGTCGACGAGCACGACGAGCCGCAGCGCGACGGCCTGGTCGGTCACCTGCCGTACATGGGTCCACCCCATCGCGGTGACGCCCTCGAGCATCGCGCGGTACCTGCTCGGGTGGACCGTGGACAGGTGCCGGGTCACGTCGACGAAGTGGTCGAGCAGCGCCTCGTCCTCGGCCGTCGCCGCGCGGACCTCGTCCTCGGGCAGCGGCGGCGGGCTGTCCACGGCGTCGCGGTGCCGGTAGTCGGGGCCGTCGACGGTCAGCACGTCGAACCGGGCCGACAGCGCCTGGATCTCGCGCAGGAAGTCCTCGGCGGCGAAGCGGCCCTCGCCCAGGGCGTCGGGCAGCGTGTTCGACGTCGCGGCCAGCGACACCCCGGCCTCGGCGAGCCGGGCGAGCAGCGTGGCCATCAGCACGGTGTCACCGGGGTCGTCGAGCTCGAACTCGTCGATGCACACGAGCCGGTGGTCGCTCAGCGCCTCGACGGTCTGCTGGAACCCCAGCGCCCCGACGAGGTTGGTGTACTCGACGAACGTCCCGAACGCCTTCGGCCCCGGTGCTGCGTGCCACAACGAGGCGAGCAGGTGCGTCTTGCCCACGCCGAAGCCCCCGTCGAGGTAGATGCCGCGGCCGTTCGCCTCGCCGTTGCCCCGGCGCAGGCGACCCAGCAGCCCACCACCGCGCCGCTCCCCCAGCCCGGCGGCATACGCCTCGAGCCGGCGCACGGCCTCGGCCTGGCTGGGCTGCGCCGGGTCCGGGCGGTAGGTGGAGAACCGCTCGGCGTCGAAGCGCGGCGGCGGGACCAGCTCGCGCACGAGGCGCGCGCGGTCCAGCTGCGGTGAGCGTTCGGTCAGCGAGCCAGGCACGAGGGGCAGCGTAGTGAGGCACACTGCGGCCATGCGCATCCTCCTCGGCCCCAGCGGCTCCCCGGCGCCCGGCACCGTCCTCGACGAGCCGGCCCTGGAGCAGCTGTATGCCGTGCCAGACGGCCGCACCTGGCTGCGCGTCAACTTCGTGTCCAGCCTCGACGGGGCGGTCACCGGCGCCGACGGCCGCTCGGGCAGCATCAACACCCCGCCCGACCACCGCGTCTTCGCGCTGTTGCGGCGGCTGGCCGACGTGGTCGTCGTGGGGGCCGGCACGGTCCGGGCCGAGGGCTACCCCGCCCTGCGCGACGAGGACCCCGGGGCGCCGGTTCTCGCGGTCGTGAGCAACCGCGGCGTGCTTCCCGAGACAGTCGCGGCCATGACCTCGCCACAGGGATCGGCCATCCTCCTCACCCGCAGCGGCGCCGACGCGAAGGCCCTCGACGACGCCCGCCGGGTGCTCGGCGAGGAGAACGTCGTCCTGGCCGGCGACGACGAGGTGGACCTCGTCGAGGCCCGGAAGACGTTGGCGGACAGGGGACTTCACCGCATGCTGAGCGAAGGCGGACCGGGCCTGTTCGGCTCGATGCTCGCGGCGGGCGTCGTCGACGAGGTCGACCTCACGTGGGCGCCGACCGTCGTCGGCGGCTCCCACGACCGCATCGTGAAGGCGGGCGACCTCGACGTGGCCCTGCGGCCGATGACCCTCGTCGAGGAGGACGGCACGCTGATCGGCCGCTGGGAGGTCGTGCCTAGCCCGCAGTGAACTCCGCGACCGAGCGCTCCCACCGCTCCGGGTCGGTGTTCCACTCCTTGGTGTGCCGGGCGGTGTCCCAGGGCTCCATCGTGACCAGGTCCGGGCGCGCCCGCGCGAGCTCGAGCGACGGCCCGACGGGCACGAACTCGTCGTCGACGGAGTGAATCAGCAGGACGGGGTGGCGCAGCTCGGAGGCCCGCGCGACCCAGTTGGTCTGGGCGACGTCGAGGGGATCGTGAACCCCGACGAGGCGTCGGGCTGCACGCCGTCCCATGAGCGCCCGGCTCAGCTCCCCGATGGCGTGCGGCACCCCGTTGAGCTCGGCGTGGTGGGCGAGCACGTCGGCCCAGTCGATGACCGGGGCGTCGAGGACGACCCGCGCCACCTGGTCGGCGAGGGTGGAGCGAGCCAGGGTCTGCAGCACGATGGCACCACCCATCGACCACCCGACGAGGGTGAGCTCGCGCGCTCCCCGCCGCACGGCATACAGGCCCGCGTCCTCGATGTCGCGCCACTCGGACAGGCCCAGGTTGTACCGCCCGTCCGGGCCGCGGCGGGCGCCGAGGTCGTTCCGGTAGCTCGGGACCATGACGTTGATCCCGTTGTCGTGCAACGGCCGGATGGCCCGCAGGCACTCGTGACGACGCGCTCCGCGTCCGTGGACGAGCACGGCCCAGCGGTCGCTCTGCGCCGCGGCCGGCACGACCCAGGCGGGCATCGTGCCCAGCTCGGTGTCGACGTCGACGTACTCCGTGCGCAGGCCGAGCGACCGGTCCGGCGGCCCGGAGAAGTAGTACTGGTTCCACCGGCCGTAGCCGGGCGCCAGGTGCCCGAAGTCCGTGCCGAGGACCCGCCGGCGCACCCGGCCAGCGCGCTCGTCGAGGTCGACGACCTCGCCCAGCCGGACGTGCCCGCTCTCGCGGTCGAGCCACAGGCCGTACCGGCCGGGCACGACGGTCTCGGGCGTCACGCCGAGCGTGACCGTGCCGTCGTCGACGGTGAGCAGGTGGGTGTCGTCGGGGCGCCGGCGGTCCGGGGTGAGCGCCCTGCGGGCGACGTAGGCCGCGGCTCCCAGCGAGCCGGCCAGCCCGGTCGCGACCACGGCGCCACCTGCAACGGCGGCCGCCGCGCCCGCCCGGCGCACCGCCGTCCGCTGCTGCTCGCCGGCACCGGGCTGCGTCATGCCCTCTCCGTCCCGCCGAGGACGTCGGCGAGGTCGAAGCTCACCGGCTCCTCGAGCTGCTCGTAGGTGCACGACTCGGGGTCGCGGTCGGGGCGCCAGCGGGAGAACTGTGCCGTGTGCCGGAACCGGCTGCCCTCCATGTGGTCGTAGCGCACCTCGACGACGCGCTCGGGACGCAGCGGGGTGAAGGACAGGTCCTTGCCGGCGTTCCAGCGGCTGCCCGCGCCGCTGGTCGGCGTGCGGCTGCCCATGTCCTCCTGCGCCCATGCCCAGGGGTGGTGCTCGAAGTCGGTGACGAGCGGCTGCAGCTCCTCGAACAGCTCCCGGCGCCGGGCCATGGGGAAGGCGCCGATCACGCCGACGCTGTGCAGCGTGCCGTCCCCGGAGTACAGGCCCAGCAGCAGCGAGCCGATCGCGTCCGGGCCGCTCTTGTGGGTGCGGTAGCCGGCGACGACGCAGTCTGCGGTGCGCTCGTGCTTGATCTTGAGCATGAGCCGCTTGTCCGGCACGTAGGCGACGTCCAGCGGCTTGGCGATGACCCCGTCGAGCCCGGCCCCCTCGAACTGGTGGAACCACTCCTGGGCGACGTCGGGGTCGTCCGTCGCCCTGGTCAGGTGGATCGGCGGGGTGGCGCCGGCGAGCGCCTTCTCGAGGGCCTCGCGCCGCTCGGCGAACGGCCGGCCCGTGTAGTCCTCGTCCCCGAGCGCCAGCAGGTCGAACGCCACGAAGCTCGCCGGCGTCTCGGCCGCGAGCCGCTTGACCCGGCTGGCCGCGGGGTGGATGCGCTGCTGCAGGGCGTCGAAGTCGAGCCGGTCGCCGCTCTCCGGGCTGACGAGGACGATCTCGCCGTCGATGACGGCCCTGTCGGGGAAGCTCTGCAGGACCGCCTCGACGACCTCGGGGAAGTACCGCGTCATGGGCTTCTCGTTGCGGCTGCCGATCTCGACCGTGTCGCCGGACCGGAAGATGATCGACCGGAAGCCGTCCCACTTGGGCTCGAAGAGGTAGCCGCCGTCGCGCGGGATCGCCTTGACCGGCTTGGCCAGCATCGGCGGCACCGGCGGCACGACCGGGCCCCAGAGCGCCCTGAGGTCGGCGTCGCGGTCGGCCTTGGGCCCCATGTACTCCTCGTCGCCCTTGTCCTTGCGCCGCTTGCTCGGCTGCACCCGCGGCGGCTCCCCCGGCATCTTGGGGTAGTCCGGCGGGAAGTTGAGCTCCCCGAGCCCCCGCTCCTGCACGTCGCGGTCCCACAGGGCGATCGCTGCGGAGACGTCGCCGACCGCGTCGTCCATCCCCGTCCAGGCGTCACCGTCGGCGGCGAGGATGCCCGGGACGGTCAGCACGGTGAAGTCCGCCGGGTCGACGTCGCGCAGGGCCTCCCAGGTGACGGGCATGCTCACGGGGGCGCCGGGGAGCGGGCGCGGGCTGTAGGCCGAGGCGATCGTGCGGTCGCGGCAGGCCTGGTTGAAGTCGACGAACACCCGCTCGCCGCGCTCCTCCTTCCACCACGAGGTGGTCACGAGGTCGGGCAGCCGGCGCTCGAGCTCGCGGGCGATGCCGATGACGCCGTGCCGGACGTCGAGGAACTCGTGCGTGGGCGCCACCCGCACGAAGACGTGGACCCCGCGGTTGCCCGACGTCTTGGGCCAGCCGGTGAGGCCGATCTCGGCCAGCACGTCCTTGAGCGCGTAGGCCGCCTCGACCGCGTCGCGGAAGTCGCGGCCGGGCTGCGGGTCCAGGTCGATCCGCAGCTCGTCGGGTCGGTCGACGTCATCGGTGCGGACCGGCCAGGGGTGGAACGTCACGGTGTTCATCTGCACGGCCCAGACCGCCGCGGCCGGCTCGTCGACGACGACCTGCAGGTGCCTGCGACCGCTGGGGTAGGTGCACATCACCGGCTCGATGAAGTCCGGCATGCCCTTGGGCGGGTTCTTCGTCCAGAACTCCTCACCGGCGATGCCCTCGGGGAACCGCTGCAGGGTCACCGGGCGGTGGCCCAGCGCGCGCATCAGCCCCTCGGAGACGTCGACTGCGTACTGCGCCAGCGCGAGCTTGGTGATCCCCCCGGGGGTCGCGTCGTCGTCGGGCCAGATGAGCCGGTCGGGGCTCGAGATCCGCACCGTCCGTCCGCCGTCCGGGCCCCCGGGCACCTCGATCTCGGTCGCCTTCGCCGCCGCCATGGGCCGAGCCTAGCCCGGGGGGTCCGACGGCCCCGGACCATTTCCGGGGGTCCGGGACCATTTCCGGGGTGTGTGGCGTTGCACCTGTCGCCCACCCATCCGAGACACGAGAGGGCCACGAACCGTGAGCATGAAGAGCACCGACCGCACGTATGCCGTGAGCAAGACCGACGAGCAGTGGCGGGCCGAGCTCAGCCCCGCCGAGTACGACGTCCTGCGCCGCGCCGGCACCGAGCGACCCTTCGTCGGCGAGTACACCGACACGACCACCGAGGGCGTCTACGCCTGTCGCGCCTGTGGCGCGGAGCTGTTCACCTCGGACACCAAGTTCGAGAGCCACTGCGGCTGGCCGTCGTTCTACACCCCGCTCGCCGGTGACACGGTCGAGTACATCGAGGACAACACCCTCGGCATGAAGCGGGTCGAGGTCCGCTGCGCGAACTGCGGCAGCCACCTCGGGCACGTCTTCGAGGGCGAGGGCTACGACACCCCGACCGACCAGCGGTTCTGCATCAACTCGATCAGCCTGACGCTGCGCCCGAAGGCCGACGCCTGAGAGGCAGCGGCACCCACCGCTGACGGGTCCGGCCGGGCCCGTCAACCGGGCTCGTGACCCGAGTCAGAGCCGGACGATCGTGGCGGGGTCCTCCTCGCCGCCGTAGTACTGCGACAGGACCGCGCGGAACACCGCGCGGTCCTCGTCGTGCTCGGCTGCGTGCGCGAAGAGCGTCATCGACGAGCGCAGCTTCACGGCGTCGATCCCGCCCAGCACGGCCTGCGGGTCCGAGCCCCCCAGGTCGAGCAGGGCCTGCGCACAGTCCAGCAGCCGCGGGCCGAGGACGGGGTGCGCGAGGTAGGCCCGGGCCTCCTCGACGCCGGAGATCGCGTACTGGCGCGCCATCGGGCTCGACCCCAGTCCTGCGACCTGGGGAAAGACGAACCACATCCAGTGGCTGCGCTTGGAGCCGGCGCGCAGCTCGGCGAGAGCCGTGGAGTACGTCCCGCCCTCGTCCTGGGCGCTCACGAAGCGGTCGAGGTCAGGGGAAGGGGCGGAGGTCATGCGCCCATCGTGCCCATGCCGGCGCGGGGTCGCAGGGGTGGGCCCGGTTCAGGGGTGGGGGCGCCGGTGCGCGAACCGGGGGTCGGTCTCCCACCACGGGCGGTCGAGCAGGGGCTCGGCGACCGGCGTCTCGCGTCCTGCGGTCTCGGCCACCTCTGCCGTTCTCTCGGCCCGTTCGGCGTCCAGGCGGGCGTCGACGGCGGCTGCCTCCTTGGCGTCGGCGCGGACCCAGGCCAGGACCGTGGCCGCGAGCAGCGGCAGCCCGACCGCCTCGGCGATGCCGAACATGGCGCCCCCGCCGAGCCGTTGCTGCCACAGCGGGTCCGGCGCCGCGAGGTAGGCCGCCACCGGCGCCCCGAGGAGGGCGGGCGAGGCCATCACGACCACGCCGGGCACGGCGTCGAACAGGCCGTCGGCGAAGCCGATCAGCACCCGCACGCCGGCCGTGCACCACTCGGGCACCAGCTCGTCGGCGAGCAGCGGCAGGGTGAACAGGACCCCCGTGCCGAGCAGCACGGCATACGTCGCCTCGCGGAGCCAGCCGTCACGCAGGCTGTCGGCCAGCCACGGGGTGACGAACAGCAGCAGGTGCACCGCGGTCGCGACGACCGAGGCCAGCAGCGGGAACATCACCACGCGCGCCACGCGGCCGGACAGCACCCGGTCGAGCCGCTGCACTCCCCCGCCCAGCGCACGCCGCGCCACCCCCACCGGGTCACCCAGCGCGAGGCCGACCGGCGTGATCGCGGCGAGCACGGCCGACTGGGCCGCCGCGGCGACGAACGAATGCCCACGATCGGCGGCAAGGCCGCCGTCGGTCGCGAGGACCAGCGAGCCGACCCCGAGGCCCAGGAACGCCAGGGTGCGCAGCACGCCCACCCGGTGGCCGCGGGACCGGCCCGCGCGCAGGGCGATGGCGTAGCCCACGGCCAGCGCGACGGCGAGCGCCGTCCCGAACGGCGACACGACCCACCGCGTGAGCAGGTCGGCCACCGGGAACGACATCAGCGCAGCGACGCGACCAGGTCGGCCACCTCGACCCGGCGACCGGTGTGGAAGGGGATCTCCTCGCGGACGTGCATCCGAGCGCGGGAGGCCCGCAGCTCACGCATGAGGTCGACGATGCGGTGCAGCTCGTCGGCCTCGAACGCCAGCACCCACTCGTAGTCGTTCAGGGCGAACGAGGCGATGGTGTTGGCCCGGACGTCGGGGTACTCCCGCGCCATCTGCCCGTGCTCGCGCAGCATGTCGCGGCGCTCCTTGTCGTCGAGCAGGTACCACTCGTAGGACCGCACGAACGGGTAGACGCAGATCCACTCCTTGGGGTGCTCGTCGGCCAGGAACGCCGGGATGTGGCTCTTGTTGAACTCCGCCGGGCGGTGCAGCGCGGCCGCGGACCAGGTGCTCTCGAGCTGCCGCCCGAGCTCGGTGCGCAGCAGGGCGCGGTAGGCCGCCTGCAGGTCCTCCATGCGCTCGGCGTGCCACCACACCATGAAGTCGGCGTCGGCGCGCATGCCGCCCAGCTCGTACACGCCGCGGACGACCACGCCGGTCTCCTCGAGCGAGGCGAACAGCTCCTCGACCTCCTTGGCGACCACGTCGCGGTTCTCGCCCAGCGGTGCGGTCACCGAGAAGACGGACCACATGGCATACCGGATCGAGTCGTTGATCTCACGGATGCGGGACGGGGAGGGCTTGCTGCTCATGCAGCCATTGTCACCCCTGCTCGGCGCGGGTCCGCAGGTGGGTCAGGACCGCCTCGGCCGCCGCCCGACCGCTCGCCACGCACGCGGGGATGCCCACCCCGTCGTATGCCGCGCCGGCCACCTCCAGCCCCGGCAGGGACGCGACGCCCGCCCGGATGCGGGCGACGCGGTCGACGTGACCGACGGTGTACTGCGGCAGGGCCCCGCCCCACCGCTGGACGTGCGCGTCGACCAGCCGCGACAGCGGGTGCCCCAGCGCCTCGCTGACCTCGGCCACGGCCAGGGCCTCGAGCTCGTTGTCGGGCCGCTGCAGGTCGCTCGTCTCGCCGTACCTGCCGACGGAGGCGCGCAGGAAGACCAGGTCGTCGGCGGCCTGCGCCACCCACCCCCACTTCGAGGACGTGAACGTGCTCGCCTTGATGGTGCGGCCCTCGGTGGCCGGGACGAGGAAGCCCGAGCCGGGCAGGTGGCGCGCGGCGTCCTGCGCGTCGTCCACGCCGATGGCCAGCGTCACGATGGCCATCGAGGCGTAGGGGATGTCGCCGAGCTCGCGGGCAGCGGCCGGGGCGTGGGCCGTGAGCAGGCGGCTCGTGGCCACGGCCGGCGTGGCGAGCACGACGGCGTCGGCGACGAGGCGCTCGGGCGCCGTGCGCGGTCCCACGACGACCGTCCAGCCACCCCCCTCGGACTCCGGCCGCGGCGCCACCTCGCGGGCGATGGTCTCGCTGCGGACCTCCACGCCCTCGGCGCGCAGCTGCTCGGTGAGGACCTCGGCCAGGTGGCCGATCCCTCCCTCCAGCCCGGCGAAGACGGGGGTGGGCGCCGAGCCGGTCCCCGGGACCGGCGCCGAGCCCGATGAGGCGGAGGCGGTCACCGCCGCCTCGTTCGCCTCGGCCGCCCGCGCCGCGGCGGCCGCGGCCTCCTCCAGCAGCGAGCCACCGCGCCGGGCGGCCTCGAACACCTGGGGCAGGCACGCCCGCAGCGACAGCGACCGGGCCTGCCCGGCGTACACGCCGCCGAGGAGGGGCTCCACCAGCCGGTCCACCACGGCGTCACCGAGGCGGGCCGCGACGTAGTCGCCCACGGACACGTCGTCGAAGTCGCCACCGGTCCACGGCTGCTCGTCCGCGAGGCGGGCGACCTCGGCCGGGCTGAGGATGCCGGCAGCCGACGCAGGGGTCGACGGGATGCCCATGAGCGTGCCCTTCGGCATGGGCTGGAGCTCACCGCGCGACCAGATGGAGGCCGACGTCGTCGCGGGGTGGACCCGGTGGTCGGCCAGTCCGACCTCGTCCATCAGGGCCACCGCCTCGGGACGCCGGGCGAGCACCGACTCCGCCCCCACGTCCAGGGCGACCCCGGCGACCGGCTCGCGGCGCAGCTTGCCGCCCGGGCGGTCACTGGCGTCGAGGACGGTCACCGACACGGTGGCATCCGCACGCGTCAGGGCCCAGGCGCAGGCAAGCCCGGAGATCCCGCCACCGATGACGACGACTCGTGACCGAAGCATGTCCACATGCTGTCAAGACCGTGACTGTTCCGATACCGCGGGCTGGGAACGTCACGGTTCCAGCGCCAGTCGCACCGGTGTCAGCAGGTTCCGCCGCTCACCCGTAGGGGGTCGTCATGCCAGTCCCGACACACCGTCCCACCGTCCGCGTCACGGCCGCGCTCACTGCCGCCGTCGCCGTCCTCGTCCTCGCCGGGTGCGCGGGCGGGGGCAGCGACAGCTCCAGCGGCTCGGTCCGCTCCGACTCCGCCGGTGCCGCGAGCGGGGAGAGGTCCCTCGCCGACGGGTCCTCGGGCTCGTCCGGGTCCTCCGGCTCCCGCGCGGGCTCCCCCGCGCAGCCTTCGTCCGGCGTCAAGTCGTCGGGGGCGTCGGGCTCCGCGGCCCAGCAGGTCTCCCCCGCGAGCCTGCGGGCCGCGCAGCAGCAGCTCGCCCGTCGCGCGAGCGTCGCCCTGGAGGTGAAGAACATCTCCGCGGCGGTGGCACGGGTGCGCGCCACGGCGGCGGCCTCCGACGGGATCATCCTGTCCGAGAACATCGGCACGACCGACGGCACCGCACCGCTGGCCGAGCGCTCGAAGGTCAGCGCCACCACCTACGGCGAGATCACCATCTCCGTGCCGAGCGCCAGGCTCGACGCCGTCGTGGCCGACCTCGCCTCCGTCGGCACGGTCCTGCGCTCGACGACCGCCAGCGAGGACGTCGGCTCGCAGATCGTCGACACCCAGTCCCGCCTGGAGACGATGCGCGTCAGCGTGGCCCGGGTCCGGGCGTTCCTCGACCAGGCCAAGGGGCTGGACCAGGTGGTCGCCCTCGAGGCCGAGCTCACCCGACGCCAGTCCGACCTCGAGGCGCTCGAGGCCCAGCTCGCCTCGCTCAAGGACAGCGTCGCGATGTCCCCGGTCCAGGTCAGCCTCACCACCCAGCCCGAGGTCGTGCAGCCGAAGAAGGCCGACACCGGCTTCCTGGCGGGCCTGCGCGGCGGGTGGGACGCCTTCACCGGCTCGGCGACGGTGGCCCTCACCGTCGTGGGCGCGGTGCTGCCGTTCGCGGTGCTGCTGGCCCTCGTCGGCCTGCCGGTGCTCCTCTGGCTGCGCCGGCGCCGGCCGCTCGCAGCGCCGCCTGCCGCGCTGCCGCAGTGAGGACGCGGGTCAGCGCGCGCTGACCTCGTGGACGAGCTCGACGACGCGGGTCAGCACGTCGGGGTCGGTGTCGGGCAGGACGCCGTGGCCCAGGTTGAAGATGTGGCCCGGCGCCGCCCGGCCCTCCTCGACGATCTCGCGCACCTTGGCCTCGAGGGCCTCCCAGGGCGCGAAGAGGAGGGCGGGGTCGAGGTTGCCCTGCACGGCATACGCCCCACCGAGGCGGGCGATCGCGTCGGTGAGCGACACCCGGAAGTCGACTCCCACGACGTCGGCGCCGGCGGCGCCCATCGAGGCGAGCAGCTCGCCGGTGCCGACGCCGAAGTGGATGCGCGGTATGCCGCGTGCCTCCACCGCCGCGAGCGCCGCCGCGGAGTGGGGCTGGACGAACCGCTCGTAGTCGGCCCGGGGCAGCGCGCCGACCCAGGAATCGAACAGCTGGACCGCGGAGGCGCCGGCGGCGGCCTGCACGTCGAGGAACGCGCCGGAGATCTGGGCGAGCCGGGCGCACAGGTCGTGCCACAGCTGAGGGTCGCCGTACATGAGCGCCTTCGTGTGCTCGTGGTTCTTGCTCGGGCCGCCCTCGACGAGGTAGCTGGCCAGCGTGAACGGCGCCCCGGCGAACCCGATGAGGGGCGTCGCGCCCAGCTCGGCGGTGAGGAGCCGGACCGCCTCGGTGACGTACGGGACGTGGTCGGGCGTGAGCTCCGGCAGCCGGTCGAGGTCGGCCCGGGTGCGGACCGGCTTGGCGACCACCGGGCCGACGCCGGCGACGATGTCGAGGTCGACGCCGACCGCTGCGAGCGGGACGACGATGTCGGAGAAGAAGATCGCGGCGTCCACGCCGTGGCGCCGGACGGGCTGCAGGGTGATCTCGGTGACGAGGTCGGGGCGGCGGCAGGACTCGAGCATCCCGACGCCCTCGCGGACCTTGCGGTACTCCGGCAGCGAGCGCCCGGCCTGGCGCATGAACCACACAGGGGTGTGCGGCACGGGCTGGCGCCGGGCGGCCCGGACGAGGGCGGAGTCTGCTGGGGAGGTCACCCGGCAATCCTAGGTCGGCCGCGCGACTCCTCCGGACGCCCCGGCCCGCTCCCGGAGCTCCTGGGTCCCGAGCACCCGCAGCAGGGCAAGGGCCTCGGCCTCGGGCGTCCCCGGCGCCGCCGAGTAGACGACGAGCAGCTGGTCGGTGTCCGGGACGTGCAGCGTGTCGCACTCGAGGGTGAGCGGCCCGACCGCCGGGTGGAGGAGGGTCTTGCGGTGGCTGCGCCAGGCACCGGCGGCCGTGTCGTCCCACAGCGTCGCGAACTCCGGCGACCCCGTCCGCAGGTCGCGCAGGAGCCGCTGGAGGTCGGGGTCGCGCGGGTAGCGCGCTGCGGCCCGGCGCAGGTTGGCCACGCTCTGGCGCGCGATCGCGGCACGCTCCTCGGGCGTGCCGCCGACGGGTGTCATCCGCTCGCCGGCAGGGTCGTGCAGGAACCGCAGCCGGGCGAGGTTCCGCTGCTCGGGCGGCAGGCTGGACCAGTCCCCCTGCAGCGCCTCCGACATGGCGTTCCAGGCGAGCACGTCGCCCTTGGCGCTCTGGACGAACGCGGGCAGGTCGACGAACCGGTCGATGAGCCGCAGGACCGAGGGACGCACGTGCACGTCTACCGTGCCCTCCTCCGGCGGTGGGCTCCCGGCCAGCCGGAACAGCTCGTCCCGGGCGTCGACGTCCAGGCGCAGGGCTCGCGCCAGCGCGCCGAGCACCTGGGTGGACGGCTGGGGTCCGCGGCCCTGCTCCAGCCGGACGACGTAGTCGACGCTGATCCCGGCCAGCAGCGCGAGCTCCTCGCGGCGCAGGCCCGGCACCCGGCGCCGCGACCCGGCCGCGAGGCCGACGTCCTCCGGGCGCACGGCCTCACGGGCACGGCGCAGGACGGCAGCGAGGCGGGGGCGGTCGGGTGGCACGCACCCAGCATCCCCCGCCGCCCGCGGGCGTGGGTAGGACTGCCGCTCCCACGACGAGCCGTCCCTTCCGGCGGGTCCGCGGCAGCCGCACGGTGGTGCCATGACAACGACCACCAACACCGCTCCCGACGCCCCCACGGGCGGCACCCCCACCACCGTCCTGGTCACCGGCGCGAACAAGGGCCTGGGCCTGGAGACCTCCCACCGGCTGGCCGAGCTGGGCTGGACCGTGTGGATGGCAGCCCGGGACCGCGAGCGCGGAGAGACGGCCGCGCGCGAGGTCTCCGCCGCCCACCCCGGCGCCGACGTGCGGTTCGTCGAGCTCGACGTGACCGACGACGACTCCGTCGCGAAGGCGTACGAGGTCGTCTCCGGCTCCGGCACGGGGCTCGACGTCCTCGTCAACAACGCCGGGGTCATCGGTGGCGGACGCCCCACCCTGGAGACGACGCCGGCGGACGTCCTGCCGGTCCTCGACGTCAACCTGCTCGGGCCGGTGCGGGTGACGCACGCCTTCCTGCCGCTGCTCACCGCGTCGCGGCGGCCGAGGCTGGTGATGGTGTCCAGCGGGCTCGGCTCGATCCAGCTGGTCAACGACCCCTCACGGACCGAGTCGAGGGTGCCGGGGCTCGCATACCAGTCGTCCAAGGCCGCCCTCAACATGGTGACGACGCTCTACGCCAAGGCCCTGCCGGACGTGCGGGTCTGCGCGGTCGACCCCGGCTACACCGCGACCGACCTCAACGGCCGCTCCGGCCCCCAGACGGTCCGCGAGGGCACGGACGCGATCGTCACCGCCGCGGCCGCCGACGTGGTGCCCGGGCAGCACTTCGACCGGTACGGCGTCAGCCCCGCGTGAGGCCCCCGCCCCCCGTGGACAGCGTCCGCGGGGCGTCGCGGTCGTCGCTCAGAAGGCGATGACCGCGGCGCCGACGAGGGACAGGACGGCGCCGACCCGCTGGATGGCGCGCAGCCGCTCCTTGAGCACCACCCGGGCCAGCAGGATCGTGACGACCGGGTACAGCGACCCCAGGACGCTCGCGATGCTGACCTGCCCACGGCTGCTCGCGAGGCCGAACAGGATGTTGGCGAGCATGTCCCCGCAGCCGATGACCAGCAGCGCGGGCAGCTCGCGGGCGACGACGCCTCCCACCGACCGCGCGACGAGCGCCACGACGGTGAACACGACGACGGAGGTGGCGCGCATCCCCCACAGCGTCATCAGGGTCGAGGTCCGCGCCCCGCGGTCGATGCAGAACAGCGCCAGCCCGAACCCGACGGCCGCGACCCCCGCCAGCACGACCGGCCGCGGCGACACCTCACCGCTGAGCTCCGGCCCCGAGGCCAGGGTGACGCCGATGACCGCGACGAGGATGCCCACCCAGGTCCACGGGCCGGGCTCGTCGCCGGTGGCCACACCGAGCAGCACCGGCACCGCCACCCCGAGCGCGGCGATCGGGGCGACCACGCCCATCGTCCCGGTCGACAGCGCCGTGTAGAAGCAGAGCAGCCCGGTGAGCCCGGACAGGCCCGCGGCCACGGACCACAGCGGCCAGCCGTGCCACGGCACGTGCCCGAGCTGGGTGAGGACCACGACCGAGATGACGAGGAACGCCAGCGCCTGGGTCCAGCCGACCACCGCGACGGCCGGGCGCCGGCGCGAGAACAACCCGGCGAAGAAGTCCGACGTCCCCCACACGGCGCTCGACGCGAGGGCGAGCAGGGAGACCATGGGCGCACGCTACCGACCCTCCGTCGGCCCGGTCGCAGGGTGTCCGCGCGGAGCCCCTGGACCGCCCGACACCCCGTGCGGCGCGGCGTTGCCTGTGATAGGCGACCCCTCGGCATACGCTCTGACGGTGGGCAGCCGAACGGTCCCCGGAGACCACTCACCCGAGTTCGCGCAGGCGTTGGCCGATCTGCGTGGAGCGCGCCTGCGCCCCGAGATCCGGCTCACCGAGGTGCCCGCACCGCAGCGCATCGCCCCGTATGCCGTGGCCCTCACCGCCGAGGTGGTGGGCGCGGCCGCGGACGAGGACGAGCTCGCCTCGGGACGGTTCGTCCTGCTGCACGACCCCTCCGTCCCCGAGCCGTGGGACGGCGCCTGGCGTGCGGTGACCTTCGCCCGGGCCGAGCTCGAGCCGGAGCTGGCCACCGACCCGATGCTCGGTGCCGTCGGCTGGTCGTGGCTGGTGGACGCGCTCGACAGCCACCACGTCGGCTACACCGCCGAGGCCGGCACGGTCACCCGCGTCGTGTCCGAGAGCTTCGCCGGGCTGTCCGACCGGCCCGCCAGTGTCGAGATGGAGGTGCGCGCCTCGTGGACGCCGGTCACCGGCAACGTGGGCGCCCACCTGCTCGCGTGGTCGGACCTGCTGTGCACCATCGCCGGCCTGCCTCCCCTGCCCGAGGGCGTCATCGCCCTCCCGGGCCCACGCCGCTGAGGGACCCAGCCGGTAGGTTGGGCCGGTGACCGACACCGACGCCGCGCGTGACGCCGAGCTGGATCCGGCGCCCGACGCCACCCCGGCGGTCGACCTCGTCCCCCTCGACATGCCCGCCGAAGGTGTGCCGCCGGTCGTGGAGACCGAGCGCGCGCTCATGGAGGCCGCGCGCGCCATCCGGGCCGGCGAGGGGCCGGTCGCGCTCGACGCCGAGCGCGCCAGCGGCTACCGCTACGGTCAGCGCGCCTACCTCGTGCAGCTGCGCCGCGAGGGCGCCGGCACCTGGCTGATCGACCCCATCGCGTGCCCCGACCTGTCGCCGGTCGACGAGGCCATCGGCAACGCCGAGTGGATCCTGCACGCCGCGACCCAGGACCTCGCCTGCCTCGCCGAGGTGGGCCTGCGACCGCGGCAGCTCTTCGACACCGAGCTCGCCGGCAGGCTGCTCGGCCTGCCGCGCGTCGGCCTGGCCGCCGTCGTCGAGCACTACCTCGGGCTGTCGCTCGCCAAGGAGCACTCGGCCGTCGACTGGTCGACCCGCCCGCTGCCCGAGCCGTGGCTGCGCTACGCCGCGCTCGACGTCGAGGTCCTCGTCGACCTGCGCAACCTCATGGGCGTCGACCTCGCCCGCCAGGGCAAGGACGGCTGGGCCCGCGAGGAGTTCGAGGCGCTGCTCGGCTTCACCGGCCCCGCCCCGCGCATCGACCCGTGGCGCCGCACGTCCGGGATGCACAAGGTGCGGCACCGGCGCACGGCGGCGATGGTCCGCGAGCTGTGGGAGGCGCGCGACGCCATCGCCCGCGACCGCGACGTGTCCCCGGGCCGCGTGCTGCCCGACGCCGCGATCGTCGACATCGCCATGGCGGCCCCCTCCAGCCCCGACCAGCTCCCCGGCGGCCACCGTGCGGTGCGCCGGTACCAGCGCCAGTGGCTCGAGGCCGTCGCCCGTGCGGGGCAGATCCCGGAGGACAAGCTGCCGCCGATGACCCTGCGCTCCGACGGGCCGCCCCCGGCGCGCGCGTGGGCCGAGCGCGACCCAGTCGCGGCCGCCCGACTGTCCCAGGTGCGGGCAGACCTCACCGCGTACGCGGCCGAGCGCAACGTCCCCGTCGAGAACGTCCTGTCCCCCGACCCGCTGCGCCGCGTCATCTGGACCCCGCCGGCCGACCGCAGCGCGGACGGCTTCGCCGAGGCGCTCGCCCGGCTGGGCGCCCGCCGGTGGCAGACCGACATCGTGGCGCCGATGGTCGCCCGTGCCTTCACCGACCACCCGGACGCCGACGCAGGCTGACCCGCGACGGCTCGCCCTCCCCGGGCTCGAGGGGTCAGGACATGCCGACGACGGCGGCCGACCCTCGGCGTGTCCCGACTCCTCGACCGGGAGCCGGGTGACGGCCCTCACCTCCGGGGTGCCGTGACCGACGGGTTACCCGCGGGTAGCATCGAGCGGTACGCACCGGCATACCGGTGTCACCCGCACCTTCCAAGGGAGGCCACTCGTGCCCCGCACTCTGCGTGAGGTCGTGTTCGTCGACGGCGTCCGGACGCCGTTCGGCAAGGCCGGGGAGAAGGGCATCTACGCCCAGACCCGCGCCGACGACCTCGTCATCAAATGCATCCGTGAGCTCATCCGCCGCCACCCCGAGCTGCCGCCGGAGCGGGTGGAGGAGGTCGCGATCGCCGCGACGACCCAGATCGGCGACCAGGGCCTGACCCTCGGCCGCATCGCCGCGCTCCTGTCCGGCCTGCCGAAGACCACCCCCGGCTACTCGATCGACCGCATGTGCGCGGGCGCGATGACCGCCGTGACCACCACCGCGAGCTCGATCGCGTTCGGCGCCATCGACGTCGCGATCGCCGGTGGGGTCGAGCACATGGGGCGGCACCCCATGGGTGAGGGCGTCGACCCCAACCCGCGGATCGTCGCCGAGAAGCTCGTCGACCCCTCCGCACTCGTCATGGGCTCCACCGCCGAGAACCTGCACGATCGCTTCCCGCAGCTCACCAAGGAGCGCAGCGACGCGTATGCCGTGGCCTCCCAGGACAAGCTGGCGAAGGCCTACGCCAACAACCAGGTGCAGCCCGACCTCGTGCCGGTCGCGACCCGCCACGAGGAGCTCGGCTGGGGCCTGGCCACGCAGGACGAGCCGCCGCGCCCCGGCACCACGGTGGAGGACCTGGCCCAGCTGAAGACGCCCTTCCGCCCGCACGGCAACGTCACCGCCGGCAACTCCGCCGGGCTCAACGACGGCGCCACCGCCTGCATCCTCGCCTCCGCCGAGGCCGCCGAGGAGCTCGGCCTGCCCGTGCGGATGCGGCTCGTGGACTTCGCGTTCGTCGGTGTCGAGCCCGAGGTCATGGGCATCGGCCCGGTGCCCGCCGCCGAGAAGGCGCTGGGCAAGGCCGGCCTGTCGATCGACGACATCGGCCTGTTCGAGCTCAACGAGGCGTTCGCCGTGCAGGTGCTCGCGTTCCTCGACCACTTCGGCATCGCCGACGACGACGAGCGCGTCAACCAGTACGGCGGCGCCATCGCCACCGGCCACCCCCTCGCCTCCTCCGGCGTGCGGCTGATGACCCAGCTCGCGCGCCAGTTCGAGGAGCACCCCGAGGTGCGCTACGGCATGACCGCCATGTGCATCGGCATCGGCATGGGCGGCGCGGTCATCTGGGAGAACCCCAACCACGCCGACTACGGCAAGGAGGACGCAGCGTGAGCACGGACACCCAGCAGCAGGCCCCGGCGGACAAGGCCGCCCAGGGCTTCGAGGAGGTCGTGACCCACACCCCGGTCCGCGACATCACCCTCCCCGGTGGGGCGGGCACCCTGGCGCTCGTCACCCTCGACAACGGGTTCGACCACTCCAAGCCGAACACGTTCGGACCGAAGACGATCGAGGGCCTCGTCGCCACGGTGGCACAGCTGCGGCGCCGGGCCGACGCCGGAGAGATCCAAGCGGTCGGCATCACCGGCAAGCCGTTCATCTTCGCGGTCGGCGCCGACCTCAAGGCGGTGGGCCTGGCCCGCACCCGTGAGGACGCGCTCGGGGTCGCCCGGGCCGGCCACGCGGCATTCGCCGGCATCATGGACCTGCCCGTCCCGACGTTCGCGTTCGTCAACGGCGCGGCGATGGGTGGCGGCGTGGAGATCGCGCTGTCCGCCGACTACCGCACCATCTCCTCCGGCGTCCCCGCGTTGGCGCTGCCCGAGACGTTCCTCGGCCTCGTCCCGGGCTGGGGCGGCTGCTGGCTGCTGCCGAACCTCGTCGGCCCCGCCAACGCGCTCAAGGTCATCATCGACAACCCGATGAACATGAACCGCATGCTCAAGGGCCCGCAGGCCTTCGAGCTCGGCATCGCCGACGCCATGTTCGAGCCTGCCGACTTCCTCGAGGAGTCGCTGCTCTGGGCGGCCAAGGTCGTCTCGGGTGAGACGACCGTCGAGCGCCCCGAGGTCAGCCGTGACGAGGCCGAGTGGGCCGCCGCCCTCAAGGCCGCCAGGGGCGTCGTCGACCTCAAGACCGGTGGCAAGTCCCCCGCCCCGTACCGCGCCCTCGAGCTCGTCGAGGCGGCCCGCACCGCCACCCGCGACGAGGGCTTCGCCGCCGAGGACGAGGCGCTCGCCGACCTCGTCATGGGCGACGAGCTGCGCGCCGGGCTCTACTCGTTCGACCTCGTGCAGCGCCGCGCCAAGCGGCCTGCCGGGGCGCCGGACAAGTCGCTGGCCCGCAAGGTCACCAAGGTCGGCATCGTCGGGGCGGGCCTCATGGCCAGCCAGCTCGCGCTGCTGTTCGCCAAGAACCTCGAGGTGCCGGTCGTCATGACCGACCTGGACGAGGAGCGCGTCGCCAAGGGCGTCGGCTACGTCCACGGCGAGGTCGACAAGCTGCTCGCCAAGGGGCGCCTCGGCAACGACAAGGCGAACCGGCTCAAGGGCCTGGTCACCGGGTCGACCTCCAAGGACGGCTTCGCCGATGCCGACTTCGTGCTCGAGGCCGTCTTCGAGGAGATGTCCGTCAAGAAGCAGGTCTGGGCCGAGGTCGAGGCCATCGTCGGCGAGGAGTGCGTCCTCGCGACCAACACCTCCTCGCTGTCGATCACCGAGATGGCCTCGGAGCTGGAGCACCCCGAGCGGGTCGTGGGCTTCCACTTCTTCAACCCGGTCGCAGTCATGCCGCTGCTCGAGATCATCAAGGGCGAGCAGACCGACGACGCCACCCTGGCCACGGCGTTCGCCACCGGCAAGGGCCTGAAGAAGACGACGATCCTGGTCAAGGACTCCCCCAGCTTCATCGTCAACCGGCTGCTCGGCCGCTTCATGGGCGAGGTCGCGCGGGTCGTCGACGAGGGCACGCCGATCGAGGTGGCGGACCGCGCGTTCGCCGGCCTCGCGCCGATGCCGCCGTTCATCCTGCTCGGCCTCGTCGGCCCTGCGATCGCGTTGCACAACAACGAGACCCTGGCCAAGGCGTTCCCCGACCGGTTCTACGTGTCGGAGAACCTGCGCAAGGTCGTCGCCGCGAAGAAGCCCGCGATCTACACCTGGCCCGAGGGCAAGCCGGTCGTCGACCCCGAGGTCGAGGCGCTGTTCGACAAGCCCGCCGACCCGGTGGTCCTCACCACCGAGGAGGTCCGCGAGCGCGTCCTGGGCGTCCTGGCCGACGAGGCCCGCCGGATGCTCGACGAGGGCGTCGCGCAGGCCCCGATGGACCTCGACCTGGCGATGATCACCGGCGCCGGGTTCCAGTTCTGGAACGGCGGGCTCACGCCGCTGCTCGACCGCGAGGGCGTGTCGGAGAAGGTCACCGGCAAGCGCTTCCTGCCGCCGGGCGTGGCCAGCGTCCCCGCCTGAGCGCGCACGTCACCGGAGGGGTGGCGCACGACACCGGTCGTGCGCCACCCCCTTCGTCGTCCCCGGGCGACCGTCCAGCGGCACCGCGGGCCCGCGGGGCGCGGTGCTCAGTCGAGCAGCTGCGCCACCAGGGTCCGGCGCACGAAGTCGGCGTACTCCTCCAGCGACCATCCCTGCTGCAGCACCAGGGTCTCGTACAAGCCGGCACCGGTGATCGCGAAGAGCACGTCACGTGCCCTGCGGGTGGAGAGGCCGGGTCGCAGGAAGCGCCGGATCGCCCTGGCGTTGTGGGCCATCCGACGCAGACGCGCGGCTTCGAGCTCCTCGTGGAGGGCGGCCACCGCGGGGTCGCTCGCAGCCGCTGCACGGACGAGCAGCTGCACCGGCGCAGCGCGGGGTGCAACCTCGGCGCTGAGCCGGGCCCACGCGTCGAGCACCACGAGTGGGTCGGTCGCCGTGCTGGACACGGCGTCCGAGCGGCGCTCCGCCGGCTCGGGTCCGGCGCCCTCGAGGGCCTGCAGCCACAGCGCCCGGACCAGACCCGGCTTGCCACCGAACTGCTTGTAGACCGTCTCCGCGGACACCCCGGCGTCGGCGGCGACGTCGGCCACCGTGGTGGCGGCATACCCCTGTGCGGCGAACCTCGCCGCCGCGGCGTCGACGACGGCCCGGCGCCGCTGGGCAGCCGCGGCACGGCGACCCGACGAGTCGTAGGGGCGCCGCCTCTTGACGCCTGCTTCGGGCAAGGAGCACCATCCCTTGTATTGGTTGCGAATGACTGTAACCAATTAGGGATCGAGGCACCATGGACACGTCACACGCCACGCCCGCCAGCACCCTCGACAGGCTCTTCGCAGCGACCAACGCGCACGAACTGGAGGCCCTGGTCGCCTGCTTCGCCCCGGACTACGTCAACGAGACACCCGCCCACCCCGACCGCGGCTTCCGGGGGCCGCACCAGGTGCGCACCAACTGGACCCAGCTCTTCGCGGGCCTGCCCGACATGCGGCTCACGGTCCGGGCCCAGGTCGCCCAGGGGGACGACGTCTGGTCGGAGGTCGAGATGTCGGGCACCCGGGGCGACGGCAGCAGGCACCTGGCCCGCGGCGTGCTGGTCTTCACCGTCGCCGACGGGCTGGTGCGGCGGCTCCGCTTCTACGTCGAACCGGTCGACGAGAGCGGCTCGACGGCGGACGACGCCGTGGCCCAGGCGGTCTCGGGCGGCGCGCCGTGATCACCGTGGTCGGCGGGACCGGCCACCTGGGGCGCGAGGTGGTGCGGCGCCTGCTCGCGGACGGCAACGCGGTGCGGGTGTATGCCAAGGGGGCCGCCTCCGCCACCGACCTCGCCGAGGCCGGAGCCGAGCTCGTGCCGGGCGACATCCGCGACGCGGCGGCCGTCGCGCGGGCCGTCGAGGGGTCCGCCGTGACCGTGTGTGCGGCCCAGGGCTTGGCGGGCACCGGCAAGCCCTCGCCCGCAACGGTCGACCGCGACGGCAACCGCAACGTCGTGGACGCCGCCGCCCGTTCCGGAGCGGCCGTCGTGCTCGTGTCCGTCGTCGGCGCCGGGCCGGACCACCCGGTCGAGCTGCACCGCATGAAGGGCGAGGCAGAGGCGTACCTCAGGGGCAGCGGGGTGCCGTGGACCATCGTGCGCGGCACCGCGTTCGTGGAGACCTGGTGCGACGTGCTGCGGTCGAGCGCGAACCGGGCGGGGCGCGTGCAGGTGTTCGGACGCGGTCGCAACCCGGTGAACTTCGTGTCGGTCCGAGACATTGGGCAGGCCGTGGTCCGCGCCGCGGTCGACCCGACGCTGCGGGAGCAGGTCATCGAGGTCGGCGGCCCCGGGCAGCTGACCCTCGACGAGCTCGCCCGCCTCGTCGCCCCCGGGACGGAGCCGCGCCACGTGCCACGGACGGCGCTGCGCCTGATGCGGGTCCTGGCGCGCCCGGTGCAGCCGCAGCTCGCCCGCCTCGCGGAGGCCGCGCTCGCGATGGACACGATGGACACGACCTTCGACCCCGCACCCGCCCACGCGGCATACCCCTGGCTGCCCTCGACGCGCGTGGAGGCCGCGCTCTCCTGACGGGGCCGGGCACGTGGCGGCACTCAGGGTCGGGCATCCCACTCGTCCCTCCGGCCGGACCTCGCCGATCCGGGGACACGGGCGGGCCCGACCTGCCACAGTCCCAGCGTGCCCAGTCCCCACCGAGCGGTCCTCGCCGCGGTCGTCGCCGTCGTGGTCGGCGCGTCGACCTCAGCGTGCCTGCGCACGTCCCCCGTGAGCGCGGCCTCTGCCGGTGCCAGCGCGACGACCACCACCCCGGGCGGCCCCACTTCGCCGGGCGGCGCCACTTCGCCGGGCGGCGCCACGGGGGCGGCACCGGGACCCCGCGAGTGGTCCGACTTCCAGGTACAGGCAGCCGCCTGGTCCAGCTGGGCGCCCGTGGTGCGCAACGTGCGGCCGGCCACCGAGGGCGACGTCGACACCGTGGCGAGCCGCGCTCGCGCGGTGCTGGGTCGTGAGTTCACCGCCACGGCCGGGGCCCCCTTCGGGGAGTACACGCTCACCCGCGGACGGCTCCGCTCGCACGTCCGGTTCGGGCCGCAGGAACGGCCCGTCCTGGACGTGTATGCCGACCAGGCGGCCCTGGCGGACCCTGACCCGCAACGCCTCATGGCCGTGCCCCTCACGGTCTGCCCGCACGCGGAGCGCTCCTGCTTCACGCTCACCGGCAAGGACTCCCCCGGCGACAGGCCCCACCTCTTCGACGTCCTGACCGACTCCCTCGTCTACCTGGCCGCGGGCGCCATGACCGCGCAGGCGCAGGGACCGGCATTCCTCGACGCCGTCCGCGGCCAGGGGGTGGCCCTCGCGACGGCGACCGTGGAGTCGCCGCTCGGCGCGGTGGACTGCGTCGTCGTGGCGCAGTCGGCTCCCGACCTCGACGCCCTTGAGGGGACCCAGATCAAGCCGGGGAACAGCACGGCCGGCCACGCGGAGCTGTGCATCGACCGGCGTGGACTGGTCGTCCTGGCCCCCGGCCAGCTCCTGTCGCCGGTGACGCCGTGGACGTCCCTGCGGACCAGCACCTCCCACGGGCAGGACGCCTACCCCTTCCCGGTCCGGCCGTACCCCTCCTGACCCGTCGCGGGCGCCCGTCACCGTCCTGCGCCCGCGACTCCTCCCGTCATCGCGGCCCGCCACACAGGACCGCGCAGAACTGTGGTTGGCCACCACATGCTCGGGCCCCTCCTGCCAGACCTAGTCTCGCGGTCATGCCGACGACGCCAGCCCTGCTCGACCTGTCCGGACGCACGGCCCTGGTGACCGGCGCCGCGAGCGGGATCGGGGCCGCCTGCGTGGACCGCCTGGCGGCCGCGGGCGCCAAGGTCTATGCGGTCGACCGGGACGAGGCCGGGCTCGGGCGGTTCGAGGGCAGCGGCGTCGTGGCCCTGCCCACGGACCTCAGCGACCTCGACGCCGTGGACGCCCTGCCCGGCGACGTCGACGTGCTCGTCAACAACGCGGGCATCCAGCACGTCGCGCCGATCCACGAGTTCCCCACCGAGACCTGGGACCTGATCCTGCGGCTCATGCTCACCTCCCCGTTCCGCCTCGTGCGCCGGGTGCTGCCGCACATGTACGAGCAGCAGTGGGGCCGCGTCGTCAACGTCTCGAGCGTGCACGGGCTGCGCGCCAGCGAGTTCAAGGCCGCCTACGTCTCGGCGAAGCACGGCCTGGAGGGCCTGTCCAAGGTCACCGCGCTCGAGGGCGGCGGACGCGGAGTCACGAGCAACTGCGTCAACCCGGCGTACGTGCGGACCCCGTTGGTGGAGAAGCAGATCGCCGACCAGGCGCGCACCCACGGCATCCCCGAGGACGAGGTCGTCGGCACGGTCATGCTCGACCCGGTTGCGGTCAAGCGCCTCGTCGAGCCGCCCGAGGTCGCCGAGCTCGTGGCGTTCCTCTGCTCCCCCGCTGCCGACTCGGTGTCCGGGGCGTCCTTCGCGATGGACGGCGGGTGGACGGCCCACTGACGGCCACCGCTCCCCTAGGATCCCGGGCGATGGCCGAGCACCGCGACGACCCCGCGATGACGCTGCTGCGCCTGCTGGCCGAGGGGGCGCCCGCGTCCGAGCTCGGTGCTGTCCGTGACGAGTCCGGCGAGGCCCGCGAGCTCGCGCTGCGGGTGCGGGCAGCCTTCGACTCCCGGCGCCGCCGCGAGGCCGAGCTGACGGCCCTGGTCGAGACCGCGCGCGACCTGGCGTCGCTGCGCGACCCGGCCGGTCTCCTGGAGGCGATCGTGCGCCGCGCCCGGGCCCTCCTGGGCACGGACGTGAGCTACCTGACGCTGTACGACGCCCAGGCCGGCGACACGTTCATGCGGGCGACCGACGGGTCCGTGAGCGTCGAGTTCCAGAACGTCCGGCTCTCCCTCGGTGACGGCCTCGGCGGCCTGGTCGCCTCGACGCACAAGCCGTACTGGAGCGCCGACTACCTGCACGACCACCGGTTCCAGCACACCGGGACCATCGACAGCGCCGTCGGCGACGAGGGCCTCGTGTCGATCTGCGGCACGCCGCTCGTGGTCGAGGACGAGTTCGTCGGCGTCCTCTTCGCGGCGAACCGGTCGCCCCGCCCGTTCTCCCCCGACCAGGTCGCGCTGCTCGGGTCGCTCGCGGCCCTGGCGGCCGTCTCGATCGTGCAGACCCGCAGCGCCGAGGAGGTGCGTCGCCACACCTCGGGAGTCGAGCGCGCCGCGGCGGCCCACGACCGCTTCGCCGAGCTCGTGCTCGCCGGCGGCGGCGTGGACGACATCACCAAGGCGCTGGGCGACCTGCTCGGCGGCTGGGTCGTCTTCGTCGACTCCGAGGGCGAGGCCCAGAGCAGCCACGGCCCCGTCCCCTCCGCGACCGACAAGGGCGGCCCGGCGCTGTCGGACTCCCCCGCCGTCCGCGAGACCTCGGGCACCGGCCGCCTCGCGCACGACGCCGCGCGCGACCAGTGGGCGATCGCGGTGAAGGCGCCGCAGACGCCGCTCGGCGCTCTCGTCCTCGGCGGCGCCGGCGTGCTCGACGACGCCGACCGCCGCACCATGGAGCGCGCCGCCGTCGTGTGCGCGCTGGTGCTCCTGTTCGAGCGCACCGCCGCCGAGGCCGAGCAGCGCGTCCGCACCGACCTCGTCAGCGACCTGGTCAGCGGCCGGGGCGACCCGCAGACGCTCGCCGCCCGGGCGCGGTCGCAGGGCGTCGACCCCACCACCCCGCTGACCGTCCTCGTCGCCCACGCCGACGACCAGACACCTCGCCGCACGCTCCTGCTGGCCTCCCACGCGGCTGCCGGGCCGGGCTCGGTGGTCGGTGAGCACGACGGCAACGTCGTGGCGCTGCTGCCGACCGACGACCCGCACGCCGCCGCGGTCCAGCTCGCCAAGCGGCTCGCCCGGCTCGGCGCCGTCACCGTCGGCGCGGCCGGTCCCGTGGCGGTCGGCGGCGACCTCCCGGCGGCCTGGCGTGAGGCGGTGCGCACCCTGGACGCCCTCGTGGCCCTCGGCCTGCACGGCCACGGCGCCTCCTCGGCCCACCTGGGCTTCGCCGGCCTGGTGGTCGGGTCCACGCCGGACATCGACGGGTACGTCCGGGCCCAGCTCGGCCCGCTGCTCGACTACGACGCCAAGCGGGGCTCGGAGCTCGTCAAGACGCTCCAGGCCTACTTCGACGCCGGCGGCAGCCCGCGGCACGCGGCGACGGCGCTGCACGTGCACGTCAACACGGTGAGCCAGCGCCTCGAGCGCATCACGGCACTCCTTGGGGGCGACTGGCAGCGCCCGGACGCCGCCCTGGAGCTGCAGCTCGCGCTGCGGCTGCGGCTGCTCAGCGAAGGCGCTCGGCGAGCGACGTAGCCACGGCGTCGGCGGTGAGGCCGAGCTCCTCGAGCAGCTCACCGCGCGACGCGTGGTGGAGGAACTGCTTCGGTATGCCGTGCAGGTGCACGGGCACGTCGAGGCCGGCCTGTCGCAGCGCCAGGGTCACGGCCGCGCCGATCCCGCCGCTGACCAGGTTGTCCTCGACGACGGCCACCGCGGCGGCGGACCGCGCGAGCTCGACGAGGTCGTCGCTGACCGGCAGGACCCACCGCGGGTCGACCGCGGTGACGCTGTGTCCCTGGGCCTCGAGCTTGGCGGCCACGTCGACGGCCAGCGAGGCGAAGACGCCCACGCCGACGACGAGCAGCTCGCAGGAGTCGGCGGAGGTCTCGTGCAGCACGTCGACGCTGCCGTGCGTGCGGACGGACGGCACGGCCGGCCCGACGTCGCCCTTGGGGAAGCGCAGCACGGTCGGGGCGTCGGAGACCTCGAGCGCCTCACGCAGCTGCAGGCGCACCTGCTGGCCGTCGCGCGGGGCCGCGAGCCGCAGCCCGGGGACGACCGACGCGAGCGTCATGTCCCACATGCCGTTGTGCGAGGCCCCGTCGGACCCGGTGACGCCCGCCCGGTCGAGGACGAACGTGACGCCGGCGTGGTGCAGCGCAGCGTCCATGAGCAGCTGGTCGAAGGCCCGGTTGAGGAACGTGGCGTACACGGCGACGACGGGGTGCATCCCGGCATACGCCAGGCCGCTGGCCATCGTCACGGCGTGCTGCTCGGCGATGCCCACGTCGAACACACGGTCGGGGTACGCGGCGGCGAAGCCGTCGAGCCCGACAGGGATGAGCATGGCGGCCGTCAGGGCGACGACGTCGTCGCGCTCCCTGCCGACCGCGACCATCTCGTCGTTGAACTCGTCGGTCCAGATGCGGCCGCTGACCTCGAACGGCAGGCCGGTCTCGGGGTTGAACTTGCCGACGCCGTGGAACTGGTCGGCCTCGTCGTTGCGGGCGGGGGCGTAGCCGCGGCCCTTCTGCGTGATGACGTGGACGAGTACCGGGCCGCCGAACGACCGCGCCCGGCGCAGGGCCTGCTCGACGGCCTGCTCGTCGTGGCCGTCGACCGGGCCGAGGTACTTCAGGCCCAGGTCCTCGAACATCCCCTGCGGGGCGACGATGTCCTTGATGCCCTTCTTCATGCCGTGCAACGTCTCGTACATCGCGCCGCCGACGACCGGGGTCCGCGAGAGGGTGCTCTTGCCCCAGTCGAGGAAGCGCTCGTACCCGCGGGTGGTGCGCAGCGTCGCGAGGTGCTCGGCGAGGCCGCCGATGGTCGGGGCGTAGGAGCGCTCGTTGTCGTTGACGACGATGGTGAGCGGCAGGTCCTTGTCGGCGGCGATGTTGTTGATCGCCTCCCACGCCATGCCGCCGGTGAGGGCGCCGTCACCGATGACGGCCACGGTGTGGCGGCCGCGCTCTCCGCGCAGGCGACGGGCCTTGGCGATGCCGTCGGCCCAGGACAGCGCGGTGCTGGCGTGGCTGTTCTCGACGACGTCGTGCTCGGACTCGGCGCGGCTCGGGTAGCCGGACAGGCCGCCGCTCTTCTTCAGCCGGCTGAAGTCGTGCCGCCCGGTGAGCAGCTTGTGCACGTACGACTGGTGCCCGGTGTCGAAGACGATCGTGTCCTTCGGGCTGTCGAACACGCGGTGCAGGGCGATGGTGAGCTCGACGACGCCGAGGTTCGGGCCGAGGTGACCACCGGTCTTGGAGACCTCGGTGACGAGGAACGTGCGGATCTCCTCGGCCAGCGCCGGGAGCTGGGCAGGCGTCAGCGCCTTGAGGTCTGCCGGGCTCGCGATCGTCTCGAGCAGTCCCACAGGGTGCGTCCTTTCGCCGTGCTGCGTCCTTCGCGGACCCGTGCTGCGTCCTGGGGGGAACGCCCGAGTCTAAGCCGTCACCACCACGGAGACCGAGTCGGGCAGCCCCTCCACGTGCACGCCGCCGTCACGGTCGACGACCACGGAGAACGAGGTCGCGCCCCACCTCAGCCCCCGCACCCGCAGGCTGCCGAACGGCGGCGTGGCGGGCGGCCGCACGACGAGCTCCCCGTTCGGCACGTCGGCACGCAGGCCGAGGGCGGTCGTGACGAGCGCGCCGACCGACGCGGCGGACCACGCCTGGGGTCGGCAGGACGCGGGGTACGGCGCCGGGCTCTCGATGACGGGCAGGCCGGAGTAGAGCTCGGGCCACCTGCGGTCGAACGCGGTCCCGGAGCCGACGAGGGCCTGCGCCAGGGTTCCCGCGAGATCGCCGAAGCCCTCACGCGAGAGCCCCACCGCGGCGATGGCGGTGTCGTGGGTCCAGATCGAGCCGGTGTGGTAGCCGATGGGGTTGAACCCGCCGGTGTCGGTCGACATGGTCCGGACGCCGAACCGGTCGAGCAGACCGGGCGAGGTGAGGCGCTGGGCCACGAGGGCGGCCTCGTCCGCGGTCACCGCGCCCGTGCCGAGGACGTGGCCCATGTTCGAGCCGACGCCGTCGACCGGCGCCCCGCTGCCGTCCAGGGCCATGGCGAGGTAGCGCCCCTGGTCGTCCTCGACCCAGAACCGGTCTCGGACCCGCGCCGCCACGTCCTGCGCCTGCCCCGCCCACCGACCGGCGTCGTCGGCGCCCAGCGCCTCGAGCAGGTCGGCCGCGCCGGCGAGCGCCTCCACGGCATACGCCTGGGCCTCCACCAGCGCGATGGGGGCGTCGGCGATGCGGCCGTCGCGCATCCGCATCGAGTCGCCGGAGTCCTTCCACCCCTGGTTGGCCAGGCCGTGGCCCGTGGTGTCGATGTACTTGAGCAGGCCGTCGGTGTCGGGCCGGCCGGGTCCGGTGAGCCAGTCCAGCGCGGCGTCCAGGTTCGGCAGCAGCGCGCGGACCTCGTCCTCGGGAAGGCCCCACCGCCACGCGTCGACGAGCAGGCAGACCCACAGCGCCGTCGCGTCGACCGTGCCGTAGTAGAGCGGCGGGAGCTGGAGCGCGTGGCCGGCCGCGCCGTATGCCGTGCGGCGCACCTCGTGCGCGATCTTGCCGGGCTGCTCGGCGGAGTCCGGGTCGTCCTTCGTGCCCTGGCGTCGCGCGAGGGAGCGCAGCGTGCCGGCTGCGAGCTCGGTGCCGAAGGGCAGCATGAGCCGTGCCGCCCAGATGGAGTCACGGCCGAAGAGCGTGAGGTACCAAGGGGTTCCGGCCGCGGCGAAGACGTCGGCGCGGTCGAGGGGGTCCCTCAGGAGGAGGTGGCGGAGGTCGGCCATCGACTCGGCCACGAGCGGTGCCAGTCGGGGGTCGTCCGCCTCGACGACCACGTCGTCCCACGTGACCGCGTCGAGCCCGGGGTCGGCGTCGAGCGCGCTCTCCGTCCGCCGTGTCGTCCCGACGCGAACCACCAGCTCCAGGGAGTCGCCGGGCGGCAGGTCGAAGGGGTGCTCGTAGACGGCCGCGCCTGCCTCGACCCGCGGCGACGCCCCTGCCTCGACGGTCACGCGGTGACGAGGGGCCTCCAGGAGCACGCGGGCGCCGTCGACGGACGGTGCCAGCGGGGGCTGGTCGACCTGACCTGCTTTGACCGTGGCCATGTCGGCACCATCGGCCTCGAGCTCGACCCGCAGGACCGAGCTCACCGTCGTGGCCGCCCGGGAGACGACGCGGATCGTCTCGACCAGACCGGCCTCGACGAGCTCCCTGCTGCGCCGGACCTCGACGGTCGGGTCCGCGCCGGGGTTGCCGAGGTCCCGGGCCGAGGAGAGGAACTGGGCCCTGCCGGCGCGCGCCTCCCCGGCGACCAGGCTCGGCTCGTCGCCGCCCACGGTCACGCGCAGGCCGCTGAGCACCCGCTCGTCGTCCACGTAGAGGCCGTGCGCCGTGCCGGGGAGGAGCTGGCCGTCCTCCCCGGACAGGGCCGTCACGTTGCCGCGGACGGTGATCGCCAGGTCGTGCAGCCACGGCTGGCGGTGTCGAGTGGGCATGCGGGCGGCTCCTTCGGGTCGGTGTGCGTCGTACCGGGCGTGGTGGCACGCGGTGCTGCCACCTTCTCAGGTGGCGGACCGTCCGCCGAGCCGGGACTCCGGCAACTTCTTGACGACGCAGTCGCTGTCGGTCATTCTTCCGGTGGACACGGATTTGAACGTTCCAATCGGTGTCCGGGGCAACCGTCCCACCACCGACGATCACTTCGCAAGGGAGCGACGTGGCACCGAGAGCGACCCGGCAGGGCGAGCGCGTGACGATCGTCGACGTCGCCGCCGCGGCCGGCGTGTCGCGCCAGACGGTGAGCAACGCGCTCAACAAGCCGCACCTGCTCGCGCCCGAGACTCTCGCCAAGGTGCACGCGGCGGTCGAGCAGCTCGGCTTCGCCCCCAACGCCGCCGCCCAGCAGCTGCGCCGCCGCCGTGCGAGCGCCTACGGGTTCGAGGTCAACCCGTGGGGGGTCGAGCGGATGGGGCACATCCTCGACGGGTTCCTCGTCGAGATGACGGTGGCGGCGCCGGGCCACGCCGCGCACCTCGTCACCTTCGCCCCCGAGCCGGACTCGCTCATCGAGGGCTACGAGCGGCTCCTCGGCAGCGGGCTCGTCGACGGGTTCGTGCTCGGCGACACCCGGCACGGCGACCCCCGGCCGGACTGGCTGCTCGCGCAGGACGTGGCGTTCGTGTCCTTCGGTCGCATCTGGGACCGCCCCGACCTGGACTGCTGGGTGGACGTCGACGGCCGCGCGGGCATGCGCATGGGCGTCGAGCACCTGCTCTCGCAGGGGTACGAGCACGTGGCGTGGCTCGGCTGGCCCGAGGGCTCCCCCGTCGGCGAGGACCGTCGCGCCGGCTGGCTCGACGCCCTCACGACCTCCGGGCACGAGGACGACGCGTCGCTCACGGCCGAGTCGGTGCAGGACCTGGCCCGAGCCACTGCCGCCGCCGAGCGGCTGGTCGACGGGATGGCGGGCCGCGGGGCGATCCTGTGCGCCTCGGACCTGCTGGCCCTCGGAGCGGTCCGCGCGATCCAGGCCCGGGGCCTGCGGCTCGGTACCGACATCGGCGTCGTCGGCTTCGACGACTCCGACGTCGCCGAAGCGCTCTCCATCACGAGCCTGCGGCAGCCTCTGCACGCGGCGGCCGAGGCCGCCTGGGGCATCCTCCAGCGCGGCGCGCCCGAGGGCGAGGCAGCTGCGCGGACCGCTCTCCTCCCACCCACCCTGACCATCCGTGCGAGCAGCACACGAGACCCGTCCGGCACCCCCACCGGGCGCACCACCCGAAGGAGCAGTTCATGAGGCGCACCCCCATCCTCGCCGTCGCGTTGGCGGCCACCTCCGCACTGGCGCTGAGCGCCTGTGGCGGCGGCGGCTTCAGCAGCAGCACGGCCACCCAGAACACCAAGAAGGGCCCGGTCAAGCTCACCGTCATGATCGGCAGCTCCGGCGACGCCGAGACCAAGGCCGTCAAGGACGCGACGGCCGCGTGGGCGTCGAAGACCGGCAACACCGTCGAGGTCATCGCGGCCTCCGACCTCGGCCAGCAGCTCGGCCAGGCGTTCGCGAGCTCGACCCCGCCGGACCTCTTCTACACCGACGCCTCGAAGATCGGCACGTACGCCAAGGCGGGCAACCTGTACGCCTACGGCGACCAGGTCAAGGACGCCGGCTTCGTCGACTCCCTGGTGAAGACGTTCACCTACGACGGCAAGTTCTACTGCGCCCCCAAGGACTCCTCGACCCTGGCGCTGGAGATCAACACCGACCTGTGGCAGAAGGCCGGCCTCACCGACGCCGACGTCCCCAAGGACTGGGCCGGCCTCGAGACCGTCGCCAAGAAGCTCACCAAGGGCAATGTCACGGGCCTGGTCATCGGCAACGACATCAACCGCTCCGGCGCGTTCATGAAGCAGGCCGGGGGCTGGGTCGTCAGCGACGGCAAGATGAGCGCGGACGCACCCGGGAACCTCCAGGGCCTGCAAGAGGTGCAGAAGATGATGAAGGAGGGGTCCCTCAAGTTCAACACCCAGACCAAGCCTGCCGCCGGCTGGGGTGGCGAGGCGTTCGGCAAGGGCCTGGCCGCCATGACGATCGAGGGCAACTGGATCGCCGGTGGCATGAAGGACTACCCCAACATCAAGTACAAGACGGTGGAGCTCCCGGCCGGCCCGGCCGGCAAGGGCACGCTGCTGTTCAGCAACTGCTGGGGCATCGCGGCCAAGTCCCCCAACCAGGCCCAGGCGGTCGAGCTGGTCAAGTCGCTCATCACGCCCGAGCAGCAGATGAAGTTCGCCGACGCGTTCGGCGTCATGCCCTCGACCACCGAGGGACTGCAGCAGTTCTCGGCGAAGTACCCGGACAGCAAGGCGTTCGTCGACGGCGCGGCATACGGCCAGGGCCCGGTGAACCTCCCGGGTCTGGACGACGTGATCGGCAAGTTCAACAGCCAGCTCGCGACCCTGACCGGCACCTCCGGTGACCCCAAGGCGTGGCTGTCCGACCTGCAGAAGAACGGCTCGGCAGCGCTCGGCGGCTGACCCGTCCCCGACCGCGGGCGGCGTGCGAGCGACCCCCGACGCCTCGCACGCCGCCCGCCACCACTCCTGACCCACCACCGCAATCCCGTTCCACCCGGCCGCCGCGCGGCAGCACGCCCCAGGAGGACCCATGACCCAGCTCGGCAGCAGCGCCAACCAGGCGGTGCGCACGGAGGCCCTGACAGCGACTGCCCGCGCTCCCCGCGGGCGGGGTGGCCGAGGCGCGCCCGGCGGCCGGGGAGGCAGCAGGGGCAAGGGGATCCGGAGTGGCGAGGGCGTGGCCGGCTGGGTGTTCGTGAGCCCGATGATCGTCATCCTGGGGCTGTTCATGGTGGTCCCGATCGTCATGGCCCTCTGGGTCAGCCTCACCAGCTGGAACGGCTCGGTGAACCCGTTCGGCGGTGGCCCGGGGGCCGAGTTCGTCGGGGTGCGGAACTACAGCGACCTCTTCGCACGCGACGGCCTCACCCGCTCCAACTTCATGCAGTCGATCGGCAACACCTTCTGGTACGTGCTGTTCGTCGTGCCCCTCCAGACGGTCCTGGCCCTGGGGCTGGCACTGCTGGTGAACAACCGGATGCTCAAGGCCAAGGGCTTCTTCCGCACCGCGTTCTACTTCCCGTCGGTGACGAGCTCGATCGCCATCTCGACGGTGTTCCTGTTCCTGTTCTCCGCCACCGGCGCCGTCAACGCCCTCCTGGGTGCCATCGGCGCCGGTCAGCCCAACTGGTTCACCGACGACCGCGGCCTGGTCCACCTGCTCCTCAGCGCCGTCGGCGTCGACAACCCCGGGTGGGCTCAGGGCGAGATCCTCGGCCGCTCCCTGTGGGACTGGGTCGCCGGGCCGTCCGTCGCGCTCAGCGTCATCATCATCCTCGTCGTGTGGACGACGTCGGGGACCTTCATGCTCATGTTCATCGCGGCGCTGCAGGACCTGCCCGTCGAGATCGACGAGGCCGCGGCCCTCGACGGCACGAGCGGTTGGCAGAAGCTGCGCCACATCACGATCCCGATGATCCGGCCGACCCTCTTCCTCGTCATCACCCTCGGGCTCATCGGTACCTGGCAGGTCTTCGACCAGATCTACGTCATGGGCAAGGGCAACCCCAACGGCACGACGCTGACGCCGGCATACCTCAGCTACCAGCAGAGCTTCGGCAACTTCAAGTACGGCTCGGGAGCTGCCATGGCGTTCGTCGTCTTCGCGATCATCGTGGTGCTCACGCGGATCCAGCGCTGGGTGCTGACCGACAAGGACGAGCGTCGACCACTGCTGCGCCGGTCGAAGGCGGTGGCCCGGTGAACCGCCGAACCAGCCCGCTGCGGCAGGTGCTGCTCTACGTGGCCCTCGCGCTCTTCTCGGTCCTGTTCATCTACCCGTTCCTCATCCAGATCGCGACGTCGTTCAAGACCGACCCGGACGCCGCGGCCCATCCCCTGTCCCTGGTCCCCAACCCCTTCGACCTGCACGCGTGGAAGCAGATCTTCGGGCAGGGCGCCGGCAGCGTGCCGTTCATGCGGTGGCTGTCGAACTCCGTGGTCATCGCCGTCGTCGTCACGGTGGGTCGCGTCTTCCTCGACAGCCTGGCCGGGTATGCGTTGTCCCGCCTCAGGTTCCGCGGGCGCGGCTTCGTCTTCGCGGCCCTGCTGGCCGTGATGAGCGTGCCCAGCGTCGCGCTGCTCATCCCGAAGTTCCTCATGGTCAACTACCTCGGGATCTACGACACGTATGCCGCGATGATCCTGCCCCTGATCGTCGACGGGGCGGGCGTCTTCATCATGAAGCAGTTCTTCGACTCGGTGCCTGTCTCGATCGAGGAGGCCGCCCGGATGGACGGCGCCAGCATCTTCCGCACGTTCTGGTCGGTGGTCCTGCCGATGGCCCGGCCGGCCCTCATCACGCTGACGATCCTGTCGTTCCAGGGGTCGTGGAACGAGTTCTCGCACTTCCTCGTCGTCACGCGTGGCACCCCCGAGCACATGACCCTGGTGACCGGCCTCGCCAGCCTCGTCAGCGGCCAGCTGGGCACGGGGACGCAGTACCCGCTCAAGCTGGGCGCGGCCCTGCTCACGACGATCCCGGTCGCCGTCCTCTTCTTCGCCCTGCAGCGCCACTTCATCCGCGGCGCCAACGAGGGCGGCGTCAAGGGCTGACATCCATGCGCGAGACCTATGGTTGGGCGCATGACGACCTTCCGCACAGTGCTCGAGTCGACGGGTGGCAACAACGTGGGCATCGTCGTTCCCGAGGAAACGGTGCTGTCCTTCAACCGCGGCAAGCGAGTACCCGTCGTGGTGACGATCGACGGCGGCTACACGTACAGGACGACCGTCGGGGTGATGGGCGGCCGCTACCTCGTCTCCTTCAACGCGGAGACCCGTAAGCAGACGGGGCGTGGCGCGGGCGACGAGGTCGAGGTGGAGCTGGTGGCCGACCCGGACCGCTGAGGCGCGGGGTTCCACCCGCGTGGCCACCGACCAGCGGGGCGGATCACATCGGGGAGACGTCGAAGTCCTGCATGCGGGCCTCCCGGGAGGTGCCGTCCTTGAGCGTGATCCGCACAGTCGGGTTCGGGGGTCCGAACGAAGGGATCAACGACTGCCGACCCGGCCACCAAGCGGCGAAGTAGCCGTCCTTCAGGGTCGACTCCACGTCGCCGATGTCCGTGACGATCGACACGGAGGCGACGTCGGCTCCTGCCTTGCCGGTGACCTCGAACGCGACGTCCCCGTTGTCGTTGGTCATCGGGCGAACGCTGTTCGTCACGAGACCCGCCGATGGAGGGTCTTGCGTCAAGGTGCCCTCGTAGCCTCCGACCATGACCAGGCGGCTTGCGTCGGGGTTCTCCACCAGGCACGTGGCTTCGTGCCCGTCAGCACGCGTCAAGACGGTGTACGCGTAGCTGCCGCGCAGCTCGACGAGCCTGATGAGGTACCCCGTCCCGCTGAGGTGCGACATGCAGTCCCAGCCCAACCGGGCTTGCTGTTGGGGGCTGGCAACGCGTGCGGCCGGCGTCCACGAGGCGTATGCCGTGCCGCCTCTCGCGAAGTCGACGAGGACGGCGCCCCCCACCAACACCGTTCCCGCCGCAACGGCGTACTTCAGGACCTGGCGCGCAGCCAGGCGGGCCGGCGGCGCAGGCAGCTGCGTCTCGTTCATGATCCGGCTCAACGTCCGACGCGCGTGCGGGCTCCTCACGAGGTCATCGGGAACGCCCCTCGCGGCATCGCGTCCTCGTGACCGACCTCGGCCGCATCCAGGTCCGTCGGGTCGCACACCCGGACACGCAGGGCGAGGTCCCGACGGTTGCTCGCCATCAGGAGGTTGCGGGCGATACCGAACAACCATGCCCGCGCGTCGCCCAACTCACGGGGCAGGTCGGCCGACCGTCGCCAGGCGACGGCGAGGGCCTCCGCCGCGATCTCCTCCGCCCGCTGCGGTTCGGTCCGCCGCGCGGCGAACCTCACCAGATCGGCATAGGTCGCCTCGAACACCTCGACGAACCACTCCCCTGTGTCCCTCACGCCCTGATCATGTCGCCTGGACCGGAAGTGTTTCGTCCGAATTCGACGCACCGCGCCGGCGACCGCGTCGTCCCCGGCGGGAAGGCACCCCCTCAGAGCCGGGGCACGTAGCGCTTGCCCTGCAAGGCGTCGTAGACCAGGCCGGCGCTGCGGCGAGCCGCCAACAGCCGCACACCCTCGGACTCGAGGTCGGCGAGCACCTGCGCGAGTCCCTCGTCGGTGAGGTGCTCACCGAGCTCGACGCGCACCTCGCGGTACGCCTGCCGCATCGCGACGAGCTGGGCGTCGATGTGGCGGGTCGCCAGCCAGGCGAGGGCCACCGGCTGGCGCCGCCACGAGGCGTAGAGCCGGTAGTCCGCCGGGCAGAAGTCGAGCAGCCACGACACCGCCGGCACCTGCCACCCCTCGGCTTCAGGGGGCGGGACGAGCGGCGGCCAGCCCGGCGGCACGGCTGCCGTCCTGGGCTGTCGATCGAACACATGTTCGAGTGTAGGACAGCTCCCCGGGAGCTGCGGAACGACCGGGAAATCAGGTCACGAACTGGCCGGAAGCGCTCCTACGCTGGATCCCATGGACACCTCCTCGCCCCAGCCCCAGTCCCCCACCACTGGCTCGCGCGAGCGCGACGACATCATCGAGACGCTGCGCCGCCACCGCGGCTTCCTGCGGTTCACCGTCCGCGGCATCACCGACGAGCAGGCCCGCACCCGGACCACCGTGAGCGAGCTGACCCTCGGCGGCCTCATCAAGCACGTGGCCGAGACCGAGGCGAACTGGGCCACGTTCATGACCGAGGGCGCCGGCACCGCGCCGGACATCGACTGGGCGTCGATCGACTGGCAGAACCCGCCGCCGGAGGTGGCCGCGTTCCAGGACTCCCACCGCCTCACCGCGGACGAGACCCTCGCCGGGCAGCTGGCCCGCTACGAGGAGGTCGCGGCCCGGACCGACGAGCTCGTCCGGACCCTCGACCTCGACACCGCGCACGAGCTGCCGAAGGCCCCGTGGTTCGAGCCAGGTGCGACGTGGACGGTCCGCCGGGCGGCGCTGCACGTCATCGCCGAGACGTCGCAGCACGCCGGCCACGCGGACATCATCCGCGAGGCGCTCGACGGCCAGAAGACAATGGGCTGAGGCGGATCCGCACCCCAGCCGGTGCCGGGCGGACCACGGGGTGGACGCCCGGCATACCCAATCCGCGGCTTCGGAGTTAGCGTGAGGCGGTGACGCACCCTTCCTCCGCGACCACCACTCCGACTCCCGCTCCCACTGCCCGCACCGTGGGCGAGCTGCGCGCCTCCGGCCACCAGCACAAGCCGCTGCGCCAGGAGGTCCGCGACAACCTGCTGGCCAAGCTTGCCGCCGGCGAGGACCCCTGGCCCGGCCTGCACGGCTTCGAGAGCACCGTGATCCCCCAGCTCGAGCGGGCGCTGCTCGCCGGGCACGACGTCGTCCTGCTCGGTGAGCGCGGCCAGGGCAAGACCCGCCTGCTGCGCAGCCTCGTCGGCCTGCTCGACGAGTGGACCCCCGTCATCGAGGGCTCCGAGCTCGGCGAGCACCCGTTCCACCCCGTCTCCCCCGCGTCGATCCGGCGCGCCGCCGAGCTCGGCGACGACCTGCGGGTGGCGTGGCGCCACCGCGACGAGCGGTATGCCGAGAAGCTCGCCACCCCGGACACCTCCGTCGCCGACCTCATCGGCGACGTCGACCCGATGAAGGTCGCCGAGGGCCGCTCGCTGGGCGACCCCGAGACGATCCACTTCGGCCTGATCCCCCGCAGCCACAGGGGGATCGTCGCGATCAACGAGCTGCCCGACCTGGCCGAGCGCATCCAGGTGGCGATGCTCAACGTCATGGAGGAGCGCGACATCCAGATCCGCGGGTACGTCCTGCGGCTGCCCCTGGACGTGCTCGTCGTGGCCAGCGCCAACCCCGAGGACTACACCAACCGAGGCCGGATCATCACGCCGCTGCAGGACCGGTTCGGCGCCGAGATCCGCACGCACTACCCGCGCGAGCTCGAGGACGAGATGGCCGTGATCCGACAGGAGGCCGACCTCGTCGCCGAGCTGCCCGACCACCTCGTGGAGATCCTCGCGCGGTTCACCCGCGGGCTGAGGGAGTCGTCGTCGGTCGACCAGCGCTCGGGCGTCTCGGCCCGCTTCGCGATCGCAGGCGCGGAGACGGTCGCGGCCGCCGCCCTGCACCGTGCCACCCGGCAGGGTGAGGACGAGGCAATCGCCCGCGTCGTCGACCTCGACAGCGCCGTCGAGGTCCTCGGCGGCAAGATCGAGTTCGAGACCGGCGAGGAGGGCCGCGAGCAGGAGGTCCTCACCCACCTGCTGCGCACCGCTGTCGCCGAGACCGCACGCCGCCACCTCGGCGGCATCGACCTCGGGCTGCTCGTCTCCGCCCTGGAGAACGGTGCCAGCGTCACGACGGGCGAGCAGGTGTCGGCGCGCGACGTGCTGACCGGCCTACCCGTGCTGGGCGAGTCCGACCTCTACGACCAGCTCGCCGACCGCCTGGGCGCCACCACGGACGGCGGCCGTGCCGGCGCCGTGGAGCTGGCCCTCGAGGCGCTCTACCTGGCGCGCCGGATCGACAAGGACAGCGCCGACGGCGAGACGGTCTACGGATGAGCGAGTCCTCCGCTATGCCGGGTGGGCGCGGCCCGCACGGAATGGCCCGTGGGCACCGGGCCCGTTACGCCCGGTACTCAGGTGGTCCCGACCCGCTCGCTCCACCGGTCGACCTCGCCCAGGCCCTCGACGCCATCGGCGAGGACGTCATGGCGGGGTACTCCGCGGAGCACGCGATGCGTGAGTACCTCCGCCGGGGCTCGCGCCAGCAGACGGGCCTGGACGACCTGGCGGCACAGGTCGCCCGCAAGCGCCAGGAGCTGCTGCAGCGGCACTCGCTCGACGGCACCCTGCAGGAGGTCAAGGAGCTGCTCGACCGGGCGGTCCTGGCCGAGCGCAAGCAGCTGGCCCGCGACCTCGACGACGACGCCCGGTTCGCCGAGATGCGGATGGAGAACCTGCCGCCGTCGACGGCCGGAGCGGTGAGCGAGCTCGCCGATTACCAGTGGCGCAGCCCTTCCGCCCGGGAGGACTACGAGCGGATCAAGGACCTGCTCGGCCGTGAGGCCCTCGACCAGCGGTTCGCCGGGATGAAGCAGGCGCTGGAGAACGCCACGGACGAGGACCGCGAGGACGTGCGGCGCATGCTGTCCGACCTCAACGACCTGCTCGCGGCACACCGCCGTGGCGAGGACACCACAGACCAGTTCCGCGAGTTCATGGAGCAGCACGGCGACTACTTCCCGGACAACCCCCAGTCCGTGGAGGAGCTCGTCGACAGCCTGGCGCAGCGCGCCGCCGCGGCCCAGCGGATGCTCAACTCGATGACGCCGGAGCAGCGCGCCGAGCTGATGGAGCTGTCGGCGCAGGCGTTCGGCAGCCCGGCCCTCATGGACGCCCTCGCCGACCTCGACGCGAACCTCCAGGCACTGCGGCCCGGCGAGGACTGGTCGGGGTCGGAGCAGTTCGAGGGCTCGCAGGGGCTCGGGCTCGGCGACGGCACCGGCGCCCTGCAGGACCTCGCCGCCCTCGACCAGCTGAGCGAGCAGCTGTCCCAGTCCTACCCGGGTGCGCGGATGGACGACATCGACGTCGACGCCCTGGCTCGCCTCGTCGGTGACGCCGCCGCGGTCGACGCGCGCACGCTCTCCCGCCTCGAAAAGGCGCTGCGCGACTCCGGCTACCTCAACCGCACCTCGGACGGCCAGCTCCGCCTCTCCCCCAAGGCGATGCGCCAGCTGGGCCGGGCGCTGCTGCGTGACGTGGCACAACGACTGTCGGGCCGGCAGGGACAGCGTGACGTCCGGCAGTCCGGCGCCGCGGCGGAACCGAGCGGTGCCACCCGCGAGTGGCAGTTCGGCGACACCCAGCCGTGGGACGTCACCCGCTCCGTCACCAACGCCGTCCTGCGCACAGCCTCCTCCGGGGGCGGGCTGGGACGTGGGGGCGCCGGCGTCGGCCGGGCACCCGGCATACGCATCGACATCCGCGACGTCGAGGTCTCCGAGACGGAGGCACGCACGCAGGCGGCGGTGGCGCTCCTGGTGGACACGTCGTTCTCGATGGCGATGGACGGGCGGTGGGTGCCGATGAAGCGCACGGCGCTCGCGCTGCACCACCTCGTGCGGACGCGGTTCCGGGGCGACCACCTGCAGCTCATCGGGTTCGGCCGGCACGCCCAGGTCATGGAGATCGAGGAGCTCACCGCGCTCGACGCCGAGTGGGCCAAGGGCACCAACCTGCACCACGCACTCCTGTTGGCGCAGAGGCACTTCCGCAAGCACCCGAGCGCGCAGCCGGTGCTGCTCGTCGTGACCGACGGCGAGCCGACCGCCCACCTCGAGCCGGACGGCGGCGTCTACTTCGACTACCCGCCGCACCCGCTCACGATCGCCTACAGCGTGCGCGAGCTCGACAACGTGGCGCGGCTCGGGGCGCAGGCGACGTTCTTCCGGCTCGGCGAGGACCCGGGGCTGGCACGGTTCGTCGAGCAGATGGCCAAGCGGGTCGAGGGACGCGTCGTCGCCCCCGAGCTCGACGACCTCGGTGCGGCGGTGGTCGGCAGCTACCTGGGCTCGCGCGGCGGCCGGGGCGGCGGGTCGTACCGCGACCACTTCGGCGACTGGTTCGGTGGCGGACGCGGCTTCTGGGTCGACGACTAGAAGTCGAGGAGCAGCGGCTGGCGCTCGACGTACGCCTTGCCCGCCAGCGGCAGCAGCGTCGACAGCCCGAACCGGGCGCAGGTCTCCACGTCCGCGTCGCGGTCGGGTGGTCCGGCCGCCCGGATCGCGACTCGCTCCTCGCGGTCGGTGAGACCGATGGCCTCGGCGACCTCCTTGAGCTCGAGCAGCAGGCGGCTCACCGGTGCCATGGTCGTCACCGGTCCGTCGGGGCGTGGCGCCCGGAACACGCGACCGCGGGTCTCGACCGGCAACCACCACTCGGTGCCGCCGAGCAGGCTGGGGAAGCGCGCCGGGGCGGCGCTGGCCGCCTGGTAGGCCTCCGCCCGCTGGAACCCGCGTGGGTCGTCGGCGTGCGCGCGCCGGAAGAGACCGCCCCGCGAGGTGGGGACGAGCTCGGGACGTTCGAGGTATGCCGCAAGCAGCACCAGGCCGCCGTACCCGTCCCAGTCGGGCTTGTCCGTCCAGTACGGCAGGTCGTGGTGGTCGTCCCAGGGGGTGTCGCTGCCGAGGGCCGCGAGCAGCTCCGCCTGCCAGGTGCTGACCATCACATCGGCCGCCTCGTCGTCGAGGAACGGCTGCGCGTCGTCCTGGCTGGCCGGTGAGTCGCCGACGTTCAGCACCTGCACGCGGCGGCCCGTCGCGGCCCCGACCTGCTGCACGACGGTCATCCAGTTCCGCGCGAGGTACCGCGACAGCGGCCCCACGTAGACGTCCATCCCCATGCCGGCAGGCTGGCACGATGACCCGGCGTGGGTGGCCGGGACCGTCGGATGTCGACCGTTCGGGGGAGGCAGCTCGACCTGGCAGGGACGTCGGCAGACCATCACCGGAAGGAACAGGGTGGACTACCGGTGACGCCAGAAGTCGTTGTGGCCCAGTCGCTTTCGCTTGCGCTCATCGACGTTCGGCTGTCGGTGGTCGCACCTAGGCTTGGGTCATGTCCACCGCAGACGAGGGCTTCGCCTGGCGAGGAGCCGCCGGGCCCAGGCCGGTGCTGGCTGCCACGGCGGCGGCACTCGAGGCGATGACCTCCTCGTCGCCGGAGCGGCTGTGGGCCCTGGGCGAGGGGGAGGTCACGGCGGCCCTGCAGCTGCTGGGCCGCCTCTCGGCGTGCGTCGACGCCCACCTCGTCTCGGTCCTCGCGGAGGCGAAGCGGCGCAGCCTGGACCAGGGCGAGGGATGGGGTCCTGTCGACTGGGCCCGGGCCGTCGCACCGGAGCTGCCCCAGCGGACCGTCCTCGCCGCCGACGCGGTGGCGGGGTCCGCGGACGAGCCTCGACTGGCCGACGTGGTCGCGGCCGCGACGGCAGCCTGCACCGGCGACACCGCCTCGAGCCTGCCGGTCTCGAAGGCGGCGCAGCTGGTCCGGTTCCACCGGTCCGTGCGCGGCCTGGCCGATGCCGACCAGCTCGAGAGCCTGACCGGCATCCTCCTCGACTCCGCGCGCGGGCACGGCGGCCTGTCGGAGGGTGACCTCGCCGTGGCCCTGCGCCACACCGCCAACGAGCTGCGCCCCGACCGGCTGGTGGAGCACGAGGACGACGCCCGGCGAGCACACCGGTCGATGGTCAAGAGCAGGGGCCCGCTCGGCCTCTCCCGCTACACGTTGCTGCTCGACGACGAGGGCGCCGCGGTCGTCGACGCCGCTGTCGACGCGCTCGCCAGACCCTCCCGCGACGAGGAGACCGGCGAGCTCGACCTGCGCACCCCCGCCGCCCGTCGCGCGGATGCCCTTCTCGACCTCGTCCGCCGCGCCGTCGAGGTGCCGGACGGGATCCCGCGGCAGGCCAAGACGACCCTGGTCGTGACCGTCGGCCTCGATGTGCTGACGCGGCGCTGCCGGGGCGCCGGCCTGACCTCCGGCGACGCCCTGCTCACCACCGACACCGTGCGGCGGATGGCATGCGACGCCGAGGTGGTGCCGGTCGTGCTCGGCTCTCGCGGTGAGGTGCTCGACCAGGGCCAGGCGAAGAGGCTGTTCACGCCCGGTCAGATCAGACACCTGTGGCTTCGGGACCGGCGCTGCACCTTCCCCGGCTGCTCCAAGCCCGCGCGCTGGACCGATGCCCATCACCTCGTGCACTGGGCCGACGGCGGGGCGACCGACGTCGGCAACGCCGCCCTCCTCTGCCGCGCCCACCACACCGTGGTGCACCGGCAGCGGTATGCCGGGTCGGTGGTCGGGGGCGACCACGGGCCCGTCGTGCAGTGGCAGCTCGTCCCCGGCTCGTACGACGACCTGGTCGAGGCGCTGCGACGCAGCCGCCTCCGTGTGGCGCCGCCGGGCGACCCCGACGGCTGTCCATCACCCCGACCACGTCCCTGCTCCTGACCCCGCCCAGCCGGACGGGGCCTGCAGCCTGCCCGGTGCACGGCCCAGGCGTCCGTGCCTGGCGGAAGTGGGCGGCCGAGGGCGGTCCCGGGACCGTGGCTGTTTCAGTCCCGGGACCGCCGGCTCGCGCATCGGCACCTGACAGCGGCCGACGCAGCCCTCGGTCAGGCCGCCGTGGGCACCCACTTCCTGGTCGTCAGCGCTGCCGCGCCCACCAGCAGCAGGGTCAGCGCCAGGAGCAGCAGCTGCAGGGCTGCAGCACCCGTGTGGGCGAGGACCGTCCCTGCGGCGGTGTCCAGAGCGGGAACCGCAGAGGCAGCGCCCGAGCTGGACGGACCCGCACTGGGGTCCACGACGTCCCCACTCGGCGTGCCCCCGCCACCGGAACCGCCCGGCGTGGTCGTGGAGCCGCCGGTCGTGTCGGGCGGTGTGGTGGAGCCGCCGCCACCGTCACCGGGCGGCGTCGAGCCGCCTCCCCCACTGCCCGGGGGCACCGTCGAGCCACCCCCGGGCGGGGTGGTCGTCCCACCCGTCGAGGGGTCGACGGTGCTGGCGTCCCCCACGACCGAGACCGCGTTCCCCCCGATGGTGACGGGAAGCGTGACCGGGGCGGTGACCTGGTTGCCCCCAGCCGTGGAGTCCGTCCCACTGGTCGTCGAACCCGAACCCGATCCCGTCGAACCCGACGTCCCCGACCCGCTGGTCGACGTCGATGCGGACGCGCCGCTCGAGGACGCGTCCCCCAGCACCGACACCGCGTTGCCGCCGACCGTCACCGGCGCAGCCACCGGGGCGGTGACCTGGTTGCCCCCAGCGGTCGAGTCCGTCCCACTGGTCGTCGAACCCGAACCCGATCCCGTCGAACCCGACGTCCCCGACCCGCTGGTCGACGTCGACGCGGACGAGCCGCTGGAGCCCGAGTCCCCCAGCACCGAGATGCTGTTGCCGGACACGGCGACCGGCGCCGACACCGGCGCTGCCACTTGGTTGCCACCAGCCGTCGAGTCGGTGCCGCTCGTCGTCGAACCCGAGCCCGACGCCCCCGAGCCGCTGGTCGACGTCGAGGCGGACGAGCCGCTCGAGGTCGCATCCCCCAGCACCGAGATGCTGTTGCCGGACGCGGCGACCGGCGCCGACACCGGCGCTGCCACCTGGTTGCCCCCAGCGGTCGAGTCGGTCCCGTTCGTGGTGGAGCCGGCCGTCCCGCCCCCACCAGCCGTGCTCGATCCCGTCGAGCTGCTCGACGTGGAGTCCCCCAGCACCGAGATGGTGTTGCCGGACGCCGTCACCGGCGCGCTGACGACGGTCGCCAGCTGGTTGCCGGCGAGGGTGCCCGACGTCCCGTTCGTGTCGTCGGCCGAGGCCGTCCCTGCGAAGAACAGGATGCCTCCCCCGACGAGCAGGGCCGCTTCGAGGCCCCTGCGCACGTATGCGTGCATGGTCGTTCCTTCCTGATCGTGAAGTCGCCCGCACGAGCGGGCATGGCTCTGTCGCGTCCGGCGAGGGACGCAAGGGAGCCGATCAGTCAGGACGGCTGTCGGGTCGTTCGGGGTCGGAGCCCGTCAGGGACCCCGCGCGGCGCGAACCGAGCGCGCACACCGCGGCACGGAGCACCACGTGCGACGGCAGTGCGGCGACGTCGCCGGCCACCGGGCCGGACGAGCTCGAGGTAGCTGGCGCTGCCGGTGCCTGCGGTTCGGGAGCGAGCGGAACCGCCGGACCGGGATCGTCCGCGCCCCTCGGTGACGCCACCGAAGGCGTTGACGAAGGCGACGTCGACGCGACTCGCGTCTCCACCGCGCCGCTCGGCGGCCCGACAGGTCCGGACGACGCAATCGACTGCGGCGCAACGACTTCGGGGGCCACGCCCTCCTCGGGCGCCATGCGCTCCGAGCGAGGCTGCGCATGCGCAGTCGTCCCGGTGGACGGCTCCCCCGCCGGCGGCTCGGTGGCCTCCGTCGGCTCGACTCCCTGCGACGGCGCCGGAGACGGAGCCGGAGCCGGCTCGGACGGCGCAGGCGGGAGCGCGGCGTCCACCGTGTCAGCGACCGGCGTCGTGACGTCCTCGACGACGTCCCTGACGACGGGGGTCACCTCGGCGACCGCCTGCCCCGCGACGGGCACGCTGCTCGTGGTCCGTTCGACCACCCGCGTCGCCTGCCCGACGACCTCCTGGGTGGTGTCGACGGTGGCCGCGACGGCGCCATCCAGCGGGGCCGTCACCACCCCCGTCGCAGTGCCCGTCACAGCCGCAGTCGCCTGCGCAGACGTCGTCGTGACCTCGTCGAGAGCCGGGAGGAGGGGTGGGGACGCCGTGGCGGCGAGCAGGCCGGCGGGGCGCGGCGAGTCAGCCGCCTGGGCCTCCACCGACGAGAGCACCACCCACGCGACACACAGGAACCCGGCACCGAGCAGCAGCCGCACAAGGCGGCGCCACGGCACGATTCCCCTCATTCCCCTGCTCCCCCAAGCTCCCCGGCTCAAAGGACTTCTGACACCCAGTGCAACACCAACCAGAAGGGGATGCAACCGAACCAGCGATCCGACACCCTCCGCGCGACGTGTCGGCAGCAGTCTCCGCACGGCGTTCGGAGGGGCGTTCGCAGGCTGTCCGCAGGGTCTCTCCGCAGGGCGGGTCCCCGACCGGCGCGGACGGTGGACGGCCCGGCCAGCGCACGGAGAAGGGGTATGCCGCGTGGTCTCCCACGCGGCATACCCCTTGGCGAACTCCGTTGCGGCGGAGGGGAACTCAGCCGTTCACGAGCGAACGCAGGACGTACTGGAGGATTCCGCCGTTGCGGTAGTAGTCGGCCTCGCCGGGGGTGTCGATCCGCACCACCGCGTTGAACTCGACCGGCTCGCCGCCGTCCTTCTCGGCCCGGACCTTCACGGTCTTCGGCGTGCGGCCCTCGTTGAGCTCGGCGATTCCGGTGATCGAGAACGTCTCCGTGCCCTCGAGACCCAGCGACTCCGCCGACTCCCCCTGCGGGAACTGCAGCGGGATGACGCCCATGCCGATGAGGTTGGAGCGGTGGATGCGCTCGTAGCTCTCGGCGATGACGGCCTTGACGCCCAGCAGGCGCGTGCCCTTGGCGGCCCAGTCACGCGACGAACCCGAGCCGTACTCCTTGCCCGCGAGGATCACGAGCGGAACGCCGGCCTCCTGGTAGGCGGCGGAGGCGTCGTAGATCGTCGTCTGCTCGCCGCCCTTGGTGAAGTCCCGCGTGAAGCCGCCCTCGACACCGTCGAGGAGCAGGTTCTTCAGGCGGATGTTCGCGAACGTGCCGCGGATCATGACCTCGTGGTTGCCGCGGCGCGAGCCGTAGGAGTTGAAGTCCTTGCGCTCGACGCCGTGCTCGGCGAGGTACTTGCCGGCGGGGCTGTCGGCCTTGATCGAGCCGGCCGGGCTGATGTGGTCGGTCGTGACCGAGTCACCCAGCTTGGCGAGCACCCGCGCGCCGGCGATGTCCTCGACCGGGGTCGTCTCCATCTGCATGCCGTCGAAGTACGGGGGCTTGCGGACGTAGGTCGAGTCCTGCGCCCAGTCGAACGTCTTGCCCTCGGGCGTCGGCAGCGACTGCCACCGCTCGTCGCCGGCGAACACGTCGGCGTAGTCCTTGGTGAACATCTCCTGGTTGATCGACTGGGCGATCGTGTGCTCGACGTCGTCCGGCGTGGGCCAGATGTCCTTGAGGAAGACGTCCTTGCCGTCGGTGTCCTGGCCCAGCGGCTCGGACTCGAAGTCGAAGTCCATCGTGCCGGCGAGGGCGTAGGCGATGACCAGCGGCGGCGACGCCAGGTAGTTCATCTTCACGTCCGGGTTGATCCGGCCCTCGAAGTTGCGGTTGCCCGACAGCACCGACACGACAGCGAGGTCGTTGTCGTTGATCGCCTTGGAGATCTCGTCCGACAGCGGGCCCGAGTTGCCGATGCAGGTGGTGCAGCCGTAGCCGACGAGGTGGAAGCCGAGCTTCTCGAGGTAGGGCCACATGCCGGCCTTCTCGTAGTAGTCGGTCACGACCTTGGAGCCGGGCGCCATCGACGTCTTCACCCACGGCGCCACGGTGAGGCCGCGGTCGACGGCGTTCTTGGCCAGCATCGCGGCGGCCATCATCACCGACGGGTTGGAGGTGTTGGTGCAGCTCGTGATCGAGGCGATCGACACGATGCCGTGGTCGATCTCGAAGGAGGCACCCTCGGCCGTCGTGACCGTGACCTTCTTCGAGGGACGGTCGCTGCCGTCACCCTCGTATGCCGGCTGGTCGCCGCCGTTGTACCCGTCGCCCGAGCCGCCACCCGCCTGCGGGTCGCTCGCGGGGAAGGACGAGGCCGCGCCCGGGTCGCCCTCGTGGTGGGCGACGTAGGTCGGGAGCACCTTGCGGAACGCCGACTTGGCGTCGGTGAGCGCGATGCGGTCCTGCGGGCGCTTCGGGCCGGCGATCGAGGGGACGACGGTCGACAGGTCGAGCTCGAGGTACTCGGAGTACCGAGCCTCGGGCTGGTCCGGGCCGGACTGCAGCCACAGGCCCTGCTCCTTGGCGTAGGCCTCGACGAGCGCGACCGACTCCTCCGAGCGGCCGGTGAGGCGCAGGTACTCCAGGGTGACGTCATCGATCGGGAAGATGGCGCAGGTGGAGCCGAACTCGGGGCTCATGTTGCCGATGGTGGCGCGGTTGGCCAGCGGCACCGCCGACACGCCCTCGCCGTAGAACTCGACGAACTTGCCCACGACACCGTGCTTGCGCAGCATCTCGGTGATCGTGAGGACGACGTCCGTGGCGGTGGCGCCGGAGGGGATCGAGCCGGAGAGCTTGAAGCCGACGACGCGCGGGATCAGCATGGAGACCGGCTGGCCCAGCATGGCAGCCTCGGCCTCGATGCCGCCGACGCCCCAGCCGAGCACACCGAGGCCGTTGACCATCGTGGTGTGCGAGTCGGTGCCGACGCAGGTGTCGGGGTAGGCCACGCCGTCGCGCACCATGACCGTGCGGGCGAGGTGCTCGATGTTGACCTGGTGGACGATGCCCGTGCCGGGCGGGACGACCTTGAAGTCCTCGAACGCGGTCTGGCCCCAGCGAAGGAACTGGTAGCGCTCGCCGTTGCGCTGGTACTCGATCTCGACGTTCTTCTCGAAGGCGTCCTTACGGCCGAAGACGTCGATGATGACGGAGTGGTCGATGACGAGCTCGGCCGGGCTGAGCGGGTTGATCCTGGTCGGGTCGCCACCGAGGTCGGCGACGGCCTCGCGCATGGTGGCGAGGTCGACGACGCAGGGCACGCCGGTGAAGTCCTGCATGATCACGCGGGCGGGCGTGAACTGGATCTCGGTGTCGGGGTCGGCGTTCTCGTCCCAGCCGCCGAGCGCGCGGATGTGGTCGGCCGTGATGTTGGCGCCGTCCTCGGTGCGCAGGAGGTTCTCGAGCAGCACCTTGAGGCTGTACGGGAGGGTCTCGCTGCCCTCGACCGCGGAGAGTCGGTACACCTCGTAGGAGCTGTCACCGACCTTCAGCTCACCGTGGGCGTTGAAGCTGTTCGTGCTGGCCACTGCAGGCTCCTTCGATGCTGTCGACTTCTTCGTCCGATTTATCTTGACGTCAAGATATCACGTCAGGAGGGGCTCTGCGATCGATCCTGCTCCAGCGCGCGACGCAGTGGAAGCGGAAGGTCTCGCTTGGTCCGCTCGGCGAGACCGGCCGCCACGTAGGTGATGGTGAGGACGGCGCACAGCTGCCCGTCGCCGGCCCGGTGGATCTCGTGCCGGAGGGTGAACGACGTGGTGCCGACGCGCACCGGGCGGACCACGATCTCCGCGTGGTCCCCCGCGGACAGGCTCGCGAGCCACTCGATCTCGGCGTGCCGCACCAGCGGCATCGCGTCGTGCGCCCTGGCCTCCTCGATGCCGTACCCGCGCGAGTCGCAGTAGGCAAGACGTGCGTCGTCGCACCACGCGAGGTACCACGCGTTGAAGACGACCCCGACCTGGTCGACCTCGTAGAAGTGGACCTCGACCCGGTGCACGAACGGGTCGGCGGCCGTCCCGCTCGTCCCGGGCTCCCCCGCGGCGCTGGTCAGGTCGGTCCGGTCGGTGGTGCTCACGTGCGGGTCCTCTCGAAGAGCGCGATGCACTCCAGGTGGTGGGTCATGGGGAAGGCGTCGAAGGCGCGCAGGGCCTGCAGGGCGTAGCCGTGGTCGGCGAGGTATGCCGTGTCGCGCGCGAGCGCCGCCGGGTCGCAGGCGACGTACGCCACGGCCCTGGCACCCAGCGCGGCGACCTGCGCCACGACCTCGCGCCCCGCCCCGGTGCGCGGCGGGTCCAGGACGACGAGGTCGGCCGTCGGCGGCAGCATCGGGTGACGGCGCAGCTTGCGGCCGCGAGCCGCGCGCCGGTTGCCCGACGACCCCTTGCGGGTCGGCCGCGGGACACCGAACGCGTCGTCCACCCTGGCCCGCACGACCAGAGTGGACGGGTGAGCCGCCAGGTTGCGCTCGGCCTTGTCCGTGGCGCGCGGGTCGGACTCGACGGCGACGACCCGGCCGGTGGGGCCGACCTGCTCGGCCAGCGCGCGGGCGAAGAGGCCGACGCCGGCATACAGGTCGAGGGCGGTGTCCCCCGCACGCGGCGCGAGCATGCCGAGGACGGTGTCGACGAAGGTCGTCGCGGCGGCCGGGTGGACCTGCCAGAAGCCACGCGCGGACACCTCGAACTCGCCGGAGAACCGGTCGCCGCGGACGGCCTCGGTGACCACGGGCACCGCCTCGGCGCCGGGGACGGGGACCACGACGGGCTCCCCCACCGAGGGCGCCACGACGTCGACCGACTGCTCCCCCGCCCAGTCCTGTTCGAGCACGCCGGTGGCCAGCACCCGCGGGTCGGCGATGAGGCAGGTGTCGACGGGGACGAGGTCGTGCGACCGGTGCTTGCGCAGGCCCGCCCGGCCGTTCTCGTCGACGGCGAACTCGACCCGCGTGCGCCAGCCGAGGCCGTCCGGCGCACCGGGCAGCGCCTCGACCTCGACGTCGACCTCGAGCCCGGCAAGGCGGGACAGCTGCTCGCGCACGACGGCGGTCTTCAGCTCGCGCTGGTACGCCAGGTCCGCGTGCTGGAAGTCGCACCCGCCGCACCGCCCCGGCCCGGCATACGGACAGGGCGGCTGGACCCGGTGCGGGCTGGCGGTCGTCACGCCCACGGCGTCTGCCCGCACGAACCGCTGCCCCTCGCGCGCCTCGGTGACCCGGGCGACCACCCGCTCCCCGGGGAGGGCGTGCCGCACGAACATGACCCGACCCTCGTGCCTGGCGACGCAGAAGCCGCCGTGCGCGACAGGGCCGACCTCGACCTCCACCTCGTCACCGACGGACAGGTCGCCGGCACCGCCCGGCACCGTGGGCTCGCTGCCTTCGCTCACTGGCCGAGCCGGACCGAGCCCGCCGTGGGGCCGTCGAGCCGCTCCTCGACGCCCTCGGAGGACCGCAGCTGCCACGGCACGCTGGCGACCATGACGCCGGGCGTGAACAGCAGCCGGCCCTTGAGCCGCAGCGCGCTCTGGTTGTGCAGGACCTGCTCGTACCAGCGGCCCAGGACGTACTCGGGGATGTAGACGACGACCACGTCGCGGGGGTGGCCCGAGCGCAGCGACTTGACGTACTCGACCACGGGCCGCGTGATCTCGCGGTAGGGCGAGTCGAGGGCCTTGAGCGGCACCGGGATCCGGCGCCGGTCCCACTCCTCCTGCAGGGCCTTGGTCTCGTCGGGCTCGACGTTGACTGTGATGGCCTCGAGCCGGTTGGGCCGCGTGGCCCGGGCGTAGGCGAGCGCCCGCAGGGTCGGCTTGTGGATCTTGGACACGAGCACGATGGCGTGGACGCGGCTCGGCAGGAGCTGCGCCTCGCTGTCGTCCTCCATCACCCGCAGCTCCTCGCGGACCCGCTCGTAGTGCCGGTGGATGCGCAGCATGATGAAGAACAGCACCACCATGGCCGCAATGGCGTAGCCCGCGCCGTGGACGAACTTGGTGAGCAGCACGACCACCAACACCAGGCCGGACATGGTCGCGCCGATCGCGTTGATGACCCGGCTGCGCATCATGCGGGCCCGTGCCCTGGGGTCGCGCTCGAGGCGCAGGTGCCGGTTCCAGTGCCGGATCATGCCGGTCTGGCTCAGCGTGAAGGAGACGAAGACGCCGACGATGTACAGCTGGATCAGCTTCGTGACCTCGGCGTTGTACAGGATGATGAGGAACGCAGCGGCGCCGGCGAGGATGAGGATGCCGTTGGAGAAGGCGAGCCGGTCACCGCGGGTGTGCAGCTGGCGCGGCAGGTAGCCGTCCTTGGCCAGGATCGAGCCCAGCACCGGGAAGCCGTTGAACGCCGTGTTGGCGGCGAGGACGAGGATGAGCCCGGCGACGATGGAGACGATGACGACGCCCGGGTGGAAGCCGGAGAACACGGCCTTGGAGACCTGCCCCATGATCGTGTCCTGGACGTAGCCGTCGCCGACCGGCTTGCCGTCGAGCAGCAGCTGCTTGGCCGGGTTCTCGGCGTACTTGATGCCGGTCCACTTCGCCAGCACCAGCATCGACATGAGCATCGTGATGGCGACCAGGCCCATCATGAGCAGCGTCGTCGCGGCGTTGCGGGACTTGGGCTTCTTGAACGCAGGGACGCCGTTGGAGATCGCCTCGACACCGGTGAGGGCGGCACAGCCGGAGGAGAACGCCCGCAGCAGCAGGAACATCAGGGCGAAGCCGCCGAGGGACTCGAACCCCGTCTCGGGGGCGAGCGTCAGCTTCGCGCTCTCGGCCTGCGGCAGCGTGCCGGTCACCTCCCGGATGAGCCCGACGACGCCCATGCCGATGACGCTGGCCATGAACGCGTAGACCGGGATGGCGAACGCCTTGCCCGACTCGCGCACGCCGCGCAGGTTCATCGCGGTGAGCAGCACGACCAGCGCCACGGCGACGACGACCTCGTGCCCGCGGATGAAGGGCAGGGCGGCGGCGGCGTTCTGCACGCCCGAGGAGATCGAGACCGCGACGGTGAGGACGTAGTCGACGAGCAGGGCCGAGGCGACGGTGAGGCCGGCCTTGGGCCCGAGGTTGGTGTTGGCCACCTCGTAGTCGCCACCGCCGGAGGGGTAGGCGTGGACGTTCTGCCGGTAGGACGCGACGACGACCAGCATGACGGCGACGACGCACAGGCCGATCTGCCACGAGTGGGTCAGGGCCAGGAAGCCGCCGGCGAGGCCGAGGGTCAGGAAGATCTCGTCCGGGGCGTAGGCCACGGAGGACAGCGCGTCGCTGGCGAAGATGGGGAGCGCGAGCTTCTTGGGGAGCAGGGTCTCCCCGAGGCGGTCGCTGCGCATCGCGCGCCCGACGAGCACCCGCTTGAGGACGCGTCCAGAGGTTGGCACGGCGAACACTCTATGGGGCCCGGGAGGCCCCTGCGCGCCGCCCTCCGCCGGGGGTCTCGCCTCGGTGTAGCGTCGGCGTCGTGCATTTCGTGATCATGGGCTGTGGGCGGGTCGGGTCCTCCCTCGCGCACAGCCTCGAGGCGCAGGGCCACGACGTCGCCGTCATCGACCAGGAGGAGTCGGCGTTCCGCCGGCTGGGGTCCTCCTTCGAGGGGCGCCGCGTCACCGGCGTGGGCTTCGACCGCGACACCCTCAAGGAGGCGGGCATCGACGACGCCTACGCCTTCGCGGCCGTCTCGAGCGGTGACAACTCCAACATCCTGGCGGCCCGCGTGGCCCGGGAGACGTTCGGCGTGGAGCACGTGGTCGCCCGCATCTACGACCCCGGCCGCGCCGAGGTCTACCAGCGGCTCGGCATCCCCACCGTGGCCACGGTGAAGTGGACCTCCGACCAGATGATCCGCCGCCTGCTCCCCCAGGGCCACGTGCCCGAGCTGGTGGACCCCTCCGGCAAGGTCGTCATCGCCGAGGTGACGGTCAACCCCGCATGGGTGGGCCACCGCATCAGCGCGCTCGAGGAGGCCACGGGCGCCCGCACGGCATACCTGACCCGGCTCGGCTCCGGCATCCTCGTCGAGCACGACACGGTCTTCCAGGAGGGCGACCTGCTGCACGTCGCCACCCTGGTGAGCGACCTGCCGTCGGTGGAGCGCACGCTCGATGCCCCGCCCGCTCCCAGCGAGCACTGACGAGAAGCACGAACCAGGAGGACATCGATGCGTGTCGTCATCGCCGGCGCCGGCAGCGTGGGCCGTTCCATCGCCCGCGAGCTGCTGCACAACGGCCACCAGGTGCTGCTCATGGACAAGGAGCGCAAGGAGATCCAGAGCCGGATCCCCGAGGCGAGCTGGCTGCTCGCCGACGCCTGTGAGATCACCGCCCTGCACGAGGCCGGCCTCGCCGAGTGCGACGTCGTCGTCGCCGCGACCGGTGACGACAAGGTCAACCTCGTCGTCTCGCTGCTCGCCAAGACCGAGTTCGGCGTCCCCCGCACCGTGGCCCGGGTCAACAACCCGAAGAACGAGTGGATGTTCGACGAGGCCTGGGGGGTGGACGTCGCCGTGTCGACGCCGCGCCTCATGACCGCCCTCGTCGAGGAGGCCGTGAGCGTGGGCGACCTCGTCCGGATCTTCCAGTTCCAGCAGGGCCAGGCCACCATGGTCGAGCTCACGCTGCCGGCCGACAGCCCGTATGCCGGGAAGCGCGCCGGCGACGTGGCGTTCCCCGGGGAGACGGTGCTCGTGGGCATCATCCGCGAGGACCACCCGATCGCACCGAGCCGGGACGACTCGCTCGAGCCGCACGACGAGCTGCTGTTCATCACGACCCCGGAGTTCGAGGACGAGCTCGAGGCGATGCTCAGCCCGGGCGACCGGGTGCCGCGCGCGGCCGACTGACCCGCGCCGGCGTCGCGCACGACCGACCGACTCGCGGCCCACGGCTCCCCGGGGGCGTCGCGCGTCTCAGCGCGGTGCGGTCTCGGTGTCCCTGGCCGCCTGCGCTAGCGGGCTGCGGACTCGGTGTCCGTCGCCGGGCCGCGCTCGGCGACCTCGACGGCGTGGTGGGGTGCGTGCTCCACCTCGGTCCCCGGCGCGACCTCCTGCGGGGTGTGGCCCCGGACCAGCAGCACGCCCATGACCGCGACGGCGCCGAGCCACAGCGGCCACCCGAGGACGATCTTGGCGACGCCGAGGGCCGCGACGGCGCCGGCGAGGTAGAGCGGGACCATCACGGCGAGCCGGATGGCGAAGATCGCGACCAGCACGAGGGTCAGCCGCTGACAGACGCGGACCAGCCCGCGGTCGCGCCGCCACCCCAGGGGGTCCTCGGCGAGGTCCGGGTCGCCCGCGGCGACCATGAAGCCCACCAGCGGCCAGCGGGTCGCGACGGACACGACCGCGACGACGCCCATGACGGCGTTCCAGAGGATGCCGGGCAGGAACGCGTCCTCGGCCCGGCCCGAGCGCAGCGCGAAGACGGCGGCGACCACGGTCGGCACCACGGCCTGCAGCACGAACTTGACGCTCTGGCGCTGGGCGAGCCGGACCACGGCGAGCACGACCGTCACGGCGACGGCGGCGACGACGGCCGTCCGCAGGTCGTTCCGCGCGACCCACGCCACGACGAAGGCGAGCGTGGGCAGGGCGGTCTCGAGCGAGCCGCGCCAGCCGCCGAGGGTCGCCGACAGCCGGTGGCGGATGACCTCCTCCACCGTCGTCAGCGGGACCGTGGTCCCGCCGACGTCCGCAGCCGGGCGGTCAGTGGCCACGCGGCGGGACGATCTCGTAGGACGGGTTGAAGATGGTGGGCACGCCGCGCGTCCAGGTGACGCGGCCGCTGGCCCGCAGGTAGGTGCCCGGCGAGATGCCGCCGATGGTGCGACGGCCGAGCCAGACGAGGTTGATGGTGCGGCTGCCGTCGTAGAGGTCGACGACGAGGGCCGGCACGTTGACGCGGGGGCGCAGCGTCACCGCGCGGACGGTGCCGGACACCGTCGCCTCCTGCCGGTCGACGAGGTCGCACATGGGGGTGCAGCCCATGCGGGCGGCGTCCTCCTGCAGCTCGTCGGCCTCGATCTGCGTCACCGACTTGGTGAGCCGCTCGCCGAGCCGGGCCAGGGCCGACCGGTGTTCCTTCGTGCCCGTGCCGCCGACCCGGGTCGGGGTGCTGGGGTGAGCCATGGCTGCCTACCTGACCTCGGTGATCTCGGGGCCGCGTTCGAAGGGCTTGAGGTCGTCGGCGCGCCGGGCGGGTGCGTCGTCGCCCTCGGTCGCGTCGCCCTCCGGCACCTCGGCCTGGGCCGGGAGCTGGAGCGGGAGCATCTCCCGCGGGGCCATCGCGGCGTCGCCGCGGACGACGACCGTGTTGCGCACCACCTCCAGCAGCGGGGCGGCCGCCTCGTCCTCGATCGCCGCACGGCCGGAGAACACGGCGCGCAGGAACCAGCGCGGGCCGTCGACGCCGGCGAACCGCGCCGGGGCGAAGACGGTCCGCCCGTCGGGACCGGCGGACGGCATGCGCGTGCGCAGCTCGAGGCCGAGCTCGCCGCGGACCTCGTCGGCGGTGCCCCCCTGGTTGAGGATCGACTCCGCGATCTCGCCGCGGATCTCGTCCCAGATGCCGGCGGTCCGGGGGGCGGCGAAGGCCTGGAGCTGCACGGCGGAGTCGGCGATGACGGCAGTCGCGCCGACCACCTGCCCCGCCTCCTCGTCGACCTCGAGCCGCAGCTCCATCCCGGGGACGCCCTGGATGCGCAGGCCACCGAGATCGAGCCGGCCGTCCGACTCGCCGTCGACCTCCGAGCTGTCGAACGGGCCGAGCTCCTCGCGGCGGCCCGTGCGCGGTGCGCCGGTCGCGTCCGCGTCGGACGGGCCGCTGGTGTCCTCGTCGTAGCCGGTCGCCAGGTCCGCGGAGCCGACCGTGGCGGTGTCCGCGTCGGCGTCCGCGGCGGAGTCCTCGACGGAGAGGTCGTCGACGGCGTCGGCGGGAACCGTCTCGTCGGTCGCCGCGGTCTGCTTGCCTCGTCGGAAGATGCCCACTGCTGTCGTCAGTCCTTCGTCGTCGTGGTGTGGTGCCCGAAGCCACCACTGGCCCCGTGTCCAGTGTCACCCCGGGAGCTGTCCTCGAGCGAATCGACCTCGAGGAACTGCACGCGGGCGACCTGCTGCACCACGAGCTGCGCGATGCGGTCACCACGGCGCACCGTGAACTCCTCGCAGGGGTCGAGGTTGACCAGGTTGACCAGCACCTCCCCGCGGTAGCCGGAGTCCACGGTCCCGGGTGCGTTCACGATCGTGATGCCGTGCCGGGCCGCGAGCCCGGACCGTGGGTGCACCAGCCCCACGTAGCCCTCCGGCAGGGCGAGGGCCACCCCGGTGGGAACGAGCGTGCGCTCACCCGGGGCCAGGGTCACCTCGACCGCTGCGTGCAGGTCGGCGCCGGCGTCGCCCGGGTGGGCGTACGAGGGCACCGGGAGGTCCGGGTCGAGCCGGCGCAGGTGCACGGGCACCGCCGGCTCCGGGACGCGGGAAGGGTCAGCCACGTGGACTGACCCTATCCCTGCCCGGCCCTGCCGTCGTCCGTCCGGACGCGGGTGCCACCTACGCGGCGCACTCCCGGCACACCAGCACCCCGCCGGCCTCGCTGGCCAGCTGGCTGCGGTGGTGCACCAGGAAGCACCGGGAGCAGGTGAACTCGTCGCTCTGCCGCGGGATGACCCGGACCGAGAGCTCCTCCCCGGACAGGTCGGCACCCGGGAGCTCGAAGCCCTCGGCCTGCTCGGCCTCGTCGACGTCCACGCTCGAGGCGCTCTTGTCGACCCGTCGGGACTTCAGCTCCTCGATCGAGTCCTCGGACAGCTCGTCATCGGTCTTGCGCGGCGCGTCGTAGTCAGTCGCCATGGTCGCTGTCGCTCTCCTGTTGCTCGGTACATCTGGCCTCCCGCTCGCCGGGAAGCCATTTCGCCGGTGTCAACGCAGGTGCGTGCGGTTTTGTGCCCACCGCAGGCCGGGATTGTGCCCCATGGAGACCGGGGCGTCACCATCGGGTCCAGATTCGCCTGCCGCACTCTCGCCGGCGTCCTCGTGAAGCGTCCCGTTTCTGCCCGAACGTGGCGGTTCCAAACGCCAAGGAAGCGTCTGCATTCACCCACTGTTCACCCAAGACGGGCAACCCGGTTCCCGGTTCCTGCGTTCGGGTGCATAGAGTCTCTGCTCCGGCCCGAGCCCGACCTACACCTCGTCCCAGACGAAGAGAGGGGTGCACGATGACCGAGTTCCACAGTGAGATCCGCTCCCACGCCCAGAGCGCCATGGAGTCCCTGCGCGGGGCGCGGGAGTCCGGTGACGACTACCTCGCCTCCGTCCGGGAGGCCGAGCTGGAGAACCTCGCCCGCCTCGCTGACGAGCACGGCCTGCGCATCCCGGAGCTGGCGGGGTTCGCCGCCAGCGCCTGACGCGAGGGCGGTGGCCGGCGGTCCCGTCGCCGTCGGGCGCCGGGACGATCGTCACCGTGGGCCTGGCACCGGTCAGGCGCGGGCGGCCCTCGCCTCGCGGACGACGCGCTCGAGCTCCGCGTGCAGGGCCGGCGCCCCGGCCACGACCATGTCGGGCGTCGGCGGGGCGTCCCCGAGCCCGGTGAAGACCCCGCCGGCCTCGGTGAGCACCAGCCACGCGGCAGCCATGTCCCAGGCGTTGAGCCCCTGCTCGTAGTAGCAGTCCAGGGTGCCGTGGGCCACCGCGCAGATGTCGAGCGCGGCGCTGCCGAGGCGCCGGATGTCCCGGACTCGCGGCAGCACCTCGACGAGGAGCCGCGCCTGCTCGCGCCGTCGCTCGGGGTCGTAGCCGAACCCCGTGCCCGTCAGCGCCTGGGCCAGCACCGGGGGCGCCCCCACCTCGAGCCGCTCGTCCTCGCCGTCGCCCGTGCGCAGCCACGCACCACCGCCCGCGCGGGCGTGGAAGAGCTGGCCCGTGACGGGGTTGACCACGGCCCCGGCGACCGGCTGCCACGCGCCGGGCGTGGCGGGGTCGCCGACCACGGCCGCGACGGACACGGCATACGCGGGCAGGGCGTAGAGGTAGTTCACGGTGCCGTCGATGGGGTCCACGACCCACGTGACGTCGGACCGGGCGGCGGCGCCGCCCTCCTCCTCGCCGAGGAAGCCGTCCTGCGGGCGCAGCTGCCCCAGGCGGGCGCGGAGCAGGTCCTGGGCGCGCTGGTCCATCACGGTGACGATGTCCGTGGCCGTGCTCTTGGTCTTCGACACGCCGAGGTCGCGCGGGCGCTCGTCGACGATGAGCCGGCCCGCCTCACCGGCCACGGTGACGGCCACGCGCTCGAGCTCCTCGAGCTCCTCCCCCGACGGCAGCACCGCGTCCACGGTCAGTCCCGGCCGCACAGGGCGGGCTTGGCGACGCGCAGGTTGGGGCAGCAGCCGGGGGCGCAGACCCAGTTCAGCGGCTTGTCGCCCGGCCACGCCGGCTGCTGCGGCTGCTCGCCGCGCGCGAGGGCAGCCCGCTCGAGGAGCAGGTCGGCCAGGCCCGAGACGAACTCGGGGTCGACGCCGACGGTGGGCACACGCACCATGCGCAGCCGGAGCCGCTCGGCCGTCTCCGCGGCCTCGGTGTCCAGGTCGTAGACGACCTCCATGTGGTCGGACACGAAACCGATGGGTGCCACCACGACCGTGCGGGCCCCCTCGGCGGCCAGCTCCTCGAGCCGGTCGTTGACGTCGGGCTCGAGCCACGGCTGGGTGGGCGGGCCGGAGCGGGAGCAGAAGACGAGCTCGCCCTCGAGGTCGGTGTCGAGGGTGGCGTTGACCTCCTCGGTGATGGCCGCGCCGAGGGCCAGGTGCTGGCGGGAGTAGGCGTTGCCCTCGCCGTCGCCGGGACCGGACGTGTCGTCCATCGCGGTCGGGACGGAGTGCGTCACGAAGAGCAGCCGCACGGCCGACGGGTCCTCGCCGGAGCGCAGCACCTCGCGGACCGCCTCGGTGACCAGCCGGCTGTTGGTGCGCGAGAAGCCCGGGTGGTTGGCGTAGGTGCGGACCTTGTCGAGCTCGACGTCGACACCCGCGGCCTCGACCTCCTGCTGCGCGGCGGCGAGGTCCTCGCGGTACTGCCGGCACGAGGAGTAGCAGGAGTACGCGCTGGTCATCACGGTCACGAGCCGTCGTATGCCGTGCTCGTGCGCCTCGGTGAGGGCGTCGGCCACGAACGGGGTGAAGTTGCGGTTGCCCCAGACGATGGGGGTGTCGATCTCCCGGCGGTCCAGCTCGGCGCGCAGGGCGGCGATGAGGGCGCGGTTCTGGTCGTTGATCGGGCTGCGGCCGCCGAAGCCGTAGTAGTGCTCGCCGACCTCCTCCAGCCGCTCGTCGGGGATGTTCTTGCCCGCGGTGACCCGGCGCAGGAACGGCAGGACGTCCTCGGGCTTCTCGGGGCCGCCGAAGGACAGCAGCAGGATGCCGTCGTACGGCGCGAGGGGGCTGGCGGTGTTCTCAGGGGTGCTCACAGGAGGAATCCTTCACTGGGGAAGCTCGGTGCGCAGGGGACGGGGGGCGTGGACGTCCAGGACGACGGCCACCATCCGGACCACGAAGACGAACGCGACGCAGGCCCAGATGACGATCGGGGTGACCAGGTTGAAGTGGTGGGCGGTCACGATGAGGGCCGACCCGAAGAGCGCGGGCAGCGCGTACATCTCCCGGCGCAGCACCTCCGGCACCTGCCCGGCGAGCAGGTCGCGCAGCATGCCGCCGCCGACGGCGGTGATGCCCCCCACCAGCACCGAGGTGAGGGGGTCCATGCCTGCGCCGAGGGCCTTGAGCGACCCGCCGATCGCGAAGACGGCCAGGCCGGCGGCGTCGAGGACCCGCACGAACCGCGAGATGCGCTCGACTCCCGGGTGGTAGACGAAGGTCACGAGCCCGGCGACGACGGCGCTGGTCACCAGCCGCCAGTCCGAGATGCCGACCGGCGGCACGTCGCCGATCAGCAGGTCGCGCAGCACCCCGCCACCCAGCGCCGCGGCCCCGGCCAGCACCAGCACCCCGAACAGGTCGAGCCGCTTCTTCACCGCCACCAGTCCCCCGGACAGGGCGAACGTGAAGACCCCGACCAGGTCGAGGACCAGCTGCAGGTGGGTGTCGAGGGTGAGCATCGCAGGTCAAAAGTACCTGCGCGGCGTGGGCGCTTTCGTGGGGACCTCACGGATGGCAGAGTCGAGCCGATGCCCAGCACAGACCAGGGCGGTACGGGAGAGGCAATGCGAGACCTGCGGCTCATCGGAGTCCACGAGGACGGTCAGCACCTGCTGCTGTCCGACAACGAGGGCGAGCGGTTCCGGGTGCAGCTCGACGAGCCGCTCCGCGCTGCCGTGCGCCGTGACCGCCCACGCCTCGGCCAGCTGCAGATCGAGATCGACGGCGGCATGCGTCCCCGCGAGGTGCAGGCCCTGATCCGGGCGGGCTACTCCGCCGCCGAGGTCGCCGAGCGCTCGGGCTGGACCGTCGAGAAGGTCGCCCGCTACGAGGGCCCGATCCTGGCCGAGCGCGAGTACGTCGCCGGCCTGGCCCGGACCGTGCGGGTGCGCGCCCGGGGCGGCGGTGGGCAGCAGGCCACCACGCTCGCCGCGCGGGTCAGCCAGCGCCTGTCCGGCCGCGGCGTCGACCCGGCGCTCGCCGAGTGGGACTCCGCGCGCAACGACAGCGGCGAGTGGACCGTCATCCTCACCTTCCCCGCCGGTGGCCGCGAGCGGCAGGCGCGGTGGGCCTTCGACGTGCAGGCGCGCACCGTCACGGCCGCCGACGACGAGGCCCGCTGGCTCAGCGAGGAGGAGGCGGCCACCCCGGCCTCTCCCCTGCCTGCCCCCCACCTGGTCTCGACGCCCGCCCGGGCGACCACGGTCTACGACGTGGAGGCCGAGGGCGGTGTGTCCTCGCCACGCCGCCAGGCCGCTCCTCCGGTGCCCGACGAGCCGCTCGACCTCATGTCGGCGATGCGCGAGCGGGCAGCCCACCGGGGTCGTCCCCGCCGGCGCCGCAGCAGCCCCGCCGCGACACCGGTCGACGAGGCCCCGCGCGAGGACGCACTGCCCCTCGAGGACTTCGCGTACGACCCCGAGACCATGCCACCCCCGCCCGCGGCCAGGGGCCCGCACCCGCTCGACGCCGACTCCGCCGGCGAGGTCGGCCACGACGTGCTGCCGGCCGCGTACACCTCGCCCGAGGACCGGCCGGACCCCGTCTCCGGCGTCGGGTCCGCGCCCGGGCCAGACGCCTCCACGGCTGCGGAGGGCCAGGAGACCGACGAGCCCGACGAGTCAAGCCCGCGGCAGCGCGAGGACCGGGCACAGCGGAAGCCGGCACGGCCGGAGACCGAGGACCGCTCGCAGGCGGAGCCCGACCAGCAGCAGGAGCCCCGGCAGGAGGCGCCCGCGAAGGAGCAGTCCTCCCCGGCCGCGTCCAACCGGCCGGCCAAGCGGCGGACCGGTCGCCCGAGCGTGCCGAGCTGGGACGACGTCATGTTCGGGGCCAAGCCCCGCGAGTGACGCCTCGCGCGTGACCTGGGGGAACCGGCGCTCAGGCCTGCGGCACCGGGCAGAGGTCGAGGTCGAACGGCAGCACGTCGGGCGAGCTCGAGGCGGCCCGGGCTGCGGCCGAGTTCATCCGCCGCATGAAGTGGCGGCGGCACAGCACCTCGTACTCCACGAGGTCCTCGCCGCCGGGCTGGGTGTCGCCGACGACGACCTGCTCGCCCTCCACGACCATCGCGCCGTTGACGACGCGCGCGTTGTGCGTGGCGCGGCGGCCGCACCAGCACAGGGCCTCCACCTGGAGCACCTGCACCTTGTCCGCGAGCTCGATGAGCCGTCGTGAGCCGGGGAACAGCTGGGTCCGGAAGTCGGCCGTGATGCCGAAGGCGAAGACGTCGACCCCCATCTCGTCGACGATCTTCGCCAGCTGCTCCACCTGCTCGGCCGAGTAGAACTGGGCCTCGTCGCAGATGAGGTAGTCGACCGGCAGCCCCGAGGTGGCGTGTCCCACCACGGTGTCCCAGAAGTCGAGGTCGTCGTGCACCTCGTGCGCCGCGGTCGACAGCCCGAGCCGGGAGGACAGCCGGTCCTCTCCGGCGCGGTCGAGCTTGCTGAAGATGAGCCCCCGCCGACCCCTGGCCCGGTGGTTGTGGTCCATCTGGAGGGCGAGGGTGGACTTGCCGGAGTCCATGGTGCCGGAGAAGAAGACGAGCTCAGCCACGAGAGGACACCCTAGGCGTTCACCCGGGCAGGGACGTGGAACAACGGCACCGCGGACTCCTCGGGTGTCAGCGACCCGTGCAGCCCGAGCAGCGCCAGCAGCTGTGGCCGGGCGCGGCGGGAGTCGACGATCGCGAAGTTCTGGCGCATCGCGACGACCAGGTCTCCGATGCGGGCCCGGTTGCGGTCCTCCACCCGGCCGAACCAGCCCTCCTCGATGGCCTGGTCCCGGGTGCGGATCCACGCCCGCTCCTGCACGCGCTCGCGCCAGACGTGGGCGACGTCGTGGGCAGCGCCCGGCTGGCAGTACAGCTGCAGTGCCCGCGGCTCGCCGCCGACGTGCCGGACTCCGGCCGCGAGCTCGAGGTCGTGGGCCAGGTCGATGCGCAGCGCGTGCGGCGCGTCGACCATGCCGTGGTCGGCGGTCACGACCACGGCCGTGTCGGGCGGCACCCCGGCGACCAGCCGGGCGATCTCCGCGTCGATGGCCTCGAGCTCGTCACCCCACTCCCAGGACTGGCAGCCGTGGACGTGGCCGACCTTGTCGAGGTCGCCCCAGTAGACGTAGACCAGCGAGCGCTGGTCGCGCCGCAGGGCCGTCTGGGCGGCGTCGACGCGGTCGGCAAGGCTGTTGGCAGCCACGAACCGGCCCCCGCGCACCGCGGCCCGTGTGAGCCCCGAGCCGTCGAAGAACGCCGGGCCGACCCGGGTCACGGCGACGCCGTCGCGGTCGGCAGCCTCGAGCACGGTCTCCAGCGGCTGCCAGGTGAGCGGGTCCGGGCCGTCCTCCCAGGACAGCTCGTTGACGAGCCGGTCCTCGCCGGGCACGAGCACCTCGTAGCCGAGCAGCCCGTGCACCCCGGGCGGGGCCCCGGTACCGAAGGTGCCCATCGAGGTGGCCGTGGTCGACGGGAAGCCGGCGGTGAGCCGGTGGGCGCCCGGCAGCAGCGAGCGCAGGTACGGCGCGTGGCCGCCGCGGCGGCGGATCAGCTCGTAGCCGAGGCCGTCGACGAGCACCACGACGGCGCGTCGCGCCGGCGGCAGCTCGATCGGGGCCCGTCCGGCATACCCCTTGACCCCGAGCGCGGCGGCCACGGAGGGAAGCACTCCGGCGAGGCCTGCGTCGTCGTAGTGGGGTGGGGTCAGACCCTCGTGCGGCATCGGCTACCGGACGTCCGGAGGGGGGAGCACCGTCACGGTCCTCACCGGCCGATGCCGGCCGACAGCTGCCGGGCGAAGCCCAGCGCCTGTCGCAGTGCCGCCTCGCCCTCGGCGTCAGCGCTGATCCGCAGGGAGATGTCGTCCGAGGCGATGCTGCCCTCGTAGCCGTGGTCGGCGTCGCAGTCGGGGTCCGCGCACGAGGCGGGCACGAGGTCGACCCGGCTCACCGCGCCCCACCCGAGGGTCAGGGTGATCTCACGACCGAGGGAGCCCGGGCGGTACTCCTGCGGGTTCGACACGACATGGGTCACCATCACGCCACGCACGGCCGACAGCGGGACGCTCTCGGTGGTGGCGGTGGCGGTGTCCTCGTGCTCGGGGCTGTCGTCGGTGTGGTCGTCGGCGTGGGCTATGACCAGCCGGCTCGAGGTCAGGGCGAGCACGGTGATGTGCCGCCGCACGACGTCGTGGTCGAAGGTCGTCTCCTGGTGCACGAGGTGCGAGACGACGTCCTCCCCCGCGAGCGCTGCCTGGACGACGTCACCCACGAGGGCGGGGTAGTAGCCGGCGCGCTCGATGGCGCGCGTGAGGTCGTCGGGCAGGGGTGCCAGCGGTGTCGACGCGCTGGACGGGGAGGTTGGACCCATGGGGCCATCCTGCCCTAGCCGTGGGCACCACGCCGGAGTGGAGGAGCCCGCCGACCATACCTGCAGGTCAGCCCGCTGCACCCGCCCGCCGCCGCGTCCGTCGGCCTCAGGTGAGGGTGCGCCGGCCCGGGTCCTTGCGCCGCGGCGTGGGCGACAGGGTGACCTCCGCACCGAGCACCTCCACCCCGCCGGCGTGGGCGTTGACCGGGTTGAGGACCAGGCTCGCGACCTCGGGGAGGTTGTCCGCGAGGACCGAGACGCGGGCGATGAGGTCCGCGAGCGCGGCGCGGTGCACGGGGGCCGCCCCGCGGTGCCCGTGCAGCATCGGCGACGCCTTCACCGAGGAGATGAGGTCGGAGACGTCGACGTCGGTCAGGGGCGGGATGCGGTGCCCGATGTCGCCGAGGAGCTCAGTGGGGGCGCCGGCGATGCTGAAGGAGACGACCGGTCCGAAGAGGGGGTCCTCCTCGCTGCGCACGACGCAGGAGATGCCCGGCTGGGCCGCCATCCGCTGCACGACGAACGCGTTGGCGGACAGCGGCGTGAGCAGCTCGTTGAGCGCCTCGAACGCCCCGCGCAGCTGGCCCTCCGTGCGCAGGTCGACCCGGATGCCGGACAGTCCCGGTGAGTGCTGCATCAGCGGCGCGACCGACTTCACCACCACCGGGTAGCCGACGGCCTCGGCCGCTGCGACCGCCTCGTCCGCCGTCGTGACGGGGATGCTCTGCCACATCTCGATGCCGTACGCCTGGAGCAGCTGGGCCGCCTCGGTCGGCGTGAGGCGCCGCCCCTCCGGGTCGCGCTCGAGGACCTCGTCGACGAGGTGCTGGGCCGCCTCGCGGTCGATGCCCACCGGCCGCACGGGCACGCCGTGGTCGCGCGAGCGCCACGCGGCATACCTCGTCGCGGCGGCGAGGGCGCGCACCGCGTCCTCGGGCATGGAGTATGCCGGGACCACCTCCTCGCGTCCGTCGCTCGTGGTGCCGGCCAGGCGCTCGACGACGCCGCGCATGCCGAGGAACGTGGCGACGCACGGCTTGTCGGACAGCAGGGCCGCATCGCGGACCGCGGTCGCGACGTCCTCGTCGAGGGTGACCAGCGGCGGGATGAAGCAGGTGAGCACGCTGTCGACGTCGGGGTCGGCGAAGGCGTCCGCGAGCGCCTGCGCGAACAGCTCGCCGCGGGCGTCGCTGGGCAGCGACACCGGGCCGTGCGTGACCTCCAGGCCCCAGCTGACGCACGCCTCCGCGGTGAGCGCGCCGAGCGCGTCCGAGTTGCCGACGACGGCCACGCGGTTGCCGCCCGGAAGCGGCTGGTGGACGAGCAGCTGGGCGACGTCGAACATCTGGTGGACGTTCTCGACCCGGATGACGCCGGCCTGGCGCAGCATCGCGTCGAAGGCCTCGGGCCGCACGCGGGTCGTCCGGGCCCGGTGGCCTGGTGGGACGCCGTAGCTCGACACGCCGGACTTCACCACGACGACCGGCTTGGTCAGGGCGAGCCGCCGGGCGATGCGGGAGAACTTGCGCGGGTTGCCCATCGACTCGAGGTAGAGGCCGACGACGTCGGTGTCCTGGTCGTCGATCCAGTACTGCATGAAGTCGTTGCCGGAGACGTCGACGCGGTTCCCCGCGGAGGCGAAGACCGAGATGCCGAGGCCGCGGCGCGCGGCGGAGGCGAGCACCGCGATGCCCAGAGCACCGCTCTGGGCGAACAGGCCCAGCCGGCCGGCCGGCGGCAGCTCGGGGGCGAGCGAGGCGTTGAGCCGCACGTGCGGGGAGTTGTTGATGACCCCGAAGGAGTTGGGACCGAGGACACGCATCCCCGCGGCCCGGGCGCGGGTCAGGAGCTCGGCCTGGAGCTGCTCCCCCTCCGGCCCTGCCTCGGCGAACCCGGCACTCACCACCAGCAGGGTCCGCACGCCGGCCTCGGCGCAGTCGGCGACGACGTCGAGCACCTCGTCGGCCGGGACCGCGACGACGGCGAGGTCGACGTCGTCCGGGATCTCCGAGACGCGGGTGTGGCTCGGCAGCCCGAGCACCTCCATGGCCTCGCGGTTGACCGCGTGCACGGCGCCGTGGAACCCGGCCGCCAGGATGTTGGCGAGGATGTGGTGGCCGATGGAGTCGGTCCGGCGGCTGGCCCCGACGACCGCGATGGAGTCCGGGAACAGCACCGAGTGCATGCTCACCGACTCGGCGCGGTGCTCGCGGGAGAGCCGCACCGCCTCGGACCGCTCGGTGGGCTGGATGTCGAAGCGCAGCGACACGACGCCGTCCTCGAACCGCCGGCTCACCTCGTACCCGGCGTCGCCGAACACCGACATCATCTTGCGGTTCTGCGGCAGCACCTCGGCGGTGAACTCCTCGATGCCCGAGTCCCACGCGATGACGGCGAGGTGCTCGAGCAGGACCGACCCGATCCCCTTGCCCTGGAAGGAGTCGGAGATGTTGAACGCCACCTCGGCGCTCGTCGGCGTGATCCGGTCGTACCGGCCGATGCCGATGATCTCGCCGCGCACGGTCGCCACCAGGGCCACCCGGTCGTGGTAGTCGACCGTGGTGAAGCGGGTGACGTCGCGCTCGCTGAGCTGGCGCAGCGGCGCGAAGAAGCGCATGTAGATGGACTCTTCTGACTGGCCGGCGTGGAAGCGGTGGACTGCCGGTGCGTCAGCGGGGGTGATGGGGCGCAGGTGGGCGACCGATCCGTCGCGGAGCACGACGTCGGCCTCCCACCACGCCGGGTACCCGGGTGGAAGGGCCGCGGCCTGCGTCATGGCGCAAGCATGGCAGACCGGTACGACGTGCCCGTCGGGTCGGCGCCGAACCTCGTGTGCTCAGCGCCGAGTGCCCGTCGCATCAGTGCCGAGTGCCCGTCGCGTCAGCGCCGCAGCGGGACGCGGGTGAAGCGCTGGCCCGCATCGGTGCTCTGCCAGTACGCGAGCCCGCCCTCGACGGCATACACGAGGGAACCACCCGCGGCACCCGCCCAGACCGGCGCTCCCCCACGTCCGGGACCGGTGTCGCCCCACGTGCGCCCGCCGTCGGCGCTGACGAGCAGGGCGCTGGCGGCAGGTGTGCCGGACGAGCTGGTGGGCACGCCACCGGTCACGGCGACGAGACGCTTGGCGTCCGTGCCGGTCAGCCACGTCCCCGGCGCCGTGGGGCGACCCAGGCCCGGCGCCGGCGTGGCGGTCCAGGTCATGCCGCGGTCGGTCGACACGACCACCGACCACTCCTGCGCCGGCTTGCCCTTGGTGGCGCAGAGGCCGACGAGGGTGCCGCGGGCGGCCGCGGCGCCGGAGGCCCAGACGCCCCCGTCGCAGCCGTCGACGGGATCGAGCGCACCGGCCGGCCCCGTGAGCCGGACCAGCGGGCCCGGCAGCGCCTGACCCCGTCGGGCCGGGTCGGGCACCGAGGTGTTGAGGTACGCGTCGTGGCCGTCCATGGCCACCCAGGCGGCGTCGACGGCGGTCGGGGTGCCGTTCGCCTGGACCGGGGTGGTCGTGGTGTCACCGGCCCTGCCAGTCCTGGCCTGGACGTCGGTGCAGCCGCCCTGCTGGCCGAGGTCGCTCGGCGTGCAGGAGCGTGCCGTCGCCATCCAGATCCGGTCGCCGTCGGTCTCCAGCGACAGCACGGTGCGGCGGTCGACGTCCACCGGCTGCCAGCTCCGGCCACCGTCGGTGGTGCGCAGGGTGGTGCTGCCGAAGACGTAACCGACGTCGGGCTCGGCGAAGCGGATGCCGACGAGCTGGTTCGGGCCGGTCGGGGTCGTGCGGGCACCGGCCGTCGTCAGCGTCGTGAAGGTGGAGCGGGCGACCCAGGTGCGGCCGTCGTCGCGGGACGTCACGACCTGCGTGCACGGGTTGCCGCCGGGGCAGGTCGCCGAGCCCAGCGCGTAGAGGACGTTGCCGCCGGCGTTGGTCATCGAGACCAGGCCGAAGGACTGCGCGACGGGCAGCGGTCCCGTCGCCGTCGAGACCGCGGGGCTGGGGGTCGTCGCCTGTGCGGGGAGCGAGGGCGTGGAAGGTGCGGTCGTGGGCGTCGTCGTCACGGTCCGGGTCACCGTCTCGGCCGAGCGCTGGGACGACGCGGTCGCGGGCGTGGTGCGGTCGTCGGGCCGGTGCACGAGACCCGCCCACGCCCCCGCGGCGACGACCGCGGCGACGGCAGCCGCGGCGGCATACGGCAGCCACGACCGTCGCGCGGGCCTGCGGGCCTCGCGGACGATGCCCTCCCAGTGCTCGCGCCCGGCCGGCAGGTCGCGCAGGTCGGCCCGCTCGCGGGCGAAGAACTCCTCCACGGGGTCGCGCTGGTCGCCGGCCCCGGGCAGGTCGGTCAGGTCGCGGCGGCTCATCGGGTCTCTCCCAGCATCTGCGCCATGCGCTGGCGCGCGTCGAACAGGTCTCGCTTCACGGTGCCCTCGGACTTCTCCAGCTGCCGGGCGACCGTCGCCACCGGCAGGTCGGCGAAGTAGTGCAGCAGGACCACCACCCTCAGCCGGTCCGGCAGCGCCTGGACGGCGTCGCGCACCGTGAGGGTGGTGGCGTGGTCGGGCGCGGGCGTCACGAGGTCTCGCCCCGCCTCGTGCCGCTGGTATGCCGCGGCCTCGCGACCGCGCTTGCGCCAGTGGTCCCGCACGAGGTTCGCGGTGACCGTGTAGAGCCAGGGGCGGGGCTCGTCGACCTTGGCGAACTCCCGGTAGAGCTTCACGAAGGCCTCGCTGGCCAGGTCGTGGGCGGTGTCCGGGTCGCCGACCAGCTTGGCGGTCCAGCCGGCCAGCCGGGCGTAGTGCACGTCGTAGAGCTCGCGCAACGCGGACTCGACGTCCACCGACTCGTGCGCAGGCACCGACAGCCCTCCCCGACTGCTCACCGCGGGAATCGGCCCGGCCAACGTGGTCATGTCCCTGTGACGCCACTGTGGTCCGCGCGGTTGGGCCCATCCTCCCAGCCCGGGTGACCGGGAGGACCTTGGCCCCTGCGCATCCGGCCTGACCGGTGCCCAGCATGGGTCATGAGGTCCGCTCGTGCGAGGTCGAGCCGCGCCGCCCCGGTGGTGGCCCTGATCGCGGGTGCGCTCCTGTGGTCCGGCTGCGGCGGCCCGGAGCGGACGCCCGCCACCAGCCCCCCGGGCACGTCGACCGGCAGCACGACCACCGGGCCCACCACGTCCGGCCCGCAGTCCCCGTCGAGCTCCTCGACGTCGCCCACGAGCCGCGGCACGAGCCCGACCACGCCCCGGCCGAGCTCCTCGACACGGGCGACACCGTCACCGTCCCGGACCTCCTCGACGTCGCGGCCGCCCACGACCTCGCCGACGTCACCGCGCCCGACCCTGCCGGCGGCGCTCGCCGACGGCGTCGTGACGCGGGTCCCGACGAGCCGCAAGGTCGTGGCCCTGACCTTCGACGGTGGCGCGGGCGCCCAGGGCGCGGCGTCGATCCTGTCGACCCTGCGGGCGCAGGGCGTCCCCGCCTCCTTCTTCGTCACGGGCCAGTTCGCCACCGCGAACCCCGCCCTCGTCCGTCAGATGGCGGCCGTCGGCCCCGTGGGCAACCACACGTGGGACCACCCGCACCTGCCCGCCCTGTCCGACAGCGCGGTCCGCACCGAGGTCTCGCGCGCCGAGTCGGCGATCCGGGCTGCGACCGAGCGCACTCCGCGGCCGTTCTTCCGGTTCCCCTTCGGCGAGTCCAGCAGCCACTCCCTCGCCCTCGTCCACGCCGCCGGGTACGGCGCCGTGGGCTGGACCACCGACTCCCTCGGGTGGAAGGGCACGAGCGGCGGGCAGTCGGTCGACTCGGTGGTCGCGCGCGTGCTCGCCGGCCGCACCCCCGGCCAGGTCGTCCTCATGCACGTGGGCGCGAACCCGGACGACGGCACCACCCTCGACGCCGCCGCCCTGGCGCGCGTCATCGCCGGCTACCGCGCGGCCGGGTACGGCTTCACCACCCTCGACGCCCTGCGCTGAGGCCGGCGCCGACACAATGGCCGCGTGGAGCTTCGCGAGGTCCTGCGCCGACGACGGATGGTGCGACGGTTCGACCCCGGCCGCCCGGTGGGCCGCGCCGAGCTCGACGCGGTCCTGTATGCCGCGCAGCGGGCCCCCAGCGCCGGGTACAGCCAGGGCTGGGACTTCGTCGTGCTGACCGGCGAGGACGAGCGGACGGCGTTCTGGGCGGCCGTCGCCGATGACTCCTCCGGCGACTCCTCCGGTGGCTCCGCCGGGGAGCCCGACGCCTGGCTCCGGGGGGTGTCCGCCGCGCCTGCGCTCGTCCTGTGCCTCTCCGACCCCGACGCCTACCTCGACCGCTACGCCGAGCCCGACAAGGGCTGGACCGACCGCGACCCCGCCCGCTGGCCCGTCCCCTACTGGGACGTCGACACGGGGATGGCGGCGATGGCGATGCTGCTGGCCGCCGTCGACGAAGGGCTCGGCGCCCTCTTCTTCGGGGTGCCGCCGGCGGCCCACGACCGGGTGCGGCAGGCACACGGCATACCGGGCAACCGCCGGCTCGTCGGGGTCGTGGCGCTCGGCCACGAACGCACCCGGGTCGGCGGGTCGAGCCGCACGCGGGCTCGCCGGCCGGCGGCCGAGGTCGTGCACTGGGGCACGTTCGGCGGAGCCGGCCACGGGCCCAGCGGCGTGGCGGGCGAGGGGCCCTCCGACCGGTAGGACAGGATGGTGGGGTTCCCCACCGTCCGTGCCAGGAGATCGCCACCGCATGGCCCGCAAGACCACTGCCTCCCCTCCCCCGCCCGACGACTTCGTCGAGCGCATCGCCGACATCGACGTGTCGGAGGAGATGCAGAACGCCTACATCGAGTACTCCGTCTCGGTCATCAAGGCCCGGGCGCTGCCCGACGCCCGCGACGGCCTCAAGCCGGTGCAGCGACGGATCCTGTTCTCGATGCAGGAGATGGGGCTGCGTCCCGACCGCGGCCACGTGAAGTCCTCGCGCGTCGTCGGCGACGTCATGGGCAAGTACCACCCGCACGGCGACACGGCGATCTACGACGCGCTGGTCCGCATGGCCCAGCCGTTCACGATGCGGCTGCCGCTGGTCGACGGGCACGGCAACTTCGGCTCGCTCGACGACGGCCCGGCCGCGTCCCGGTACACCGAGGCCCGACCCGCGCCGGCCGCGCTGCTCATGACCGGCAGCCTGCACGAGGACACCGTCGACTTCGTCCCCAACTACGACGACCAGCTCATGCAGCCGGACGTCATGCCGGCGGCGTACCCCAACCTGCTCGTCAACGGCGTCAGCGGCATCGCGGTCGGCTTCGCCACGAACATGCCGCCGCACAACCTCGTCGAGGTCATCGGCGCGGCCCGCCACCTGCTCTCGCACCCGTCGTGCTCGCTGGACGACCTCATGAAGTTCGTCCCCGGCCCCGACCTGCCCCAGGGCGGGCGCATCGTCGGGCTCGACGGCATCCGCGACGCCTACCTCACCGGCAAGGGCTCGTTCCGCACCCGCGCGACCGCCCGGGTCGAGAAGGTCACGCCGCGCCGCCAGGGCATCGTCGTCACCGAGCTGCCCTACCTCGTCGGCCCCGAGAAGGTCATCGAGAAGATCAAGGACAACGTCCAGTCCAAGAAGCTCCAGGGCATCGCCGACGTCAAGGACCTGACCGACCGCAAGCACGGCCTGCGGCTGGTCATCGAGGTCAAGAACGGCTTCAACGCGGACGCCGTGCTCGAGCAGCTCTACAAGCTGACGCCGATGGAGGACTCGTTCCCCATCAACAACGTCGCGCTCGTCGACGGCCAGCCGCGCACGCTGGGCCTGAAGGACCTGCTGCGCGTCTTCGTCGACTTCCGGACCCAGGTCGTCCGCCGACGCACCGAGTTCCGGCTCGGCAAGAACAAGGACCGGCTGCACCTCGTCGAGGGCCTGCTCGTCGCGATCCTCGACATCGACGAGGTCATCCAGGTCATCCGCTCCTCGGACGACTCCGCGATCGCACGCACCCGCCTCATCGAGGTCTTCGACCTCACCGAGGTGCAGGCCAACTACATCCTCGACCTGCAGCTGCGGCGACTCACCAAGTTCTCCCGCATCGAGCTCGAGAACGAGAAGACCGAGCTCGAGCGGCTCATCGAGGAGCTCGAGGCGATCCTCGGCGACGAGGCGCTGCTCACCAAGCTCGTCTCCACCGAGCTCGCCGAGGTCGCCAAGGCCCACGGGACCCCGCGGCGCACCGTGCTGCTCGAGTCGGCCGGGGTGCCCGCCACCGCGGCCTCGCCGCTCGAGGTCGCCGACGACCCGTGCTGGGTCCTGCTCTCCTCGACCGGGCTCATGGCGCGCACGACGACCGCCGACCCGATCCCCACCGAGGGTGGCCGCAGCAAGCACGACGTCGTCGTCGGCGCGGTGCGCACGACCGCCCGAGGCGAGGTCGGCCTGGTCACCTCGCTCGGCCGGATGATCCGCCTGTCCGCCCTCGAGCTGCCGACCCTGCCGCCCACCAACGGCTCCCCCAACCTCTCGGGCGGCGCGCCGCTCGCGGCGTACGTCGACCTGCCCGCCGGTGAGGAGCCGCTGACGATCGTGTCGCTCGGCGCCGACGGCGCGGGTGTCGCGCTCGGCACCGCGCAGGGCGTCGTCAAGCGCGTCACCACCGACTACCCCGGCCGCACCGACTTCGAGCTCATCTCGCTCAAGGACGGCGACCAGGTGGTCGGCGCGGTCGGCCTCGCCTCCGACGACGTCGACCTCGTGTTCATCACCACCGACGCCCAGCTCCTGCGGTTCCCCGCGACCGCCGTGCGCCCCCAGGGCCGGGCAGCCGGCGGCATGGCCGGGATCAAGCTCGCCTCAGGGGCGCGGGTCGCGTTCTTCGGCGCCGTGGCGGCCGGGGCCGACGCCGTCGTCGTCACCTCCTCCGGCTCCTCGGGCGCCCTGCCCGGCACCGAGCCCGGGTCGCTCAAGGTGACCCCGTATGCCGAGTACCCACCCAAGGGGCGCGCCACCGGCGGGGTGCGCTGCCACCGGTTCCTCAAGGGCGAGGACACCCTCGTCCTCGCCTGGGCGGGCGAGACCCCGGCCCGGGCAGCCGCTGCCAACGGCGTGGCCATCGAGCTGCCCGAGGCCACCGGCCGCCGCGACGGCTCCGGCACCCCGGCCGCCAGCCCGATCGCGCGGATCGCGAGCCCGCCCCGGTGAGCGACTCCCCCGGCGACCCCACCGCCGCCGCACCGTCGGCCGGCCACGGCCACTCGGCACCTGACGCGTGCTCGGTGGGGTTCGACCGGGCCGACGTCGCGGCCTACGGCACGGCGGCGCGGGCGACCTTCTTCGTCGCCCTCGAACAGCCCGGCCCCTGGGGTCGTGACGCCGCGACCCAGTCGCACCTGCCGCCCGGGCTCGGGGCGCAGCTGTCGTCCGCGTGCAGCGACCGCGGCGGCCGGCTCTCGCTGCTGCGCCGCCCCGGGCGGCACGCCGACGAGCACCACGGCGGCGGCCACACGGCATACCTCGCGTGGAGCGGACCGGACGCCTGGCTGCTCCGGGCCACGGTCGAGGACCCGGCCACGCTGCTGTCCGTCGACCTCGACGCGCTGGCCCGCGGCGACCGCGACGCCGTCGTGGCGTCGCTCCCCGGCGCCGCGCCGGCCGAGCCGGTGCTGCTCGTGTGCACGAACGGGCGCCGTGACGTCTGCTGCGCTGTGCGCGGCCGCCCGGTCGCGGTCGAGGCCGCCGCCGCCCGCCCGGGGCGCATCTGGGAGGCGTCGCACACCGGCGGCCACCGCTTCGCACCCACGGGTGTCCTGCTGCCGCACGGCGCCACGCTCGCCCGGCTGGACACCGCGCTGGCCACCACCGTCCTCGACGAGGCGGACCACGGCCGGCTGCCCGCCGCCGTGCTCGGGCCGCAGCACGACCGGGGCCGCAGCGGCCTCGAGCCCGACGCCCAGGCGGCCGAGTCGCACGTCCGCGCCGAGCACGGGGTCACGCAGCTCGGTGCGCTGGTCACCGAGCCGGTCGCCGACGGGTCCGCGGGGCGGTATGCCGTCCGGCACCGGGACGGGCGCGCGTGGGTCGTCGAGGTGCAGCGCCAGGAGGCCGGGACGCTGCCGGAGTCCTGTGCCAAGCTGCCCGTCGCCGTCGTGCAGAGGGTGCCCCGCACCGTCGGCTGAACCGGCGCGCACTGCTTGTCCGGATGTGACACGCGTCACCTCTGGCGGAGACGCCCGAGTTACGCAATCGTTACCCGAAGGAATACGCGCAACGATTGCGAGCCGCGGGCGTAAACGTTTACATGGGGTCGGTTCACCTCAGCGCTGAGGGGGCGTGTCCGCCTCAGCACGACGCGAGAAATGGAGGCGGGCACATGGCCCTCCGAATGCACACACGGCGCACCCTCACGGTGCTGGCCGGAGCCGCGTCCGTGGCGCTCGTCGCCGCGGCGTGTGGTGGTGGGAGCAGTGGTGGCGGCAACAGCGCTGCGTCCTCGGGCGCGGACAGCCGCGGCCCCATCACCTATGTCCAGGGCAAGGACAACAGCAACCTGCTCGGCCCCATGGCCGAGAAGTGGAACTCCACGCACCCGAACGAGAAGGTGACGGTCAAGGAGCAGTCCGACCAGGCCGACCAGCAGCACGACGACCTCGTGCAGCACTTCCAGGCCAAGGACCCCGGCTACGACGTCGTCTCGGTCGACGTCGTCTGGACCGCGGAGTTCGCCGCCAAGGGCTGGCTGACCCCGCTCAAGGACAAGTTCGCCCTCCCGACCGACGGCTTCCTCGAGCCGACGATCAAGGCCGCGACCTACAACAACACGCTGTACGCCGCTCCGACGTCCTCCGACGGCGCGATGCTCTACTACCGCAGCGACCTGGTCCCCAACCCGCCGAAGACCATCGACGAGATGTGGTCGATGTGCTCGATCGCCAAGAAGAACGGCATCGACTGCTTCGCCGGCCAGTTCGCCAAGTACGAGGGCCTGACCTGCAACGCCACCGAGTGGATGAACGCCTACGGCGCCAAGGTCGTGGACGCGGCTGGCAAGCCGACGGTCGACTCCCCCGAGGCGGCCAAGGGCCTGCAGGCGCTTGCCGACCACTACAAGAACGGTGACATCCCCAAGCAGGCGATCACCTACCAGGAGGAGCAGAGCCGGCAGTCCTTCGAGGACGGCAAGCTGCTGTTCCTGCGCAACTGGCCGTACGTCTACAACCTGGCCACCACCGACGCCTCGTCCAAGGTCAAGGGCAAGTTCAAGGTCGCCCCGCTCCCCGGCGTCAGCGGCCCGGGCACCTCGACCCTCGGTGGTCACATGGCGGCCATCAGCGCCTTCTCGAAGCACAAGGCCACCGCGCTGGACTTCCTGAAGTTCCTGACCTCGCCCGAGCAGCAGAAGACGAACATGGAGAAGGGCTCGCTGGCCCCGGTCATCGAGTCGATCTACACCGACCAGGCGCTCGTCTCCAAGTACCCGTACCTGCCGGTCCTCAAGGAGTCCATCTCCAACGCCGTGTCCCGCCCGGTCACGCCGTTCTACCCGGCCGTCACCCAGGCCATCCAGGAGAACAGCTTCGCTGCGATCCAGGGCCAGAAGACGCCGCAGCAGGCAGTCAAGGACATGCAGGACGCCATGAAGGCCGCCTCGGGCGGCTGACCTGACGGTCCCAGCATTCCCAGTGGTGTGGGGGTGGTCCCCACGGGGCCACCCCCACACCCGTACGGCGGCACGACAACCGCCACGCACCACCACCTGAACACTCGAGCATGACGTCCACCACCCGCCCTCCCCCGAGGGCGCGGCGCAGCCGGGGCAAGGAGCAGGCATGAGCGCAGTCGCGGAGTCGACGAAGAAGTCGACCCCCACGAGGAACAAGGCACCCAAGGAGAAGGGGCTCCACGCGGGCCAGGGTCGTCAGGGGCTGCTGCTCGTGGCACCGACCCTCATCTTCTTGGCCGTCATCATCATCTACCCGCTGCTGCGGGCAGTGCAGCTGTCCTTCCAGAAGGACGCCGGCCTCGATCCCGCCACCGGCCTGTTCGTCGAGGGCGGCAGCGCCGGCATCTCCAACTACACCCACTGGCTGCTGCAGCAGTGCGGCACCGTCGACTGCCCCCCGGGCACGCTCGGCGCGCAGTTCTACGACGCCTTCTGGGTGACGCTGTTCTTCACCGTCACCAGCGTCGTCATCGAGGTCATCCTCGGCATGTGGTTCGCGATGATCATGAACCGCGACTTCCGTGGACGTGGTCTCGTCCGCGCCGCGATCCTCGTGCCGTGGGCCATCCCCACCGCGGTCACCGCGAAGCTCTGGTTCTTCATCTTCGCCTACCAGGGAATCGCCAACAAGCTGCTCGGCTTCGTCGGGATCTCCCCGCAGCTGTGGACCAGCGACCCGCTGGCCGCCAAGCTCGCGATCGTCATCGCCGACGTCTGGAAGACCACGCCGTTCATGGCGCTGCTCATCCTGGCCGGCCTGCAGCTCATCCCGGGCGACGTGTACGAGGCCGCCCAGATCGACGGCGCCACCAAGTGGCAGACGTTCGTGCGGATCACGCTGCCCCTGGTCAAGACGCCCCTCATGGTCGCAGTCCTCTTCCGCACCCTCGACGTGCTGCGCATCTACGACCTCCCGGCCATCCTCACGCAGGGCGCGGGAGGCACCACGTCGTTGTCGATGCTCGTCATCAGGCAGATCCGCTCCGGTTTCCACAGCGCGTCGGCCCTGTCGACGATCGTCTTCCTCCTGGTCGCGTTCGTCGCCTTCCTCTTCATCAAGTTCGGTGGCGCCGACGTGATCCAGCGGCCGCCGCAGTCGAAGAAGCCGAAGAAGGAAGAACCCCAGACCGGCAACCCCGTCGCCGCCAACGCCACCTCCACGGGAGCCTGACATGACCGCCACCACCGCCACCACGGCGCCTCCGAACGCCGGCCGCACGGAGGCCCAGGAGATCCACTTCCGCAGCGACCGCAACGCCAAGATCCGGATGTACATCGGTCTGGCAGTGCTCGTCATCTGGGGCCTGGCCCCGTTCTACTGGATGGTCGTGACCGCGTTCCGCGACGTCGGCTACACCTTCGACAGCTCGCCCTGGCCGACCCACGTGACGCTGGACAACTTCAAGACGGCCTTCTCCACCGACCGTGGCAACCACTTCGGGGCCGCGCTCGTGCACTCGATCATCATCGGCATCGTCACCACCGCCGTGGCCATGCTCGTCGGTGTCTTCGCCTCGTACGCCCTGGCCCGGCTCAACTTCCCGGGCAAGTACGTCGTCCTCGGGGTCATCCTGGGGTCGTCGATGTTCCCCGGCGTCGCTCTCGTCTCCCCGCTGTTCCAGCTGTTCTCCAGCCTCGGCTGGCTGAGCGGCGTGAACTACCAGGCGCTGATCATCCCGAACATCTCCTTCGCGCTACCCCTCACCATCTACACGTTGACGGCGTTCCTGTCGGAGATGCCGTGGGAGCTCGAGGAGTCGGCGCGGATCGACGGCTGCACGCCCGGCCAGGCCTTCCGCAAGATCATGCTGCCGCTGGCCGCCCCGGGCCTGTTCACGACGGCGATCCTGGCGTTCATCGCGAGCTGGAACGAGTACCTGCTGGCCCAGCAGTTCTCCACGCCCTCGACCCAGACCGTCACCGTCGCCATCGCCCAGTTCACCGGCGCGCAGCCGCACCAGGAGCCGTACACCGCGGTCATGGCGGCCGGCACCATCGTCACCGTGCCGCTCATCATCATGGTGCTCGTCTTCCAGCGGGCGATCGTCTCCGGCCTCACGGCGGGAGGTGTCAAGGGCTAGGCCGCAGGCCTCGCCCGGACGACATGGGACTGTTCAACCCGGGCAGCGGCACCGGTGACGCACGCGCCAAGGCGCAGCGCCTCGACGTGCTGCTCGGAATCCTGGCTTTCTTCACGTTCATGGCGGCGGTGCAGACCGTCGTGCTCGAGGTCCGCGGGGAGGCGGCGGGTGGTTCCGCCGCCCTCCTCGCGGTGCTCCTGCTGGCCTGCTGGCTCACCTGGCGAGCCCGCCGGAACACGGGAGCCTGAACCACAGCGGGGAGGGGTCGATGAGCACCATCGGGGACGTGGCCCGCGCCGCCGGCGTGTCGGTGGCGACCGTCTCGCGCGCCCTGCGGGGCCTGGACCGGGTGAGCCCGGCCACGCGGGACCGCGTGCTGAAGGCGGCGGCCGAGCTCAACTACATGGCCTCCCCCGCGGCGACGAGCCTGGTGTCGGGGCGCACGCGCGGCATCGCCGTCGTGACGCCGTACTTCGACCGCTGGTTCTTCGCCACGGTCGTCAGCGGCATCGAGAAGGAGCTGCGGGACAAGGGCTACCACGTCCTGCTCTGCGACCTCGAGGGCCACACGTTCGACACCCGCCTGCCCATCACCCAGAGCATGTTCTGGAAGCGGGCCGACGGCATCATCCTGCTCAACGTCCCGCCCGACGCCTCCGAGCGGGCGCTCATCGACCGGCTGGGCCTGCCCGTCGTCACCGTCGGCAACCGCCAGCCGGGCTGGCCGTCGGTGCGGATCGACGACCGGGCCGCGATGGCCCTCGCGACACGGCACGTCATCGGCCTGGGTCACCGCGACATCGCGTATGCCGGGACGGTCCCGGGCTCGATCACCCACCTCCAGACGCCGTACGACCGGCGGGAGGCGTTCACGGCTGTCATGCGCGAGCACGGCCTGGCCTGCCCCACCGAGTGGGTGCTGGAGTGCGACTGGACCGCCGTCGGCGCGATGGAGCACGCGGACCGGCTCTTCACGAGCGGCCACCTGCCCACGGCTGTCGTCGCGGCGTCGGACGAGATGGCCTTCGGCGTCATGGCCTCCGCCCGGCGGCACGGCCTCGACGTGCCCGGTGACGTGTCGGTCATCGGGATCGACGACCACGTCTACTCGGACATCATGGGCCTCACGACGGTCCGCCAGGACGTGCTGGCGCAGGGGCGCCGGGCCGGCCGCATCATGCTCGACGCCCTCCACGGGCACGTCGACCCCGACCTCGACGAGGTCCTCGGCATCACCCTGGTGGACCGCGGCTCCACGGCGCCGGTCGGCTCCCGCGTGACGAAGGGCCTGACGACCGCCGGGACGAGGACCTGAGGCTCCTCAGGGGTCCTCGCGCCGGGATCAGGCGTCGATGCGCTCGCGACCGAGGTCGGCGGCGGACTCCACGATGAAGTCCTTGCGCGGTGCCACGTCGTTGCCCATGAGCAGCTCGAAGACACGCTCGGCGGCCTCGGCGTCCTCGAGCCGCACGCGCCGGAGGGTGCGGTGGCGCGGGTCCATGGTGGTCTCAGCGAGCTGGTCGGCGTCCATCTCCCCGAGGCCCTTGTACCGCTGCAGCGGCTGCTTGATCGTCCGGCCCCGCTTGTTGAGGTTCGCGACGGTCGCGCGCATCTCGCCCTCGGAGTAGGTGTAGATGAGCTCGTTCTTCTTCGAGCCCGGGTTGACGACCTCGATGCGGTGCAGCGGCGGCACCGCGGCATACACCCGGCCGGCCTCGACCAGCGGACGCATGTAGCGGAAGAAGAGGGTGAGCAGCAGGGTCCTGATGTGGGCGCCGTCGACGTCGGCGTCGGTCATGATGATGACCTTGCCGTAGCGGGCCGCGTCGAGGTCGAAGCTGCGGCCGGAGCCGGCACCGATGACCTGGATGATCGCCGCGCACTCGGCGTTCTTGAGCATGTCCGAGACGGACGCCTTCTGGACGTTGAGGATCTTGCCCCGGATCGGCAGCAGCGCCTGGTAGTCGCTGGAGCGGGCGAGCTTGGCGGTGCCGAGGGCACTGTCGCCCTCGACGATGAACAGCTCGGAGCGCTCGACGTCGGTGGAGCGGCAGTCGGCCAGCTTGGCCGGCAGGCTGCTGGTCTCGAGGGCGTTCTTGCGGCGCTGGGTCTCCTTGTGCAGCCGCGCGCTGATGCGCGACTTCATCTCCGAGACGACCTTCTCCAGCAGCAGCGAGGCCTGCGCCTTGTCGCCGCGCTTGGGCGACGTCAGCCGGGCGGTGAGCTCCTGCTCGACGACCTTCGCGACGATGGCGCGGACGGCGTTGGTGCCCAGCACCTCCTTGGTCTGGCCCTCGAACTGCGGCTCGGCGAGGCGCACCGTGACGACCGCGGTGAGGCCGGCCAGGACGTCGTCCTTCTCGGGCTTGTCGTTGCCCACCTTGAGCCGGCGGCTGTTGACCTCGAGCTGCTTGCGGAAGACCTTGAGCAGCGCCTGCTCGAAGCCGGCCAGGTGCGTGCCGCCCTTGGGCGTGGCGATGATGTTGACGAAGGACGAGACCTTCGAGTCGTAGCCGGTCCCCCACCGGACGGCGATGTCGACGCTGCACTCGCGCTCGACCTCGGTCGGCGTCATGTGGCCGTTGGAGTCGAGCACCGGCACGGTCTCGGTGAACGTCCCCGTGCCCTGCAGCCGCCACACCTCGGTGACCGCGGCGTCCGGCGCGAGGAACTCGGCGAACTCGGAGATGCCGCCGTCGTGGAGGAAGACCTCCTCGTGCGGGCCGTTCTCCCCCGGCGTGCCGGGCAGGCGTCGCTCGTCGCGCACGACGATCGCGAGGCCGGGCACGAGGAAGGAGGTCTGCCGGGCGCGCGCGACGAGCTGGTCGTAGTCGAAGGCGGCGTCCTTGAGGAAGATCTGCCGGTCGGCCCAGTAGCGGACCCGGGTGCCGGTGACGCCCCTCTTGGTCCTGCCGACGACCGCGAGCTCGGACGACCGCTCGTACGGGGTGAACTCGTGGTCGGGGCTCTTGTCGTCGCTCGCGACGTCCGGGAAGTAGCCGGGCTCGCCGCGCCGGAAGCTCATGGCGTAGGTCTTGCCGCCGCGGTCCACCTCCACGTCGAGCCGCGAGGACAGGGCGTTGACCACGGACGCGCCGACGCCGTGCAGGCCGCCGGACGCGGTGTAGGAGCCGCCGCCGAACTTGCCGCCGGCGTGGAGCTTGGTGAAGACCACCTCGACACCCGTGAGGCCGGTGCGCGGCTCGATGTCGACGGGAATGCCGCGGGCGTTGTCCCGGACCTCGACCGAGCCGTCCCGGTGCAGGACGACGTCGATCCGCTCGCCGTGGCCGCCCAGGGCCTCGTCGACGGCGTTGTCGATGATCTCCCAGAGGCAGTGCATGAGGCCGCGGCCGTCGGTCGAGCCGATGTACATGCCCGGCCGCTTGCGGACGGCCTCGAGGCCCTCGAGGACCTGCAGGTGGTGGGCGCTGTAGTCGCTGCTCGACTTCGTCGTCGCGGTCTTCTTGGCAGTGGTCTCGGTGGTGGCGGTGGCCACGGTCTGGGGTGCTCCTGTGCTGGGTCCGGCCCCGGTGGTGGGTGGCCCGTCGTCATGGGCCCCGGGTGGGGACCACGCTATCCCGGCGCGCCGACGAGGCCGCGCAGGCACGCGGCATACGACATCGGGCGTAGCCCCCTCGGGCCACTCGCGCCCCACCCGGACCCGGTTCCTCCCATCCACCGGACGTCCGAGCACCGAATCCCCTGATGTGACATGCATGACGTGCATCACGACCCAATGCGAGCCGGGAAGAACTGCGCATGCTTGACTGTTGCTACCGGCGCCGGAACGGGTAGGTCTCCACGGAGGCGAACCCCGGGACGGAGTAGGACGTCTCATCGGAGACACGACTTATGGAGGAAGGCTGACGTGACCACTGCACTGGCACCCACCCTGAGCGCGGCCGACCGCTGCGACCGCTGCGGAGCCCAGGCCTACGTGCGCGCTCGCCTTCACGCCGGCGGTGAGCTGCTCTTCTGTGCCCACCACGGACGCGAGCACCTGCCCAAGCTGCGCGAGTACGCCGACATCGTCGACGAGACGGACCGCCTCAACGAGACCCCGGCGATCGCGCCGGCCGAGGAGCGGTAACCGCCTCTAGGCTTCCGGGATGGAAGCCTCCACCTGGGTCCCCGCCCTCCTGATCCTGATCGGGATGGTGGGGATCGTCATTCCCGTGCTGCCCGGGCTGTTCCTGTGCCTGGCCGCGGTCTTCCTCTGGGCGCTCGACGCCCGGTCCGCGCTGGGCTGGACGGTGTTCGGGGTGTGCGCGGTGCTCTGGGCGGCCGGGGTGGGGCTGCAGTATGCCGTGCCGGGGCGTCGGATGAAGGCCGCCGGCGTGCGCAGTTCGACCCTCGTGCTGGCCGTCCTCGTGGCGGCCGTGGGGTTCTTCGTGATCCCGGTCGTGGGCGCCTTCGTCGGCTTCGTGCTCGGGATCTACCTCGTCGAGCTGAGCCACTCGCGGGACCGCGCCCTCGCGTGGGTGTCGACGAAGGCGGCGCTGCGCGCGGTGTTCCTGTCGATGGGGATCGAGCTGCTGGCGGCCGTGGCGATCGCCGTGACGTGGGTCGTGGGGGTGCTGCTCGCTCAGTAGTCGTCGTGCCGACGGTCCCAGCGCTGCTCCATGCGCTCCATGAAGGAGCCGCCACGGGCGGACCGGGTGCGCGGCGCCGGGTTGGCCCGGCGGATGGTGCCGTCGGACTGCACGCTGCCGAGCTTGGCGCGACGGCGCTGCGGGGTGAGCGCGAAGGCGGCCGAGGCGACCATCACCGCGAAGCCGACGGCGCCCAGGACCCAGAGCTGGGTGTTGACCCCGACGAGCACGACCGCGAGGCCGACGACGACACCGACGATGCCGACGGCGATTCGGCGCCGCTGGGCGGCGCGGGCCCCGGCGCCCTGCATCTGCGAGGCGAACTTGGGGTCCTCGGCATACAGCGCTTGCTCCATCTGCTCGAGAAGCTGCTGCTCGTGCTCTGACAGGGGCACCGTGACCTCCTACGTCGGTGTTCACCACGGCCAACGCACAGCCCCACCGGATGGTTCACCGAGGGCGAATCGGCGCCGGTCAGGGCTGGTGTGCTGACCTCTTCAGGATAGGTCCCCACGCGGGGATGCACTACCTGATCGGTGACCTCCGTCACGGATGAGGCTGGCGGGACGGACGCTGCCCGCGCCGAACCGCGCGCTGGCCCGGTCGACCGCCCGGTCGGCCTCGCGCCAGCCCGCGTCCGGCTCGTCGAGCAGGCCCTGGATCGGGGCGCCCTCGGTGTCGACGAGGCCCTCCATCCGCACGCCGACGAGGCGGATCCGGGCGCGCTGCAGCCCGAGCCCGTCGAAGAGGGAGCGGGCGGTGGCGTAGATGTCGCGGCTGACGTCGGTGGGGTCGCGCAGGGTGCGGCTGCGGGTGATCGTCGTGAAGTCGGCGAAGCGCACCTTGATGCTCACGGTCCGGCCCATCATCCCGGCGGAGCGCACGCGGGCCGCCGTGCGGTCGCTGAGCTTGAGCAGCTCGCGGTGGATGTATGCCGGGTCGTCGACGTCGTGCTCGAACGTCTCGTCCGAGCCGATGGACTTCTCCCGCCGGACCGGCTCGACGTGGCGCGGGTCGCGGCCCCAGGAGAGGTCGTGCAGGTGCGGTCCGAGACTGTCGCCCAGGGCGCGGCGCAGGGTCTCCAGCGGCGTGTGGGCGATGTCGGCGACGGTGTGCAGGCCGAGCCGGACCAGCGCCTCCTCGGTCTTGTCCCCCACTCCCCAGAGGGCGCCGACCGGCAGCTGCTGGACGAACCCGACGACCTCGTCGCGGGGCACGACCACCATGCCGTCGGGCTTGGCGAGCCCGGAGGCCAGCTTGGCGACGAACTTGGTCGGGGCGACCCCGACCGAGCAGGTGATCCCCTGCTCGTCGTGCACGGTGTCGCGGATGAGCTGGCCGATCCGGGCAGGGTTGCCCAGCCGCCGCACCGACCCGGACACGTCGAGGAACGCCTCGTCGAGCGACAGCGGCTCGACGACCGGGGTGATGGTGTCGAAGGTCGCCATGACCGCCGCCGAGATCCGGGAGTAGAGCGCGTGGTCGGGGGCGATGACGGTCGCCTGCGGGCACAGGCGCCGGGCCCGCGACATGGGCATGGCCGAGGCCACCCCGAACCGCCGGGCCTCGTAGGTCGCCGAGAGCACCACGCCGCGGTTGCCGCCGCCGATGATGACGGGGGTGCCGACGAGCTCGGGCCGGCTCAGCAGCGAGGCCGAGGCGTAGAAGGCGTCCATGTCGACGTGCAGGACGGTGCAGCCGGTGTCGTCGGGCGGCCCGGCATCCCCGCGCTGCGGCAGGGCGTACTGCCGCCGGCTCACGGGGCGGTCCCTGCGGTGGGCCGCCGACCGGTGGGGTCGGGGGCTGGGTGCGCCGCGTGTGTCGGCGCGTGCGCTGGCATCGGCAGCCCGCTAGCGATGGGCGAGGAGGTGCACGGCTGATCCGAGCTGTCCGAGGAAGGCGAACTGCGGTGAGTCGGCGACGGCCTGCTCGAGGCGCAGCAGCGCCACCCGGTCGGCGTCGGTGTCGACCAGGGCCGAGGGCACGAGGTCGCTGAACGTGCGGACGCCGTGCACGGCGTCGACGACGAGCCCGGTCTGCTCGACCATGGCCCGCAGCGCGTCGGCGTCGAAGCGGCGGGGCAGCGGGTCCTGGCTCCCCCAGCGCCCGTCGGCGCTGGTGAGGGCCTGCTCGGCCTGGGCGAACTGGCCGGCGAGCGCGCGCGCCAGCACGACGGCGAGCCGCTGGGCGGCGACGAGGCTGAGCGAGCCGCCGGGCGCGAGGACGTCGGCGAGGGCGGAGAGGGTGGTCTGCGGGTCGTCGACGACCTCGAGGGTGCCGTGGCAGCAGACGAGGTCGACCGGGTCGGAGCCCACGACGGCGGCGAGGCTGTCGGCGTCGCCCTGGACGGCGTGCACCCGGGCCGCGACCCCGCGCTCGCCGCTGCGGCGCGAGAGGGAGGCGAGGGCGTCCGGGCTCGGGTCCACCACGGTGACGTCGTGGCCCAGCTCGGCGATCGGGACGGCGAGGCCGCCGGTGCCACCGCCGAGGTCGAGCACCCGCAGCGGCCGGCCGATCTCGGCGGCGCGGCGCTCGACGATGTCGTGGACCGCGGCCCAGACCGCCGAGGTGCGCAGCGAGGTCTCGACGCCGCCACGACGGGTGCGCCACTGCTCGTCGACCACGCGGTCCTCCTCCACAGACATCGGGACGGGGCAGCGCGGCGGCCTGGGGCGCCACGGGTCTGCCTCGACGGCCAGCCTAGTCGGCGGGGCTGACGGTGGTCGGCACGTCCGGGCCCGCGGCACCCTCGACGAACGTCCGCTGCCGGGCATCGTCCGTCCGGTCCGTGTCGTCCGGAACCTCCCACTCCGGGCGCCTCCACGCGGCTAGCGTTCACGCGCTCCGTCACCGTCCGATCCCCCGAGGACCCGCCACACCGTGCCCCCGCTCCGCCTGCATCCCACCGCCTCCGGCCTCCGCGCCCGGGGCGGCCTCGCCGTGGCGGCCGTGGTCGCCGCGCTGGTCGCCGGCTGCGGGCCGGCGACGACCTCGACGGCTCCCTCGGGCTCGGTGCGCCCGACCGGCAGCTCGACGGCGACCGGGTCCGGCGGGTCTGCCGGGAGCGCGGCGACCGCCACGAGCGTCGCCCCGGCTGCGGCCTCGGCCCCGTCCACCCGCTCGACGGGCGGCGCCGCACCCCAGGCGCCCCCGGGGACGGCACTGGCGCTGCTCGGCACCCTGGTCGTCAAGGGACGCGGGCCGATGACGGGGTACGCGCGGGACCAGTTCGGCGCCGCGTGGACCGACACCGACCGCAACGGGTGCGACCAGCGCAACGACGTGCTGCGGCGCGACCTGCGCGGGATCCGCCTCAAGGCCGGCACGCACGGCTGTGTCGTCCTGTCCGGGACGCTGCTCGACCCGTACACCGGGCGCACGATCGCGTTCACCCGCGGACCCGGCACGTCGGCGGCGGTGCAGATCGACCACGTCGTGCCCCTCGCCGACGCTTGGGTCAAGGGAGCGGCGCGGTGGGACGTCGGCACCCGGACCGCCTTCGCCAACGACCCGCTCAACCTGCTCGCCGTGGACGGTCCGGTCAACGCCGCCAAGGGCGCCGGGGACGCCGCGACCTGGCTGCCGCCGGCCAAGGGGTACCGGTGCGCGTACGCCGCACGGCAGGTCGCCGTGAAGGCGAGGTATGCCGTCGCCGTCACCGCGGCCGAGCGCGCCGCGCTGGCGCGCATCCTCGGCACGTGCCCCGGGACCCCGGTGCCGACCGCAGCACCGGTGGCCCTCGGGGGCTGGCCGGTCGCTGCCGCCTCGTCCCCGACGCCGCGTCCGACCGCGTCGATCAGCACGAGCACGTCGTCGCCGAAGCCGTCGGGCACGTCCACCTCCGCCGTGGTGCAGGGGGTGCACCCGGGCGCCTTCTGCTCCCCCGAGGGCGCCCTCGGCCGCACGAGCGCCGGGACGCTGATGCGGTGCAGCACGACCGCGACGGACCCCCGCGCCCGGTGGCGCAGGGCCTGACCTCCCCAGCCGTCGTGCGCCGGCGTCAGTGGCCGGAGCTGCCGGGGCTCGAGTGCCACAGCTTGCGCGGCGGGTCGAGCCGGTCGGCACCCGGACCGCCGGGCACCGCGGCGCCGCGCGCGAGCCGGTGCGAGCCACGGACGTCCTCGCCGGGCGGCTTGGTGTCGGCGTAGGGCGACTGCCGGAACCCCGAGGCGTGGACGAGCACCCGCCGTCCGCCCCGCAGCGCCGCCTCGTGGGCTGCCTCCTCCGCCTGCGCCTGCTCGGCGGCCGCGCGCTCGGACTCCTCCATCGCGGCATACACCGCCTCCACCCCGCCCCGCTGCCACGCCTCCCACAGCGGCGGGAGCTCCCACGCCCCCGTCGCCCGCAACGAGATTCCCCGTGGACCGGTACGTCGCACCACCCCGCGCACGAGCAGCATCCACGAGTGGAACACCGTTGCGGCGTAAGGGCCCTGGACGTCCTCGAAGAACGTCGCGTCGACCGGTCCGGTCGAGTCGTCGAGGGTGAGGAAGACGACGCGCCGGCCCGAGCGGATCGGCGGGGTCTGGGTGGCGACCTTGACCCCGCAGGCCCAGACCGTCGACCGGCTGCGGGCCGAGAGCAGGTCGCGGCTGCGGGTGACCCCGAGCGCGTCGAGCATCGGCGCGTAGAACTCGACGACGTGCGCGCTCGCGTCGAGGCCGAGGATGTCGAGCTCGGCCCGGACCCGCTCGGGGCCGCTCAGCTCGGGCAGCCCGGTGCCGGTGGTGAGCTCGGGGCGGTCGCCGAGGTCGAGGGTGAGCTGGGTGGGCTGGAGGTCGGCCGCGGTCACCGGGGCGGCCGCCTGCGACTGCGCCGCGGCACGGCCACGCACCTGGTCCCCCGCGAGCACGTCGGGCAGGGTCGACGCCTCACCGCGCGACCGGCCACGGGGAGCGACCCGGCGGCTCGAGCGGCCGACGGCGCGGGTCCAGCGGTCGAGCTCGGCGAGGTGGAGCAGCAGGTCGCGCCGGGTGGTGCGGCCGCGCCGCCCCAGGCCCGCCGTCGTCGGACCGGACGTCAGGCCCGGCACCCCGCCGGAGACCGCACCGATGCCGTAGAGCCGGTCGAACGCCCCTGCCAGGACGAGCCGCTCGGCGACCGGCCGCGACACCCGGGCGCGGTGCCAGAAGTCGGACAGCCCGGCATACGGCTGGCCGGCGACGATGCGCGCCACCTCGGCGTCGCTGATCCCGCGGACGTCGGCGAGCGAGAGGCGGATGCCGTAGTCACTGGCGTCGGGCAGGTCACCGGTGAGCACGTCGGCCGCGGTCCTGTCGCCGGGGCCGCCGGGGAGCACCGGGCGCGCGCCGAGGGGGTCGAGCCGCTCGACCCGCTCGACCCGGTAGGTGCCGGTGGAGGCGTTGACGTCCAGGCCCAGCACGGTGATGCCGAGCGAGCGGGCGTCGTCGAGGATGAGCCGCTTGGGGTACATGCCCGGGTCGTGGGTGAGCACCCCGGCGAGGAACGCCGCCGGGTGGTGGGTCTTGAGCCACGCCGAGTGGTAGGTCGGCAGGGCGAACGCGGCGGCGTGGGCCTTGCAGAAGCCGAACGACGCGAACGCCTTGAGCACCTCCCAGATGCGGTCGGTGTCCTCGCGGCTGTAGCCACGGGCCAGCGCCGCGGGACGCCACCACGCCTCGATCTCGACCTGCCCGCCGGGGGTGCCGAGCGCGCGCCGGACCTCGTCGGCCTGCGCCAGCGAGACGCCGGTCGTCTCGGCGACGATCATGAGCACCTGCTCGTGGAACACCACGACGCCCTCGGTCTCCTCCAGCGCCGCGATGAGGGTGGGGTGCAGGTACGAGGCGGCCTTCCAGCCGTGCCGGGCCTCGAGGAACGGCGTGATCATGTCGGACTTCACCGGCCCGGGGCGGAACAGCGAGATGTCGATGACGAGATCCTCGAACCGCTGCGGCCCGAACTTGCCGATGAGCTCGCGCTGCCCCGGGCTCTCGATCTGGAAGCAGCCGAGGGTGTGGCTGGTGCGGATCAGCCGGAAGGTCGCCTCGTCGTCGAGCGGCACCTGCGCCTGGTCGTCGAGGTCGACCGTGACGCCGTCGACGCGCTCCACCTCGGCCACGGCGTGCGCCATCGCGGACTGCATCCGGATGCCGAGCACGTCGAGCTTGAGCAGCCCCATCGTCTCGACGTCGTCCTTGTCGTACTGGCTCATCGGGAACCCCAGCCAGCTCGCCTCGACCGGCGTGCGGTCGAGCAGGCTGCCGTCGGACAGCACGACCCCGCACGGGTGCAGCGCGATGTGGCGCGGCAGCCCGTCGAGCCGCTCGACGAGGTCGAACAGCGCGCGCAGCCGGGGGCTGTCGAGCCCGCGGGAGCGCAGCTCGGGCAGCTCGGCGATGGCGTTGCGGACGTCGCGGGCGCGGATGTGCGGGAACGCCTTGGCGATCTCGTCGACCTCCACCGGGGCCATGCCGAGCGCCGCGCCGACGTCGCGGATCGCGTGCCGGACCTTGTAGGTGTCCATCATCGACACGCAGGTCACCCGGTCGCCGCCGAACCGCTCGAGGACCTTCTCGTAGACCTCGGTGCGCCGGGCCGACTCGACGTCGATGTCGATGTCGGGCAGCTCGGCGCGCAGCGGGCTGCAGAACCGCTCCATGATGAGGCCGTAGCGGATCGGGTCGACCCCGCTGATCCCGAGCAGGTAGTTGACCAGCGACCCCGCCCCCGACCCGCGTGCGGCGACCCGGACCCCCATCTCCCGGATGAGGTCGACCACCTCGGCGACGGTGAGGAAGTACGAGGCGTACCCGAGCTCGGCGATGACCTTGAGCTCGTCGACGAGCCGGGTCTCGACGGCGGACAGCTCGCGCTCACCCAGCCCGGGGTACCGCCAGGCGAGCTTGCCGCGGCAGCGCTGCTCGAGCCGGACCTGCGGGCTCTCCCCTGCCTCGATGCCCAGGACCTCCGGCTCGGGCAGGTGGACCGACCCGATGCCCAGGTCGTGCCGGGCGCTCTGGGCGCACGCCAGCCCCAGGGCGAGGGTGCGCTCGAGCAGGGCGTCGGCCCGGGTGCGGTCGCCGCCGGTGACCGCGAGCGCCACCTCGCGCATGGCGTCGGTGCTCGCGAGGTGGGCGGCGTCGGTGACCCGGTCGAGGTGGCGGGTGTCGAGGGCGACGAGCCGGCGGGCCGCGTCGAGGACGTCGACGACCGCGGACTCGGCCGGGTCGACGTGGCGGACCGCCGCGGTGAGCACCGCTGGCAGGCCTGCCTCGTCGGCGAGCCCGAGCATCCGCGCGGCGTGGACGCGTGAGGCCGGGGTGCCGGACGGGCCGCCGTGGCAGACCACCTCGACCACGAGCGCGCCGGCCGGCAGCCGGTGCTGCCACCGGGCGAGCAGCGCCCGAGCCCGGTCGGGCCGCCCGGCGAGGACCGCCCGGCCCACGTCGGAGTCCGGGCCCAGCAGGACGACGAGCGGGCTCGGGTGGCCGTCCGGGGCGGCGCACCGTGCGGCGACGGTGTCGAGCGAGGTCACCGGGCTCCCCCGCTCGCCGCGCAGGTGGGTGTCGGTGACGAGCCGGCACAGCGCGGCATACCCCACACCCCCGGGCAGTCCGCTCCCGCGCCCGCGGGCGAGCACGGTGACGCGCGGGTGGCGCGGGTCGACGACGGCACCGCCGCGCACCGGGGTGCGTGGCCGGGCCACCGGCGGGAGGTATGCCGCGTGCCCGCCACCGCGGTCGGCGTCACCGAGCACCCGGTCGGCGAGGGTCCGGTCGACGGGTCGGGGTCCACCCCGGGCGGGGTCGTCGGGACCGGCGCCGCGCGCGCCGGGACGGTCCGGGTCGGGGCCGACCGCGAGGTCGACCCCGAGCACCGGGGAGATGCCGGCGGCGGTCGCCGCCCGGACGAACCGGACCGCGCCGTAGAGCCCGTCGCGGTCGGTGAGCGCGAGCACCGGCTGGCGGTGCTGGGCAGCCCGCTCGACGATCGCCTCGGGCGTGGCGGTGCCGTAGCGCATCGAGAACCCCGAGGCGACGTGGAGGTGGACGAAGTCGGTCACGGCGACCCCCCGCCACGGACCGGCGCCCCGGATGCCGTGGAGGCCGCGGACGCCGCGACGGTGGGCACGAGCACGTCGCGGTCGACGGCGGTGACCGGCAGGCCGAGGGCACGGCACACCAGCTCGAGGAACGTCTCGGACTGGCGCAGCAGGTCGTCGGCCTCGCGGGCGGTGTGCGGGCCCGGCCGGGCCGCGACCAGCTCGAAGAAGCCGGCCCACTCGGCGAGCTCGGGCGCGACCGACGGCACCAGCTCCCAGAGGCTGCGCGGACCGGCCGGTCCACCGGGACGGGTGCGGGCAGCGACCACGGCGGCGGCCGCGCGCAGGGCCGCGAGCTGGGCCTGGCGGTGGCGCTGGACGATGTCGCGGGTGTGGCAGGCCTCGAGCAGCGAGTGCCGGGAGCGGTCGAGCAGGTCGAGGGCGCTCGCCGCCGCGCTCGGGACGGGGGTGGGGGTGGGAGTCATCGGCAGCCGTCCTCAGTCCGCGACCCGCAGCAGGCGCCAGCCCGGGCCGGCCGGGTCGTCGCCGAGGTCGTAGACGCCCGTCCCGGCGGCGCGACCCGCGCTCGCCTCGACCCGCCACACCCGGCGTTCGCGGGCATCGGTGAGCACGTCGGCGCCCTCCCGGGCGTCGCGCCACCACGGCCGGCGTTCCTGCCAGGAGTCCAGGACGGTGCGCACGACGTACAGCCGGCCGCGCCACACGAACGCGTCCGGGTGCGTGGCCACCGCGGTGCCACCCCCGTCGGTGCTCTCGCGGACCTCGATCGGCTCTTCGTACCGGCGCACCACGGCATGGCTCCTTCGCTCAGGCAGGATGGGATGAGGTGGGGCCCTGGCCCCGACCGGCGGGGTCGAGGCGCCGGCCACGGGGCCAGGGCCGGCCGCGGCCCGGTGGCGACGGGCGGCTCGGCACGGGGCCGAGGACCGCGGGTCGCCGGTCGTCCGGACCCGGCATTCGAACATCTGTTCGATATCCAGAACGGTACACCCGGCCTCGGACAAGCCGTCAAGGGGAACGCTGGAGCCCGTCCCGGCCCCGCCGTGAGACGGGCTCCGGCAAGTCTGGTGGCCCGCTCCCCCCGGCCCTACTCTTCGAGCATGCCGCCCGACGCGCCAACGCCCCCGGCGCCCAGCCCGACCGCCAGCCGGGCCACCGGCGTGGCCCCGGACCTGAGCGGCCACCCCGGCGTGCAGCGCGTGCTGGCGGCGCTCGCGGTGCACCACGTGGTCCCCGAGGTCGTCACGCTCCCGGACGCCGTCCGCACCGCGGCCGCGGCCGCCAGCGCCCTCGGGATCACCCCGGCCGAGATCGCCAACTCCCTGGTGTTCCGGGCGACGTGCGCCTCGGGCGGGACCTCCCCCGTCCTCGTCCTGACGTCAGGGGCGCACCGTGTCGACCTGGTGAAGGTCGCCGACCTCGTCGACGACGTCGAGCACCTCGAGCGAGCCGACGCCGACTTCGTCCGGGAGAGCACCGGCTTCGCGATCGGCGGGGTCGCCCCGGTGGGCCACCTCCAGCCCGTCCCGACGTACGTCGACGTCTCGCTGAGCCGGTACCGCTACGTCTGGGCCGCCGCCGGCCACAGCCACACCGTCTTCCGCACCACCTACGAGGAGCTGCTCCGCGTCACCGCCGGCCGCGCCATCGAGGTCGCCTGACGTTCGTGCCGATCCGACGGCACACCGCCGCGAGTGCGTAGCGCCCATGGACACACCCGCGAGTACGCGCTCTCAGGGCTTGGAATCACCTCGAAGCCAACGGGCGGCTCGACTTCCGAGGCTTTCGGGCGCCGGCGGGGTTGGCGAGGCGGGTGCCTGCGGACCCGGTCGACCACCCTGCTCGTAGTAGCGGAGGGTCTCGACCACTTGATCCAAGAAGTCGTCAACCTCGCGCTCGTCGTACCCGCGCCGCAGTGATGTAGGAGTGAAATTGCGGCTCATGACTTCGTTGGACGTGAGCATGTTGAACATCATGGCGTTCTTCGATCGCCCGGAGGTCTGAGTAGCCGAACGAACCCCCGGTTGTGTCCTTCCGCCGCGAGCCGGGCGGACCCAGCGCGCCCGTCCTTCCGCCGCCCGGACGACAATGGCGCGGTAGGGCGGCGGAGAGAGGGCCGGTCTCACCCCGGTCGAATATCTCTGGGCGTCGGCCGCAGCCCTCAGGCGGGGAAAACGCCGCTGGAGAGGTACCGGTCCCCGCGGTCGCAGACCACGAAGACGATCGTCGCTCCCTCGACCTCCTTGGCCACCTGCAGGGCGGTCCAACACGCGCCGGCCGCGGAGATGCCGCCGAAGATGCCCTCCTGGCGGGCCAGCTGGCGGACCGTCTCCTCGGCGTCGGCCTGCGTGACCTCCATGGTCCGGTCCACCGCCGACGGGTCGAAGATCTTCGGCACGTACTCCGGTGGCCAGGCGCGGATGCCGGGGATCTTCGATCCCTCCGCGGGCTGTGCCCCGACGATCTGGACGCCGGGGTTGCGCGACTTCAGGAACCGCGAGACCCCGGTGATCGTGCCAGTGGTGCCCATCGCCGACACGAAGTGCGTGATCCGTCCGCCGGTCTGGTGCCACAGCTCCGGGCCGGTCCCCTCCTCGTGGGCACGAGGGTTGTCCGGGTTGGCGAACTGGTCCAGGACCCGGCCGCGGCCCTCCCGCTCCATCCGAGTCACGACGTCGCGGGCCTCCTCCATGCCGCCGTCCGCCGGGGTGAGGACCAGCTCGGCTCCATACGCCTTCATCGTCTGGATCCGCTCGGTGGAGGCGTCCTCGGGCATCACGATGACCAGTGGGTAACCGCTGATCGCCGCCGCCATCGCCAACCCGATCCCCGTGTTGCCGGACGTGGCTTCAAGCAGCGTGTCGCCCGGGGAGATCTCCCCTCGCTCCTCGGCACCCCGGATCATGCTGATCGCGGGCCGGTCCTTCACGGAGCCGGCCGGGTTGTTCCCCTCGAGCTTGGCGAGCAGCACGTTGCCGCGGCGTTCGTTCTCCAGCCCCGGCAGACGCTGCAGACGCACCAGCGGGGTGCCACCGATGACGTCTTCCATCGTGGGGTACGGCGCAGGGTTGCTCACCGCCGGAGTCTACGGCGGCGGCCGCCGACCAACCGCAGCCCGGGTCAGGCCGGGGGCGCGCCCTCGTGCACGCACAGCACGTTGCCGTCCGGGTCCCGGAACCACGCCGCCCGGTCCGATCCCGTCGTCGCGATGTGGTCCACCGTCGTGAGGCCGGGCAGGTCGTAGTCGTCGAACACGACCCCGCGCGCCTCGAGGTCGCGCACCTCCGCGGCGACGTCGGGCACCTCCCAGCTGAGCGCTGTGCTCGGGTTCTGCGTCCCCGCCTCACGGGGCAGCAGCATGAGCACCGTCCCACCGGCGAGGTCGTACACCAGGCTGCCCTCGTCGTTCGTCCCCTGGAACGACAGGCCGAGCCGGTCGTAGAACTCCTTGGCCCGACCGGTGTCGGTGACGGGCAGCATCGTCGCGATCGAGCTCGTGGCGAGGGACATGACGAGACCTCCTCGTTCGGCTGCGGCCCCGGCGGTCGCAGGCCACCTCCCAGCATGCGCCGCGCCCGGTCCGTGGCGCTCCGCCACAAGGGTGAGACGGGCTGGGCAGAATGGGCCCATGACCCCACCCCGGCCGGTCGACTGCTGGCTCACCGACATGGACGGCGTCCTCGTGCACGAGGAGAACGCCATCCCCGGAGCCGCCGAGTTCCTCCGGGCGCTCGTCGACAGCGGCCGGCGGTTCCTCGTGCTGACCAACAACTCGATCTACACCCCGCGGGACCTGCGGGCCCGGCTGCGGGCCAGCGGGATCGACGTGCCCGAGAAGGCCATCTGGACCTCTGCGCTCGCGACCGCCCAGTTCCTCGACGACCAGCGACCGCACGGGAGCGCGTTCGTCGTCGGCGAGGCCGGGCTCACGACCGCGCTGTACGAGGTCGGCTACACGATGACCGAGCGGGACCCGGACTACGTCGTGCTCGGGGAGACCCGCACGTACTCCTTCGAGGCCATCACCAAGGCCATCCGGCTGGTCGAGGGCGGCGCGCGCTTCATCGCGACGAACCCCGACGTCAGCGGCCCCAGCCAGCAGGGCACCCTGCCCGCGACCGGGTCGGTGGCGGCCCTCATCAGCGCCGCGACGGGTCGCCAGCCCTACTACATCGGCAAGCCGAACCCGCTCATGATGCGCAGCGCACTCAACCGCATCGACGCGCACAGCGAGTCGACCGTCATGGTGGGCGACCGGATGGACACCGACGTCATCAGCGGTCTCGAGGCCGGCCTGCGCACGGTCCTGGTGCTCAGCGGGTCGACCTCCCGCGACCAGGTCGACACCTTCCCGTACCAGCCGACCCGGGTCGTCGACTCGATTGCCGACCTCGTCCCGCTCGTGGGCGAGCTGCGCCCGCTCGCCGGTCCCGCCGCCTAGCGCCGCGGGCAGTATGCCGTCTTGCGCCGCGGGCGGTGTGCCGCGTGGCACCGCCGACGGTATGCCGCCCGGCGTGGCGCGCCGGCCCGCCTAGCGCCGCGGGCGGTCCCGCTCGGGGTCGGCCCCCAGCACGCTGTCGAGCAGCCCCGGGAACGCCTCGTCGAGCTCGGCCCGGCGCAGCGACACCAGCCGCTGCCTGCCGTGCGGCTCGTTGCGCACGACCCCGGCCTCGCGCAGCACCTTCATGAGGTGGGACTTGGTCGACTTCGGCAGGGCCGGGTCGGTCGCGCCGCACTGCGCCATCTCCAGCGGCCCGTCCGCGAGGTCGCGGACGATCCTCAGGCGCGACGGGTCGCTGAGGGCGAAGAGGACGTCGGTGAGCGCCACGTCCCGCAGGTCGGGATGGGGCAGCTCGGAACTTCCTGGCATGGTTCGATTCTATTCGAACCGTGATGGGCCGCGACGACCCCGGCCCCCGGGGAGGCGCGAGCCACGCCCGCGGGAATGCCGGGCGGTCGCCGACTGTTCGATAAGTTTCGAACCGTCGTTTTCGGCCCGGAAGGCACCCCCCATGAGCGCGACCAGCACGACGAACTCCGCCACTGCCCCCGTGGCCGGCACCCTCGACACCGCCCGGGCGCGCCGCTCGGCCGGCTTCCCCCTGGCCCTGGCGGCGGTCGTGGCCCTCATGGTCGGCGCGAGCGCGCCGTCCCCGTTCTACCCGGTGCTCCAGGCCCGGATCGGCTTCTCCGCCGGCACCATGACGACGATCTTCGGCGTCTACGCCCTCACCCTGCTCGCGACGCTGCTGGTCACCGGCTCGCTGTCCGACCACGTCGGTCGCCGACCCGTCCTCGCCGCCGGCTTCCTCGTCCTGGCCGCGAGCATGGTCGGCTTCTGGCACGCCACGGACGTCACGACACTGATGGCCTCCCGCGCCGTCCAGGGCGTGGCCGCAGGACTGCTCATGTCGACCCTGTCCGCGGCCGTCGTCGACCTCGAGCCCGAGCAGCGCGCCGGCCTCGCGGCGACCCTCAACAGCGTCACACCCCTCGCCGGCCTGGCCGCCGGCGCGCTCGTCGCCGGCGCCCTGCTCGACCGGGCCCACCACGCGCTGCCGCTGGTCTTCGGCACGCTCACCGCGGCATACGTCCTGCTCGCCCTCGCCGTCCTGGCCCTGCCGGAGACCTCGCCCCGGCACGCGGGCTGGGCGCGCTCGCTGCGCCCCCGCGTCGGCATCCCCTCCCCCGCACGCGCGGCGTTCACGCGCAGCGCCCCGGCGGTGTTCGCGGGCTGGGCCACCGGCGGCCTGTACCTGTCGCTCGGTGCTCCCCTCGTGGCGCTCCTCGGCGGCCGGGAGCACCTCGCCCAGGGTGCCGTGGTGGCGATCCTCACCGGCGTGGGCGCGCTGAGCTCTGCCCTCGGCGGGCGGGCCGGAGCGCGCCGCACCACGCTCTACGGCACGACCATGCTGGCCGTCGGCACCGTGCTGACCCTGGTGGCACTGCACGCCGGCTCCCTCATCGGCTTCCTGCTCGCCGCGGTCGTGGCCGGGTCGGGCTTCGGGACGTCGTTCCTCGGCATCATGCGGTCGATCACCCCGACCGTCGGGCCGGACCAGCGCGGCGAGCTGTTCTCGTCGGTCTTCGTGGTCAGCTACCTCGCGTTCGGGCTGCCCGCCGTGGCCGCCGGGTTCGCCGTCCCGCACCTCGGCCTGCTGACCACCGCCACGGTGTACGGCGTCGTGGTCGCGGTGCTGTCGACCGTCGCCGCACTGACGCGCCGGTTCGGCACCCGCGACTGACACCCGCGACCGACCACCGGCACCGACCACAGGGCCCCCAGAGGGGTGGGACCAGAGGGGTCGGACCAGAGGGGTCGGACCAGAGGGGTCGGACCAGAGGGCCGACAACCGGGGCCGCAGCGGGCATCTGAGTAGTCGCACCGATGCCCGTGCCGCCCACGGCCCGGCAGGCTCGTCGCGCCGCAGTCGGGGACAGCGGCGGCGGGGCGCGGGCTCCGGTCGGCCGGGGGACGGTCGGCCGGGCCCGCGCCCCGCGCCGGCTCAGAGGCCGAGGTTGCGGTGGACCTCGAGGGTCGCGGTCGAGCGGTTCATCGTGATGAAGTGCAGGCCCGGGGCACCCTCGGCGAGCATCCGCTGGGCGAGCTCGGTGGCGATCTGCACGCCCACCTCGCGCGTGGCCACGGGGTCGCCCGACACCCGCTCGAGCCGCTCCACGACCTGCGCGGGCAGCGGCGTCCCCATGAGCTGGGACATCCGGGCCACCTGCTTGAAGTTCGTCACCGGCATCAGGCCCGGCGTGATCGGCAGGTCCCGGCGCTCGGCGACCCGGTCGCGCAGCCGCAGGTAGGTGTCGGCGTCGAAGACCATCTGCGTGATCGCGAACGACGCACCGGCGTCGGCCTTGCGCACGAGCACCTCGACGTCGTGGTCGAGGTCGGGCGAGCTGGGGTGCACGTCGGGGAAGGCCGCGACGCCGATGGTGAAGTCGCCGAGCGAGCGGACGAGCTCGACGAGGTCGGTGGCGTGGTTGAGCCCCTCGGGGTGGGGCGTCCACTCCCCTCCCGGGTTGCCCGGCGGGTCGCCGCGCAGGGCGAGGATGTTGCGGACGCCGCTCGCGGCATACATCCCGATGACCTGGCGCAGGGCGGCGACGGACGCGCCCACACAGGTGAGGTGCGCCAGAGGCGTCAGGGTGGTCTCGAGGGCGATGCGGCCGGTGACGCGGACCGTGCGGTCCTGGCTGGTGCCGCCCGCGCCGTAGGTGACCGAGACGAAGTGCGGCCGCACCGACTCCAGCCGGCGGATGGCGTCCCAGAGGACCTCCTCGCCGGCGTCGTCCTTGGGCGGGAAGAACTCGAAGCTGATCGAGGGCTCGGTGCGCGCGAGCATGCCGGGGATCGACCGGGTCTGCGACTCCGGCCGGGCCAGCCGCGACGGTCGCCCGAGTGCCATGGCGGTGAGACTAGTCGAGCGTCCACGCCGTAGGCTCAGGTGCAGCACCGGGTGAGACGCCCTGTGCCGCCGACGATCTGGAGGAGCACGTGGTCGCCAGCCCGCTCGATGCCGCCGCACTGCGCGAACGCGTGCAGCGCTGCGTCGACGTCGTGCTCGCGCGCCAGGACGGCGTCCTCGCCGAGGTGGGCCCCGACGCCCAGGAGCTGCTCGCGGCGGTGGCCCGGCTGCTCACCGGTGGCAAGCGGCTGCGCGCCGCCTTCCTCTACTGGGGCTACCGCGGCACGGGGCAGCCCGACTCCGACGCGATCGTCCAGGTCGCGACCGCGATGGAGTTCTTCCAGGCGGCCGCCCTGATCCACGACGACGTCATGGACGACAGCGACACCCGTCGCGGTATGCCGGCGGCGCACCGCTCGCTCGCCGCGCGCCACGAGCGCGAGGAGTGGGCCGGCGATGCCGGCCGGTTCGGGGTGGCCGGCGCGATCCTGGCCGGCAACCTGTGCCTCAACTGGACCGAGGAGCTGTACGCCACCTCCGGGCTGGCGCCCGAGCACCTGGCCCGCGGCCGCGACGTCTTCGACCGGATGCGCACCCAGCTCATGGGTGGGCAGTTCCTCGACGTCGTGGAGTCGGCGCGGTCCTGGGAGGGCGTGCCGACCCCGGAGCGGATCGAGCGGGCCGAGCGGGTCATTCGCTACAAGTCCGCCAAGTACACCGTCGAGCACCCGCTGCTCATCGGCGCCACCGCCGGTGGGGCGAGCGAGGAGGACCTCGCGACCCTGTCGCGCTACGGCCTCGACCTCGGCCACGCATTCCAGCTGCGCGACGACCTGCTCGGGGTGTTCGGCGACCCCGCCACCACGGGCAAGCCGGCCGGGGACGACCTGCGCGAGGGCAAGCGCACGGTGCTGGTTGCGCACGCCCTCGAGGGCACCGACGAGGCCGGGCGCGCGCTGGTCGCCCGGCTCCTGGGCGACCCGGCCCTCGGCGACGACGAGGTCGAGGAGCTGCGGCGCGTCATCATCGACAGCGGTGCCGTCGACGCGGTCGAGGCCGACATCACCCGGCTGGCCGGCTCCGCCCGCTCCGCGCTGAAGTCGACGACCAGCCTGACCGACGAGGCCGTGGACGTGCTCGACGCGCTCATCGACAGCGCGACCAGCCGCCAGTACTGAACGGGGCCACGCGCCGGCGCTGACCGGGACCCGCAGCCTGCGACCTAGAAGGCCGTCTCCATCGCGCGGCGGCGCACCTCGGTCTTGAACCCGTCCCGCAGGGCGTCGACGGGCGTGCCACCGCGGCCGAGGGTGTCGTCGGCGGTGAACAGCCACCGCACGACCTCGTCGTCGTCCATCCCGCCGTCGGCGAGGACGGTGATCGTGCCGCGCAGGTGGTGCAGCACGGTCTCGTCGAGGAACGCCTCGGGGACCTGCAGGATCCGCCGCTCCCCCACGCGCATCCCGAGCAGCTCGCGCTCCTCGAGCATCCGGCGGACCTGCGACAGCGGCACGCCGAGGCGCTCCGCGACGTCCGGGACGGGCAGCCAGGACCCGACGAGGGCCTCGATCGACGTCGTTGCGCCGTCCTGCGTGTCCGCGCCGGGACCGGGGTTCTGCTCGCTCACGGGGCCAGCCTGCCAGCCGCCGCGGACAATGCAAATTACATCGATGTAAGTCAATATCCCTGTCCCGGTTTGGTGTACTGTCACACGGGCCACAGTCGTCACACCGACACCATCCGCACCCGTCGTACCTCCCGCCCCGCGGGAGCCGCCCGAAAGGCACCCCCTCCATGCCACCAGTGATCGCCCCGGCCGCCGTCCCGCCCGCTGCCGTCTCGGCCCCACCGGCGGTCGTGCAGAAGGCCAAGCCCGCCCCCTACGGCTGGGCCACCTACACCGTGCGCAGCGGGGACAACCTGTCCGCGATCGCGGACCGCACCGGGACGACCGTGGGCGCCCTGGTCGCGCGCAACCACCTGCGCGACGGCGGCTCGCGACTGTCGGTCGGCCAGCACCTGTCGGTGCCCAAGACGGCCGCGCAGGCCCGCGCCGAGGCCGCCCGCGCCAAGGCGGCGGCTGCCGCCCGGGCCGCGGCGATCCGGCGGGCGACCTACGTCGTGCGCTCGGGCGACACGCTGTCGGCCATCGCCGCCCGCAAGGGGGTCTCCCTCGCCTCCCTCCTCAAGGCCAACCACCTCTCGACCCGCTCGGTCATCCACATCGGGCAGAAGGTCCGCATCCCCGGCGCCGGTGCCGCGAGCACCGCGCGCCCGGCGGCCTCCGCCCCCACGACCGCGACCTACACCGTGCGTTCCGGCGACACGCTCAGCGCGATCGCCGCCCGGACCAAGACGCCGCTCGGCACGCTCTACAAGCTCAACCGGCTCTCGGCCCGCACCGTGATCCACCCCGGGCAGCACCTGCGGGTGCGCGGCACGTCCGCGAGCGCCGCCCGCGCGGCCAGCACCACGGCATACACCGTCGTCTCGGGTGACACGCTCTCCGGGATCGCCGCGCGCAAGGGCGTCCCGCTGGCCTCGCTGCTCAAGGCCAACCACCTCTCCGCCCGCACGGTGATCCACGTCGGCCAGAAGCTGCGCGTGCCCTCGACCGCCAAGCCGGTCAGCCCGAGCACCAACAGCTTCGCCGGCCGGACCTACCCCCAGGCCACGGTCAGCGCCGCGAACCGCAACCGTGAGGCGCTCGCCGCGGGCTCGGTCCCGAGCCGCACCCAGACCCGGGCCATGATCGTCGCGACCGCACGACGCCACGGCGTCGACCCCACGCTGGCGCTGGCCGTCGCGTGGCAGGAGTCCGGCTGGAACCAGCGGCAGGTCTCGGTCGCCAACGCGATCGGCGTCATGCAGGTGATCCCCTCCTCCGGCGAGTGGGCCTCGCAGATGGTCGGGCGCCGGCTCAACCTGCTCAACACCCAGGACAACATCACCGCCGGTGTCGCCATCCTGCGCTCGCTGACCCGCTCGGCGTCGAACACCGACCAGGCCATCGCCGGGTACTACCAGGGGCTGGCGTCGGTGCAGAGGAACGGCATGTACGCGGACACCAAGTCCTACGTCAAGGCCGTGAAGTCGCACCGCGGCCGCATGTGAGCCCGCGCGTGGAGCCCTGCCGGCCGTCCCGGGTCGTCCACCCCGGACCTGCCTGCACGGGATGACCCGTCCGGTCTCCTACACTTTGCGGGTGTCTTCCGGTGTGACCGAGTCCCTCCTCGGCCGTGTGCTCGACGGGCGCTACCGCGTCCAGTCGCACATCGCCGACGGCGGGATGGCGTCGGTCTACCTGGCCCTGGACACCCGCCTGGACCGCGACGTGGCGCTCAAGGTGCTGCGTGCCGACCTCGCCCAGGACGAGGCGTTCGTCACCCGGTTCCGGCGCGAGGCGCGCTCGGCCGCCCGCCTGTCCCACCCCAACGTCGTTGCCGTCTTCGACCAGGGCGAGGACGACGGGCTCATGTTCCTCGCGATGGAGTACGTCCCCGGCCAGACCCTGCGCGAGGTCATGCGCGCCGAGGGGCCGCTGACCCCGCGGGCCGCGCTGGACATCCTCGCCCCCGTCCTGCAGGCCCTCGGGGCCGCCCACCGGGCCGGCATCATCCACCGCGACGTCAAGCCCGAGAACGTCATCCTGCGCGAGGACGACGGCACCGTGAAGGTCGCCGACTTCGGGCTGGCGCGCGCCGTCTCCGCCCACACCGTCACCTCGCAGACGGGCGTGCTCCTCGGCACGGTCGCCTACCTCTCCCCCGAGCAGGTCGAGCGCGGTATCGCCGACGCCCGCAGCGACGTCTACGCGGCCGGGCTGATCCTGTTCGAGATGCTCACCGGCACCAAGGCGTTCACCGGCGACACCCCGATCCACATCGCGTACCAGCACGTCCACGGCTCGATCCCCGCACCGTCGTCTCGGGTCCCCTCGGTCCCGCAGGAGCTCGACTCCCTCGTGGCGCTGGCGACCTCCCGCGACCCCGACCAGCGCCCGTCGGACGCCGCCGACTTCCTCACCCAGGTGCGTGCGTCGCGCGCGATGCTCACCCCGGCCGAGCTCGACCGCCGCCCCGAGGGGCCCGCGTCACTCGCCGGCGGGTCCAGCACCGTGGCCGTCGAGCGCACGAGCGCGCTGCCGGTCGGGGACGACGACTCGGAGCCGGCCGGGCAGGACGACGCCGCGCCCGCACGGCGCAGGGTCCCCCCGGTGGCGCTGCCCATCGACCACACGCCGACCGTGCCGCCCGGGGCCGAGCTCGCCTCGCGGCGCGGTGGGGCGCTCGAGGGACGCGTGGTGGGCGAGGACGACCGGCGCGGCCTGCCGTGGCGCTGGGTCGCGGTCGTGCTCGCCGTGCTCCTGGTGGCCGGCCTGAGCGTCTGGTGGTTCGTCGCCGGGCCGGGCTCCCCCACCGTCGTGCCGCGCACGACCAACCTCGCGTACGCCAGGGCCGCCTCCGCCCTCGAACGGGCGCACCTCACGCCGAAGCGGCAGGACCAGTTCGACGAGAGCGTGCCCAAGGGCGTCGTCATGTCGACCGACCCTGGCGCCGGCAGGGAGGTGTCGCGCGGCACGGACGTCACCGTGACCGTCTCGCGGGGCCCCGAGCGGTATGCCGTGCCCGACGTCGCGGGTAAGTCCAAGGCCGAGGCGACGGACCAGGTCACCGCCGCCAAGCTCGTGGTCGGCGCGGTCACCCAGGCCTACAGCGAGTCCGTGGACCCGGGGCTCGTCATCAGCACCGACCCCAAGGCCGGCACCGAGCTGAAGCGGGGCGCCGACGTCGCGCTCGTCGTGAGCAAGGGCCGTCAGCCGATCGCCGTGACCGACTGGACCGGCAAGCCCGCCGACCAGGCCGTCAACGACCTCACCGGCAAGGGTCTGCAGGTCGACGCCACCGAGCAGGCGTTCAGCACCGACGTCGCCAAGGGCAGCGTCATCTCCCAGACGCCGGCGGGCGGCACGCTCTACCGCGGCGACCCCGTCAAGCTCGTGGTCTCCAAGGGACCGGAGATGGTCGCGGTGCCGGACGTGCAGGGCAAGCAGGAGGCGGAGGCCGAGAAGATCCTCACCGACGCCGGGTTCAAGGTGCAGAAGGACCGGTTCATGGGCGGTGTCTTCGGCACCGTCCGCAGCCAGAGCCCTGCCGGTGGAGGCAAGGCCCCCAAGGGCAGCGTCGTCACCCTCGTCATCGTCTGACCACCCGCCCGGCGACCCCACTCCCCGAAGGCCCTGCCCTGTCCACCAGCACGCCCCCCGCCGGCCCGTCGGCCACCTCCCGCACGAGGCTGCCGGCGACCCGGCTGGCGACCCTGCTGCTCGTCTCCGTGACGGCCGTCTGGGGCTCGACGTTCTTCCTCATCCGCGACCTGGTCGCGCACGTGCCCTCGGCGGACTTCCTCGCCGTGCGGTTCGCGATCGCGGCGGTCGTCATGGCCGTGGTGTTCCGGCGGCAGGTGCTGGCCCTGAGCCGCCGCGAGGTGGTGGTCGGGGTCGGGCTGGGCGTGCTCTACGGCCTGGCCCAGCTGCTGCAGACCGTGGGGCTGGAGCACACGGATGCCTCGGTGTCCGGGTTCGTCACCGGCACCTACGTCGTGCTCACCCCGGTGCTCGGGGCTGTGCTGCTCCGCGACCGCCTCCCGGGCAGCACCTGGCTGGCCGTCCTGCTGGCGACGGCCGGGCTGGCCGTGCTGTCGCTGCGTGGCCTGTCGGTCGGGTACGGCGAGGCGCTGACCCTGGGCTCCGCGGGCCTCTACGCCCTCCACATCCTCGGCCTCGGCCGGTACTCGACGGCGTCCGCAGCGACCGGCCTGGCCACCGTGCAGGCGTTCGTCATCGCGGTCGTGGCGTTCGTCGCCGCGCTCCCGGGTGGGATCACGCTGCCGTCGACCGGGGGCCAGTGGACATCGCTGCTCTACATGGCGCTGGTCGCCGGTGCCGTCGCCCTGTGGGCGCAGACGTGGGCCCAGTCGCACCTGCCCGCCGCTCGCGCCGCGATCGTCATGACCATGGAGCCGGTGTTCGCGGCGTTCTTCGCGGTCCTGTTCGGCGGCGAGACGCTCACGCTGCGGATGCTCCTCGGCGGCGGGCTCGTGCTGGCCGCGATGTACCTCGTCGAGCTGCTCGGGCGACGCTCCCCCGGCGCGACCGCCGAGCAGGACCCGCCGGCCGAGCTGCTCCACCACGAGGTCTGAGCGCGCCCTCCCGTCCGGCCCGGGGTCTTTGAGCGATCCCGGCGGTCACCACCGCCGGGATCGCTCAAAGACCCCGGGCCGGAGGGGTCAGGCGGCGGAGGGTCCCTGCTCGAGCAGCGGCGCGAGCGCGTCGACGGCGAGCGCGGTCCCGGCGTCGTCCACGTCGAGGTGCCACACCAGCCGGACGGCCGTGGGGCTCACCGGGTAGATCCGGACGCCGCGCGCCGCCGCCGCCTCGACGAACCCGGCCGCCGTCCACCCGGCGCCGGACACGTCGAGCACCACGATGTTGGTCTGCACCCGGGCCGGGTCGACCGAGCCGGGACGCGCCTGCGCGGCGGCCTCGGCAAACCGCCGGGCCCGGGCGTGGTCGTCGGCCAGCCGCTCCACGTGGTGGTCGAGCGCGTGCAGCCCCGCGGCCGCGAGGATCCCGACCTGGCGCATGCCGCCGCCGAACCGCTTGCGCCAGATCCGCGCCTCCTGCATGTGCGCCGACGAGCCGACGAGCACCGACCCCACCGGCGCGCCGAGCCCCTTGGACAGGCACACGCTCACGGTGTCGAACAGCCCACCCCAGGTGTCGAGCGGGGTTCCGGTCGCGACGTGCGCGTTCCAGAGCCGGGCACCGTCGAGGTGCATCGCGACGCCCCGCTCCCGGGTTCCCGCGCGCAGGGCCTGGACCTGGTCCAGCGGCTGCACGGTGCCACCGCCGAAGTTGTGCGTGTTCTCCACGACGACGAGCCGGGTGTTGACCTGGTACGCCCCGCCGTCGGGGATCATCAGCGCCAGCGGCTGGGCGGCGTCCAGCTCCCCGTGCTGCGCCACCCAGGACCGCGACGAGATGCCCGAGAGCACCGCGGCCGCACCCATCTCGGCCCGCAGCACGTGCGCGAGCGAGTCGGCGACGAGCTCCTGCCCCGGGGCGACGTGCAGCCGGATGCCGAGCTGGTTGGCCATCGACCCGGACGGGGTGAACAGGCCGTCCTCGTGGCCGAGCATCCCCGCCACCCGCTGCTCGAGCTCGCGGACGGTGGGGTCCTCGCCGAACACGTCGTCACCGACGGGTGCGGCAGCCATCGCCGCACGCATGGCGTCAGTCGGCTTGGTGAGGGTGTCGGAGAGCAGGTCGACCTGGGGGGCATCGGGCATGCGAGCAGCCTAGGAGGTGCTCCCCGGGCCGGGACGCCCGGTCACCACCACGACGACCCGCCGCGTGTCACCACCCGGCGCTCCCGGGTGCGCGCCCGCTCCGCACCCGGCCCCGCGGCATACGCGCGTCAGCTCTTGGCGAGCATCTCCGCGGTGAGGAACGCCAGCTCCAGGCTCTGCTGGTGGTTCAGGCGCGGGTCGCACACCGTCTCGTAGCGCTGGGACAGGTCCGCGTCGAGGATCTTCTCCGCGCCGCCGATGCACTCGGTGACGTCGTTGCCGGTGAGCTCGACGTGGATGCCGCCGGGCACCGTCCCGAGGCCGTGGTGCACCTCGAAGAAGCCGCGCACCTCCTCGACGACGTCCTCGAAGTCACGGGTCTTGTAGCCGCTGGAGGACTCGAAGGTGTTGCCGTGCATCGGGTCGCAGATCCAGGTGACCTGGGCACCGCTGGCGGTGATCTTCTCGACCAGCGTCGGAAGCGCCTCGCGGACAGTGCGCGCGCCCATCCGGGTGATGAAGGTCAGGCGGCCCGGCTCGCGGTCGGGGTCGACCTTGTCGATGAGCCGCAGGACGTCGTCGACCTCGGCCTTGGCCGACAGCTTCACGCCGATCGGGTTGAGCACCTTGGAGACGAAGTCGACGTGCGCGCCGTCGAGGTCGCGGGTGCGCTCGCCCACCCAGATGAAGTGGCCGCTGGTGTCGTAGAGCTCGCCGGTGCGGCTGTCGACGCGGGTCAGCGGGCGCTCGTAGTCCAGCAGCAGCGCCTCGTGGGCGGAGAAGAACTCGGTCGTGCGCATGGCGTCGAAGTCCGCGCCACAGGCCGACATGAACTTCATCGCCTTGTCGATGTCGTGGGCGAGCCGCTCGTACCGGCTGTTGGCGGCGTTGGCGACGAAGCCGCGGTTCCAGTCGTGCACGTGCCGCAGGTCGGCGAAGCCACCCTGGGTGAAGGCGCGGACGAGGTTCAGCGTGGCCGAGCTCGCGTGGTACGCGCGGACCAGCCGCTGCGGGTCCGGGATGCGGGAGGCCTCGGTGAAGTCGAAGTCGTTCACCATGTCGCCGCGGTATGCCGGGAGCGTGACGCCGTCGCGCGTCTCGCTGCCGCTGCTGCGCGGCTTGGCGTACTGCCCGGCCATGCGGCCGACCTTGACCACGGGGACGCTGGCGCCGTACGTGAGGACCGCGGCCATCTGCAGGATCGTCTTGACCCGGTCGCGGATGTTGTCCGCCGTCGCGGCCGCGAAGGTCTCGGCGCAGTCGCCGCCCTGGAGCACGAACGCCTCACCGCGGGCGGCGGCCGCCATGCGGCTCTTGAGCACGTCGCACTCCCCCGCGAACACCAGGGGCGGGTAGGACGCCAGGGTCGCGACCGCGTCGGCGAGGGCCAACGGGTCGGGCCACTCGGGCTGCTGCGCCGCCGGGAGGGCGGCGCCGGCCGCGAGGCTGGCGAGGGCGTCGTGCTGGGCAGTGCTCACGCGTCAAGGATAGGTGCGCCGCCGACCGGCCCGTCTCGCAGCCCGCATCGCGGTCACCTGCCCTCGTCGCGCGGCCGTCAGACGCCTAGGCCTCGGGGGTGTCGAGCCCCTTCGCGATCGCGAACCGCGCGAGCTCGACCCGGTTGTGCAGCTGCAGCTTGCCCAGCGTGTTCTGCACGTGGTTCTGCACGGTGCGGTGGCTGATGAACAGCTCGGCCGCGATCTCCTTGGACGACATGCCCGTCGCGACGAGCCGCAGCACCTCGGTCTCGCGCTCGGTCAGCTCCGGGATCGGCCGGGACGGGTCCACCGACGGCTGGGTCGACATCTTGCGGAACTCCCCCAGCACCAGTCCTGCGAGGCCCGGCGTGAACACGGCCTCCCCGCGCGCGGTCGCGCCCACCGCCGCGACGATCTGCTCGCGCGTGGCCGACTTCACGAGGTACCCCGTGGCCCCCGCCTTGACCGCCTCGAGCACGTCCTGCTGCTCGCCGCTGGCCGACAGCACGAGTACGCGGGTCTCCAGCGCGCCCAGCGCCTGGCAGACCTCGTGCCCCCGCAGACCCGGCAGGTTGAGGTCGAGCACGAGCACCCTCGGCCGCGTCGCCCTGGTCCGGTTGACCGCCGACGGCCCGTCGTCCGCGGTGGCGACCACGGAGTACCCGGCGTCGGACAGGTCGGCCGCCACGGCGTCGCGCCACAACGGGTGGTCGTCCGCCACGACCACCGTCACCGGTGCCGCTGCGGTGTCCTGCTCGCTCATCGATCTCCCTCCGGCGCGCCGCCCCTCGGCGCGCGCATCTCGACCGTGACCCCGGAACCCTCGCGGCCCGAGTACCTCGCTTCTCCCCCGAGGTCCGCCAGCCTGCCGCGGATGCTCGAGGACGCGCCCAGGCGCCCGGCTGCCGCGGCCTGCTCGAGCCGGCCGGACGGCATACCGACGCCGTTGTCGCGCACGGTGATGACCACGTCGTCACCGGCGTCCTCGAGCAGCACCCACGCCTGGGCGTCCTCGCCCGCGTGCTGGCGCACGTTGTCGAGGGCGGCGCCGACGGCGGCCGCCAGCTCACCGGCGACTCGAGGTGGCACGGGGACGGGGTCGGCCGGGGCGACGAGCTGGACGCGACCACCGGCGTACCGGGCGAGCGACTGGCGCAGGTCGGTGTCGCCGGTCACGGCGGCCTCGGTGTCCTCGGGGCTCGTGCCGCTCACCAGCGCGCGCAGGATGCGCTCCTGCTCGGCGGCCATGGCGCCGAGCACGGCCGACTGCTCGCCGAGCTCGCCGCCGCGCCGGTTGATGAACGCCAGCGTCTGCAGGACGCCGTCGTGGACGGTGCGCGCGAGCCGCTCCCGCTCGCGCACCCGCGCCTCGAGGACGAGCGCCTCGCGCAGCTTGGCGTGGCCCTCGCGGGCCAGGTCGCAGGCATACCCGATGAGGGCGCCGATGAGCAGCAGCAGCACGATGTTGTTGACCGTGTTGGGCGTGGCCTGCCGCACCTCCACGACGTCGACGACGCCGATGAACACGGCAGCGGGTATGCCGCCGCGCCGCCCGAGCAGGACGGCCGCCGACACGACGCCCGCGGCCGGCCAGAACGTCGGCAGGGTGCGGGCGCCGGCGGCGATGGCGGCGTCGGTGTCGACCAGACGGGTGGCCAGGATCGCGGCCGCGCCGAGCCCGAGCTCGACCAGGACGAGCCACAGGCGGCGCCGCCGGTAGGCCACGAGGAACACGGTCCACGCCCCCAGCACGGCGAGGACCGACCACGCCAGGGCGGGACGGGTCAGGTCGGTGGGCCGGTCCCACAGCGAGTACGCGGCGTAGAGCAGCGCGATCGGGCGGAAGACGTCGATGCCCTTCCAGAACGCCGACACCACCTCCGGCTGGGAGGACGGGTCGAGCACCGCCGACCGGCGTGCCGGCACGGAGAGCACGCCGGGACCCGGGTCAGGATGCGGCGCGGTCGACGGAGCCGCTGCCGGCCTCGCCCCCCGGGCGCTCGTCGTGGCTGCCCGCGTCGTGCGCCTCCGCGTCGTGCGCCTCCGCGTCGTGCGCCTCCGCGTCCCCGGCCTGGCCGTCGCGTCCGGTGCGCTCGTCGATGTCGGCGGCCGCGTCGTCCACGGAGCGGCTCGCCGTCCGCGACGAGGACTCCTCGCCGGCGGCGAGCGCCTCCTCGAGCTCCTTGGCCGCGGCACCCGGCAGGGCGGCCTCCTGGAGCTCGCGGGCCTTGGTCTTGGCGGCGGCGAGGATCCGGTCCTTCATCGACGTGGCGTACATGTCGACGTACTCCTGGCCGGACAGCAGCATGAGCTCGTACATGATCTCGTCGGTGACCGAGCGCAGGACGAACCGGTCGTCCTCCATGCCCTCGTAGCGGGAGAAGTCGAGCGGCGTGCCGATCTTGATGCCGATCCGCATCAGCCTGGGCACCTTCTTGCCCGTGGGCTGCGCCTTGTCGGTGCCGATCATCGCGACCGGCAGGACGGGGACGCCGGCCTCGAGCGCCATGCGGGCCACCCCCGTACGGCCGCGGTAGAGCCGGCCGTCGGGGCTGCGGGTGCCCTCGGGGTAGATGCCGAGCAGCTCGCCGCGCCGCAGCACCTTCAGGCCCTGGCGCAGCGCCGCCTCACCGGCGCGGCCGCCGGAACGGTCGATCGGCAGCTGGCCGACGCCCTTGAAGAACGCCGCGGTCAGCCGGCCCTTGATGCCGCGCCCGGTGAAGTAGTCCGACTTCGCGAGGAACGTCATCCGCCGGGGAACCATGAGCGGCAGGAAGATCGAGTCGGAGAAGGAGAGGTGGTTGCTCGCGAAGATCGCGGCCCCCTCGTCGGGGATGTTCTCCTCGCCCTCGACCCACGGCCGGAAGAGCAGCTTCAGCAGCGGCCCCAGCACGACCGTCTTGAGAACCCAGTAGAACACCCCATACCTCCTGTGACGCGAGGAACTCTACGACACCAGTGGTGTGCACCGCTGCCCGTCGGGATCCCCAGGGCTCGGCCGGATTCGTCGGGCGGACGGCCCTCGCCTCCGGGCCGGGCGCCACGTATCGTGGTCGCGTCGGTGGGAACGGTCGCAGCGCGCACGGTCCCCGGTCGGAAGCAGAGGGGCCCATGGGCGACAAGGACGTGGACGCGCAGTTCGCGGACATCATCGCGCACTGGGACGACGTCGCCGTGGTGCCGGACCGCCCTGCGGTCGACCGGCCGGCGGTCGACGGCCCCTCGGTCGACCGGCCCGCTCCCGAGCGTCCCGCGCACGACGGGCCGGCAGCGGACCGCCCGACGCCCGAGCGTCCTGGGCCAGAGCGTCCTCCACACGGGTCGGCGGTCAACCCGCCCCTGCACCCCGAGGGCAACCCGACCAACCCGCCGCCGATCCGCCCCTTCGTGGTCTGGCGCGGCGTCGAGCCGACCGAGGCGGACGACCCCGACCCCGACGAGCTCACCGCGCTCGACGAGGACGACGAGCACTTCGAGCCGGGCCCGGTCGCGCCGCTGCCCCCGCAGGAGGACCTGCAGTTCTGGGGCATCATCGTCGGCCTGGTGGCCGGTCCGCTGCTGCTGCTCTGGATCGTCCTGTTCGACCAGGACATGGGCCTGTGGTGGACCCTGGGCGCGCTGGGCCTCATGGTCGGCGGGTTCGTCCTGCTGGTGCTGCGCCAGCCGCACGCGCGCGACGAGGACGACCCCGACAACGGCGCCCGCGTCTGACCTCATCCGTTCGGACGGCGCTGCCGGGTTTCCTCCGTGCCCCGGGCCGTCGGGCCCCTAGGTTGCCTGCGACCCACGACCGCAGGAGGCCCCGTGGCACGGTTCACGATCACCACCGACCGGATTGGCGTCGGGGCGTCGCCGTCCGAGGCGGTGGCGGGCGACCCCACCGCGTTCGTCCTGCCCCTGCCGCGCGGGACCGCCGCGGTCGCTGTGGCCGGGCCGGCCGTCGCGCTCGCCTTTGCGGCGTTCGTCGCCGTCATGGCGCTGCTGCACCTCTCCCTGGGTGGGCTGCTCATCGCGTGCGTGGTCGCGGGTGGCGCCTGGATCGCGCTGCAGCAGGGCCTGCGCCGGTCGTCGGTGCCGCAGGTCGCGGCCGGACCCGGCGGTCTCTTCCTGAGCGGCTTGGGCATGTACACCGACCGATGCGCCCGAGTGGTGCCCTGGGCCCAGATCGAGCGCATCGTGGTCTGTCGCTCGGTCGAGCCGACGGGGAGCCACGGCGTCCTCACGACCCTGCGTCCCGCCCTGGCCCTCGTCGCCGCGGGTGGGGCCGAGGGAGCCGCGGCGCTCGTTCCCCCACCGACGCCCGGCCACGAGGGACTGACGCCGCTGGTCCCCGGCTCGGTGGACGTCTCGGCGTTGGACCCCCGGGCGCTGGAGCAGCCGCGCCGCGAGCGTCCTGACGTGGCGGCGCTGTTGGGGGCCGCTGCGGCCCGGCCCGCCGGGAGCACTCCCGTGCCGGGCGCCACGGCACGCCTGCCCTACCAGAGGCTCGCCCACGAGCTGGAGGCCCGGCAGCGCGCCGACCTGACCGACGCGGTCCACCGCTTCGCCCCACACGTCCAGGTCGTGGACGGCCCTGACGTCGACACGCGGGGACCCGCCGTGTGGGTGGGTCGCCCCACGGGCTGAACGTCCCGGCGTCATCTCCCGGCGGTCAGGAGGGGAGGCCGCCGGCCGCGCTCGCCTCCGCGTCCTCGACCACGGACGCCGGGACCTCCGGGCCGGTCTCGACCTCCGCGCTCGCGGGGTGCGCGGGCCTGACCTCGACGTCCACCCACACCGGGCGGTGGTCGCTCGCGGCCAGCAGGTCCGCTTCGGGCAGGGGCACGTCCCGGTGCGGCAGCACCGTCAGCCCCGGTGAGGCGAAGACGACGTCGAGCAGCCGCCGCGGCGCCGGGGCCGGGTAGGTCGGCGTCGTGGGCGACACCAGCCGGAGCCCGGAGGCGAACCGCTGCCACGCCCGGCCGGACTCGCCCTCGTTGAGGTCACCGGCCAGCAGCACCTGGCCGCCCCCGGCGACCGTCTGGAGGATCTGCGCCGCGTGCCGCTCGCGCTCCGCCGCGTCGAGCGACAGGTGGACCGAGGCCACCACCAGTGGCTGGGAACCCGCGGGCCCGACCCTTGCCACGGCATACCCGCGGGTGCGCTGCAGCGCCGCCACCCGAAGCCGGTGGTGGCGCGACTCGGACACCTGAACCCGCAGGGAGGTGAGGATCGTCGTCCCCCCGCTGCCCCGGTGCCGGCCCGACCAGTACATCCCGCACTCGGCCGCGAAGGCCGACACCCGCCACGCCCCGAAGAGGCGGCGCGGCACCTCCTGCAGGCACAGCACGTCCGGGTCGATCGCGCGCACGACGCGCGCAGCCGCGTGCCGGTCGAGGGTGAAGTCCTTGAGGTTGTAGGACGCGACGCGCATCCCGGTCACGCCGGTGCCCCCACGCCGTCCCGGGCCAGGTCGGCCGCCCCGATGAGCCCGGCCTCGTTGCCCAGCTGGGCCAGCACGATCCGCGCGAGGGGGCGGTAGCCGCGGCCGGTGAGGCTGCGACGGAACATCGTCGTCGCGGGCTCGAGCAGCAGGTCGCCGGCCGCACTGACACCGCCGCCGATGACGAACATCCCGGGGTCGAAGGCGGCAGCGAGGTTGGCGATGCCCACGCCGAGCCAGTGGCCGATCTCGGTGAGCAGCTCCGTGGCCGTGGGGTCGCCTTCCCGGGCCGCCTCGGTGATCATCGGACCGGTCAGCGCCATCGGGTCCCCACCCGCCCGTGCGAGCAGGTCGGTGGCGATGGGGCTGTTCGCGGTCATCAGCGAGCGGGCCTCGCGGACCAGGGCGTTGCCGGACGCGTACTGCTCCCAGCAGCCCTTGTTGCCGCACTCGCACCGCTGGCCGCCGGGGACGACCTGCATGTGCCCGAACTCGCCGGCGATCCCGAACTGGCCGCGCAGCACGTGCCCGTCGAGCAGGAGGGCGCCGCCGATGCCGGTGCCGAGGTTGACCATGACGACGTTCGACTCGCCCCGGGCGGCGCCGAAGCGCCACTCGGCCCAGACGGCGGCGTTGGCGTCGTTGTCGACGCTGATCGGCACGGGGACACGGCGCTGGAGGTTGGCCTGCAACGGCTCGTCCCGCCAGGACAGGTGGGGTGCGAAGACGACGGTCGCCCGGTCGGCCGCGACGAAGCCCGCGGCGCCGATGCCGACGCCCACCACCTCCTCGTCGGCGAGCGCCAGCAGCTCGTCGACCACCTCGACGATGGTGTCCTCGACGACGGCCGGGCTCTTCGAGCGGTGCGGGGTGTCGCGGCGGGCCCTCCCCACCACCGCCCCCTCGGCCGTGACGAGGCCGCCGGCCACCTTGGTGCCACCGATGTCGATGCCGATCGCGAGGCTCACGACGTGGCCGTCGTCTCGTCCTCGACCGCGATGTCCTGGACCCGCGACTGGGTATGCCGGGTGCCTGCGTCGGCCGGCGTCGTCCCGGCGGGTGCCGCCCCGGCCGAGGCCTGGCCGGCGCGCCGGTGGTCGGCGAGCTCCCGCAGGGTGTCGGCGAGCGCACCGGCGAGGTCGGCGAGGCGGTCCACGGTCTCCGGGCGGACCGAGCGGAGCAGCCCGATCCCCTGGCAGACCGGGCACAGCCGGCAGACGACCGCTCGGCCCGCGCCGTTCTCGGCGCCGCAGTGCTCGCAGTGGCCCTCGCCGCCCGGCGTCGGTCCCGAGGTCGCGCTCGTCCCGTCCCGGGTGTCGCCGGCAGGCGGGCGCCCGGGGCCCTCGGCGCTGCCTCGCGACGGGGCGCCGGCGGCATACCCGCTGCTCGCGGCCCAGCCACCGAGGGCGTCGAGCAGGCGCGCGGCCTCCTCCGCCACCGAGCCCACGGGCGCTCGCTCCTGGTCAGCCACGCGGCCACACCTCCTCGTCGGGGACGAACCGCACCGCCAGCCTGCCCTCGCGGACTGCGGCGCGCTCGACCACGCATCGTTGCAGAGCCGCGGGCAGGGTCAGCACGCGCCGGTGCTCCCCCAGCGTCACGAGCAGCTCGTCGCCGCGCCGCTGCAGGACGAGGTCGGCCGCGTGGGCCCCGGGCAGCGGCAGGGTGAGCAGGAAGCCGTCGCCGTCGCGGTCGACGGACATGCCGCGGTGCGCGACGGGAGCCAGGAGGTCGTCGGGGCCGCCGTCCTGCTCGGCGGCGAGCTGGGCCAGGGCGTCGGGGCCGATGGGCTCGGCGGCCAGGTACGGCGTCACGTGCACCGCGAGCCCGGCGAAGGAGTCACGCACCTCCTCGAGGCCCTGCTGCTGCGTCGTGTTCCACCCCGCCCGCCACGGGTCCGGAGTGCGCCGGCCCGCGTCGGCGACGGCATCGGGGAAGACCCGGTTGACCACGACCGCGTCCACGACGAACCCGTACAGCGACAACGACGTCCACGTCCGGCGGGACTCGGCGATCACCACGCGCTCGGGCGTCAGGACCAGCCGCACGGACGTCTGGTCGCCGGTGAGCAGCCGGTGGACCTGGCGCATCTGCCGGTGCCACCCCGTCACGGCGTCGACGACGGCGGGCTCCGGCAGCGGGACGCCCGCGGCGGCAGCAGCCGCCGGGCGCAGCGTGCGGATGAGGCCGCGCTGGGCCGGGAGCAACCGCTCGAGGTGCCACGCCAGCGCCTCCGGCAGGGCAAGCAGCCGCAGGGTCTCGGCCGTGGGGGCGCAGTCGACGACGACGAGGTCCCACGGACCGGACTCGACCTGCGCACGCAGCTCGAGCAGGGCGGCGACCTCCTCGGCACCGGGCAGGCGGGTCAGCTCCTCCGCCACCACCGGGTCGACGCCGACGGTGCCGAGGACGCTGAGCAGGTAGTCCTGGACCACCCGCCACGACGCCCCGAGCAGGTGCGGGGGGCTGACCTGCAGGGCGAAGAGCCCGGGCTCGACCTCGAGCGGCGCACCCGGCCGACCGGCCAGGTCGACGTCGAGGGCGTCGCCGAGCGAGTGCGCCGCGTCGGTCGACATGACGAGCGTCTTGACGCCGGAGCGGGCCGCGCGCACGGCGGTGGCGGCAGCCGTCGTCGTCTTGCCGACACCGCCCTTGCCGGTGAAGAGGAGAACGCGCATCGTGTCGCGACCGGGCCTCAGCCCTCGACGCGCTTCTTGAGCTCCTTGAGCGCGGTGTCGATGATGACCTTCTCGGCCTTGCGCTTGAGCATCCCCAGCATGGGGATCTTGACGTCGACCGCGAGCCGGTAGGTCACCGTCGTGCCGGCGGATCCCTTGGCGGACAGGGTGTACGAGCCGTTCATGGTCTTGAGGACCGACGCCTCGACCAGGCCCCAGGACACGACGCCGGTGCCGTTGCGGGTGACGTCCCACTCGTAGTCCAGGACGTAGGTGTCCTTGATCGCCCCCGCGTCGAGGGTGAAGCGGACCTGGTCGGCCCAGCCGTCGCCCTCCTCGGTGAGGACCTCGACCTTCTTCACCTCGGTGGCCCACTGCGGGTAGCTCTCGAAGTCCGCGATGACGTCGAGGACCTCGCCGGGCTTGGCGGCGATGTCGATGCTGGACTCCGTGCGGTCGGCCATGCGCGGAAGGCTACCCCGAAGTGCGTTCGAGCGAGTCCTTGAGCGCGTGCACCGCGAGCTTCCACCGGAGGGTGTGCCGGGCGGCCACGTCACGGGGTGCGCGGGGGCCCGTCGTGCCCCGAAGGTAGTGGTGCACGACGGCACCGTCCCACCACGGCTCGATCCACACCTCCATCTCGCCGACGACCTGCCCGGCGACGGTCCAGCGAAGGCCCTTGATCCCACGGTCCCGCTGGAGGGTCCGGGTCAGGTGCGGCCAGACGCGGTCGCACCAGGCCGCGTCGTCCAGGCGGGTGCGGACCCGCTCCGGCGCGGCCCGGATGTACGTGTCGTCGACGACGTCGACGCGACGCTCGCGCATGGGACCAGTGTTCCGCACGTCACTCCCCCGGTCCGGACGCACCTCCCCGCAGGCCCCTACCGGTCGGTAGTCTGAGCTCACGAGGACCGGTGCCGCGCCGCCACCACCGTGGGTGCCCCGGCGATCCCACCGGTCGAGCCGTCAAAGGAGACTCCGTGCAGGAACACGTCGCGCCCCCGCTCGTCCCGCCGACGACGGAGGGCAGCCTCGCGGACCTTCCCGCGCGCAACGCCGCGTCCAACCCCCACGCGGTGGCGTTCGCCCGCAAGGAGGACGGCCGCTGGGTCGACGTCACCGCACGGCAGTTCAACGACGACGTGCGCGCGCTGGCCAAGGGCCTGGTCGCGAGCGGGATCCGCCCCGGCGACCGGGTCGCCATCATGAGCAAGACCCGGTACGAGTGGACGCTGACCGACTTCGCGATCTGGACCGCCGGTGCGGTGACCGTCCCGATCTACGAGACCTCGTCGGCCGAGCAGGTGGCGTGGATCCTGTCCGACTCCGGCGCGAAGGCGATCATGCTCGAGACGCCCTCGCACGAGGCGGGCCTCGCCGAGGTGCGCGACCAGCTCAGCGGCGTCGAGCACGTGTGGCAGATCGACGCCGGCGCGATCGCCGAGCTCCAGGCCGCGGGCGCCTCCGTCAGCGACGAGGACCTGGCCGGGGCCACGGCGGGCATCGACCGCAGCAGCACCGCGACGATCATCTACACCTCGGGCACCACCGGGCGCCCCAAGGGCGTCCAGCTGACCCACGACAACTTCCTGGCGCTGGCCGACAACGCCATCACCAAGCTCAAGGCGGTCGTGCAGGCCGACGGCGCCTCGACGCTGCTCTTCCTGCCGCTGGCCCACGTGTTCGCGCGCTTCATCCAGGTCCTGTGCGTCGCCGGCGAGGCGAAGATGGGCCACAGCGCCGACATCAAGAACCTCCTGGACGACTTCGCCGCCTTCAGGCCGACGTTCATCCTGTCCGTGCCGCGGGTCTTCGAGAAGATCTACAACTCGGCCGAGGCCAAGGCGACCTCCGAGGGCAAGGGAAAGATCTTCGCCACGGCAGCCGACACCGCGATCGCGTGGTCGAGCGCGCAGGACACCGGCGGCGCCGGGATCGGCCTGCGGGTGCGGCACGCGCTGTTCGACCGGCTCGTCTACTCCAAGCTGCGTGCCGCGATGGGTGGGCAGGTCATGTATGCCGTGTCCGGCGGCGCGCCGCTCGGCACCCGCCTCGGCCACTTCTTCCGCGGCATCGGCGTCACCGTGCTCGAGGGCTACGGCCTCACCGAGACGACCGCCCCGGCCACCGTCAACGTGCCCGACCGCGTCAAGATCGGCACCGTGGGCGCGCCGCTGCCCGGCGTCGGCATCCGCATCGCCGACGACGGCGAGATCCTCATCCGCGGCAACAACGTGTTCGCCGGCTACCACAACAACGACGACGCGACCTCCGACGCGGTCCGCGACGGGTGGTTCCACACCGGCGACATCGGCGAGCTCGACGAGGACGGCTACCTCAAGATAACCGGCCGCAAGAAGGAGCTGCTCGTCACCGCCGGCGGCAAGAACGTCGCCCCGGCGGGTCTCGAGGACCGCCTCCGTGCGCACCCGCTGGTGTCCCAGTGCATCGTCGTCGGCGACCAGAAGCCGTTCATCGCGGCGCTGATCACCCTCGACGCCGAGATGTACCCGGCATGGGCCAAGAACAACGGCATCGACGACGTCCCGTTCGAGAAGGCCGCCACCAACGAGGTGGTCCTCGCCGAGCTGCAGAAGGCCGTCGACGACGCCAACAAGTCGGTCTCCAAGGCCGAGTCGATCCGCAAGTTCGCCGTTCTCGACGGCGACTTCACCGAGGAGAACGGCTACCTCACGCCGAGCCTGAAGCTGAAGCGCAACATCGTGATGCGCGACTTCCAGGACCAGGTCGAGGAGCTGTACGCGGGGGCACCGGCGACGTGACCGGCGGACCCCCGTAGGGTCCTGCCCATGCCCGAGCGCCACCGGCCCGTCGTCCGTGCCCGGTGGCGCTCGCGTGTGCCGGGTGCGGGAGGGGTCGTCCTCGCGGTGGCCTGGCTGGCGTACTTCGCCGTGCTGCAGTGGAGCGTCGTGCGCTACCGCATCCCGATCGTCGCCGTCCTCACCCTGGCCGCCGTCGGCCTCGCCCTGTGGCAGTGGCGCGGCTGGCGGGTCTCCCCCAGCCGCGGCGGCGTCATGCTCATGCTGGCCGGCTCGGCCCTCGCCACCGCAGCCGTCCCCCTGTTCAGCTACCTGGCCCCGACGGGCCTGGCGGTGGCGACCAGCGCGCTCGTCGTGGCACCGCTCGCCTGCGCGGTCGCCCTGTGGTCGGGCCGCGGGCGCGGCGCGACGACCGCCCTCGCTGCCGCCGTCGCCGGGTATGCCGTGGCCGCCGCGACCGCCGTCGTGTCCTCGCCGCGACCGCGCATCGACGTGTGGGTCACCCTCCAGCAGGCCTCGGACGGCCTCGCGGGCCTCGAGAACTTCTACGCGATGACCTGGACGGGCTCCCCCGGCATCCAGGACGCCTTCACCTACCTGCCCTGGACCGTGGTGCTGCTGGCGCCGGGCCGGTGGCTGGCCGGCGACGTCCGCTGGGCGCTGGCCGTGTGGACCCTGGTCGCGGCCCTGGCCGCGGTGGTCCTGGCCCGTCGCGCCGCGACACCTGCGGGGCGGGAGCCTGCTGCGAGTGCGGCCGAGGAGGACGCCGAACCGCACGGGTGGTGGACCGCGGCCGTCGTCGTGTGCCTCCTGCTCCTGGCACCCGGCACCCTCACCCAGCTCGACCAGGCCTGGACCGAGCCGCTGCTGCTGGCCGGGATCGCCTGGTGGGCGGTCCTCGTCCGCCGCGGCCACGCCTGGTGGGCCGTCGTCCCGCTCGCACTCGCGTGTGCGAGCAAGCAGCACCTCGCGCTGCTGCTGCCGGTGCTGCTCCTGTGGCGGCCCTTCGGCTGGCAGCGGACTGTCGCCACCGGCGCGCTGACCGGGGTGCTCATCGCACCGTGGTTCCTCGCCAGCCCTGCCGACTTCGTGCACGACACGGTGAGCCTGCTCGTGACGTTCCACCCCATCAAGTTCGCGAACACGCTGTACCTGTTGGCGTACAACACCTTCGGCGTCACGCTGCCGTTCGCGGTGACCGGCTTGGTCGTCCTGGGCACCCTGGCCGCCGTCTGCCTGACGGTGTGGCGACGACAGCCCGACCTGGCGTCGCTGCTGCGCTGGCTCGCCCTCGTCCTGCTCGTCGCGAACCTCGTCAACAAGCAGGCGTTCTACAACCAGTTCTGGCTCGTCGGGGCGCTGGTGGTGCTCTCGCTCGCGGTGCCGGAGGGCCGGTCGAGCAGCCCGACGAGCCCCTCCGGATACACCGTCTCGCCCCGCCGCTGACGCTCCTGCGGGTCCACCCAGTCCACCTCGAGGGTCGAGCGGACCTCGGTCTCCTCGAACGCCACCGGCCGCGCGGCATACCGGGGCACCTCGAGCAGGTAGTAGACCTGCTGCTGGACGACGGTCCGGCCCTCGAAGGGGAACACCACGTCGTCGGCGTGCACCGGGCCGACCAGCCGGGTCGGGTCGACGCGCAGGCCGGTCTCCTCCCAGACCTCGCGCACGGCGGCCTCGAGGTCGGACTCCCCCTCGTCGACGCCGCCGCCGATCGTGTACCAGTAGGTGGTCGCCGGGTCGTGCGGGTCGAACCCGTGGATCATCAGGACGGTCCCGCCCGGCTCGACGACGAGCACACGCACCGCCCGGCGCCGGACGACGTTGCTCATCCCGCGGCCGCTGCCCGGATCGAGGCGAGCCACTGCCGGGTGAACGCCGCGACGGTCGTGTGCAGGACGACCTGGAAGGCACGCGCCGTGGCGGCGTCGACCTCCGACGCGCTCGCGTCGGCGGAGGGCGCCGAGGCGGCGGCCCGGTAGAAGCGCACGAGGGTGGACGTGCCGTACCGGTCGGCGACCTGGCGCACGGCCAGCCACGCCGCGTTGTAGGTCGGGCCGATCGTCGTGTGGGCCGGGTCGAACTCCTCCGCGCTGGGCAGCGCCGTGGGCCCACGGCCCGCCCGGACCTGGGCGAACAGGGCCGCCGCCACCTGCTGCTCGGTGGCGTCCACGTCGCGGTACCCCACGTAGTCGGCCATGCCCTCGGACAGCCACAGCGGGACGGGCCGGGTCGTCGTGGCACGGATGGCCACGTGGGTCGCCTCGTGGGTGATCACGACCTGCTGACCCCGGCGCTGCAGGCCCGCGAAGGCGGTGGGGTTGACCACCACCCGGTCGGCTCCGGCCCTCCCCGAGGAGTCGAACGGCCCGTCGGTGACGGCGGCCACCTGCGTGACGGAGCCGGCCTGCTGGCCCACCAGCTCGGCCATCTGGGCCGGCGTCCTGGGGACGACGAGCACGAGCCGGCCGTTCCACGTCGAGCCCGTCCAGACGTCGCGCACCTGGCCGACCGCGTGCTCGCCGAGGGCGAGGTAGGGCCGCAGCCGGCTCGCGGGTCCGCTGCCGAGGACGAGCGCCCCGTCGCCCTCGACCACCGTGAAGTCGGGCAGGTCCCACGCCTGGGTCTGGGTCCCGCCGTCGGTGTCGTCGGCGAGCAGCCAGCGGCCGTCGCGGCGGACCACGGTGAAGTAGGACTCGAAGCCGCGGGTCGCGGTGTCGTACCCCTTGAGGCTGTAGCGGCCCTCGACCCGGGCCACCCAGGCGTCGGGGCCCAGCTGGGCCAGCCGGTCGGCGCCGAGGGCGGGCGCTGCCTCGGGCGTGCCGTACTCGAACCGGCCGATCGGGAGCTGGTCGAGGGCGTCGAGCTGGGCGAGCTGCCGCAGCCCGAACCCCGAGGTGGTGCTCGCCAGGGTCGCGGCGAACGCCGTGCGGTCCCGGTCGCGGACCGCCGCAGCGCGACGCGCCAGCAGCGCGCTGAGCGCCTCCTCGCGGGCGACGGACGGCTGGGCCGAGTCCTGCTGGGTCGTGGTGGCGGGTCGCGCGGAGGCGGACGGGTGCGGAGCCGTGCCGGTGCCGGTGCCGGAGCAGCCGGCCAGGGCGAGGCAGGCGACCGCCAGGACCGTCCCCATCCGCTTGCCTCGCATGCGGTCATCGTAGGTCGCGACCGCGGGGTTCCCGCAGGTCAGCCGACTGCGCGGGTGTGGGCTCCCCACGGCTCACGGCGCGCCTGCACCGACGAGGCCTCGGGCACCGACACGAGGCCGGCCTCGACGAACCGGGTCACGGCGGCCCGCTCGGCCGCGTCGAGCGGAAGCTGGGCGTCCTGGAAGGCCAGCAGGGCGGGCACCATGCAGTCGGCGCAGTGCAGGTCCCGCACGGGGCAGGTCTGGCAGTCGATGATCACGTCGATCACCTCTCTCGTGGTCGGGTCCTGTGGTCGGTCTGCGGTCGGGGCGTGGTGGCCGGTCGTGGTGGCCGGGTCGTGCCGGCCGGCACTCGGGACGGCCGCCGGGGCGGTCGTCCACCTGCCCACGACGCTAGGTGCCACCACCGACAACGGTTCGCGGACGGCATACCCGCACCCACGTCGTGGCGGTCCCGGGTGGCGCGCCTGCACGGGGCTGTCACCCCGCCGCCCTACCGTCAGGTCCATGCAGATGGTCCAGGGCACCTTCGACGACTTGGGCACGGCTCTGGCCGATGTCACCTTCGTCGTCGTCGACCTCGAGACCACCGGTGGCAACCCGAACGACAGCGCCATCACCGAGATCGGCGCGGTCAAGGTGCGGGGCGGGCAGGTGCTGGGCGAGTTCCAGACCCTGGTCAACCCGCACCTGCCGATCCCCCCGTTCATCCAGGCCCTGACCGGCATCACGACCGCGATGGTCGCCGACGCCCCGCGCATCGAGGCGGCGCTGCCGGCGTTCCTCGAGTTCGCGCGCGGGTCGGTCCTCGTGGCCCACAACGCCGGCTTCGACGTCGGCTTCCTCAAGGCGGCCGCGCGCCAGCAGGGCATCGAGTGGCCGCGCCACGCCGTGGTCGACACGGTGCACCTCGCCCGCCAGCTCGTCAGCCGCGACGAGGCCCGCAACCACAAGCTGTCCTCGCTCGCCGCGCTGTTCGGCGCCACCACGGTGCCCGACCACCGCGCGCTGCACGACGCCCGGGCGACCGTCGACGTGCTGCACGGCCTCATCGAGCGCGTCGGCAACCTCGGCGTGCGCACCCTCGAGGAGCTGTCCTCCTACACCTCGCGGGTCAGCCCGGCCCAGCGCCGCAAGCGCTGGCTCGCCGACGGCCTGCCCGACGCCCCCGGCGTCTACCAGTTCAAGGACGGCCAGGGCCGGGTCCTCTACGTCGGGACCTCGGTCAACATCCGCACCCGCGTCCGCAGCTACTTCACCGGCTCCGAGCAGCGCACCCGCATGTCCGAGATGGTGCGCATCGCCGAGAGCGTCACCCCCATCGTGTGCGCCACCACCCTCGAGGCCGAGGTGCGCGAGCTGCGGCTCATCGCCGAGCACAAGCCCCGGTACAACCGCCGGTCCAAGTCCCCCGAGCGCGCGACCTGGGTCAAGCTCACCGTCGAGGCGTTCCCCCGTCTGTCGATCGTGCGCGAGGTGCGCGGCGACGGCGCCAAGTACATCGGCCCGTTCGGCAGCCGCGCGTCCGCCGAGGCGGCGGTCGCCGCCGTCCACGAGGTCATCCCCCTGCGGCAGTGCGTCCAGCGGCTCTCCCCCACCCGCCGGGTCGGCTCGTGCGCGCTGGCCGACATGGGGCGGTGCGGCGCACCGTGCACCGGCGCCCAGAGCGTCGAGGAGTATGCCGTGGTCGTGCGCGACGCGGTGCACGCCCTCGTGGGGGACTCCCGGCAGGTCGTGACCGCCCTGCGCTCGCGCATGGGGACCCTCGCCGACCAGGAACGCTACGAGGACGCCGGGGAGGTCAGGGACCGCCTGCTCGCCCTCGTGCGCGGCATCGCCCGCGCCCAGCGCATCGCGCCCCTCGCCGCCAGCCCCGAGATCGTCGCCGCCCGGCCCGCGCCCGCCGGTGGTTGGGAGGTCGTGGTCGTCCGCCACGGGCGCCTCGCTGCGAGCACCGTCGCGCCACGCGGCGCCGACCCCATGCCCTACATCGACGCCGCCCGCGCCAGCGCGGAGATGGTGCTGCCAGCCCCCTGGCCCGCGCCGGCTGCCATCCCCGAGGAGACGGAGAAGATCCTGCGCTGGCTGGAGACCCCCGGGGTCCGCCTCGTCGACCTCGACGGCGAGTGGACGTGCCCGGTGGGCGGCGCCGGCGGGGCCCGCGCGGCCCTCGAGCCCGACGCCGTGGCACGCCGCGCCGTCCCGGGGTTCGTCGCGGCGTCCTAGACCGCTGACCGGGACCCTGCCTGGGGTGGGCCCAGGACGACCGCGAGCTGGAGGGCCAGGATCGCGAGGACGAAGCCGGCGGCGTACCGCTGCTGGTCCAGCCCCGCACGCACCCACACGTCACGGGTGACGCAGGCCAGCACCCTGCCGTGGCTCCCCAGCGGGAACGGGCATCCGGGCAGGGCGCCGCGAGGGCCGCCCACCGGCATCGACAACAACCCCGAGCCGGCGGCGACCGCCCCGGCCACGGCGAGCACCCCGCACAGCGGCCCCACGCCTGTACGCAGCGCGCGTGCGTAGGATCTCGGCGCCACGTACCGGCCCCTTCGGGGAACCCTGCCGAGCACGCAGGCCTCGCCCAGGGCGAGCACCATCACCGCCGGGACGACCACGGCCGGCCCCATGGGCAACGGCTGGTGCCCCACGAACGACCAGCCCACCACCGTCGCCGCGCCGACGAGCCCCAGCGCGAGCAGCACTGCCACGGGCCGGGGCAGCGCTGCCCGGCCCGCCGCCCGGGGACCACCCGCAATCAGTGCCACCCCGTCATGGTGCCCCGCAGTGAGGCGGCCGGTTACTGTTTTCCCGTGATCACCGCCATCGTGCTCGTCAACGCCGACGTCGACCGCATTCCCGAGGTGGCCCAGGCCATCGCCGAGCTCGACGGGGTGTCGGAGGTGTACTCCGTGGCCGGCGACGCCGACCTCATCGCCATGGTGCGGGTGCGCGAGCACGAGGAGCTCAACGACGTGATCGCCGGCCGGCTGAACAAGGTGCAGGGCGTCATCGGCACCAACACGCACATCGCCTTCCGCACCTACTCGCGGCACGACCTCGAGGCAGCCTTCAGCCTGGGCCTCGACGGGGACTAGTCCGCCGAACGGCTCATCTGGGTACCAGGCCCCATCCGCTCGCGGCGCGCCGCGGGCACACTCGCTCCCGAGGGCGCGCCATCCGGTGCGCCACCGGCGCGAGAAGGACCGATGGCCTCGATCCCCTGCCCCTCCTGCGGCACCGACCTGCCACCCAGCCCGCAGCAGTGCCCCCGCTGCGGAGTGCGGCTCACCGGCCCCGACGCCGTCCGGCTGTGGGAGGTCGACCAGGCGCTGGCCCGGCTCTCCAGCGAGCGCCGCGCCCTCCTCGCCGTGCTGTCGGCGCCCGTGACGACGCCGGCCGGGGTCGCCGGCACCGGGGTCGCCCTCAGCGGCTCCACCGGCGTCGCCGCGGGTGCCACCGCCACGACGCCGGGAGTCGCGCCCGCCGGTGCGCCGCAGGGGTCCGCGCCTCTCCAGGCAGCCGAGGCACCCCGGCCGCCGCACCGCTCGTGGACGACGCAGCAGACGCTGCTCGCGGTCGGTGTCCTCCTGGTCCTGGTCGCCGGGTCGATCGCCCTGGCCGTGGCGTGGTTCGTCATCGGGCGCTGGGGCCAGGTGCTGGTGATGGGTGGACTCACGGCACTCGCCTGCCAGACCTCGCTGGTGCTGTCGCGGCGCCGCCTGCCCAGCAGCGCCGAGGCCCTCGCCGTCGTTGCGGGCGGCCTGCTCCTGCTCGACGCGTCCGCCGCGCGCCGGTTCGGGCTCGCCGGTCTCGACGGCCTCGACCTCCACGCCTACACCGCCGTATCCGGCCTCCTGGTGGCTCTCGTCCTCGCCGCCCTGCACCAGCGGGACCGCCGGGTCGCGGCCTTCGGGGTGCTCTCGCTCACCTCCGCCTCGGTCGCCTGGGGCGCGGTGGTCACGGCGCCGGACCAGGCACTGCCCGCCGCGGTGCTGGCGATGCTCGGCGCCGCCTTGTTCGCGCTGCTGCACCTGGCGCTGCCCGCCACCCTCGGGGTCGTGCGCCGGGCCGCCACCGGTCCGGCGGCGGGCTGGCTCGTCGTCGGGTCCGCCATCGCCGCCGCGGTCGCGTCCGACGTGGAGCCCGGGGACCTCCGGCCGAGGGCCATCGCGGCCGACGGGCTGCTGCTGGCCGTCGCCGTGCTCGGTGCCCTCGTCGTCGCCCGCGTGGTCCGGGTGCGGTCGACCCGGCTCGGCTCGCGGGCCGCGGTCCGTGCCGACTGGACGGACCGGTGGTTCACCGGCGACTGGCGCGCGGTCGGCGTCCTCGCCGCGGTCGCCAGCGGCACCGCCCCGCTCGCGGTCCTGGGCCTGTCGGTCCAGCTGCCGCCGGTCGCGGCGGCCGCCCTCGGCGTGCTGCTCGCCGCGGTCGTCGTGGCCGGGGTGGCCGTGCGTCCCCTGCGCAGCCGGGTCGGGCAGCTCTGGCTGGAGGCCGAGGCGGCCGCAGCCGTGGTCGCCTCCTTCCTGGCCACCGTCGTCCACGCCTCGCAGCCGGCGCAGGCATGTGTCCTCGCCGGCGTCGCTGTCGCGGCGGCGGCCGTCGCCGTCCTGCGCCACCCCTGGCGGGCCCCGGCGTCCGGCGTCGCTGCGGTCTGCGCGGTCGGCGCCACGTGGCTCACCGCCGACCTCGTGGGCGAGGCCACGGCGGTCCTGGCGGTCGCGGTGGCCGGCATGGCCCTCGTCGCGGCAGCACTCGCGCGACCACGACGGGCCGAGGAGGTGTCGCTGGGCGCGGTCGGCGCCGTGGCCCTGGTGGCCGCGCTGGCCGACGCCGTCAGCCAAGGAGTCGACCGGCCTGTCGTCGTCGCCGTCCTCGCGTGCGCCACGCTCGGCGGGGGTGCCACCGCGGTGCTGCGCACGGCCCTGCGCCCGGCTGCCACTGCCGTCGCCGTGGTGACCGGCACCGCACTGGCCCGCGAGGTCGGCCTGCTCGTCTCCTCCTACGCCGAGTGGGCGTCGCTGGCGCTCACCGCCCTCGTCCTCGCCGGCCTGACCGCGTGGCGGCGCCAACGGCCCGAGGAGCCCGTCCTCGGCGGCTTCGCGGTTGCCGTCGGCGTGGCCGCCCTCGCCCTCGGCCTGGACCGCGGGCTCCCCCACTCCACGGCGGCTGCCGCGTTCCTCTACGCCCTCGCCGCCCTGGGCACCTCGGTGCCCGCGAGCCGGCGTCCCGTCGTGCTGGTCGCGGTCGCAGCCGCCACCACGGCCACCTGGGTCGAGCTGCTGCACGCCGACGTATCGACGCTCGAGGCGTACACGCTTCCGCCTGCCGCGCTCCTGCTGGCAGCAGGCCTGTGGTCCGCGCAGCTCCTGGGTCGCCGCTCGTGGCTGGTCGCCGGTCCCGGCCTGGCAGTCGGGCTCCTCCCCTCAGCGCTGTTCACGGCGGTCGACGACGGGCTGGTGCGGCCGCTGCTGGCCGTCACCGTCGCCGTGGCGGTGCTCGCCGTGGGCGCGTGGCGCCGCTGGCAGGCGCTCGTGGTCGTCGGTGCTGTCGCCGCGGTCGTCGTGGGGATCACCCAGCTCGGCCCGTATGCCGTGCACCTGCCGCGGTTCCTGACCTTCGGCACGCTGGGCGTGGCGCTCCTCGCCATCGGGGCGCGGTACGAGCAGCGGCGCGAGGACGCACGGCACGCGATCAGCTGGCTGGCCTCCATGAGCTGAGCGCAGCACGCCTGGCGGGCGCGGTCGCCGCGGTCCTGGGGAGTCGTCCGCCGGGCGGATCCCGGTGGCGCCGTGCGCGCGTAGCGTCTGGCCATGGACTCGATGCACGCCCTGTTCCGCCGGGCCGCCGACGTCGCGGCCGACCACCGGGCCGCGGTCGGCTCACGCCCCGTACCGGCCCCGGCCACCCTCCCCGACCTGCTCGCCGGCCTGGACACGACGCTGCAGGACGACCCGCGCGGCGCCGAGCAGGTCCTCGACGAGCTCGTCACCGGTTTCGGACCCGGTGTCACGGGCAGCGTCGGACCCCGCTTCTTCGGGTACGTCATCGGCGGCGCGACCCCGTCCGCGACGGCAGCCGACATGGTGGCCGCCGGCTGGGACCAGTGCGCGTTCAACGCGACCCTGTCACCGGCGGCCGCGGCTGCCGAGCAGGTCGCCGGCCGCTGGGTCACCGACGTGCTCGGCCTCCCGGCCCGCGCCTCGGTGGGGTTCGTCACCGGGGCCCAGGGGGCCAACACCGCCGGGCTCGCCGCCGCGCGCCACCACGTGCTGTCGCGGGCGGGCTGGGACGTCGAGCGTGACGGCCTGCTCGGCGCCCCGGCCGTGCGCGTGGTCGCGAGCGAGGAGCGGCACGCCACCATCGACCGCAGCCTGCGCCTGCTGGGGCTGGGGACGTCCAGCGTGCGCGCGGTCGCCGCCGGGCCGAACGGCGCGATGGACACCACCGCGCTCGCCGACGTCCTGGCCCGGGGCAGCGGCCCGGTGATCGTGTGCCTGCAGGCCGGGAACGTGAACACCGGCGCCACGGACGACCTGCGGGCCGCAACCGCGGTGGCCCGCGCCCACGACGCGTGGGTACACGTGGACGGGGCGTTCGGCCTGTGGGCGGCGGCGTCGCCTGCCACTGCGGGACAGCTCGACGGGGTGGAGCTCGCCGACTCCTGGTCGTGCGACGCGCACAAGTGGCTCAACGTCCCCTACGACGTGGGCCTCGCGATCACCGCCCACCCGGAGGTGGCCGCGGCCACGCTGTCGTACACCGCGGCATACCTCACCGGGCACTCGGGCACGACCCCTCTGCTCGGCGACGTCGTGCCGGAGTCGTCCCGGCGTGCCCGGGGCTTCGCCGTCTGGGCCGCGATGCGCGAGTTGGGGCGCACCGGGATCGCCGACCTCGTCGACCGCTGCTGCGCCCACGCGCGCCGCTTCGCCGACGGCCTGGCGGCCGGTGGGGCCGAGGTCGTCAACGACGTCGTCCTCAACCAGGTGCTCGTGTCCTTCGGTGACGACGCGCGCACGGACCGCGTGGTCGAGGCGGTCCAGGCCGACGGCACCTGCTGGCTGGGCGGCACCACCTGGCACGGTCGGCGGCTCATGCGCGTGTCGGTCTCGAACGCCACCACGACGCCGGACGACGTCGACCAGTCGGTGGCCGCGATCCTGCGGGCGGCCGCAGCGGTGGCCTGACACCTCACGCCGACAGGTAGCCGCCCTCCGCGGGGAGCTGGTCGCAGCCGGCGCGCGGCCTGTCCCAGTCGCGGTGCGGGGCGTCGCAGCCGCCGTGCGCAGGCTCGGCGACGGTGCGGCAGGTCAGCGGCGGGTGGCTGCTGCCCAGGCCTCGAGCCGCTGCTGGGCGGCACCGGAGTCGAGCGCGTGCTCGGCCCGGTCCATGCCGGCCCGGACCTGCGCCGTGAAGTCGGCGTCGGACGACCCGCGGTCCGGCTCGGTGAGGGCCAGCGCGAGCCCGGCGTTGAGGACCACGGCGTCGCGGGGCGCACCGGGCGCACCGGCGAAGACGTCCCGCGCGACCTGGGCGTTGTGCACCGCGTCGGCACCGCGCAGAGCCTCGATCGGCTGCAGCGCGAGTCCGAGCTGCTCCGGGTCGACCGTGCGCTCCACCACGCGCCCCCCGCGCACCCACCACACGTGCGACGTGGTCGCCAAGGTGAGCTCGTCGAGGCCGTCGTCCCCACGGAACACGGCCGCATCCGTGCCCCGGCCGGCGAAGACGCCTGCCATGAGCGGCGCCTGCCCGGCGTTGGCGACGCCCACCGCGGCATACGTGGGCCGGGCCGGGTTGGTCAGCGGGCCGAGAGCGTTGAACGCGGTGGCGACGCCCAACCCGCCGCGGGCCGCGGCGGCGTGCCGCATGGCCGGGTGGAAGGTCTGGGCGAAGCAGAAGGTGATCCCGGCCTCGTGGGCGACCTCGGCCACACGCTCGGGCGACAGCGTCAGGTCGACGCCGAGGGCCTCGAGCACGTCGGCCGAGCCCGAGGATGACGACGCGGCGCGGTTGCCGTGCTTGACGACACGCACCCCGCTCGCGGCGATCACGACGGAGGACATGGTGGAGATGTTCACCGTGTGCGAGCGGTCGCCGCCGGTGCCGACGATGTCGAGGCTGGGTCCCGGCACGTCGATGCGGTTCGCGTGCTCGAGCATCATGTCGGCCAGACCGCGCAGCTCGTCGACGGTCTCGCCCTTGGCGCGCAGCGCCACGAGGAACCCGGCCAGCTGGACCGGCGACGCCTCGCCGCGCATCACCTCACCCATCGCCCAGGCGGCCTGGTCGGTGGTGAGGTCCCGGCCCGCGATGAGCTCGGTGAGCAGGTCCGGCCACGTGAAGGCGGCCGGAGCCGTGGTGTCCACGGTCAGCCGGCGGTCGGGCGCCCGCCGCGCCCCAGCTGCGCGACGGCGTTCGCCAGCGCGACCGGGTCCAGCGGGTGCGGCACGGCCAGGTCGGCGAGCGACCAGGTGGCCAGCCAGCCGTCCTGCGGCCGACCGGTCAGCACGAGGATCGGCGGGCAGTTGAAGATCTCGCTCTTGAGCTGGCGGCACAGGCCGAGCCCGCCGGTCGGTGCCGCCTCGCCGTCGAGGATGAGGACGTCGAAGCGGGCGTTCTCCACGGCCTCGATGACCGCCGCGGCGGTGGCGCACTCGCGCCAGGAGGTGACCTCCACGTCGCGGGCCGGACGCCGGCCCACGGTGACGCGCACGGCGTCACGGGTGGTGCGGTCGTCGCTGTAGAGCAGCACCGAGATCTGGCGGGCCGAGGCGGCCGACGAGGTCGCCGGGTCGGCGGCGGGGGCGTGCGGAGCGGTCATGCGCCCGATGCTACCGGTGCGGTGTCCGGGATCCCGCGGGCGCCCGCCCCACGCGCGAGGCGCACCTCACGGGGGGCCGCCGGTGTGCCGCGATGCGAATGTGGCAATAATGGCGCACGTGGCGACAGCATCCGCAGTGACTTCAGAACCCTCGCGCCCGGCGAGCATCCCCGGACATGGCCCCGTCTCCCGGCCCAACATGGTGTCGGTCGGCACGATCGTGTGGCTGGCCAGCGAGCTGATGTTCTTCGCCGGCCTGTTCGCGATGTACTTCACGATCCGCTCGGTCGAGCCGGAGCTCTGGCGCACCTCGACCAGCGTGCTCAACGTGCCGTACGCCAGCGTCAACACGCTGATCCTCGTCATCTCCTCGGTGTGGTGCCAGCTCGGCGTCCACGCGGCCGAGCACGGCAAGGCCCACCGCGGCAACGCGAAGCTCCTCGACCTCAAGGCCTGGGGCATGCGCGAGTGGTACGTCCTGACGTACGTCTTCGGCGCGATCTTCGTCTCGGGCCAGGTGCTCGAGTACTCCGAGCTCGTCCACGAGAACATCACGCTCTCCTCGAGCGCGTACGGCTCGGTCTTCTACCTGACCACCGGCTTCCACGCCCTGCACGTGACCGGCGGCCTGCTGGCCTTCCTGCTCATCATCGGCCGCACCTTCACGACCCGGCACTACAGCCATGCCCAGGCAGCCGGCGCGGTCGTGACCTCGTACTACTGGCACTTCGTCGACGTGGTCTGGATCGCGCTGTTCGCGACCATCTACCTGCTGAAGTGACTCCGAACTCCCCCATGCCCCTCGCCGCTCCCGCCACCACCGACAGGACCGCACCGTGAACGCACTGGCCGCCCGTCGCCGCCACCCGGCCGCCATCGCCCTGCTGATCCTCCTGGGGCTGGTCGTCACCGGCCTCGCCTACTCGGCCTTCGCCCCCAAGCCGGCCAGCGCCGCCACGGCCTCCGCCGACCAGGTCCAGCAGGGCAAGAAGCTGTTCCTCGCCAACTGCGCCACCTGCCACGGCCTGCAGGCCCAGGGCACCAAGGCCGGCCCGTCGCTCGCCGGTGTCGGTGCGGCTGCCGTCGACTTCCAGGTGGGCACGGGTCGTATGCCGATGGCCGCACCGAACGTGCAGGCCCCCCGCGCGGTGGTCCGGTTCAAGCAGGACGAGATCTCGGCCATGGCCGCGTACGTCGCCTCGCTGGCCCCCGGGCCCGCCGTCCCGGACGCCCAGTACTCCAGCGGTGAGGGCGGCGACGTCGCCAAGGGCGCCCAGCTCTTCCGCGTGAACTGCGCCATGTGCCACAACTTCGCCGGCTCCGGCGGTGCGCTCACCCGTGGCAAGTACGCCCCGAGCCTGCGCAACGTCGAGGGCAAGCACATCTACGAGGCCATGGTCACCGGCCCGCAGTCGATGCCGGTCTTCAACGACCAGAACATCTCCCCCGAGAGCAAGAACGACATCGTGGCCTACCTCCACGCGGTCGACAAGGAGGAGAACGTCGGCGGCATGAACCTCGGCAACCTCGGCCCGGTCTCCGAGGGCCTGTTCGCCTGGGTCTTCGGCCTCGGCATCATGGTGGCTTTCGCGGTCTGGCTGGGGAAGAAGGCCGCATGACGCCCGCCCCGGCCGCCCGGCCCCACTCCGCAACCCACTCCTGCAACTCGACGGGATCGACGACACGATGAGCGAACACGACACGCCCCGCGGCGAGGTCGTCCCCAGCGACGGCAACGGCTACGGCGCGAACGCCGTCCGGCTCGACCAGGGCCACATCGAGGGCACCGGCGGCCTCCCCGCCCGGTTCGAGAACCCGGGCCTGCCGCCGCACGTCGCGCGCATGAGCGACCTCGACGAGAAGGCCGCCAAGCGCGCCGAGAAGCAGGTCGCGACGCTCTTCGGCATCTCGAGCCTGGCGACGGTCCTGTTCGTCATCGCCTACTTCGCCATCGACCCGGAGCAGGCCGCGTTCCTGCCCGGCATCGGCAAGGCGAACCTCTACAACGTCGTCCTCGGTGTCTGCCTCGCGTTCGCCCTGCTCGGCGTCGGCGTGGGTGCCGTCCACTGGGCCAAGACGCTCATGCCCGACACCGAGATGGTCGAGGAGCGCCACCCGCAGCGGGCCAGCGACGAGGACCGCAAGCGCGCGGTCGACAACTTCGTGGGCGAGGGCGGCAAGTCCCAGATCGGGCGCCGCCCCCTCATCAAGTTCTCCCTGGCGGGCGCCCTGGCGCTGCCCCCGATCGCGCTGATCCTGCCCCTGGTCGGCGGCCTCGGCCCGCTCCCCAAGGACGAGCTCTCCAAGACGATGTGGAAGAAGGGCGACCGGCTGGTCCGCGACCCCGAGCGCACGCCGATCCGCGCCGACCAGGTCACCATCGGCTCGGTCTTCCACGTCCTGCCGGAGTCGATCAAGGACTCCCAGCACGTGCTCGAGGACAAGGCCAAGGCCGCCGTCCTGCTGATGCGCCTCAACCCCGATGACATCAAGCCGCAGAAGGAGCGCGACTGGGGCCACGAGGGCATCGTCGCCTACTCCAAGATCTGCACCCACGTCGGTTGCCCGGTCGGGCTGTACGAGCAGCAGACGCACCACCTGCTGTGCCCGTGCCACCAGTCGACGTTCGACGTCACCAACGACTGCAAGGTCATCTTCGGACCGGCCAAGCGGCCGCTGCCGCAGCTGAAGATTACAGTGGACTCTGAGGGATACCTGGTGGCCGACGCCCCGTTCCGCGAGGCTGTCGGCCCGAGCTTCTGGGAGCGTGGACACGCATGAGCACCACATCAACCGCACGCGGGGCCGACCGGCTCCGCGCTGACGACCCGAAGCACGAGGCTCCCCACTCCCCCGGTGCCAAGGCCATCGGGGGCGTAGCGGGCTGGCTCGACGACCGCACGGGTGCCGCGAAGCCCTTCGGCTACCTGATGAAGAAGGTCTTCCCGGACCACTGGTCGTTCATGCTCGGCGAAGTCGCCATGTACTCGATGATCATCTGCCTGCTGTCGGGCACGTTCCTCACGTTCTGGTTCGTGCCCAGCGCCGGCCAGGTCGTGTACGACGGCTCGTACCTGCCGCTCAAGGGCATCACGATGTCCGAGGCGTACCGCTCGACCGTCGACATCTCCTTCGACATCCGCGGTGGCCTGCTCATCCGGCAGATCCACCACTGGGCCGCGCTGATGTTCATCGTCGCCCTGTCGGTGCACATGCTGCGCGTGTTCTTCACGGGCGCGTTCCGCAAGCCGCGTGAGATCAACTGGGTGATCGGCTGCATCCTGTCGATGCTGGCCCTCGTCGAGGGCTTCGCCGGCTACTCCCTGCCGGACGACCTGCTGTCCGGCACCGGCCTGCGCGCCGCCGAGGGCTTCATGCGCTCGGTGCCCGTCATCGGCTCGTACCTGTCGTACTTCGTGTTCGACGGCCCGTTCCCCGGCGAGGCGATCATCCCCCGCCTGTACGCCGTCCACGTGCTGCTGCTGCCGGCGATCCTCGTCGGCCTGTTCACCGCCCACATCGGGCTCGTGTTCGTGCACAAGCACACCCAGTACCCCGGCCCGGGCCGGACCAACGACAACGTCGTGGGCTACCCCGTCATGCCGGTGTACGCCGCGAAGGCCGGTGGCTTCTTCTTCATCGTCTTCGGTGTCGTCGCCCTCATCTCGGCGGTGGTGACGATCAACCCGATCTGGGCGTACGGGCCGTACGACCCCTCGCCGGTGACGGCCGGGTCCCAGCCGGACTGGTACATGGGCTTCGCCGACGGTGCCCTGCGACTGTTGCCCGGCTGGCTCGAGTTCACCGCGTTCGGGTTCACCTTCAGCTTCAACGTCATGATCGGCGCCATCCTGCTCATCCCCGTGATGTACGGGCTCATGGCCGCCTACCCGTTCCTGGAGTCCTGGGTCACCGGTGACAAGCGCGAGCACCACCTGCTCGACCGCCCGCGCAACAACCCGACGCGCACTGCCCTCGGCATGGCCGCGATGACGATGTACGGCGTGCTCATGTTCGCCGCCGGTAACGACATCATGGCGATCAAGCTGCACCTGTCGATCAACGACATCACCCACATCCTGCGGGCGTCGTTCTTCATCGCGCCGGTCATCGTGTTCTGGGTGACCAAGCGGATCTGCCTGTCGCTGCAGCGCCGCGACCGCGACCTGGTCCTGCACGGCCGCGAGACGGGCCGCATCATCCGCACCGCGGACGGGCAGTTCTTCGAGCAGCACGAGCCGCTCGACGCGTTCACGCGCTGGAACCTCGTCCAGCACGACGCGCACGAGGTCCTGCAGCTCGAGGCCGCGACCGACGAGCACGGGGTGGCCTCCCCCACCGCGCGCAAGGACAAGGCCCGCGCGGCCCTGTCGCGGTTCTACTTCACCGACCGCATCGACCCGGTCACCCCGGCCGAGCTCGCCGCCGCCCACCACGACGGCCACGGCCACGAGGCGATCGAGGCCGCTCCGCAGGAGCAGGAGACCCGTCCCGGGCTCGAGACCGCCAACCGGAAGCCGCCGCAGCGTCCCTGACGCCCGCACCGGCTCCCCGACGCCGTATGCCGCCCGCTCACCTCGAGCGGGCGGCATACGGCGTTCTGGGGGCCGTCTCGCGGACGTGGAGGCCGTGGGAGGCTGGGCCCGTGGTGGAGATGGGGCGCGCGGAGTTCGAGCAGGCGGTGGACGCCGCCCTCGACGGGGTGCCGCCCGAGCTGCTCGCCCTCATGGACAACGTGGTCATCTTCCTGCAGGACGAGCCGCCGGAGCAGGAGCCCGACCTGCTCGGGATCTACGAGGGCGTGCCGCTGACCGAGCGGGGTGAGGCGTGGGCGGCCGGCGCCCTCCCCGACCGCATCACGGTCTTCCGAGGTCCGCTGACCCGGATGTGCGACACCAGGGACGAGCTGGTCGAGGAGATCGCGGTGACGGTCGTGCACGAGATCGCCCACCACTTCGGCATCGACGACGACCGTCTGCACGAGCTCGGCTGGGGCTGACTCCCGCCACCGGACGGGCCCCGCTCCCCTGCCGCCGTCCGGCCCGAGACGGGCGTCAGCGTGGCAGCGGCAGCCCGAACGCCCTGGCCATCGAGGCGGCCCCTGCAGCACTGCCCAGCGGGGCCGTGCGCGTCACCTCGGCGTAGAGCCGGGTGAGCGAGTAGTGGTCGAGCGGAGCCGTCACGACCACGTGGTGCAGGGACGGGTGCGCCACCACGGTGAGCACCCGGTTGCCGGAGGACTGGTCGTCCTCGTCGGCGGTCAGCACGACGACGAGCCGGCCGGAGCGCCAGTCGGGACCGGCCTCGATGCGCGTCATCCACGCGCGGAACCAGTCGTCGGCGACGCCGAGGGCACAGTCGTGCGCATCGTGGCACAGGTCCGGCACGACCATGCCGGCTGCCGGGAGCGTCCCACCGGCGATGGCCGCCGGCAGCGCGTCGAGCGGCAGGTCGTGCTGGTCACAGGCCGCCTGCTCCGCCGGGAAGTACGCCCACGGGTTGTGCTTGACGGCATACCGGCCGTCCGACCCGGCCTGGCAGGGGCGTCGCATGCCCTCCGCGTAGACGGCGGCGGTCGAACCCGCCGCCAGCGCCCGACCGAACACGGTCGCGCCCGTCAGGGCGTGCTGTGCGGGAGGCGCGTCGTCGGCGACCCCGTGGGTGCTCCCCGACGCGATCGCCAGGTAGTTCGGCAGCGACGGGTGCCGCACCGCCGACCACGCGGTGGCGTAGCCGTACCGCTGCGCCAGGGCCTCGGTGTAAGGCATCTGCGCCCGCATCTGGGCCAGCGAGTGGTTCTCCATGACGACCACGAGCAGCTTGCTGGGCCCCGCCGAGGTGGTGTCCGCCGTGGTGCCTGCTGTGCTGCTCGGCGGAGCGCCGGCGGTGGTGGTCGTGGTGCTCGACGGACCCGAGCCGGCGCTCGTCGACGGCGACGCGGTCGCGGAGGCTGCGGTCGTGGGCGCGGGCGTGACCGGGCGCTCGGCGCGGTCGCGCGCACCGCCGGTGCAGCCCGCCCCGACGGCCACCAGACCGGCCAGCGCCGCCCCGAGGAGGATGCGCGACACCGGACGGGGCCGGGCGGCGCAGGTCGCTGCTCTGCGGCCGTCCGGGCGGCTCACGCGAGGCGCCTCAGGCGAGGGCGCTCTGCTTGACCCAGTTGGCGTAGGAGTACTGCCAGACCCCGATGCCCTCGGTCGGCTGGAAGACCCGGCTGGAGCCGGTGAAGACGACCACGTCGCCCGCCTTGGAGATCGAGTACATCCACGCGGCCTCGCTCGGGGACATGTTGACGCAGCCGTGGCTCACGTTGGAGCTGCCCTGCGAGCCGACCGACCACGGGGCCGAGTGGAGGTACTCCCCCGTCCAGGTCACGCGCATGGCCGACTCGGTCTTGATCTTGTAGTAGCCGGGCTGGCCCTTCTTGATCCCGATCGTGGTCGAGTCCATCACCACGGTCCCCTCCTTGCGGATGATGACCTTGATGCCCGAGCGGGTCTCGGTCTTGGGGCCGGGGCGACCCGCGCTGATCGGGATGGTGCGCAGGACCGTGCCGCCCTGCGTGACGGTCATGACGTGGCGCTTGATGTCGACGGTGGAGACCATGGCGGAGCCCACCGTGAAGCTGGCGCTGTCGTCGTTGGCGATCCACTTGCCCGGACCTGTCTGCACCCCGCTGAGGGGCGCGTTGACAGTGACCTTGGTTCCCGGCTTCCAGTAGGTCTTCGGGCGCCACATGAGCTGGCGGCTGTCGAGCCAGCCCCAGTGCCCCTCGACCTTGGGGGTCGTCGTCACGGTCACCAGCTTCTCCACCTGCGCACGCTGCTGCGGCGTCACGACCGGTGAGTCGAACTGGATGGAGGCCGGCATGCCGATCCCGACCGTCTGGCCGGCGTAGAGGATGCCGTAGGTCGCGGTGACGGCGGGCTTGAGCGTGCGGAAGGTCGACGTGCTGGTGCTGGGGGTGTCGTCGGACCCGGCGGCGGTCATCGACACGGTGTACGTGCTGTCGGGAGCGAGGCGGCCCGTGGAGGTCCAGGTGCCGTTCTCGAGCGAGCCCTGGAGCTCACGGCCGGTGGCGTCCTTGACCGTCACCGACTTCAGCGTCCCGGACTTGGCCTCGACCACGACCGGCGAGCTCGGAAGGACACCGCTCGCACCGTCGGCGGGCGTGACCGAGAGGTCCGCCGGGACGACCGGGGCGCTGCTGGAGCTGGAGGAGGACGAGGACGAGGGGCTGCCGGCGACGTTCCCGGTCGACTGACCGGTCGCCGAACCGGAGCACCCGGCGACGAGCACGGCTGCCGTGACCAGGGTCGCCGCGGCGACGAGCTGTCGGCGTGCCCGAAGAGTCCTACCCACCACTGCTGCTCCTGTGCTCGCACCCTCAGGTGCGTTCCTCGCGTTCGTGTCCTGTCTCGGCCGGGCCGGGCGCACGGCGCCGGTCCACCCCGTCAGACGCCGTACGGCCCCGTCCGGTTGGCTGTCGGCGCCCGTGATCGGCCAGGCGGTTCGACCGCGTCAGGCCCCCATGGGGACGGCCCGCTGGCGCGGACCGTCGCTCCATGGTACCCCGGGGACCCTGACAGCCCCGCCACGCGCGCGAAGGCCCCGCTCGACAGCGACGAGGCGGTGCGGCACCCGGTCCGGGTGCTGCACCGCCTCGGCTGGTGTCCGCGCAGGTCAGACCGCGTGCGGACCCTTGAAGTACTCGAACGTCCAGCCGACGAGGGCCACGACGCCGAAGGCCGCGCCGATGATGAACAGCCACCACCCGACCGCGAGGCCGAGGAAGCAGACCGCGGCGGCACCGGCCAGCGGGAGCGGCCACCAGGAGTGCGGGCTGAAGAAGCCGTACTCGCCCTCCTGCTCGTCGATCTCGCCGGCGGGGTTGTCCTCCGGGCGCTCGGGCAGGCGTCGCCCGGTGGCCCAGAGGTAGAACGCGATCATCGCACCGAGGCCGGCCGACAGGAACAGGCCAGCCGGACCGACCGGCTCGCGCCAGTGGGTGAAGATGCCGTAGAGGAGACCGACGGGGGCGAAGAAGATCGCCAGGATGACGAAGAGCTTGAACTCGATCTTCATGCTCAGTCGCGCTCCTCGTGGAATCGGGGGTTGAGGTCGTGGTCCAGCTCACCAGTGTGGTGCGCGTCCGGGCCGTTGCCGTCCGGGCCGCCGATGATCCGCGTCAGGGTGTCGGGGTCGGCCGGCAGGGTGGCGAACGGTGCCGCCTCCGGGTGGTGCAGGTCGAACGCCGGGCGCTCGGAGCGGATCCGCGGGATCACGTCGAAGTTGTGCCGCGGCGGCGGGCAGGAGGTCGCCCACTCCAGCGAGGCGCCGTAGCCCCACGGGTCGTCGGTCTCGACCAGCGGAGCGGTCCGCCAGGTCTTCCACACGTTGTAGAGGAACGGCAGGGTCGACGCACCGAGCAGGAACGAGCCATAGGTCGAGACCTGGTTCATCCAGGTGAAGCCGTCCTCGGGCAGGTAGTCGGCGTAGCGACGGGGCATGCCGTCGACACCGAGCACGTGCTGGATGAGGAAGGTCGTGTGGAACCCGACGAACAGCATCCAGAAGTGGATCTTGCCCAGCGTCTCGTCGAGCATCCGGCCGGTGAGCTTGGGCCACCAGAAGTAGAAGCCCGCGAACATCGCGAACACGACCGTGCCGAACACGACGTAGTGGAAGTGGGCCACCACGAAGTAGCTGTCGGAGAGGTGGAAGTCGAGCGCCGGGCTGGACAGGATGATGCCGGTCAGGCCGCCGAAGAGGAACGTCACGAGGAAGCCGATCGCCCACAGCATCGGCGTCTCGAAGGAGAGCTTCCCGCCCCACATCGTGCCGATCCAGTTGAAGAACTTCACGCCCGTCGGCACGGCGATGAGCATCGTCATCACCGCGAAGAACGGCAGCAGCACCTGGCCGGTCGCGTACATGTGGTGCGCCCACACGGTCACGGACAGCGCGGCGATACCGATCGTGGCGAAGACCAGGGTCTTGTAGCCGAAGATCGGCTTGCGGGAGAAGACCGGCAGGATCTCGCTGATGATGCCGAAGAACGGCAGGGCGATGATGTAGACCTCTGGGTGCCCGAAGAACCAGAACAGGTGCTGCCACAGCATGGGCCCACCGTTCTCGGGCTGGAACACCTGTGCCCCGAACTTGCGGTCGGCACCCAGGGCCAGCAGCGCGGAGGCCAGGACCGGGAAGGCCATCAGCACGAGCAGCGAGGTGATCAGCACCGTCCAGGTGAAGATCGGCATCCGGAACATGGTCATGCCCGGTGCGCGCATGCAGATGATCGTGGTGATGAAGTTGACCGCACCGAGGATGGTGCCGAAGCCACCGAGGGCGAGGCCGAAGACCCAGAGGTCACCGCCGAGGCCCGGGCTGTTCGAGGCGTCCGAGAGCGGGGCGTACGCGAACCAGCCGAACGACGCCGCACCCTGGGGCGTCAGGAAGCCCGCCGAGGCGATGAGGCCACCGAACAGGTACAGCCAGTAGGCGAACATGTTCAGGCGCGGGAACGCCACGTCGGGCGCACCGATCTGCAGCGGCATCAGCGCGTTGGCGAATCCGGCGAACAGCGGCGTCGCGAACAGCAGCAGCATGATCGTGCCGTGCATGGTGAAGAGCTGGTTGTACTGCTCGGGGTTGTCCACCACCTGCAGTCCCGGCTCGAAGAGCTCGGCGCGGATGAGCAGCGCGAGCACCCCACCGAACATGAAGAAGATGAACGAGGTGATGAAGTACAGGTTGCCGATGACCTTGTGGTCGGTCGTCGTCATCCACTTCACGACGGTCTGGCCCTTGGTGAGCCGACGGGTCGAGGTGCCCTGCGTCGAGCGCAGGTAGGTGCCCGCGGTGGATTCGGTCGCCGCTGCCATCACTTGCTCCCAGTGCTCGGGACGAGGTTCTGCTGGTTGTTCATGATCCGCTCGGAGTTGAGGCTGTTGTCGAGCTGGCCGGTGTTGCCCTTGGCCTTGAGCTCGGCGATGTGGGCGTCGTAGGTGGCCTGGTCGACGACCTTGACGTTGAACAGCATCTGCGAGTGGTAGGCGCCGCAGAGCTCGGCGCACTTGCCCTTGAAGTCACCGGTCTCGGTCGGGACGACCTGGAACTTGTTGACCCGGCCCGGGATCATGTCGAGCTTCTGCAGGAAGGCCGGCACCCAGAACGAGTGGATGACGTCGCGCGAGGTCAGGACGAACTCGGTGCGCTTGCCGACCGGGAGGTACAGGGTCGGCAGGGACGCCTCGGCGCCCGCCTTCCCCGTGAGCTCGGCCTGCGTGCCGCTCTCGTAGGTGTCCTCGTTGACGTAGTTGAAGTCCCAGGACCACTTCTTGCCGATGACGTTGACGACGACGTCGGGGTTCTTGCTGGTGTCCAGCAGGGCCGACTCGTCACGCTGCGTGTAGTAGAAGAGCACGGCGATCATGAACACCGGGACGACGGTGTAGAGGATCTCCATCGGCACGTTGTAGCGCAGCTGCACCGGGAGCTCGTTGTCGTCCTTGCGGCGGCGGTAGGCAACCACGCACCACAGGATCAGGCCCCAGACGAGGACACCGACCGCGAGGGCGGCGATCCAGGCGCCGTTCCAGAGGGTCGTGACGCGCTCACCACCCTGGGTGGCGGCGCGCGGGAGGAAGCCGTCCTGGACGCGACCGGCGCAGCCCGAGAGGGCGACCGCCAGCAGGGAGGCCACGGCACCCACGGTGGACCTGCGGAGAACTGTCCGCCGGCGCGGGGGGCGCGGCGCAGGGACGTCGTGCTGACGCAACGGTGCACCTTCTTCGAAGCAGTGATGGGCCATTCGCGCCAAACCCTACTCCAGCCGGGAGGCGGTGTCGGGTCGGGGTACGGCTACCGTCAGGGTGTGGCGAATCCCCCTGTCGAGCGCGTCCTCCTCGACGCCGCACCGGGACCGGTGCACCCCGCCGCCCGGGCGACGCTGTTGGCCGCCGTCGACGCCGGCTGGGCCGATCCCCGGCGGCTGCACGCCGAGGCGCGGACGGCGCGCCGGATGCTCGACCAGGCGCGGGAGGTGCTGGCCGCCGGGCTCGGGGTCCGCCCGGCCGAGGTGGCCTTCGCCCCCGACGGGCCGACCGCGGTCCGCTGGGCGCTGGACGGCCTGCGCCACGCCGGGCGCCGCCGGGGTGCCCGGACGGTCGCCTCCGCGGTCGAGCACTCGGCCGTCCTCGTCCCGGCGAGGCACGAGGCCGACCGCGCGGGCGACGCCGGCCTGCTCGCGGAGGTCCCCGTGGACCAGCTGGGACGTGTGGACCTCGACGCGTGGAGGGAGGCCCTGGCCGTCCCGGGCACGGTGGCGGCGGCCCTTCAGCATGCCAACGGCGAGGTGGGCACCCTCCAGCCGCTCGAGGAGGCCCACGAGGCCTGCCGCGCGGCGGGCGTGCCTCTGGCGGTCGACGCCCAGGCGTCGCTCGGTCGGGTACCCGCCCCCACGGCATACGACGTGCTCGCGGGCGACGCCCAGTCCTGGGGCGGTCCCGGCGGCCTCGGGGTCCTCGTCGCGCCCGAGCGCACGCGGTGGCTGCTGCCCGGGGCCACCGACCCGGACGCGGCGCTGCACGGCGCGTCGCGCCACACGCCGTGGGTGCCGCTGGCCCTCGCGGCGGCCGAGGCGTGGCGGCAGACGGAGGCGGTGCGCGAGGAGGACGCGGCCGAGGCTTTCGCCCTCGTCGGGCACCTGCGCGAGGCGGCGGCCCGGCTGCCCGACGTCGACGTGGTCGGTGACCCGCAGGGCCGGCTTCCGCACGTCCTCACCTTCTCCGCGCTGTATGCCGACGGCGAGGCGCTCGTGCGCGAGCTCGACCGGGCGGGCTTCGCCGTGGCGTCGGGCTCGGCCTGCACTGCGAGCACGCTGGAGCCGAGCCACGTCCTGGCTGCCATGGGTGCGCTCACCCACGGCAACGTGCGCGTGACCCTCCCCCTCGCCGCCGTCGCACCCGACCGGGCCGCCGGCGTGGCCGGGTTCGTGCGCGCGCTCCCCGGCGCCGTCGAGCGGGTGCGCGAGGAGCTGGGGGCCCGGCGGCTGTGAGCGGGGACGACGCTGTGGACACGGACGACGCTGTGAGCGCCGAGGACGTCGTCGACGCGCGCGGCCTGCGCTGCCCGCTGCCGGTCATTCGGCTGGCGCAGCGGGCCCGCGACGCCCCGCCCGGGACCGAGCTGGAGGTGTGGTCCACCGACCCGGCCGCGGCGACGGACGTCCCCGCGTGGTGCCGGATGCGTGGCCACACGTTCGTGGAGGCGCGGGACTGCGGCGGGCACACGGCATACCGCGTCCGGCTCGGGGGGCCGGCGACCCCGGTCAGCTGACCGCGAAGGCGGGCGGCTCGAGGTCGATCGCGTGGGAGAGCCGGCGCAGGTACTCCCTGCGCGGGATGCTCACGATGCCCAGGGTGCGCAGGTGGTCTGTGGCCCACTGCACGTCGATGATGCGGCGGGGGTCGCCGTCGGCGAAGACGTGGCCGGCCATCGCGACGACGGCGGCCTTGGAGGCGTCGGTGACGTGGTGGAACATCGACTCACCCGCGAACAGGCCGCCGACGCACAGGCCGTAGAGGCCACCGACGAGCTCGCCGTCCTGCCACGTCTCGATGCTGTGCGCCCAGCCGAGGGCGTGCAGCTGGATGTACGCGTCGGCGATCTCGGTGGTGATCCACCGGCCGTCGCGGGAGGGGTCCGCGCACGCGGCCACGACCTCGCGGAACGCGGTGTCGACCCGGATCTCGAACCGTCGCAGCGACCGCCGCAGCGACCGGCTGGCGTGCACCCCGCCGGGGAGCAGGACCCCGCGCGGGTCCGGTGACCACCACCCGATCGGCCGGGCGCCGTGGTCGCCGAGGCCCATGGGGAAGACGCCCGTGCGGTACGCCTCGAGGATCGTCCCGGCGCGCAGGTCACCGCCGACGGCGACCAGGTCCTCCCCCTCGTCGACCCCGGACAGGTCGAAGACCCAGCCGCTCGGCAGGGGCTCGACGGGCTCGGGGGCGACCACCGGTCAGGGGGCCACGCAGGCGATGTGCGGCTCGATCGCGTCGGCGGAGTCCTGGCCGTACGCCTCGGCGAGCCGGGCGAGGAACGTGGACTTGCCGAGGGTGTACTCCTGCGTCCCCACGGTCTCGATGACGTAGGTCGCCAGCATCGAGCCCAGCTCCGCGGCGTGGCGCAGGCCGAGGTCGGCGGCCAGGCCGGTGAGGAACCCGGCGCGGAACGCGTCGCCGACACCGGTCGGGTCGGCACGGCGCACCTCGCGGGCGACCGAGACGTGGACCGGGTCCTCGCCCTTGCCCTCGATGGTCACGCCGTCCTTGCCCTTGGTGACGACCCGCGTGTTGACCCGAGCCGCGATCTCCTCGGAGGACCAGCCGGTCTTCTGCTCGGTGAGGGCGGCCTCGTACTCGTTGGTGAGCAGGTAGTCGGCGCCGTCGATGAGCTGGCGGATCGTCTCCCCGTCGGCGAACGCGAGCTGCTGGCTCGGGTCGGCGGCGAACGGGATGCCCCGCGAGCGGCACTCCCGCGTGTGCCGCAGCATCGCCTCGGGGTCGTTGGCCCCGACGACGACGAGGTCGAGGCCGCCGACGCGCTCGGCGATGGGGCCGAGCTCGATCGCCCGCGCCTCGCTCATGGCGCCGGCGTAGAAGGTGGCGATCTGGGCCATGTCCTCGTCGGTGGTGCACACGAACCGGGCCGTGTGCCGGGACTCCGAGACGTGCACGGACGCGCAGTCCACGCCGTGGCGCTCCAGCCAGCTGCGGTAGTCGGCGAAGTCCTCGCCGACGGCGCCGACGAGGATCGGCCGCTGGCCCAGGTTCGCCATGCCGAAGGCGATGTTGGCGGCCACTCCCCCGCGGCGGACCTCGAGGTCGTCGGCCAGGAAGGACAGCGAGACCTTGTCGAGCTGCTCGACCACGAGGGAGTCGCGGAACCTCCCCTTGAAGGTCATGAGGTGGTCGGTGGCAATGGACCCGGTGACGGCTATACGCACACCGGAAACCTACCCGTTGCCGTTGCGGTCGGCAGCGCCGCGGTGGACAGTTCGGTCCATGACCGACACGGGGGCAGGGACGGGGACACAGGTGGGCACGGAGCCGGGGGCGGCGACGGGGGCCCAGACGGCGACGGGCACGCAGACGGCGACCGAGGCGATGCGGGCCCTGGACTTCGGGGGGCTGCGGGCGACGTTCGTCAACTGCACGCTGAAGCGCTCCCCCGAGCGCAGCCACACCCAGGGGCTCATCGACGTCAGCGCCGGGATCATGCGCGACCACGGGGTCGACGTCCGCGAGTTCCGCGCCGTCGACCACGACATCGCCACAGGCGTCTACGTCGACATGACCGAGCACGGCTGGGACCGCGACGAGTGGCCGACGATCTTCGCCGAGATCCTCGAGTCGGACATCCTCGTGGTCGCCGGCCCGATCTGGCTGGGTGACAACTCCAGCGTCACCAAGCGCGTCATCGAGCGGCTGTACGGCGGCTCGTCGATGACCAACGCGGCCGGGCAGTACGTCTACTACGGCAAGGTCGGCGGCGCGATCATCACGGGCAACGAGGACGGCATCAAGCACTGCGCCTCGAACATCCTCTACAGCCTGCAGCACGTCGGGTTCACCATCCCACCGGGCGCGGACGCGGGCTGGATCGGCGAGGCCGGGCCCGGGCCGTCGTACCTCGACGAGGGCAGCGGCGGCCCCGAGAACGAGTTCACCCGGCGGAACACCACGTTCATGACGTTCAACCTCATGCACCTTGCGGCGATGTTCACGGTGGCGGGCGGCTTCCCCGTCGGCGGCAACCAGCGGGTGGCGTGGGACGCCGGCGACCGGTTCGACTCCCCCAACCCCGAGTACCGCTAGCAGCCGCGGGTCCACCAGCCCCGGCCTGCGGGCTCCTCGTCGCCCAGCAGCCCTCCCCTGCGGGCACGGCGCTCGAGGTACTTGGCAAAGCCAGGTACCTGGCATACCTTTTCTCCATGACCCACGACCCGCAGATGCTCAAGGGAGTGCTCGCGCTGCTCCTGCTGAGCGTGCTGCGGGAGGAGGCGGGGTACGGCTACGGCATCGTCACCCGGCTCAAGGCCGCGGGGTTCGAGGACCTCGCCGAGGGGACGGTCTACCCGGCCCTGAGCCGACTGGAGTCGGCCGGCCTCCTGGAGTCCCGCCTGGAGCCGTCGGCCTCGGGCCCGGCGCGCAAGTACTACCGCACGACCCCGGCGGGAGTGGCCGAGCTGGCCGCACGCGGCCGGGCCTGGCGGTCGCTCGTCGCGGCCGTCGACACCGTCACGGGCGCCGCACCGCCCGTCACCGAGGGGGAGACCGCATGAACATCGTCGACCGTTCCCGCATCGCGGGGGCCGTGGCCCGCTACGACTTCTGGATGGACTTCCGCGGGGTGCCCGGCCGCCGGCGCAAGGAGCTGCGCACCGAGCTGCGCGCCAACCTCGACGAGGCCGCCGGGCGCGAGGGCACGACGCGGGCGCTGCTCGCGATCGGGTCGCCGAGGGCGATGGCGTATGCCGTGGCCGAGACCTACCGGGACCGGCCCCGGTGGGCGTTCGGCGGGTACGTCGCGCTGGCCACGTGGGTGGTGCTCCAGCTGCTGTGGACGTTCTCGGTCCTCGGCTTCGTCGAGGGCGTGCGTGCCAGCGGGGTGACCGGGCGGCCCGTCACCGGGTCGGTCCCGCCCCTCGTGTCGGAGGCCACCGCCGAGTTCGGCGCCGCGGGCGACCCCGTGGCGATGGCGGGGGTGCTCCCCCTGTCGGTGCTCCTGGTCGCCCTGGTCGTCTTCGTCCTCGCCGCGGGGCCGTGGCGGCCGCTGCTGCACCGCCGCTCCGGCGCGGTGCCCGCCTGACCAGCCCGCCCCGGGCACGACGAAGGGCCCCGCACCAGCTGGTGCGGGGCCCTTCGCGACGGCCGACCCGGGGGGCCCGGGTCAGGTCGGCTCAGCTGAAGCTGTCACCGCAGGCGCACGAGCTGCCCGCGTTGGGGTTGTCGATGGTGAAGCCCTGCTTCTCGATGGTGTCGGCGAAGTCGATCGTCGCGCCCTCGAGGTACGGGGAGCTCATCCGGTCGACCACGACCTCGACGCCGCCGAAGTCGCGCACGAGGTCACCGTCGAGGGTGCGCTCGTCGAAGTAGAGCTGGTAGATGAGGCCGGAGCAGCCACCGGGCTGCACGCCCACGCGCAGGCGCAGGTCGTCGCGACCCTCCTGCTCGAGCAGGGACTTGACCTTGCCCGCGGCGACATCGGTCAGCAGCACGCCGTGCGTGGCCTCGGCGGGAGTCTCGGTCGCGGCCGGAGCGGTCTGGTCCTGAACACTCATGGTGATGCGTCCTTCATGTCGGTGGAGGTGGGCCACTGGGGCCAACCCACGGTCGGTGCGGATTGTTCCCGCACCCCATCCACTGTACGTCGTCCTCAGCGCTGGGGTGACCAGGTGGCCGCCACCCGGGCCGCGCGCCGGGCGAGCGTGCCCACGGGGTCGGCCATGGCGGCCTCCACCTGCTCGGCCGTCTCGGCCACGGCATACGTCCCGGAGAGCCCGAGCGTCATCGCCTCGCGGCGCCCCACGAGGGTCTGTCCCGCCAGGACCACGCTCGGGGTCGCGGTCTCGAGGGCGAGGCCGGCCACGCCGGCCACGACCTTGCCCTGCAGGCTCTGCCAGTCGAAGCTGCCCTCCCCCGTCACGACGAGGTCGGCGGCGGCGAGCAGGTCACGCAGGCCAACGGCCTGCAGCACCTCGGCGACACCGCTGACGCGGGTGGCCCCGAGCAGGTAGAGCCCGTAGCCCAGCCCGCCGGCCGCCCCTGCGCCGGGCTCCTTGTCGAGGCGCCGCGGCTTCCCGCTGAGCAGGTCGGTCTGCTCGGGCACGGTGCGGCGCACCACCTCGACGAACCGGCCGAGCGCCCCCTCGAGGGCCTGTGCCAGCTCGGGCGAGGCGCCCTTCTGCGGGCCGAAGACCGCCGAGGCGCCCTGCAGGCCGAGCAGGGGCGACTCCACGTCGCTGGCGAGCACCAGCTCCACGCCCGCGAACCGGCTGCGGGCCGCGTCGAGGCCGCCGAGCGCGTCGTCGCCGATCTCGGCGAGCGCCAGGCCGCCCCGGGCGAGCTCCTCGGCCGCCCCGATGCCGAGGGCCGCCAGCATGCCGGCGCCGGCGTCGTTGGTGCCGCTGCCGCCGAGGCCGACGACGATGCGGGTGGCACCGGCCTCGAGCGCGGCGTCGAGCAGCTGCCCGACGCCCCAGGTGCTCGTGACGGCCGGGTTGCGCTCGTCGGCGGCCAGCAGGTGCAGGCCGGCGGCCTGCGCGGACTCGAGGTATGCCGTGCGGCCGCCGTCGGTGTCGACCAGCAGCACGCCCGCGGGGACCTCACGGCCCAGCGGGTCGGCCACCGTCACGACGACCGTCTCGGCCTCCGGGCGCGCGCTGGCGAGGACATCGATGAAGCCAGGGCCGCCGTCGGACAGCGGGACCAGGGTCAGCAGGTCGTGGGGCGCGGACTCGCGCCAGCCCTGGGCCATGGCCTCCGCCGCCTGCTGGGCGGTCAGCGTGCCGGTGAAGCAGTCAGGGGCGATGACGACGTGCACGCGACGAGGCTACCGGCGCCGGGTTGTCCCCCGGCACCGGTCGGCTCGCAGGGTCACCGACCCCGCTGCTGCGCCGAAGTCCCAGACTTCGGCGCTTCGACCCCGCTTGTGCCCCGAAGTCCCAGACTTCGGCGCGACAGCGAGAGGCGTGGGGTCGGTCAGCGACCGCGGCGCGACCCGGCGCGGCTGCCGGCCGAGAAGGCTGCGGCCCCACCGGAGCCGGGGGTCGAGGTGGAGTACGCCGTGGTGGAGCCGGCCGACCGGCCCGAGGACGTGCGCCCCGTGCCGGAGCCCTGGCTCCCACCGCGGCGCGCGCCTGCGCGGCCACGGGCGTCGCCGGCGCCCCGGGCGCCCGCACCGGACTCGGCCTTGCCGCCGGGACGACCCGCGCCACCGCGACCCGAGCCGCCCGCGGCGGAGCCGGAGCGGCCCGAGCCCGTGCGACCAGACCCGGGACGGCCCGAGCCGCCGCCCGATGCGGAGCCGTCGGCCGCGCCACCGCGCCCACGACCGCGGCCGGGGCGTCGGCTGCCGGTGCCGGGCTGCGAGGAACCGCCGCCCTGCGACCCCGCACCGGAGGACGAGCCACCGGCCGGCTGGAACGCGCCAGCGAAGGTCCGCTCCCCCTGCGCCACCTCGGCGAGCAGAGGGTGACCCAGGTGCACGCGGGTCGTCGTCGGGTTGATGCCCGCCTTGCGGGTCAGGTCACGCACGTCGCGGACCTGCTCGTCGGTCATGAGCGTGACCACGGTGCCGCTGGAGCCGGCGCGGGCGGTGCGGCCCGAGCGGTGGAGGTACGCCTTGTGCTCGACCGGCGGGTCGGCGTGGATCACGAGGCCGACGTCGTCGACGTGGATGCCGCGGGCCGCGATGTCGGTCGCGACCAGCGTCGTCGCGCTGCCGTCGTGGAAGGCCTCGAGGTTGCGGGTGCGGGCGTTCTGGCCGAGGTTGCCGTGCAGCTCGACCGCCGGGACGCCCGAGGAGTTGAGCTGGCGGGCCAGCTTCTTGGCGCGGTGCTTGGTGCGGGTGAAGACGACCGTGCGGCCCGGGGCCGCGGCGAGGTCGAGCAGGACCGGGAAGTGGGCGTCCGGGCGCAGGTGGAACACGTGGTGCGTCATCTGCGCGACCGGCGACTGCGCCGAGTCGGCCTCGTGCGTGACCGGCGAGCTGAGGTAGCGCTTGACCAGCACGTTGACCCCGCTGTCGAGGGTCGCCGAGAACAGCAGCCGCTGGCCGCCGGCGGGGGTCGCGTCGAGCAGCCGGCGCACGGCGGGCAGGAAGCCGAGGTCGGCCATGTGGTCGGCCTCGTCCAGCACGGTGACCTCGACGGCGTCGAGGTTCACGTGCCCCTGGCCGATGAGGTCCTCGAGCCGGCCGGGGCAGGCGAGGACGACGTCGACCCCGGCCTTGAGGCCGCGGACCTGGGGGTTCTGCCCGACACCGCCGAAGACGGTCTGGCTGCGCAGCCCGAGGGCGTCGGCCATCGGGGCCATCGCGGCCTCGATCTGGAGCACGAGCTCACGGGTCGGGGCCAGGACCAGCGCGCGGGGACGGCCGGGGCGGCGGGCTGTGCCACTGGCCGCGAGCCGCGTCAGCAGGGGCAGGAGGAAGGCGTACGTCTTGCCGGAGCCGGTGCGGCCTCGGCCGAGAACGTCGCGGCCGGCCAGCGAGTCCGGGAGGGTCGCGGCCTGGATCGGGGTGGGGGTGGTGATGCCGCGCTCGGCGAGAAGGTCGACGAGCGTGGTGGGCACGCCGAGGCGCGCGAAGGTGGTGTCAACGGACACAGGTGGGTACTCCAGAGGTCAGAGAGGCGTTCCGCCGGGCGGGCCACAGTGGGCCGCAGCACACAGGAGGGAAATCGCGAGGCGCCCGTGGCGAAACTGTCCGGGCGACCCCCTGAGTCTACCTGCCGGAGCGCCTGCGCCACGACGTGGAGGGGGTGGCGCACGCGAACCGTCCGGAATGGGTGGACACTGGGAGGCATGTCCACTCGCCCCCCGAGCAAACGCCCCCACCTGCAGAACAGCCCGTTCAACCGGGACACCGAGCCGGTCGTGCACCCCACCTTCGCCGTCGGCGACCGCGTCTCCCACGACCGCCACGGCCTCGGGTCCGTGGTCAAGCTCGACGACGACCGCGTCGTCGTGCGCTTCGGCGACCAGCACGTCAGCGTCGCGCGCAGCAGCCCCAAGATCCACCTGCTCTGAGGCCGCTGGGCGCGCCCCGGGACGGTCAGTGGGGGGCGAAGCCCGGCACGTTCTGCCCCAGCCACTTCAGCGCGCCCGGCAGCTCGGAGGCCCACAGCATCTCGCGGTGGCCGCCCGTCTTGAGCAGGTCCGTCGTCACCGACAGCGGCGCCTTCACCTGCTTGAGGAAGGCGGCGGTCGGCGGGTAGGAGTACCCGTCGCGCTTGCTCGACTGCACCCACATGGCCAGTGCCGGTGGGTGCCGGTGGGCCAGCGTCACCAGGTCGTACCGCGACGGCAGCGTGCGCCCGAACGGCTGGTACGCCCGGGTGAACTCCGGCCGGAACGTGCCGCTGAAGACCAGGTCGCCACCGAACACGTCCGGGTGGAGCATCCCCACCATGGCCGAGCACCAGCCGCCCTCGGAGTACCCGGCGACGGCCCAGGACGCGCGGTCGGTCGCCACCCGGAAGTGGGACGTGACGAACCGCGGCACGTCCGTGGCCAGCCACGTCTCCACCTGCGGGGTGCCGGGCGGCCCGTTGACGCACTCCCCGTCCAGGGAGAGCGGGAAGTTGACCTGCGGCAGCACGACGACGCTCGGCGCGATGGCGTGCGCGGCGACCTGGCTGTCCAGTGCGGTCTGCAGGTCCATCCCGGTGAACCACGAGGAGGGCGTGGCCGGTATGCCGTGCAGCGCCTCGATCACGGGGTAGCGGCGGGGCGAGGTCGGGTCGTAGCCCGCCGGGAGCAGGACCAGCACCTGCCCGGTGAGTCCACTGCGGGGTCCGGCGACCGTGAGGGTCTGCAGCCGTCCGGAGGAGCGCAGCGCCGGCAGCACCGAGGGGGGTGGGGTGAGCGGGCTGCGCATCCGCTGCGTCGCCGCCGTACGGGCCGACGCACCGTGGTGGGTGACGGTGACCGGCGAGCGCGCACCTGCGAGGTCGGACCAGCTCACGTAGAAGCCGAAGTGGTCGTTGGCGACGACGCCGACGAGGCAGAGCACCACGACGTTGAGCACCGCGATGCCGCCACCGCGGGTCGCCATCGCGGCCCACCGCCTGCGCACCTGCGGGATCCCCGCCACCAGCAGGCCGAACAGCACGAGCGCGACCACGGCGAGGACCACGGGCAGGGCGGTCCCGGTCAGCGACATGGTGGCATCGTCCCCCTCGGGGCTCGGCTGCGTCTGTACGAAGCCTGTGAGTTCCCCGGACGCCCGCCACGGGCCCGCTGTGCCGGCGGCCCTGCGGGAGCAGCGTGCGACGCCACGACCGGGACGTCCGGCAGCACGGCATACGATGCGGGCGTGAGCACCACCTCCGCGACGCCGCGCAACGCCCCGCTCCCCCTGCTGGTCCTGGGCCACGGGACCGACCTGCACACCGAGCGAGGGGTCGAGTGCCCCGGCGACCTGCCGGCACCGTCCGACCCCGGCCTGGTCGAGCGGGCGCGGGCCGCGAAGGCGGCGCTCGGCGACCGGGTCTTCGTGCTCGGGCACCACTACCAGCGTGACGAGGTCATCGAGTTCGCGGACGTCACCGGCGACTCGTTCAAGCTGGCCAAGGACGCCGCGGCACGCCCGGACGCGCCGTACATCGTGTTCTGCGGCGTGCACTTCATGGCCGAGTCGGCCGACATCCTGACCAGCGACGAGCAGACGGTGATCCTGCCGGACCTCGCCGCCGGGTGCTCCATGGCGGACATGGCCGCGATCCAGCAGGTCGAGGACGCCTGGGAGGACCTCGTCGCGGCGGGCGTCGCCGACCGCACGGTGCCGGTGACCTACATGAACTCCTCGGCGGCCATCAAGGCCTTCACCGGGCGCCACGGCGGCACGGTCTGCACCTCCTCGAACGCGAGGACGGCGCTGTCCTGGGCTCTGGAGCAGGCCGGCGAGGGCGGCAAGGTGCTGTTCCTGCCCGACCAGCACCTCGGCCGCAACACGTACGTGCGCGACCTCGGTGGCGCGCTCGAGGACTGCGTCGTCTGGGACCCGCACAAGCCGAACGGCGGCCTCACCCGCGAGGAGCTCGACGCGGCCACGATGGTCCTGTGGCGCGGGCACTGCTCGGTCCACGGCCGCTTCACCCTCGAGGCGGTCGAGCAGGCCCGGCGCGACATCCCCGGGGTCAAGGTGATCGTCCACCCCGAGTGCCGGCACGAGGTCGTCGAGGCGGCCGACGAGGTCGGGTCGACCGAGAAGATCATCGCGACGATCGCAGCCGCACCGGCCGGCACGTCGTGGGTCGTCGGCACCGAGCTCAACCTCGTGCGCCGGCTGGCCGAGCAGTTCCCCGAGCAGCGGATCGCGTTCCTGGAGAAGAACGTCTGCTACTGCTCGACGATGAACCGCATCGACCTGCCGCACCTGGTCTGGGCGCTGGAGTCCCTCGTCCAGGGCCGCGTGGTCAACCCGATCCGGGTCGACCCGGACGTCGCGCACTGGGCCCGCGTGGCCCTCGACCAGATGCTCGCCCTGCCGGGGCCCACCAGCCGCGACTGACAGCCGCGCGGTGGGACGGCCCCGCAGGCGGGTCGCGTCACCGCGCCGCGTCAGCGGCCGTGCAGCTCCTCCACGGCGATGGTGAAGTCCTGCTCGCGCAGCCGCTCGACGAGCCGGTCGCCGATGGCGGTCGCCGGGGTCAGGACACCGGCTGCCGGCGGCAGCCGGTCGCCGTCCAGCGCCAGCGCCAGCGCGGCCTCGCCCAGCATGACGGCCGTCGCGGCATACCCGGGGTCGCCCTGCGCGGCCACGGTGGCGACGTAGCGCCGCCCGCTCGTCGTGGTGGTGCGCACCTGCATGCGGAACCAGCCGGACTCGCGGGCCTGCTCGCTGGGGCCCTCGCCGGGCTTGGGGGCGAGGCGGTCGACGAGCGGACGCGTCCGCGGGTCGGCCATGCCGGCCATCGCCAGGCCCAGCGCCCCCGTGACGATCGTGGCGCGGCGCCGCCCGGCGAACCCGGTGCCGTAGCCGCTGAGCTCGCGGTAGCGGAAGCGGCGACCGTACGCGTGGCCCAGCAGGGCGTTGCTGCGCCGGACGATCCGCGTGTTGAAGTCCGCCATCACGAACGGTCCCACCCACTGGCCGGTGTCGCGCTCGACGAAGACCGACCGCGGGTCGCGCTCCGGACCGAGGTCGGGCTCGGAGGCGCGGTCGGGGCTGAGCGCGTAGGGGTCGCGCAGGACCTTCGAGAGGGCAGGGTCGGAGCCCAGGGCCTCGAGCTGGGCGCGGGCGGAGTCGATGGTGCCGCCGGAGAAGCCGCCCTTCATCCGGGCCAGCAGCGTGGTGTCGAGCAGGTCGCCCGCACCGTCGCGCTCGGCCCGCTCGTGCAGCACCAGCACCCCGAGGTCGGACGGCACGGAGTCGTAGCCGCAGGCGGTGACGACCCGGGCGCCCGTCGTGAGGGCGGTCCGGTGCACCTCGTCGGCGAGCCGCCGGACGAACAGCACCTCCCCGGTGAGGTCGGCGTAGTGCGTCCCGGCCTCGGCGCAGGCGCGCGCCAGGGGAAGCCCGTACCGCAGGTACGGACCGACCGTGGTCACGACGGCGGTCGTCGAGGCGGCGAGGCCGGCCAGGGACGCCTCGTCGGCGGCGTCGGCCACGAGGACCGGCCAGTCCCGGGCGGCACCCGGCAGCCCGGCGCGGACCGCCTCGAGCCGCTCGCGCGAGCGCCCGGCGAGGGCGACCCGCGTGCCGGCGGGGGCGTGCTCGGCCAGGTAGGCGGCGAGCAGCCGGCCGACGAACCCGGTGGCGCCGAAGACGACGAGGTCGTGCTCGCGGGCGACGGTGCCTGCGGCCGCGCTCACGGCTGGTGCTCCGCCGGGACGCGCTCGTCCTCGCGCACGGGGCCCGGGGGCGTGCCGTCGCCGAACGGCCGGCCACCGAGCTCCTCCCGTCCGTGGGCGGTGAGCCAGCCGCTCAGGTCCGGCCCCTTGGGGACGATGCCGGTCGGGTTGATGTCGTGGTGGACCACGTAGTAGTGCCGCTTGATCTGCACGAAGTCCACGGTGTCGCCGAACCCCGGCGTCTGGAACAGGTCTCGGGCGTAGGCCCACAGCACCGGCAGCTCGCCCAGCGTGGACCGGTTGCACTTGAAGTGGCCGTGGTAGACCGGGTCGAACCGCACGAGGGTGGTGAAGAGCCGCACGTCGGCCTCGGTGATGGTGTCGCCCATGAGGAACCGCCGCGACGCGAGCCGCTCCTCCAGCCAGTCGAGCGCCGTGAAGAGCCGGTCGTATGCCGCGTCGTACGCCTCCTGCTCGCCGGCGAACCCGCAGCGGTACACGCCGTTGTTGACCTCGGTGTAGACGCGCTGCATGACCTCGTCCATCTCGTCGCGCAGCGCCTCGGGGTACAGGTCCGGCGCGCCGTCGCGGTGGAACGCGGTCCACTGCGTCGACAGGTCGAGGGTCAGGGGGGCGAAGTCGTTGGTGACGACCTGCCCGGTGGGGACGTCGACGACGGCGGGGACCGTGATGCCGCGCGGGTAGCCGGGCTGGCGCTTCTCGTACGCGTCCTTGAGGCGCGGGATCCCGAGCACCGGGTCGACGCCGCCGGGGTCGAGGTCGAAGGTCCAGCTGTCCTCGTCGTGCGTCGGTCCGCACAGGCCCATGGGCAACGCGTCCTCGAGGCCGAGCAGGCGGCGCACGATGATGGCGCGGTTGGCCCACGGGCAGGCCCGCGCGGCGACCAGCCGGTACCGCCCGGCCTCCACCGGCCACTCCCCCTCGCCGTCGCCCCGGGTGGTGATGCGGTCGTTGATGTAGCGCGTGTCGCGCTCGAACGACGGCTCGACGTAGCCCTTGCCCTTGCTGCCCTCAGCCATGGGGCGAACCTACCTGTGCGGGCGCGACCCCACCGACCGCGCGGGTGCTGTGGGACGCCGGCCCACCGCGCCCGCGCGGCCCCGTGGCTCAGCGACCGCGCGTGTGCGCGATGAGGTCGCGGTACCAGTGGTAGGAGTCCTTCGGGGTGCGCACCTGCGTGGCGTAGTCGACGTGCACGAGCCCGAACCGCTGGCGGTACCCCTCGGCCCACTCGAAGTTGTCGGTCGCCGACCACGCGAAGTAGCCGCGCACGTCGGCCCCGTCGGCGATCTCGCCGGCGAGCGCCCGCAGGTGGGCGTCGTGGTAGGCGATGCGGCGGTCGTCCGCGACGCGCCCGTCGACCGGGCCGTCGGAGAACGAGCAGCCGCTCTCGGTGATGTAGACGGGCGGCAGCGCGTCGCCGTACCGGTCGCGGAACTGCCGCACGACCTGCGCCAGGCCCTCGGGCACGATCGGCCAGTCGAAGTCGGTGCGCTCAAAGCCCTCGATCCGGCGGCTCTCGAACGGCAGGCCCTCGGGCATCGGCGGCCCGTCCGCCACGACCTCACCGGCGGCGGGTGCCTGCCCGGTGGCAGCGTCGTCCGCCGCGGCGCTGCCGGGGGCGCCGATGCGGGCGGGGTTGTAGTAGTTGATGCCGAACCAGTCCAGAGGCTGGCGGATGGTCTCGAGGTCCCCGTCGCGCCAGGTCGGGAAGCCCTGCTCGGTGCCCTCGACCGGGTAGCGGCCCAGCAGCACCGGGTCCGCGAACATCCAGTTCCAGAGGTTGTCGTAGACCTCGGCGGCCTGCCGGTCCTCCGGGCTGTCGGACGCCGGCCACACGGGTGCGTGGTTGCTCGCGATGCCCAGGTTCGAGCAGCCGGCCGCCCGCAGCGCCTGCGCCGCCAGCCCGTGGCCGAGCAGGAGGTGGTGCGCCACCGGCAGCGCCTCGAAGCCCATCGACCGCCCCGGGGCATGCACCCCGAGCGCGTAGCCGAGCATGGTGACGACGTTCGGCTCGTTGAGCGTCATCCAGCGCGCGACCCGGTCACCGAGCCGCTCACCGACGACCGAGGCGTATGCCGCGAAGTGCTCGGCGGTGTCCCGGCTCGCCCACCCGCCGGTGTCCTCGAGTGCCTGCGGGGTGTCCCAGTGGAACAGGGTCGCGGCGGGCTGGATCCCGGCCGCGAGCAGCTCGTCGACGAGCCGGTCGTAGAAGTCGAGCCCGGCGGCGTTGACCTCACCGGCGCCGGTCGGCAGCACCCGCGGCCACGCGACCGAGAAGCGGTAGCTGTCGACGCCGAGGTCCTTCAGCAGCGCGACGTCCTCGCGGTACCTGTGGTAGTGGTCGCACGCGACCGCCCCGGTGTCGCCGTTCGCGATCGCGCCCGGCCGCTCGCAGAACGTGTCCCAGACCGACCGGCCGCGGCCGTCCTCGTCGACGGCGCCCTCCACCTGGTAGGAGGCCGAGGCCACGCCGAAGAGGAAGTCCTGCGGCAGCTGCGGGAAGTCACGCGCCTGCTCTCCCTGCCCCGACGGCCCCTGCGACCCCTCGGTCATCGCGGCATCGCCCCGAGCCGGGCGAGCAGCACCGCCTCGGCGACGCAGACCTTCTCGAACTCCTCGAGGTGCAGGGACTCGTTCGCGCCGTGGGCGCGCGTGTCGGGGTCCTCCACACCGGTCACGAGGATCGCCGCGTCCGGGAACTTCTCGGCGAACGAGGCGACGAACGGGATCGAGCCGCCCACGCCGATGTCGACCGGCTCGACGCCCCACGCGTCGGTGAAGGCGGCGCGTGCCTGGTCGTAGACGGGTCCGTCCGCGTCGGCCGCGAACCCGGCGCCCTGGTCGTCGAGGTGCACCTGCACGCGGGCACCCCACGGCGTGTGCGCCTCGACGTGGCGCTGCACCGCGGCATACGCCTCCATCGGGTGCTCGTCGGGGGCCAGTCGGATGGAGACCTTGGCGCTCGCGGTCGGCACGAGGGTGTTGGACGACTTCGCCACGGACGGGGCGTCGAAGCCGATGACGGTGGCGGTGGGCTTGGCCCAGATGCGGTCGAGCAGGCTGCCGGTGCCGATGACCTCGACGCCGTCGAGCAGCCCCGACTCCTCGCGCAGCCGGGCCTCGTCGAAGTCCAGGTCGCTGGCCCTCCCGGACTTCAGCCCGGCGACGGCGACGTCGCCCGCCTCGTCGTGGAACGTCGCGAGCAGCCGGATCAGGGTGGTGACGGCGTCGGGCACGGCGCCGCCGAACATGCCGGAGTGGATGCCGTGGTCGAGCGTGGTCACGGTGACGACCACGCGGATGAGACCGCGCAGCGTCGTCGTCAGGGCCGGCTCGCCTAGCGCCCAGTTCGTCGAGTCGGCGAGGACGATCGCGTCGGCCCGCAGCTTGTCGCCGTGGCGCTCGAGGATGGTCGGCAGGGAGTCCGAGCCGATCTCCTCCTCCCCCTCGACGAAGATCGTCACGCCGACGGGTAGCCGGCCGGCGTGCGCGCGCAGCGCCGCGACGTGCGCCATGATCCCGGCCTTGTCGTCGGCCGCACCGCGGCCGTACAAGCGGCCGTCGCGCTCGGTCGGCTCGAACGGCGCGCTGTCCCAGTCGGCGTCGTCGCCCGGGGGCTGCACGTCGTGGTGCGCGTACAGCAGCACGGTGGGCGCACCCTCGGGCCCGTCCACGTGGCCGATCACGGCGGGCCGGCCGCCCTCGCGCACGATCTCGACCTCGAGCCCCTCGGCCCGCAGCAGCTCGGCGGTCGCCTCGGCGCTCGCCTCCACGTGCGCCTGGTCGAACGCGTCGAGGCTGACGCTGGGGATGCGGGTGAGCGCCTCGAGGTCGGAGCGCACGCCGGGCATCAGGCCCGCCACGGTGGTCCGGAGGTCGTCGATCTGGTCCTGGGTGAGCACGTCGTCGGTCACGGCGGCGAGCCTAGTGGCTGACCTGTCGGCGCCATCGCCGGGCGCGATTCGGGGGGCGGCACCGGCACGGCATACAGTTGCGTCGTGTTTGGACGTGGCAAGACCCTCAACGAGCAGCAGGCCGACACCGTCGCGCGCCCGGAGCGCGAGGGGGCCAAGAACCGGCCGACGCCCAAGCGGCGCGACCAGGAGGCTGCCCGCCGGCGTCCCCTCGTCGAGACCGACCGCAAGGCGGCGCGCGACCGCGACCGCCTCGCCCGCCGCGAGGCCTCGCTCAAGCAGCGCCAGGCGATGGTCACCGGTGACGACGCGCACCTGCCCGCCCGCGACAAGGGCCCGGTCCGCCGCTACATCCGCGACTACGTGGACGCCCGGTGGAACCTGGGCGAGTTCATGCTGCCGGTCATGCTGGTCGTGCTGGCGCTGTCGTTCGTGCGCATCCCGTGGGTCTTCGCCGCGGTCTCGATCGGCGTCTACGCCCTGATCCTCATCGCCGCCGTCGACGGCTTCCTCATGTGGCGCAAGCTGAAGAAGCAGCTCGTGGCGAAGTTCGGCGAGGACAAGGTGGGGCGCGGCCTGGCCATGTACGCCGTCATGCGCGGCTTCCAGATCCGCCGCTCGCGGATGCCCCGGCCGCTCGTCGACCGCGGGAACTACCCGTCCTGAGCCCCCCGGCGCTACTCCGCGGCGCGCAGGCTCATCGGGCCGTAGACGAGCTGCCCCTCGTGCCACAGGTTGACGGCGTCGACGCCCTGCGCCCCCAGCTCGTGCCAGCTCTCCCCGAACCAGTTCTCGGCGTCGGACTGCGACGGAAACGCCGTCGTCACCAGCCCGTCGCCGCTCATCTCGCGGCCGTCGGCGTCGAGGTAGGTCCAGGTCCAGGCGTCGCTCATGCGCCCACTCTAGGCGTGGCGTGCCCGGCGACCGTTGACGGTGGCCGTGGGCCGGTGCGAGGTTGCGGCCCGTGATCGAGCTCGACCGGGTCCTGGTCCGGTATGCCGTCGAGCCCGCCGGTGCGCCCGACGTGGACGTCACCGTCGGGCCGGCTCACGCCGTGTCGGTGCCCGCCCTGTCGGTGCCCGCGCTGTCGGTGCCAGAGGGTGAGCTCGTGCTGGTCGCCGGCCCGACCGGGTCCGGCAAGACCTCGCTGCTTCGGGTGGTCGGCGACGCGAGCCTGCCGGCGCGCGTGCAGGGCCGGGTCGAGGTGGACGGGGAGGAGCTGCACCTGCTCGCCACCGGCGAGCGCGCACGGCTCGTCGGGTACGTCCGCCAGGACCCCGCCCCCCTCGGCCCGACCGTCGAGGACGAGGTGCGCCGAGGGCTGGCGCTGCACCGCGGGGCCGGGTCAGGCTCGGCTCGGCGCCTCGAGGAGACCCTGGACCTGCTCGACCTCGCCTGCCTGCGGGACCGGCCGGTGGACCTGCTCTCCGGCGGCCAGCAGCAGCGGGTCGCGATCGCCGCCGCCCTCGCGGCGGGTCCCCGCGTCCTCGTGCTGGACGAGCCGACGTCGGCTCTCGACCCCGTCGCCGCCGAGGAGGTGCTGGCGATCCTGCACCGTCTCGTGCACGACGTGGGCACCACGGTGGTGGTGGCCGAGCACCGGCTCGAGCGGGTCGTGCACCACGCCGACTCGGTCGTGCTCGTCACCGGTGGCGTGGCGACGGGCCTGCTCGACCCGGCGGAGGCGATGCGCCACTCCCCCGTCCGCCCGCCGCTCGTCGGCCTCGGCCGGGCGATGGGGTGGGACCCGTTGCCGCTGTCGGTGCGGCAGGCGAGACGGGCGGGCAGCGACCTGCGCCGGCGGCTCGACCGGTCGGCCAGGGGCGCCCTCGGTGACGAAGGGGGCGCTGCCGTCGTGGGTCCTGGCGGCGTCGCGCGGGTGGCCGTCACGGGCCTGGGCGTGGTGCGCGGCGACGTGGTCGCGCTGCGGTCGGTCGACCTGCACGTCGCGCCCGGCGCCGTGCTGGCCCTCCTCGGCCGCAACGGCTCCGGCAAGACCACGCTGCTGACGACGCTGGCCGGGCGCCTGTCACCGACCCGCGGTCGCGTGAAGGCGCCTGCCGATGTCGTGCTGACACCCCAGGACCCCTCAACCGTTCTCACCGGGGGCACGGTGTCCGGGCAGCTCGCCCGCGCGAGCGACCCGACGCGGGGACGGGTGCTGCTGGACCTGCTCGCCCCGGGGCTCGCTGACGAGGCGGAGGTGGGCAGCCTCTCGCAGGGGCAGCGGATGGCCCTGGCCCTGGCATCGCTGCTCGCGCGGCCGGCAGACGGGCCGGCGCCCGACCTGGTGCTGCTGGACGAGCCGACACGCGGCCTGGACTACCGGGCCAAGAACGCCCTCGCGTCCGTGCTCGCCGAGGTGGCGCACCTCGGCAGCGCCGTGGTCGTGGCCACGCACGACGTCGAGCTGGCGGCCGAGGTGGCTACGCGGGTCGTCGTCCTGGCGGAGGGCGAGGTGGTCGCCGACGGTCCCGCGCGGGAGGTGCTCTCCGCGTCGCCGGCGTTCGCACCCCAGGTCGCCAAGGTGGTCGCGCCGCTCCCCCACCTCACGGTCGACGAGGTGCTCGCCGACCTCGTCCGCGCGGCGGACTGACCGCCCGCGCCCTCACCGCGCTGAGCCCCTCGGAGCAGCGGGTGCTCACGCCGGCGGTCCGGCCTCGATCCGTCGGCGCACCTCGGCCAGACCCTCCGGTCCCGGGTCGACGCTCCACCAGCTCTCGACCCACCACGTCGCACCGACGTCGGCCCAGTCCTGCGGCCTGCCCTCGAGCCGGACGAACTCGCCTGTGCTGTCCGCCTCGACGACGACGTCGTAGCCGTTCCACGGCAGACCGGCCTCCGTCCGCATCTTCCGCACCCTGCCCACCACCTCGCCGTAGGTGCGCAGGTCGTAGGCCGTGCCCGGCTCCAGCGGCTCGTCGCCCGCCACCGACACGAGCAGGCCGTCCCAGCGGGATGCCCGTTCGAGCGACGGCTGCGGGGTGCGGCCGCGGCGCCAGGCGCCGACGACCCAGACCGGCGGGTGCGGCCGCTGCGCAGGCGGGGGCGGTCCGGGCGGTGCGCCCTCGCCCATCGCGCGCACCGGGTAGTGGCGGCCCTCGAAGGTGAACCCCTCGTCGGCCAGGAGGCCGGCGAGCACCTCCAGCCCCTCGTCGAGCTTCTCGGCGCGGGTGCGGCGACCCTCGTCCGGCTCGAACCGCGTCCACCCCGGGTGCAGGGCCCCGAGCCCGACCGACATCACGACGCGTCCGCCGCTGAGGCGGTCGACGGTGGAGACCATCGACGCGAGGTCCCAGGGCCGGTGCCGCGACGCCGGCGTCAACAACGTCCCGAGCCGGATGCGGGAGGTCGTCATGGCAGCGGCGCCCAGCACCACCCAGGCGTGCTCGCCGTACAGCGACTCCCACGTGAAGATGCCGTCCCACCCCCGCTCCTCACCGAGGGCCGCGAGCTCGGCGAACTGGCGGGCGTCGGCGAACGGGACCACGAATCCGTAGCGCATGACCGGACCCTAGGCGCGACCCCCGACAACGCCCCGCCACCCGGAGCTCTGCGCGCAGACCCGCGTCCCACTGCGCAGGGAGCGGATCCGCGCGCAGCCACACGGAGGTCTGCGCGCAGACCCGCGGTCAGGACGGAGAGGTCGGCGCCACGACCACGGGCTCGAGCACCACGTCGGTGGTGAGGGAGCTCGCGATGTAGCACTCGTCGTGCGCCTGGTGCAGCAGCCGCTCGACGACGACGGCATCGGTCCCCGGCGCGACGGTCACCCGCGGGTGCAGCACGATCCGGGTGATGCGCAGCGGCACGGCGTCGTGCGGCATCTCGCCCTCCGCGTCGTCCTCGTAGCCGACGACGTCGACCCCCGCCCGGGCCGCCACCGCGAGGAACGACAGCAACTGGCAGGACGAGGCGGCGAGGACGAGCAGCTGCTCGGGGTTGGGCAGGTCTGCGTCACCGCGGAAGTGCGGGTCCGCGGACAGGTCGAACCCCTCGGTGGCCGGCGGCACCCACGCCGAGTGCGCCCTCGGGTAGGCGCGGTAGCCCGTGCCCGTCGAGCCGGCCCAGCGCACCTGGGCGCGGTACCGGTGGTCGGTGCCACCCGGCATACCTCAGCCCTCGCGGACGTCGACCTCGACGAACGGCGGGCGCACGACGGTCGCGGGCACCTCGCGCCCACGCACGTCGATGACCACCTCGTCACCGGCGGCGACGTCGGGCGACAGCAGCGCCAGGGCGATCCCGTTCTTCAGGGTCGGGCTGAACGTCCCCGAGGTGACCTCGCCGACGACCTCGTCACCGCGCTTGACCGCGCAGTGCGCACGCGGGATGCCGCGGCCGGTCGCGAGCAGGCCCCAGGCGACGCGCTTGGGCCCGGCCTCCTTCTCGGCGACGAGGGCGTCGCGGCCCCAGAACTCGTCCTTCTTCCAGCCGACGGCCCAGCCGACGCGTGCCTGCACCGGCGTGATGTCGACGGAGAGCTCGTTGCCGTGCAGCGCGTAGCCCATCTCGGTGCGCAGGGTGTCCCGGGCACCCAACCCGCACGGCAGGCCGCCGAACGGCGCGACCGCCTCGGCGAGCGCGTCCCACAGCTCGCCGGCGACCTCCCACGCGGGGACCAGCTCGTAGCCGCGCTCCCCCGTGTACCCGGTGCGGCAGACGATCACCGGGTGCCCGTGCCAGTCGGTCTCGACGAACGACATGTACTCGTGGCCGGCCGGCAGCTCCAGCGCCTGCAGGACCTCGTCGGACTTCGTGCCCTGCACGGCGATGACGCCGTACGACTCGTGCAGGTCCTCGACGGTGATGCCCTCGGGCGCGGCCGCGGAGAGCATCCGCACGACCTCGGCCGTGTTGGCGGCGTTGGGGATGAGGAAGACGTCCTCGTCGCTGCGCAGGTAGGCGATGAGGTCGTCGACGACACCGCCGGACTCGTTGCAGCACAGGGTGTACTGCGCCTTGCCCTCGGTGATGCGGCCGAGGTCGTTGGCGAGGCAGCGGTTGACGAAGTCGCGCGCCCCCGGCCCGGAGACCCGGGCCTTGCCCAGGTGCGACACGTCGAAGATCCCGACCGACGTGCGGACCGCAGTGTGCTCGCGGACGACGCCCCCTCCGGGGTACTCGATCGGCATCTCCCACCCGCCGAAGTCGGCCATCTTCGCGCCGAGGGCGACGTGGCGGTCGTGCAGGGGCGAGGTCTTCAGGGCGGCGTCGCTCATGGCGCGAACGCTACCGCCCGAGCACGGGAACGCGGCACGGGCCGGGCTATCCTGCGGCGAGCAGGGCCACCAGCCCCAGGGCTCCCACGCCCGTCGCGACCTGAACACGAGAAAGAGAGCACCGTGACGACCGTCAACGTGACCGACCGTTCCGCCCACGACGTCAAGGCCGACGTCCTCGTCCTCGGCACGATCGGCCAGGACGGCGAGGCCTCGCTCGCCCCCGGTCACGGGCTGCCGCGCGGTGCCGCGAGCCACCTCGCGAGCCAGCTGTCCGCGCTGCACGCGACGGGCGCGGCCGACGAGGTGCTCACGGTCGCCGGCGTGCCCGGTGTCGCGGCCCCCGTCGTCGTCCTCGTGGGCCTGGGCAAGGCCGGCGCGACCACGACGAGCTTCGGCCACGAGGTGCTGCGCCGCGCCGCCGGCTCCGCACTGCGGTCGGTGAGGAAGTCGCGCAAGGTCGCCGTCGCCCTGCCCGCCACCGGCGTCGAGTCGGTCGCCCCCGTCGCCGAGGGCGCCGCCCTCGGGGCCTACCGGTATGCCGGGGTGCGCGGCCCCGCGCCGAAGGGCAAGGACGCCAAGGGCTCCGAGCCCGTCGCGACCATCACGGTGGTCACGCCGGACGGCCGCAGCAAGGCGGCCAAGGACGCCGCGACGCGCGCCACGGTGCTCGCCGACGCCAAGGCATACGCCCGCGACCTCGTGAACACCCCGCCGAACAAGCTGTTCCCCCAGTCCTTCGCCGAGTCGGTCAAGGAGCGCGCGGCTGCGGCATCCGCGAAGGTCAAGGTCTCGGTGCTCGACGAGAAGGCGCTCCTCAAGGGCGGCTTCGGCGGCATCGTGGGCGTCGGCCAGGGCTCGGTCAACCCGCCCCGCATCGTCACCCTCACGTGGAACCCGCCGAAGGCGCAGGGCTCGGTCGCCCTCGTCGGCAAGGGCATCACGTTCGACTCCGGCGGCCTGTGCATCAAGCCCCCGGCCTCGATGCTCACCATGAAGTCCGACATGGCCGGCGCCGCTGCCGTCGCCGCGACCGTCTTCGCGGCGGCCGAGCTGGGCGTCCCCGTGACGGTCACCGGCTACCTGTGCCTGGCCGAGAACATGCCCAGCGGCAGCGCCCAGCGGCCCAGCGACGTCGTGACGATGCGCAACGGCACGACGGTCGAGATCCTCGACACCGACGCCGAGGGCCGCATGGTGCTCGGTGACGGCATCTGCCTGGCCGGCGAGTCCACCCCCGACGCGATCGTCGACATCGCCACCCTCACCGGAGCGCAGATGGTCGCCCTCGGCGCCCGCGTCGCCGGGATCATGAGCAACGACGACGCCTTCCGCGACCGCGTCCGCGCCGCCGCCGACGCCTCGGGCGAGGCCGCGTGGCCGATGCCGCTGCCGACCGACCTGCGCGCGCAGCTCGACTCCGCGGTCGCCGACCTCGCGCACAAGGGCGAGCGCTGGGGCGGCATGCTCACCGCCGGACTGTTCCTGCAGGAGTTCGTGCCCGAGGGCACGCCGTGGGCGCACGTCGACATCGCCGGCCCGTCGTTCAACGAGGGCTCCGCGTGGGGCTACACGCCCAAGGGCGCGACCGGCTACGGCGTCGGCACGCTGCTGAGCCTCGTCGAGGGGTATGCCGGCTGATCGCCGCGCGGCGCGACGAGGCCCGCCCGGGTCCACCCCGGGCGGGCCTCGTCCGTCGAGATCGCGCGCTCAGCCGCTCTTGCGGCGGAACATCTGCTGGGTGGCGTTCGTCGCCGCGTTCTGGGCGTGGTCGACCTTGCCGTGCTCGTGGTCGTCGGAGACGTCGCGGCCGGCGTGCGCCTGCTTCTTCTCCAGGGCCTCGCGGAACTTGCGCTTGACGTCCTCGCTCGGTCCCTGGGACCCGGACTTGCCAGTCATACCGCCTCCTGGTGGCTGGGGTGTGCTCGTCCCTCCCACCCTTGCATCCCGGGCAGGCGGTCACCAGTGCTTTCGGCGCGTGTCAGCTCTTGCCGCGCTGGCGCGAGTTCCACTCGCGCATCCGGCTCGGGTAGCCGGTCTGCAGCACGTCGTACACGGGCACGCCGAGCCCGGCCGCGAGCTCGAACGCCGCCTGCCGCGAGCCGGCCGCGCGGCGCGTCCACTCGCCGTCGTGGGCGATGAGGATCACCGTCGTCGCAGTCACGTTGGTGGGCGGTTCGACGTACGCCTCCACCCCGCGGCGCGAGGAGACGAACTCCGACAGGTGCCGTCGCACCGCCTGCTGGTCGACCGCCATGTTGGGTCCGTCCGAGGGACCCCGGCGAGCCTTCCTGCCGCCCCGTCTCCACCACGCCATGCACCAACGATACGGGCACGACACCGCCGTCCCCGTGCACCGGACACGCCGCGACGACCGCGCGTCCGCAACCGCGAGACCTGCTTGCGCCCCCTCCTGCAAACAGTGACAAGATGCACTGTGTCGATCCGCGCCCGGCCACGACCTGGCCCTGTCGCAGGCTCGGCACGACCGTCCGATGCCCACGACGCAAGGGAGCGAGCATGCCGGCTGAGGCCGAGACCACCTTCGATGTACTCATCCTGGGTGGTGGCAGCGGCGGCTACGCCTGCGCCTTCCGCGCGGCCGAGCTCGGGCTGAGCGTCGCGCTCGTCGAGAAGGGCAAGCTGGGCGGCACCTGCCTGCACGTCGGCTGCATCCCGACCAAGGCGCTGCTGCACGCCGCCGAGGTGGCCGACACCGCGCGCGAGGGCTCCCGGTTCGGCGTGAAGACGACGTTCGAGTCGGTCGACATGTCCGGCGTGAACGCGTACAAGGACGGCGTCGTCGCCCGCCTGTACAAGGGACTGCAGGGCCTGGCCAAGGCACACAAGATCGAGCTCGTCGAGGGCGAGGGCCGCCTGGTCGACCGCTCCACCGTCGAGGTCGCCGGCCGCCGGGTGACGGGACGCAACGTCGTCCTCGCGACCGGCTCCTACGCGAAGTCGCTGCCGGGCCTGGAGATCGGCGGCCGCATCATGACGAGCGAGCAGGCGCTGTCGCTGGACTTCGTGCCGCCGCGCGTCGTCGTCCTCGGCGGCGGCGTCATCGGCGTCGAGTTCGCGTCGGTCTTCCGCTCCTTCGGCTCCGAGGTCACCATCGTCGAGGCGCTGCCCCGGCTCGTGGCCGCCGAGGACGAGGCGGTCTCCAAGACGCTCGAGCGCTCGTTCCGCAAGCGTGGCATCGCCTTCCGCACCGGTGTGCGGTTCGAGGGCGCCACCCAGTCCGGCGACACCGTGACCGTCTCGCTCGAGGGTGGCGACACCATCGAGGCGGACCTGCTGCTCGTGGCCGTCGGCCGCGGTCCGGTCACCGACGGGCTCGGGTATGCCGAGGCCGGCGTCACCCTCGACCGCGGCTACGTCGTCACCGACGAGCGCCTGCGCACCGGCGTCGAGGGCGTGTACGCCGTGGGCGACATCGTGCCGGGCCTGCAGCTCGCGCACCGCGGCTTCGCCCAGGGCATCTTCGTGGCCGAGGAGATCGCCGGGAAGTCTCCCGCCGTCATCGACGAGGCCGGCATCCCGCGCGTGACCTACTGCGACCCCGAGATCACGTCGGTCGGCCTCACCGAGGCCCAGGCCCGCGAGAAGTACGGCGAGGTCGAGACCTACGAGTACAACCTCGGCGGCAACGGCAAGTCCCAGATCCTGCAGACGCAGGGCTTCGTCAAGCTCGTCCGCGAGAAGGACGGACCCGTCGTCGGCGTCCACATGATCGGCGCACGGATGGGCGAGCAGGCCGGCGAGGCCCAGCTCGTCTACAACTGGGAGGCCCTGCCCGAGGACGTGGCGGGTCTCATCCACGCGCACCCCACACAGAACGAAGCGCTCGGCGAGGCCCACCTGGCCCTGGCCGGCAAGCCCCTGCACGCCCACAACTGAAACGCAGCACATTTCCAACCAAGAGGAGAACGATCAGATGTCCGAACGCGTGACCATGCCGGCTCTGGGTGAGTCCGTCACCGAGGGCACGGTGACGCGCTGGCTGAAGAACGTCGGCGACACCGTCGCGGTCGACGAGCCCCTCCTCGAGGTCTCGACCGACAAGGTCGACACCGAGATCCCCTCCCCCGTGGCGGGTGTGCTGCAGGAGATCCTCGCGAACGAGGACGACACGGTGCCGGTGGGCGCCGACCTCGCCGTGATCGGCGACGGCAGCGAGGCCGGTGGCTCCGACGCGGGCTCACAGGACGCAGGCCAGCAGGACGGCGGCCAGCAGGCGCAGGAGGCACCGCCGGCCGAGGCCCCCTCGACCGCGCAGGAGCCGCAGCCCGCGACCTCCGAGCCCGAGCAGCACCAGGCCCAGCAGTCGGAGCAGCCGCAGCAGTCCGGCGGCGACCAGGGCGGCCAGCAGTCCGGTGGCGGCGAGACCGTGACCATGCCGGCGCTCGGCGAGTCCGTGACCGAGGGCACCGTCACCCGCTGGCTCAAGGCCGAGGGCGACACCGTCGAGGTCGACGAGCCGCTGCTCGAGGTCTCGACCGACAAGGTCGACACCGAGATCCCCTCCCCCGTGGCCGGCGTGGTCACCAAGATCCTCGTCCAGGAGGACGACACCGTGCCGGTCGGCGGCGAGCTCGCCGTCATCGGTGGCTCCGCCGGCGGTTCGGGCGAGCAGGCCGCGCCGCAGCAGGAGCAGCCGGCCCAGGAGGCCGCCCCGCAGCAGGAGGCGCCCCAGCAGGCGCAGCCGCAGCAGGAGGAGGCTCCGCAGCAGCAGGCCCCGGCACAGGCGCAGGCGGACACCGCCCAGGCCGCCGCCGAGACCGCTGCGAACCAGCCGGCCGGCTCCTCGCCCGCCGAGCAGGCCGAGCGCGCCGCGGCCCCCGCCCCGGCGCAGGCACCCGCGCAGTCCCAGGCCCCCGCCCAGCCGACCTCGGGCGACGCCCAGGACGCCTCGGCATACGTCACCCCGCTGGTGCGCAAGCTGGCCGCGGAGAACAACGTCGACCTCGCCAGCATCAAGGGCACCGGCGTGGGCGGTCGCGTCCGCAAGCAGGACGTCCTCGACGCCGCCAAGGCGGCCCAGGAGGCGGCTGCCGCTCCCGCACCCGCACCCGCCGCAGCACCGGCGGCGGCTCCTGCCGCAGCGTCGAGCGCACCGGCCGCCTCCGGTTCGGTCTCGCCCAAGCGCGGCACCACGGAGAAGATGTCGCGGCTGCGGCAGACGATCGCCAAGCGCATGGTCGAGTCGCTGCAGGTCTCGGCCCAGCTGACGACCGTGGTCGAGGTCGACGTCACCAAGATCGCCCGGCTGCGCGCGCGGGCGAAGGCCGACTTCGAGCGGCGCGAGGGCACGAAGCTCAGCTTCCTGCCGTTCTTCGCGCTGGCCGCGGTGGAGGCGCTCAAGGAGTACCCGCAGGTCAACTCGAGCATCGAGGGTGACCAGATCACCTACCACGGCCAGGAGAACCTCGGCGTCGCCGTCGACACCGAGCGCGGCCTGCTCGTCCCGGTCATCAAGAACGCCGGCGACCTCAACATCGCCGGCCTCGCCCGGGCGATCGCGGACCTCGCGGACCGCACTCGCAACAACAAGATCATGCCGGACGAGCTGTCCGGCGGGACCTTCACGCTGACCAACACCGGCAGCCGCGGGGCGCTCTTCGACACGCCGATCATCAACCAGCCGAACGTCGGGATCCTCGGCACCGGCGCGGTCGTCAAGCGCCCGGTCGTCGTGACCGACGCCGACGGTGGCGAGACGATCGCCGTCCGCTCGATGGTCTACCTCGCCCTGTCGTACGACCACCGGGTCGTCGACGGCGCGGACGCCGCCCGGTTCCTCAGCACCATGAAGTCGCGCCTCGAGGAGGGCAACTTCGAGGTCTGAGCCGGCGCCAGCCGACCCAGCACGAGCGGGCACGGCCCGGGTTTCCGCCCGGGCCGTGCCCGACCCCGTTCCCCACCACCTGACCGCACGCTCCGACCACAGCACCCGCAGGAGACCCCCATGCCGCAGCGCGTAGCCATCACGGGTTCGACCGGACTGATCGGCAGCGCGCTGTCCGCAGCCCTGCGCGGGCGCGGCGACGAGGTCGTCCGGCTCGTCCGGCGCGCGCCCACGGCCGCCGATGAGGTGCAGTGGGACCCGGCCGCCCGCCGCCTCGACCCCGGCGCCCTCGAGGGGGTCACCGCCGTCGTGAACCTCGCGGGGGCGGGCGTGGGTGACAAGCGCTGGACCCCCTCGTACCAGCAGCTCATCCTCAGCTCGCGGGTCGACTCGACCGCCACGGTCGCTCGGGCGCTGGTCGAGCTCGGCGCGCCCGTCCGCCTCGTCTCGGCGTCCGCCGTCGGCTACTACGGCGACCGCGGCGACGAGGTGCTCACGGAGGACTCCGCCCCCGGCGACACGTTCCTCAGCGACGTGGTGCGCGCCTGGGAGGGCGCCGCCGACCCCGCCCGCGACGCCGGGCTCCCGGTCGTCCACCCGCGGACCGGACTGGTGCTCGCGCCCGGTGGCGGCGCGATGGCCAAGATGCTGCCGCTCGCCAAGGCCGGCATCAACGGGCCGCTCGGCAACGGCCGCCAGTGGTGGCCGTGGATCTCGTTGCGCGACACCGTCGCCGGCCTGGTGCACCTGGTCGACCACCCCGAGGTCACCGGCCCGGTCAACCTCGTCGGCCCGCACCCGGACCGCCAGGTCGAGGTGGCCCGCGAGCTCGGCCGCCAGCTGCACCGTCCGGCCGTGCTGCCCGCGCCCGCCTTCGGCATCCGGCTCGTCCTCGGCGGCTTCGCCGACGAGGTCCTCCACAGCAAGCGCGTCGTCCCCGGTCGCCTCACCGACAGCGGCTTCACGCACACCGACGGGGACGTCGCCTCCGCCCTGCGCTGGGTGCTCGAGCAGGCCTGAGCGACTCCCGCGCTTACCCGTCGGACGGGTCGGTCACGGAGTCCACCTTCCACCTCCCGTCGTGCCACACGAGGAGGAGCCGCACCGGCCGACCCTTCGCTGCCGGGCGGTGCTCGACGCGCCCGTTGCCGACCACCTCGTATGCCGCCGTGTCGACGGACGCATCGATCGTCGCCTTCGTGGCCGAGACCGTCACGAGCCGCACGGTGCGCGCGGTGAGCCGGACGCCGGCGTACCGCTCGTGCCGGTCGGCCAGCTCGCGCAGGGCGTCGGTGTCCTGGCGCAGCGCCGTCGAACCCGGCGCGTCGAGGTCACCGAGCCGGGCCCGGTCGCCCACCACCACCAGGCGCGCGCGCTCGTCCGCGAGCGCCTGGGCCAGGCCCCTCGCGTCGCGCTGGGGAGCGCGCCGGTCCGTGAGCGGGTCCCGCGCCGGCGACGGCGAGGATGCCGTTGCCCGTGGGGCTCCGGCGGTCCGCGCGTCACCGGGCAACCACCCGGGAGCGGACACGCCGCCGGCGACGACGACGCCGGCGGGCACGACGACCGCCGCGACGGCAGCGAGCAGCAGCACCGTGGTGACGAGGCGACCGCTGGGCGCCCTCCGCACGGACCACCGCGGAGCGGACAACCGCGGGGCGGACAACCGCGGCGTGGACCACCGGGCCGCGGGCAGGCGGCTCAGCGCCACACTCACGACGCCCACGGCAGCGCGAACCGTCCCACCCAGCCCCTCGTGGTGCGGGTCGGTGGACGTCGACGCCGCGACGTCGGAGGGGCGCCCGGCGTCGCGGATGCGCTGGGTCAGCAACGAGGTCTCGTCCGTCCCCACGGTCATCCGCAACGGCTCGCAGGGCACCGCGTCGAAGTAGCCCAGCGCCAGCTCGGCGGCGCTCGGCCGGACGCCCGGGTCGCCGGCCAGCGCGCGGGCCGTCAGCCGGCGCCACGCCTCCGGGAGGCCCGGGAGGACCTCGTCGACCGGGGCCCGCAGTGCACCCGGGCCCGGCGGCTCGCCCGTGGCGCACCACCAGGCGAGCGCACCCACGGCATACACGTCGGCCGCAGGTCCCGGACGCTGGCCCTCGAGGACCTCGGGGGCGACGAAGCCCTGGGTGCCCCAGAGCTCGTCGGGACCCGAGCCGGCCACGCTCGCCACCCCGAGGTCGGCGAGCAGCGGCCGGCCGTTGAGCTCGAGCAGGACGTTGCCGGGGCTGACGTCCCCGTGCACCACGCCGGCGGCGTGCAGGCCCGCGAGCGCCCTCGCCACCGGGGCGAGCACGGTGACCGTCTCCCCCGCGCTGAGGTGGCCGCGTGCGGCGACGACGCCCGCCAGGGGGCCTCCCCTCACCCGGTCGAGCACCACGGCCACCGCCGGTGGTTGACCGTCGAGGCCGACCGCCTCGCGGAACCGCACCAGGCCCTCGACCTCGACCCGCGCGAGCACGGCCAGCTCACGGGCCGCGACGGCCGCCTGCGCGCCGGTGCCGACCGGCACGACCTTGACGGCCACCGGTGCGCCGTCGGGGCACCGCGTCGCCGCCCACACGCACCCTGAGCTCCCGCGCCCGAGGAGCTCGCCCACGTCGTAGCCGGGCACCTCCGGCGACGCCATGCCGATCCCCCGCACACCGCTCCCCTGCACGTCGCCCACCGGGACGCCCGCACCCGTCACGCCAGCCGCCGGCACCGCCTCCGCCTGCCAGCCGGACCCGCTCTCGAACCCGTCGTCGCCGAACGCCTCCATGCCCTCGAGTCTGCCGGCCGGCGGGGCCGCCTCCGCCGTTGTCCACAGCCCGGCATAGGGTCCGGGCCATGCCCTCCGACCAGCCCACGATCCTCGCGACGTCCGGCGGCTACCGCTTCGGCGACCGCACCCGCTTCGAGTTCGACGGCCTCGTCCACCACGCGGTCGAGCTGTCCGGCGCGACCGGCCGCCGACCGCGCGTCACGGTGCTCGGCACGGCGAGCGGCGACCAGCGGGCGTTCGCCGACGACCTGCACGAGGCGGGGCGCGTGGCGGGCTTCGACCTCACGAACCTGCACCTGTTCCCGATGCCGAACCTCGACGACGTCGAGGGCCACCTGCTCGAGCAGGACGTCGTCTGGGTCAACGGCGGCTCGGTGGCGAACCTGCTCGCCGTGTGGCGGGTGCACGAGCTCGACGCGGTGTTCCGCCGGGTCTGGGAGGCAGGGGTCGTCCTCTCGGGCGTCTCGGCCGGCTCGATCTGCTGGTACCTCGGCGGGACCACCGACTCCTTCGGTCCCGAGCTGCGCGCCGTGACCAACGGCCTGGGCTTCCTGCCGTACGGCAACGGGGTCCACTACGACTCCGAGGCCAGGCGGCGCCCCCTGGTCCACCGCCTCGTCGCCGACGGCACGCTGCCGACCACGCACTGCACGGACGACGGCGTCGGCCTGGTCTACCGAGGCACCGAGCTCGTCGAGGCGGTCACCGAGGCCGACGGCAAGGGCGCCTACGTCGTGACCCGTGAGGGCGACGAGGCGCGGGAGGAACGCCTCGAGCCGCGCCGGCTGCCCACTCCCTGACCCGCCTGGGACGCGGCGTACCGTGGTGCCCATGCGGTTCGAGCACGTGGGCTTCGCGCCCGACTTCGTCGACTACCAGGCCGGCTGGGCGCACCAGCGCGAGGTGCACGCGTCGGTGGTGGAGGGCGGCGAGGACACCGTGCTCCTGCTCGAGCACGCGCCCGTCTTCACCGCCGGGAAGCGCACCGAGGAGCACCAGCGGCCCAAGGACGGAACGCCGGTCGTCGACGTCGACCGCGGCGGCCTCATCACGTGGCACGGCCCGGGCCAGCTCGTCGGCTACCCCATCGTGCGCCTGCACGGCGTCCCGATCGACGTGGTCGCCCACGTGCGCCGGCTCGAGGAGGTCATGATCCGCACCTGCGGCGAGTTCGGCGTCGAGACCGTGCGCGTCGAGGGCCGCTCCGGCGTGTGGGTGCTCGCGGACGAGCGCGGCCCCGACCGCAAGCTCGGCGCGATCGGCGTGCGGGTCAGCAGGCAGGTGACCATGCACGGCTTCGCGCTCAACTGCGACGCCGACCTCTCGTGGGCGGACAACATCATCGCCTGCGGCATCGAGGACGCCGGGGTGAGCTCCATCAGCCGCGAGGCCGGGCGTGTGGTCACCGTGCAGGACGTGCTCCCGTATGCCGAGAAGCACCTGACCGAGGTCCTCGCCTCCGCGTAGGCGCACCGGGACCTCCGTCCCTGCTGGGCACCCGCCCCTCCCGATGGGATGGGGGTGGACCTCGCGGAAGGAGGACCCCATGTCGACCCTGACGCCACCCCGCGCAGCCGGACGCCCGGTCCGCAACCACCGGCAGCTCGCCCAGTTGTCCCTGCTGATGCTGCCGGCGTTCCTGCTCGTCTTCTGGCTCACCGACGTGATCGGCACCTTCCTGATGCTGCCGCTCCTGGGGCTGCACGAGGGCGACCTGCCCCTCATGGCGCGTGACCTCGCCGGGTGGACCGTGGAGACCCTGCTGTTCCTCGTCGCCGTCGCGGTGCCCGCGCTCGGCCTCGGGCTGGCACGGGCGGCGCTGCGGCGCGGTGGCCGGGGCGGAGCCTGGGCAGCGCTGGTCCTCAACGCGGCCACGGCGCTGCTCATGGTCTACGTGTTCGCCGACGCCGTGCGGATGACATACTTCCCGCAGGTCACCTTCCCCTTCGGCGGCTGAGGGCACGCTCCGGCCGACACGTCACCCCTCGCCGGCGCAGGCCCGCACCCGACCGGGCGGCGGAATACGTCACGGAGCGCAGGCGTAGTCTTGGAGGACGCCCGGGAACCTCCGGGCGCCCCCGTGCCCCACGGCATACCGGCTGGTGGTGGCGCGCCGGACGCACAACGCAAGGCAAGGGAGTCTTCGTGACCGTCGCACCCGAGGGCCGCCGGCTGCTGCGTGTCGAGGCACGCAACGCCGAGACGCCGATCGAGCGCAAGCCCGAGTGGATCCGGACGACCGCCAAGATGGGCCCGGAGTACACCAAGCTGCACTCGATGGTGAAGACCGAGGGCCTGCACACGGTCTGCCAGGAGGCGGGCTGCCCCAACATCTTCGAGTGCTGGGAGGACCGCGAGGCGACCTTCCTCATCGGCGGTGACATCTGCACCCGCCGCTGCGACTTCTGCGACATCGCCTCCGGCCGCCCGCTGGCGCTCGACCTCGACGAGCCGCGCCGCGTGGCCGAGTCGGTCGCCCAGATGGGCCTGCGCTACTCGACCGTGACGGGCGTGGCCCGCGACGACCAGCCCGACGGCGCCGCGTGGCTGTACGCCGAGACGATCCGCCAGATCCACGAGAAGAACCCCAACACCGGCGTCGAGATCCTCCCGCCCGACTTCGGCGCCAAGCCCGAGCTCGTCGGCCAGGTCTTCGACGCCCGGCCCGAGGTGTTCGCCCACAACCTCGAGACCGTGCCCCGGATCTTCAAGGAGATCCGGCCCGCGTTCACCTACGAGAAGTCCCTCAAGGTCCTGTCGATGGCGCGCGACGCCGAGCTGGTGACCAAGTCCAACCTCATCCTCGGCATGGGCGAGGAGGACCACGAGGTCGAGCAGGCCATCCGCGACCTGCACGACGCGGGCTGCGACATCCTCACGATCACCCAGTACCTGCGCCCCTCGAAGCTGCACCACCCGATCGACCGCTGGGTCAAGCCCGAGGAGTTCGTGCACTGGAGCCAGGTCGCCGAGGAGATGGGCTTCAAGGGCGTCATGGCCGGCCCGCTCGTGCGCTCGTCCTACCGCGCCGGCCGCCTCTGGGCGACGGCCATGAAGAAGTGGGGCCGAGAGATCCCCGAGCACCTGCAGCACCTCGCCGACGCGGCCGGCGATCCGGCCCGCCAGGAGGCCGCCTCGCTCGTCGCCGCGCGCACGCCGGCGGCTCTGGGCACCTCCGCCTGACGGTATCCTGACCCCCATGGCTCGCAAGGAGAAGCAGCAGTCCGGCACGCCCAAGGAGCCCGGTCGCCTCGCGCAGGTCCGCCAGGTCTACACGGCGGCGCGTCAGGTCGACCGGACCATCCCGTGGTGGATGCTGCTGGCGTTCCTCGGGGTGCTCGTCGTCGGCGTCGGCATCGGCGCCCTCCTCGGCCACTGGGTCTACGCGCTCGTCCTGTCGATCCCGCTGGGGCTGCTCGCCGCCGTCCTCGTCCTGAGCCGCAAGGCCGAGCGAGCCGCGTTCCGCAGCATCGAGGGCCAGCCCGGCGCCGCCGGCGCCGCCCTCGGGGCCCTGCGTCGCGGCTGGTACTACGACCAGCAGCCCGTGGCCGTCGACGGTGCCCGCGGCACGCGCCCGGAGGACATGGCCGGCGCGGCGTTCGTCTACCGCGCGGTCGGCCGCCCCGGTGTGGTGCTCGTGGCCGAGGGCCCGAACGCCCGCCGCTCCAAGCTGGTCGCGCAGGAGCGCAAGAAGGTCGAGCGCGTGGCGCCGGGCGTCCCCGTGACGACGCTGGTCGTCGGCGACGAGGCCGACCAGGTGCCGGTCCGCAAGGTCAGCGCCAAGATGACGCGGATGAAGCCGGTCCTCACCAAGGAGGAGGCGGCCGCCGTCAACAAGCGGCTCAAGGCCCTCGGTGGCGTCCGCCCGCCCATCCCCGCCGGCATGGACCCGATGCGTGCCCGTGTCGACCGCAAGGCCATGCGCGGCCGCTGAGCCAATCCCGGGCCACCCAGCCTGCGAGCGACCTCAGGCAGAGGCGCGGGTGACCAGGTGCGTGTCGAGCACGACGTGCGAGGGACCCGGCTCCCCGGCGCCGTTGATCCGCGACAACAGCATCGTCGCCATCTCGCGCCCGAGCTGCTCCATGGGCTGGTGCACCGTCGTGAGCGCCGGCTCGGCGACCGCGGCCACAGGACCGTCGTCGAACCCGACCACCGCCACGTCGCCCGGCACCGAGCGACCGGCCTCCCGCAGCACCCGGATCGCGCCCAGCGCCATGAGGTCGCTCGAGGCGAACACCGCGTCGACGTCGGGACGGCGCGCCAGCAGCGCGCGCATCGCGGCGGCCCCGCTCGCCTCGGTGAAGTCGCCGGTCTCGACGAGGCTGTCGTCGACACCGACGCCTGCGTCGCGCAGCGCCTGCTGGTAGCCCTCGAGGCGGTCGCGACCGGCGATCATGTCCTGCGGCCCGGCGATGAGCGCCACGTTCCGGCGCCCCTCGGCCAGCAGGTGCGCCGCCGCGGCCCTCGCGCCGCCGACGTTGTCGACGTCGACCCAGCTGAGGGCCTGCTCGCTCGTCGGCCGACCACACAGGACGATGGGGAGCCCGCGGCCCTGGATGCGCCCCGGGAGCGTGTCGCTGTCGTGGGCCGAGAGCACGAGGACGCCGTCGACGTGCTGCGGCGTCAGGTAGCTGTCGAGCCGCTCGGCCTGCTCGCGGTTCTGCACGAGGGCGAGCACGAGCTGGCGCGAGGACTCCCCCACCACCGTCGTGATGCCACGCACCACCCCGGCGAAGAACGGCTCGCCGAAGATGCGCTCCTCCGGCTCGGAGATGACCAGGGCGATGGCGCCCGTCCGCCGGGTGACGAGCGCCCGGGCGGCCATGTTGGGCACGTAGCCGAGGTCGCTGACCGCCCGCATCACGCGGGCGCGGGTGCGCTCGGAGACCTGCGGTGACCCGTTGATGACGCGCGACACGGTGCCCCGCCCCACCCCGGCGCGGGTGGCGACCTCCTCGAGGGTGGGCTGGCCACCGCGCGCACTGCTCATGGGCGTCAGTATGGCGTGCCGGTCAGGAACTCCGAGTACCACCGTCCGCTGTCCTTGACCGTGCGCTCCTGCGTGCGGAAGTCGACGTGGACCAGACCGAACCGCTTGGCGTACCCCTCCGCCCACTCGAAGTTGTCCATGAGCGACCAGGCGAAGTAGCCGGCCAGCGGGACCCCTGCCTCGACCGCCCGGCGCCCGGCGTCGAGGTGGCCGCGCAGGAACTCCACGCGCTGCTCGTCGTGCACGCGCCCGTCGACGAGGACGTCGTCGAACGCCGCACCGTTCTCCGTCATGACCAGCGGCAGGTCGCCGTAGTCGCGCGTCACCCGGGTGAGGATGTCGAAGAGCCCGTCGGGGTCGACCTCCCAGCCCATGGCCGTCGTCGGCATACCGCGCCCCTGGAAGTCCACGTCGACGGTCCCGGGGAAGGCGCCGGGGGCAACCACGTGGCGGGTGTAGTAGTTGACGCCGAGGAAGTCGAGCGGCGCCGAGACGACGTCGAGGTCGCCGTCGTGGACGAAGGAGAGGTCGCTCAGGTGCCGCACGTCCTCGACGACGTCCTTGGGGTATGCGCCGCGCAGCACCGGGTCGAGGAACCAGCGGTTGGCGAGGCCGTCGACCCGGCGAACGGCGTCCGCCACACCGTGGCCGTCGTGGGCACCGTCGACCGGGTACAGATTGAGCGTGATGCCGACCTGCGCCGTCGGGGCCGCAGCCCGGATGGTCTCGACGGCCAGCCCGTGGCCGAGCAGCAGGTGGTGCGAGGCCGCCAGTGCCTCGGCGGGGTCCGAGCGCCCCGGCGCGTGCCGGCCGCTGCCGTAGCCGAGGAAGGCCGAGCACCACGGCTCGTTGAGGGTGATGAAGTGCCCCACCCGGTCGCCCAGCTCCTGGGCGACGTGCCCGGCATACTCGGCGAACCGCTCGGCCGTGGCGCGCACCGGCCAGCCGCCCGCGTCCTCGAGCGGCTGCGGCAGGTCCCAGTGGTACAGCGTCGCCCAGGGCGTGATGCCGCGGGCGAGGAGCGCGTCGACGAGGCGGTCGTAGAAGTCCAGGCCTGCGACGTTCACCGGGCCCGAGCCGGTCGGCTGCACCCGCGGCCACGCCACGGAGAACCGGTAGGCCTCGACGCCGAGGTCCGCCATGAGCGCGACGTCCTCCTCGTACCGGTGGAAGTGCTCGACGGCCACCTCGCCGGTGTCCCCGTCGACCACCCGGCCCGGTGTGCCCGAGAAGGTGTCCCAGATCGAGGGACCGCGGCCGTCCTCCTTCGTGCCGCCCTCGATCTGGTAGCTCGACGTCGCCACGCCCCACGTGAAGTCCGCGGGAAATGCGTTTCGCGACAACGGGTCCTGTCCGGTCATGGTCATCCTTTGACTCCGCCCTGCATGATGCCGCCGATGATCTGGCGGCCGAACACGATGAAGACCACGACGAGCGGCAGGGTCCCCAGCAGGGTCCCGGCCATGACGAGCGCCTGGTCGGTGTAGTAGCCACCCGAGAGCCGCGACAGCGCCACCTGCACCGTGGGGTGGTCCGCGTCGAGGGTGAGGTAGGGCCACAGGAAGTCGTTCCAGCGCTCCATGAACGTCAGCAGCCCCAGCACCGCAGCCGCCGGTCGCAGGACCGGGAAGACGACGGAGAAGAAGATCCGCGTCGTCGAGGCGCCGTCGACCCGCGCGGCCTCGATGAGCTCGGTGGGGATCGACTGGGCGGCGTACTGCCGCATCATGAACACGCCGAACCCGCTGACGAGGAAGGGCAGCAGCGCCGACCACAGCGTGCCGGCGAGGCCCAGCTTCGACATCAGCATGTAGAGCGGGACCAGGCCCAGCTGGACCGGCACCATCATGGTCGCGACGACGACGAGCAGCAGCGCGTTGCGGCCGCGGAACCGCAGCTTGGCGAACGCGAAGCCGGCGAGCGAGGACAGGACGACGACCGACACGGTCGCGGCACCGGCCACCAGCAGCGAGTTGAGCATCGCCCGGCCGAACAGCACGTCCTGGTTGGCGAAGACGCGCGAGATGTTGGTGCCGAGGTCGCCGCCGGGCGTCAGCGGCGGCGGGATCGACGAGATGTCGCTGTTGGGCCGCGACGCCATGACGACCATGTAGTAGAGCGGGCCGGCCGACAGCAGCACCGACACCGCGAGGCAGAGGTAGACGAGCCGGCTCGCCGGGGTCGCACCGGTGCTGCGGGCGGCCGCGCCGCCGAGGGTGCGGGCCCGGTGGGCGCGACGGGGTCGCCTGCCCACGGATGCCGGCGGCTCGACGCCGCTCGCGGCGGGCACCACGGCGGGAACCTGGGTCTGTGTCATGGTGTCCTCACTCCGCCGACCGGATGCGCCGCAGCAGCAGCACGTTGACTGCCGAGAACGCGGCGATGAACAGGAACAGCACCCACGCGATGGTCGCGGCGTACCCGAACCGCTGGCCGGTGAACGCGTTCTGCACGAGGTACATGGCGGCCGTCTGGAACTGGCCGGTCGTGCCCCCGTTGATCGAGTTCGCCCCGGGGTTGAACAGCAGCGGCTCGGTGAACAGCTGCGTCCCGCCGATGGTGGCCACGATGGTGACGAAGATGAGGGTCGGGCGCAGCATCGGCACCGTGATCGACCAGAAGGTGCGCCAGCCGTTCGCTCCGTCGATGCGGGCCGCCTCGTAGATCTCCGTCGGCACCGACTGCAGCGCGGCCAGCAGGATGAGGGCGTTGTACCCGGTCCAGCGCCAGTCGACCATCGTGGAGATGGCGATCCAGCTCGACCAGCGGTGGTCCTGCCAGGCGATCGGGTCGACCCCGACGTGGCCGAGCAGCCAGTTGAAGAGGCCGAAGTCGCGGCTGAACATCAGCGTGAAGATGATGCCGACGGCGGCGACCGACGTGACGTTCGGCAGCAGGATCCCCATGCGCCAGAACGTCGCCGAGCGCAGGCGGGAGTTCAGCATCTGCGCCAGGACCATGGCCAGCACCAGCTGCGGCACGGTCGCGATGACGAACATCGCGAACGTGTTGAGCATGGCGTTCCAGAAGTCCGAGTCCTGCATCAGCTCGGCGTAGTTGCCCAGTCCCACCCAGCCCTGGTCCCCCGCCAGCAGGCTCCAGTCGTGGGTGCTCACCCATGCCGTGTAGAGCAGCGGGAAGAGGCCGAAGACCGCGAACAGGATGAAGAACGGCGAGACCATCGCGTACGGCGTGAGGCCGGCGTCGGCGCGCCGGAGCAGGCGCCGCAGGCGACCGGGGGGCGCTGCCCGGGTCGGGAGCGTGGAGGTCGGCGTCGTGGTGGTCACGGGCGTCCCCTTCCGAGGTGGCTGGTGGCGTTCCGAGTGGTTGGTGGCGGTCGGGCGCCGGTACGCGAGAGGACCGGCGCCCGACCGCAGTCGGGGTGGCGGGCGGGAGCCCGACCTACTTGGCGGCCTTCTCGGCAGCCGACACGGCTTCCTTCCAACCGTCCGCGGCACTGCGCTGGCCGCCCTCGACGCTGCGCATGGCGTTCTCGACCGCGTCGCGCACGGGCTGGTTCTTCGCCCCGAGGAAGACCGGCTTGAGGTTGGCCGCGCCTGCCACGAAGAGCTCACCCACGGGCGCGTTGTTGAAGTACTCGTTCTTCGCGTCCTTCAGCGCCGGGTCGGTGTAGAGCGTCGGGTTCGAGGGCAGGTTGCCGACAGCCTTGAAGGCGGCGAGCTGGCTGGACCCGCTCGTCAGGAACTTGGCGAGCTCGACGGCCTCCTTCTGGTGCTTGCTCTGCTTGGGAACGCCGAGCCACGAGCCACCCCAGTTGCCGCCGCCGCCAGGGACGGTGGTGATGTCCCACTTGCCGCTGTTCTCGGCACCGGCCTGGTCCTTGATGTAGCCGGTCATCCACGCGGGACAGGCGAGCGTCGCGAACGAGCCGCTCTTGAAGCCGGCGTTCCACTCCGGGGAGAACGACTTGAGCTTGGCCGACAGGCCCGAGTCGACCATCTTCAGGCTCTCGTCCCAAGCCGCCTTCACACCGGGGTTCGAGTCGATGACGAGCTTCTCGTCGCGGTCGAAGTAGGTGTGGTCCGAGGACTGCATGAGGATCGAGTTGTAGGTGTTGGTGGCGCTGTCCACGAAGTGCGACTTGGGGTCCTTGATCCCGGCCTCGTAGCGCTTGCCGGTGGCGATGTAGTCGTCCCACGTCGGCCAGAGCTTGGCCACCTCGGCGCGGTCGGTGGGCAGCCCGGCCTTCTGGAACAGGTCACGGCGGTAGCACATCGCCAGGCCGCCGACGTCGGTGCCGAGGCCGATCGTCGTCTTGCCGTCGCCCGTCGTGGCGTTTGCGTACTTCCACGGGAGGAAGTTGCCCTTGAGGTCGTTGCTGCCGTAGTCCTGCAGGTTCACGAACTTGTCCGCGCTCTGCAGGAACCCGACGATCTGGCCCTCCTCGAGGGCGACGACGTCGCCGGCGCCGGAGCCGGCCGCGATCCGCTGGATGAGCTGGGTGTTGTACTTGCCGAGGTCACCCTCCGCCGTCTCGACGACGGTCACGTTGGGGTGGTCCTTCATGTACTGCTTGTACAGGTCGGTGTAGCCGAACTTGCCGAAGGTGCTCACCCGCAGGGTGACCTTCTCCTTGCCGGCCGTGCCGGCGCCCCCGTCGTTGCCACCGCACGCGGCGGTGGAGAGGGCGACCGTTGCGAGAAGTGCGGCTGACCCGATCAGCCTGCGCGAGGGGATGTGCACCGTTGCACCTTTCCGTCGGGCCCCCTTCACTGGGAGCGCTCCCGAGAATGGAGCCGTATGCCGGTGGAGCCGGTCAAGGGGCAGTGTGGGAGCGATCCCATTTCGTGACCTCTTCGTGACCTTGTCAGCGCTTACATCGGTCATCTGCGCCTCTCGAGGCGCCAGGCCGGTGGCGCACCCCACGGGCCCCGACAGGCACGCCCGCGACCCCGAGCCGGGCACCCCGCGACCCGGGCGCCACGGTGCCACCGTCCGGGGTCTTGCGTCACCGGCATACGCGATATAACGTGTTCGCAACGCGATATAACGCGACAGGACGAGAGGAACTCCCATGGCCCAGGAATGGACGCTCGACAGCCCCCGGGTGCTCGACATCGGTGGCGAGGGCGAGCGCGTCAGCAGACTCAGCGTCGCCGTGGTCGGTGGTCAGGTGGACGTGGTCACGCACACCGACTCCCCCACCGCCCGGCTCGAGGTCTCCGCGATCCGGGGCACGCCGCTGCGGGTGGTGTGGGACGGCTCGCTGCTCAAGATCACCCATGGCGTCGAGGGCGACACCATCCTGGGCAAGCTGCGCCAGAGCGTGGAGTGGTTCGACCGCAACCGCGTGACGCTGAGCCTGTCCGTGCCGGAGGAGGCCGTCACCTCGGTGAGCACGGTGAGCGCGAGCGGACTGCTCGCCGGGCTGCGTGCGGGCGCCAAGGTCAACACGGTCTCCGGGACGATGACCCTGGACGACGTCACCGGCCCGGTCGACGTCAACACCGTCTCCGGCGAGGTCGAGTGCGGGAACCTGCACGGGCTGCTCAAGGTCAACTCCGTCTCGGGGGCGGTGACCGCCCGGCACAGCGACCTCGAGGAGGTCGGGATCCACACCGTGAGCGGCGACGTCACCCTCGACCTGACCAACGCCGGGCCCACGATCTCCTCGAGCTCGGTGTCCGGCGACGTCACGGTGCGGGCGCCGCACCACGGCTACGACGTCAAGGCCAGCACGGCCACCGGGTCGGTCGTCATCGACGGCCTCACGATCGACCGCAACTCCCGCCGGAACGGCGGCCGGCTCACCGCCGGGGACGGCGGCCTGCGGCTGAAGGCCAACGCGGTCTCCGGCGACGTGGTGGTGCTCCAGCCCAGCGGTGCCGGGCCCGACACGACTGCGGGGGCCGGCGCGTGAGCCCGGTCTTCGCGCACGGCCAGCTGCGCCTCTACCTGTTGGCCCTCCTCGACGACGGGCCCCGGCACGGCTACGAGGTGATCCAGGACCTCGAGCAGCGGTTCAACGGCCTCTACTCCCCCAGCGCCGGCACCGTGTACCCGCGCCTCGCCAAGCTCGAGGAGGAAGGGCTCGTCGAGCGCACCGACGAGGGGCGCAAGGCCGTCTACCGCATCACGGACGCGGGTCGCGCCGAGGTCCGTGCCCGCCAGGACGACCTCGCCCACCTCCAGGTCGACCTCGACGACTCCGTGCGCCAGCTCGCGCAGGAGGTGCGCTCACGCGTGCGGGGCGAGACGAGCGACCTGCGGGCCGAGCTCAAGGCGGCCGCCCGCGAGGCGAGGCGCACCGCCACCCCCGCCGGGGGCGGGGACGCCTGGAGCAGCTGGACGGGTGGTGACGCGCAGGCGTTCGGCGACCTGGAGAAGGCCGTGCAGCAGCTGCGCCGCGACGCCCGGGACGCGTGGAAGCGGCACGGGGTCACCGCGGAGCAGAGCCGGGAGATCGTGGCGATCCTCGGCGAGGCGTCCGAACGGATCCGCGCGGTGCTCGTCCGCCGCTGACCGCGGTCCCTGCGGTCCACCGCGGCCGGAGGGACCCACCCGGTTTGCCGTGGTGCCGCCTCAGGTGCCCACCCGGTATGCCGTGGTACCGCCTCAGGTGCGGACGATGACGGTGCCGGCGGCCTTGTCGTGCAGGCCGCGGCCGTCCTTGTCCCAGAACATCGCCGGGAGGAAGAGGCACAGCAGGACGGTGCGCACGAGCACCTGGAACGGCCGCGCCGGACGGCCGTCGAGCGAGACCACCCGAAGTCCGACGAGGCGGTGGCCGAGCGTGCTGCCGAGGGTGCCGACGAGCAGCAGGTTCTCCACGGCGAAGACGGCAAGCAGCAGGAACGAGTCCGACCCGGTGGCCACACCGCGGAACGGCAGCGGGACGTGGAAGAGCGCGCTGGCGATGAGCTGGCAGACGACCCAGTCGATGACGACACCGACGAGGCGACGCCCGAAGCGGCCCACGGACCCGGCGCCGCTGGCCGGCATACCCAGGCGCTCACCGGGGTGCCCCGACGGCTCGCCGGTCCGTGCACCCGGGCCCTCGAGCCAGGAGCCGATGTCCTTGCGGTCGACCACGGAACCAGCCTCTCACGGCGTAACACCGGCGAAACATGCGGGTCATGCCCGGGCAATGCTGCCCCGCTAGGGTCGGTGGCGACCCCATCGGGCACGTGTGCCCGGACCACCACCAGGAGGCCCCTATTGTTCAGCAACGCTGACGAGGTCCTGAAGTTCATCAAGGACGAGGACGTCAAGTTCGTCGATGTGCGGTTCTGCGACCTGCCCGGCGTCATGCAGCACTTCAACGTGCCGGCCGAGACCGTGGACGCGGACTTCATGAAGAACGGCCAGATGTTCGACGGGTCCTCGATCCGCGGGTTCCAGGCCATCCACGAGTCCGACATGAAGCTCATCCCGGACCCGACGAGCGCCTACCTCGACCCGTTCCGGAAGGAGAAGACCCTCATCCTGAACTTCTCCATCGTGGACCCGTTCACGAACGAGGAGTACTCCCGGGACCCGCGCAACATCGCGGCGAAGGCCGAGGCCTACCTGAAGTCGACCGGCATCGCCGACACCGCGTACTTCGGCGCCGAGGCCGAGTTCTACGTCTTCGACGACGTGCGCTTCGAGACCAAGCAGAACGCCGGCTACTACTTCATCGACTCGGTCGAGGCGGCCTGGAACACCGGTCGCGATGAGGAGGGCGGCAACAAGGGGTACAAGACCCGCTACAAGGGTGGCTACTTCCCCGTGCCGCCGGTCGACCACTTCGCCGACCTGCGCGACGAGATGTCGCTGGCACTCAACGCCGCCGGGCTCTCCGTCGAGCGTGCGCACCACGAGGTGGGCACCGCCGGCCAGCAGGAGATCAACTACCGCTTCAACACCCTGAAGCAGGCCGCGGACGACGTCCTGAAGTTCAAGTACATCATCAAGAACGTGGCCTGGGAGGGTGGCAAGACCGTCACCTTCATGCCCAAGCCGCTGTTCGGCGACAACGGCTCCGGCATGCACAGCCACCAGTCGCTGTGGAAGGACGGCGAGCCGCTGTTCTACGACGAGCGCGGCTACGGCGGCCTGTCGGACCTCGCGCGCTGGTACATCGGTGGCCTGCTGAAGCACGCCCCCGCGGTGCTCGCGTTCACGAACCCGACGGTGAACTCCTACCACCGCCTGGTCCCCGGCTACGAGGCCCCGGTCAACCTGGTCTACTCGGCCCGCAACCGCTCGGCCTGCGTGCGCATCCCGATCACCGGTGACAGCCCCAAGGCCAAGCGCATCGAGTTCCGCGTGCCGGACCCGTCGGCCAACCCGTACCTCGCGTTCTCCGCGATGCTCATGGCCGGCCTCGACGGCATCAAGAACCGCATCGAGCCGCCGGAGCCCGTGGACAAGGACCTCTACGAGCTGCCGCCGGAGGAGCACGACGCCATCGCGCAGGTCCCCGGCTCGCTGCCCGAGGTGCTCGACGCGCTGGAGGCCGACCACGAGTTCCTGCTCGAGGGTGACGTCTTCACCAAGGACCTCATCGAGACCTGGATCGAGTGGAAGCGCAAGAACGAGGTCGACCCGATCCGGTTCCGCCCGCACCCGCACGAGTTCGAGATGTACTACGACATCTGACCGCTCCCGGACCCCTGCGCGGGTCCGACCGTGACGCACACGAGCCCCTGTCGGAACTCTCCGGCAGGGGCTCGGTCGTGTTCACCGGCTCGAGGGAGGGCCGATCAGAGGTAGCCGCCCCAACCGACGGTGAGGGCCCAGTTCACCTACCGCCGGGTGATCGGTACCGACTCAGACGATCCAGGTCGAGGTCGTCCCGACCACGCGGGACCCGTCGAGGTCGGCGAGCGACAGCCCGACGAACTGCTCCGCCTGGGCGGACGTCTGCCACCGGAACCTCGGCTGGTGGGTCGTCGCCGCCTCCACGATGACCTCGGCCGCCTGCTGCGACGTCTGCGCGTCGTCGAACGCGCCCGCCGTGCGCCGCAGGTATGCCGCGAGCAGCCCGGCATACGGGTCGCCGTCTTCGGCCCCGGCGTCCGCGCGGTGCACGTTCGCCGTGAACTCGCTCGCCACCGCCCCGGGCTCCACGACGCTGACGACGACACCGAAGGAAGCGGCGACGGGCGCGAGCGACTGCATGAGTCCCTCGACGGCGAACTTGGCACCGCAGTAGGCGTCCGCGAACGGCTGCCCCACCGCTCCCCCGACGCTCGTGACCGTCACCACGCGTCCGCGCCCCGCTGCGCGCATCCCCGGCAGCACCAGCCGCGTCAGGCGCGCGACGCCGAGGTAGTTGACGTCGAGCTGGGCCTGGAGCTGCTCGTCGCTGAGCTGCTCGAGGGTGGCCACTGCACCCCGTCCGGCGTTGTTGACGAGGACGTCGACGCCGCCGTGGTCGGCGACGACCCCGGCCACCGCCTCCACGGACTGGTGGGCGTCGGTGACGTCGAGGGCTCGCACGTCGACCTCGACCCCTGCCTCGTCGGCGGCGCGGCGCAGGTCTGCGTCCTTGGCCGTGTCCCGCATCGTCGCGACCACGGTGAGGCCGGCGCGGGCGAGGCCGATGGCGGTGTGCAGCCCCATCCCGCTGGAGGTGCCGGTGACGAGGGCGACATCCGCTCGACGGGTCATGCCGGGATCGTAGACCTGCGTCGGCTGCCCGGCCCGAGGACGCGGCGCGCCCACGTGGGCGCGGGGGGCCGTCAGTCGGAGTGCTTCGCGGTGGACCGTGCCAGGGGCAGCCTGACCGTGAACGTCGACCCCGCGCCCTCCTGCGACTCCACGTCGACGGTGCCACCCAGGCCGTCGACGACGGCCTTGACGATGGACAGCCCGAGCCCCGTCCCGGGCACGGCCCGGTCGGTCGCGGCCGCCGAGCGGTAGAACCGGCGGAACACCTGCCCGCGGTCACCGTGTGGGATGCCGATCCCGGTGTCGCGGAAGGCGATCCGCGCCATCGGGACGCCCTGGCCCCAGTGGGCCACGCCGCGGTCGACCCCACCGTCCGGGCCACCGACGGTGGGCTGCCCCTCGGCCGCGAGCACGAGCTCGACCCGGCCTCCGTCGGGCGTGAACTTGACGGCGTTCGAGAGCAGGTTGGTGACCACCCGCTCGAGCGCGGCGGGGTCGCCCTCGACGACGACGGGCCCTTCGGGGAGGTCGAGCCGCAGGTCGAGGTCGCGGTGCTGCGCCTGGACGACGGCCGCGTCCCACACGGTCTCCACCACGGGCACGAGGTCGCACGGCACGTGGGCGAGGTCGAGCTGGCCCGCCTCGATCCGCGAGTTGATGAGCAGGTCCTCGATGAGGGCCAGGAGCCTGCGCCCGTTGCGGTCGATCCTGGCGACCACCTCGTTCTGGCGCGGCGACAGCGGCCCCGCGCCGCCGTCCTCGAGCAGCTCGGTGTAGCCGAGCACGCTCGCCAACGGGGTCCGCAGCTCGTGGCTGACCGCGGAGAGGAAGTCGGTCTTGGTGCGGTCGAGCGCGGTCAGCTCCTCGACCGCCTCCCGCTCCCGGGCGAGCGCCTGGGCGGTGGCCAGGTCCGCCTCGCGGCGCTGGGTGACGTCCTCCGCCACGGTGAGGAAACCGGTGACCCGGCCCGAGGGGTCGAGGATCCGGCTCGTGGTGTGGTCGACGACGATCCGCTGACCGTCGCTCGTCAGCCAGGTCCAGTCGCGGTTCCGGCTCTCCCCCGTGCGCAGCACCTCGTGCACGATGACCTCGGGGCCGGGTTCGACGCCCTGCTGCCGGGCCGCCTCCTCGATCTCATCCGGGTCGTGCAGCTCGACCCAGTTGAGCTCACCCACCACGTCCTCCGCGGCACGGCCGAGCAGGTTCGTCGCCCCGGCGTTGAACAGGGTGATGACACCGTCACGGTCGGTGCCGATGATGGCCGTTGCGGCGGCCGAGTTGAGCACCGTCTCGATGAACAGCCGTGAGGCGAGCTCTTCGGTGACGTCGGTCCCCGTGCGGACCTCGTGTGTGCGCCTGCCGGCCTCGTCGGTCAGGAAGCCCCTGGACCACACCATCCGGCGCACTCCCAGGCCGTCGACGTCCCAGTCCTGCTCGCGCGGCCCTGCGTCCACGCCCTCAACGCCCTCGGCGCCCGGGACCGCCGAGCTGGTCGCCGGGTCCGCCGGGAACACCTCACCGACCGGCACCCCCACGACCTCGCTCTCCTGGCGACCCAGGTAGCGCGCGGCCATCGCGTTCACCCTCTCGACCCGCCCGTCGGGACCCACCACGACGATCGAGCTGGTGACGCTGTCGAGGACGACCGATGCGAACTGGGCTTCCCTGCGCAGGGCCTCCAGGGCGGTCCGGCGCTGGACGGTGGAGACGGCCAGGGCCAGCGTCGTGACCGCGGCGGTCACGAGGAACGCCTGCGTGAGGGCCCCGACCGTCTCCGGCCGGTACCCGCTCTGGCGGGCCGCCGTCGCGAAGGGCCCGTCCCCGCGGTTGGTGAGGACGATGACGACCACGCTCACGACCAGCAGCTGGGCTGCCACGGTGCGCAGGTGCAGCCTGGTCGCGCCCCACACGAGCACGGGCAGGGGGAGGAAAGCCAGCGGCACAGCGCGAGTCGTTCCGAAGACGGCGAGCGTGACGCCGATCAGGGCCACCCACTGCAGGACGTCCTCCAGGCGGAGCCGCTGGCTGCGTCGCGAGCGCACGACCACGCCGAGCGGCGCGATGACCAAGACCGCGGCAGCGTGCGAGGCCGCCACGGCGTATGCCGTCGGCAGGAACGTCCCTGCCAGCGTCAGCTCCACGGCCGCGCCCGCCAGCAGACCGAAAGTGGCCGCGCCCGCCACGGTGGCGAGCAGCAGGCGCCCCAGGTCCTCCAGGGACCCCAGCCGCGGTCGCCGGCCGCTGCCCGCCATGCAGGCCCAGAACACCGCCGACTCGGCCGCGTTCGCCACGCCGAAACAGGCTGCCGCGAGGGGCGGTCGGCCGCCGTACCAGTTGGCCAGCCCGGTGGCGACCAGGACGCCCAGCACCACCAGCCCGGCGCGGCGACGGTCGGGTCCTGTCGCGAGCAGGAAGGCCGCCGCCAGGCCAGCGGCGGGCCACCAGACCGCCACGGACGACCCGGCCGGGGCGAAGCGCACGGCCACGCCGCCCAGCACCACGACGCCGACCAGCACCAGCAGGAGGGCCGCGAGCCAGCTCCTGCTCAGCGGAGCACGTTCCCCGGGCGAGGCGAGCCGACGCAGCACCCCCGTCGAGGACAGGAGTGCCCCGCGCGCGAGGGCTGGGCGCCTCGGTGGCATGCCTCATCCTTGCGCACGTTGGGGCCAGACGCGCCCAAACCGGCCGAACCGCACCCGACCCGCCGAAAATGACCCCCGACCGAGGGGCAGGGAACGAACGCGCAGCGGCAGAACGTGCCGCCGCCGAGGATGTGCAGCGACCGAGGATGTGCAGCGACCGAAGGCGCAGCGGGCGGCCTCAGCGGCGGCTGGTCTCGTCGTTCAGCCGGGGCCTCAGCGGCGGCTGGTCTCGCTCTGCACCGGGCGCGTCGCGGGCCGCCTGTCGGCCACCTGACCGCCGACGCCGTCGCGGCGGTCGAGCTCGGAGAGGTCCTCGTCCATGACCGGGGCGATGCGGTCGAGGATGCGCTGCCACACGGTGACCGGACCGTCCTTTCGCGAGGATCGACGTCGTTTGCTGCGTACGTCTCCCACGGTCTCGCAGGAGGGCGCCGACCGCATGTCGGAACCCGTCGGGTCCTCCTTTGGTCCGCCGGGGCCGCCCGTTCGGCGGACCTGTCCCCGGCCCGTGCCGAGGTGCCGGGCGGACCGTGCACGCGCGCCCCTGTCCGTCCTCACCCGCGTCGCCACCTCATGCGAGGCGCACCGTCGTCGGGAGGCTGGCCGACTCGACCGTCACCTCGAACCACACGGTGGTGCCCGCCGAGGTGCGGTGGGCACCGAAGGCGTCACTGATCGCACGCACGAGCGACAACCCACGCCCGCGCACGGCCATGGGGTCGCCGCCGGTGAGCAGCGGCTCGCCACGGTTGCCGCTGTCGGCGACGGTGACCGTGAGCAGACCCGGCTCCATGTCCATGCTCAGGTGTGACTCCGTGCCCGCGTGCAGCACCGAGTTGGTGATGAGCTCGGAGATCCCGGTGACGACGGTGTGCTGGTCGCCCTCGCTGACGCCCCACGAGCTGAGGTTGTCCCGCGCCCAGTCGCGCGCCGCCCGGACCGACTCGGGCAGCGGGGGCACGACCACGGAAGCCCGCCGGTGCCCAGACGGGGACCGCCCGACCGCCAGCACGGCGCAGTCGTCCTCCTGGCCGGACGTCTCGATCATGGCGTCGATGACGTGCTGCGCGACGCTGCGCGGGCTGCCAGGCGGCACCTCGCCGAGGACGGCGAGGAGCCGGCTCTCCCCTGCGTCGAGCGCCTCGCCGCGGCGCTCGATGAGGCCGTCGGTGAAGCTCAGGAGGATGTCGCCGACGTCGAGCCGCAGGCGGTGCACGGGTCGGTCGCCCTCGATCCCGAGCGGTGGGCCCACCGGCATCGACAGGAGCCGGGCCCGGGGCAGCCCGTCGGCGCGGGACAGCCGGCCCGACAGGAGTGCGGGCAGGGGGTGCCCCGCGCTGGCGAGCACCAGCTCACCGGAGGACGGGTCGATGGTGCCGAACAGCATCGTGACGAACAGCTCGCCCCCGAACGACAGGCCGGGGCGGGCCCCGCTCGAGCCCAGTGGGAGCGACGCGGGCCACAGGGCGTTGAGGTCGGTGACGACGCGGTCCAGCGCCTTCATCACGGCGGCGGGCCGCGAGTCCGTGAGGGCGGCGCCACGGATCGCGGCGCGCACCTGCCCCATCACGGTCGCGGCCATCACCCCTCTCCCGGCCACGTCGCCGATCACGAGTGCCAGCCGGCCGTCGGGGAGGAAGAACGAGTCGTAGAAGTCGCCGCCGGCCACCGTGCCCTCGGAGACGGGCTCGTACCGGGCGGCGATGCTCACCTCGTCCGGCTGGGGCAGGTTCGGCGGCAGGAGGGTCCGCTGCAGCAGCTCGGCTGTGGTCCGCTCCATGTCGTACACCACCGCCCGGCGCAGGGCCTCGCCCACGAGGTCGCGGAACGGCGACACCACGGCCAGCACGTCCTGCGGGACCCCCGACGACTCGCGGCTCAGGGTGAGCACGGCCTCGATGTCCCCGCCCGGCAGGGCGATGGCGACGTGTTCGCCCTGCTCGCTGACGTAGGTGCCGCCCTCCTCGGCCGTCCGCTGCACGAGCTCGAGGACGTCATCGCCGACCTCGGACCAGATGAGCGGGAGCCGCTCCTCGTCCGGTGACAGGTTCTCGATGCGGTGCCGTCGCGCCATCCGCCAGCCCGTGGGGCCGGGCGACGGCAGGCACACCGTCGCGGAGAGGGCGTCGAACGCGGCCATGCTCTGGCGCAGCACCACCTTGCACACGTCGTCCACGGTGACGGCGACAGCGAGCGAGGTGGCGAGCCGGGCGACGGCCCGGGCGCGGCCGATCGCCGACGTCGTCTCGATCGCCACGTGGAGGACCGCCAGCAGCGAGCCGTCCTCGTCGGGCACGGGCCAGCCGGCGCGCATGAAGTAGCCCGTCCCAGGCTCGGAGGACCGCCACGGCAGATCGAGCTGGGCACCCTCCTGGAGGAAGGACGTGCCGCTGTTGAGCACGCCCTCGAACTCGGGGCCGACGAGCAGGTCGCCCCACACCTCGGGCGCGACGTCGGCCGCGGCCCGGCCGAACGCCGACGGGTGGCGGTCGCCGAGCAGCTCGGCGAACGCGTCGTTGTACAGCAGGGCGAACGACGGCCCGCACAGCAGCGCCATCGGCACCGGGCAGCCGACCACGAGGTCCCACGCGGCGACGAGGCGGGCGGGCCACTGCTCGCGGGCGCCCAGCGGCGTCTGGTCCCGGTCCAGCCGGGTCACCAGGCTCCGCACAGCGAACGCCGATCCCTCACTCACGAACAGTCCCATCCACGATCACGTCGACGTCCATCCGGCACCGCACCCCCAGCCTAGGACCCGGCACGGGAAAGACACGGCTTACGAAGCATTTTGCGCCGGCGCGTCCACCACGCGGTCACGTGCCCCTGCCTGGTCGGCGAGGAAGGCCCACTCCCAGGCCACCTGGCGCCAGCTGTCGTACCGGCCGCTCTTCCCGCCGTGCCCGGCCGACATCTCGGTCCGCAGCAGCACCGGGCGCTCCACCGGGTCGCTGGTCGTCTCCTCGCGCAGCCGTGCGACCCACTTCGCGGGCTCGGTGAAGTACACCCGTGTGTCGTTGAGGGATGTCGTCGCGAGCACCGCGGGGTATGCCGCGCGCCGCACGTTCTCGTACGGCGAGTAGGACTTCATGTACGCGTACACCTCGGGGTCGTGCAGCGGGTTGCCCCACTCCTCCCACTCCACGACCGTGAGCGGCAGGCTCGGGTCGAGGATCGTGGTGAGGGCGTCGACGAACGGCACCGCCGCGTGCACGGCCCGGAAGAGCTCCGGCGCGAGGTTGACGGCTGCGCCGATGAGCAGGCCGCCGGCCGAACCCCCTTCTGCGACAAGCCGGTCGGGCGCGACCCAGCCGGTGTCGACCAGGTGCCGGGCGCAGGCCACGAAGTCGGTGAAGGTGTTCTTCTTGGACCCGAGCTTGCCCTCGTCGTACCACGCACGACCCATCTCGCCGCCGCCACGGACGTGCGCGATGGCGTAGACGAAGCCCCGCTCGAGCAGGGACAAGCGGGCCACCGAGAAGTACGGGTCCGAGGACAGCTCGTAGGAGCCGTATGCCGTGACGAGCCCCGGGTGCGACCCGTCGGGGACGGCGCCGGCGCGGTGCACGACGGAGATGGGCACGCGGGTGCCGTCTGGGGCGACGGCCCACTCGCGGCGCTGCTCGTAGGCCGAGGGGTCGTACCCACCGAGGACGGGCTGCTGCTTGAGCAGGGTCAGCTCGCGGGTCCGGATGTCGTAGTCGTAGACGGTCTTCGGCGTGACGAGCGACTCGAAGCCGACCTGCAACGTCCGGGTCGCGGGCTCGGGGTTGTCGCCGAGCCACACGTGGTGGACGGGCTCGTCGAGCTCGATGTCGTGCCAGGCGCCGTAGCCGGTCTCGCTGGACGGGTCGCGGTCGACCACCCGCAGGGCGGTCAGGCCGTTGCGCCGCAGGGACAGCACCGCCACGTCGTCGAACGCCTCGATCCCCTGGAACCGCTCGCCCTCGCCGGAGCGCATCAGCGGCTGCCACTGGTCGGCGGAGGTCGCGTCGAGGGGGGCCCACGCCAGGTCCGAGTCGATCGAGTCTGCGTTGTGGACGATGAGCAGCCGGTCGGCGGCGGGCTCCACGTCGTACTCCACGCCGTCCCGGCGCGGCGCCACCACGCGGAACTCCCCGAGCGGGTCCGCGGCATCGAGCAGGTGGACTTCGGAGGTGGTCTTCGAGCCCAGGCCGAACATCAGCCAGCGGTCGTCGCGGGAGGAGCCGAGCCCCATCCAGAACCGCTCGTCGTCCTCCTGCAGGACCAGGACGTCCTGCGCGGTGGGCGTGCCCACCTCGTGCCGCCACACCTGGTGCGGCCGCCACTGCTCGTCCACCCGCAGGTAGAACACGAACCGCCCGTCGAGGGAGAAGACCACGCCGTACCCGATCCCGGACACGGCGTCGTCGAGCACCTCACCGCTCTGCAGGTCCTTGACGCGCAGGGCGAACCGTTCGTCGCCCTCGGTGTCGACGGCATACGCCAGCCGCTGGTGGTCCGGGCTCACGGTGAGCGCACCCAGCGAGAAGAAGTCGTGCCCCTTGGCCTCGACGTTGCCGTCGAGCAGCACCTGCTCCCCCGGCACCGGCTCGCGGGCGTCCAGGGACGGCCGCGGCTGCCCGTCCACGCGGGGCGCGCGGCACTCCACGGAGTACTGCGACCCCTCGAAGCTGCGCGAGTAGTACCACCAGGGCCCGCTCGCGACCGGCACCGACAGGTCGGTCTCCTGGGTCCGCGAGCGGATCTCCTCGAAGATGGCCTGGCGCAACGGCTCGAGCGAGGCGGTCCTCGCCTCGGCGTACGCGTTCTCGGCCTCGAGGTGCGCGCGCACCTGCGCGTCGTCCTTGTCGCTCAGCCACGCGTAGGGGTCGACGACGACGTCGCCGTGGTGCTCTCGGGTGCTCTCCCGGCGCTGGGCGCGGGGTGCGTCGGGGGTGCTGCTCACGGAGCCACCCTAGGAGATCGGCGGTCCCGTGGTGCCCCTCCCCCGCCGCACGGTCGCGCCACACGAGCGGTCGGGACCGCCGCGCCCGCGGCCGACTCAGCCGGCGAGGCAGCGTGGCCCGAGGATCACCTTGAGGTCGCCGAAGAGCGCGTCGGTGGCGTTGACCCGGTACGTGTCCTCGAGCCGCATGAGCACCGACCGCCCGGGCTGGCTCAGCCGGACGTGCACCTCGGTCGAGCCGGGGTGCGAGGACAGGACGGCCTTGAGCTCCTCGACTTTGGTCTGGGTGGCCCGGTTGGTGTCGATGGTGACCACCACCGGCCCGCGCGGGCCCTCGGAGATGTCGGGCAGTGTCAGGTCGGAGGCGTAGATCGACGGGGTGTCGTCGCGCCGGTTGACCCGCCCCTTGACCACGACCACCGCGTCGTGGACCAGGGCGTGCCGCACCGTCTCGTACGCGGACGGGAAGAACAGGCACTCGATCGCACCCTCGAGGTCCTCGACCGTGACGATGGCCCAGAGGTCGCCCTTCTTGGTGCGCTTGACCGACAGGCCGGTGATGAGGCCGGCGATGGTGACCGTCGCGCCCTCGGGCTTGCCGTCCTCCCCCGTCAGGCTGGCAATCGAGGTGTCGGCGTGCGAGGACAGCACGTGCTCGATGCCGAACAGGGGGTGGTCCGAGACGTAGAGGCCGAGCATCTCGCGCTCGAACCCGAGCAGGGTCTTCTTGTCCCACTCCACGCCCGGGATGGGCGGCAGCACCGAGAAGTCGACCGAGGCGCCCGAGTCGTCGTCGCCGAAGCCGCCGAACAGGCTGTCCTGGCCGATCGCCTCCTGGCGCTTGATGTCGACGAAGTTGTCGACGTACGCCTCGTGCACCCGCAGCAGCCCCTGCCGGGTCTCGGCGAGGCCGTCGAACGCACCCGCCTTGATGAGCGACTCGATGGTGCGCTTGTTGCAGACCACGGCTGGGCACTTGGACAGGAAGTCCTTGAACGAGGTGAAGCGGCCCTTCTCCTCGCGTGCCTGCACGATCGCCTCGACGACGTTGTGGCCGACGTTGCGGATGGCCTGCAGGCCGAAGCGGATGTCGGTGCCGACGGCCGCGAACCGCGCCACCGAGTCGTTGACGTCGGGCGGGAGCACCTTGATGCCCATCCGCCGGCACTCGCCGAGGTAGAGGGCGGACTTGTCCTTGTCGTCGCCGACACTGGTGAGCAGCCCGGCCATGTACTCGGCGGGGTAGTTCGCCTTGAGGTAGGCGGTCCAGTACGACACCAGCCCGTATGCCGCGGTGTGCGCCTTGTTGAACGCGTAGTCCGAGAACGGGACCAGGACGCCCCAGAGGGCAGCGATGGAGGCCTCGTTGAACCCGTTGGCCTTCATGCCCTCGGAGAAGGGGACGTACTCGGCGTCGAGCACCTCCTTCTTCTTCTTGCCCATGGCGCGGCGGAGCAGGTCGGCGTTGCCGAGGGTGTAACCCGCGAGCTTCTGGGCGATCTCCATGACCTGCTCCTGGTAGATGACCAGGCCGTAGGTGGTGCCGAGGATCGGGCCGAGGGCGTCGATCATCTCCTGCTGGAGCTTGCCCTCGAGCTGGGGGTCGAGCGGCGTGAGTGCCTGCTTGCCGTTCTTGCGCAGGGCGAAGTTGGTGTGGGCGTTCACGCCCATGGGGCCGGGGCGGTACAGCGCGAGGGCCGCGGAGATGTCCTCGAAGTTGTCCGGCTGCATCAGCTTGAGCAGCGTGCGCATGCCGCCGCCGTCGAGCTGGAAGACGCCGAGGGTGTCACCGCGGGCCAGCAGCTGGTACGTGGCCTTGTCGGTCATGTCCTTGGACAGCGCGTCGAGGTCGATGTCCTCGCCGCGGTTGGCCTTCACGTTGTCGATCGCGTCGTCGAGGATCGTGAGGTTGCGCAGTCCGAGGAAGTCCATCTTGACCAGGCCGAGCGACTCACAGCTCGGGTAGTCGAACTGGGTGATGACCTGCCCGTCCTGCAGGCGGCGCATGATCGGGATGACGTCGATCAGCGGCTCGCTGGACATGATGACGCCGGCCGCGTGGACGCCCCACTGCCGCTTCAGGCCCTCGAGGCCCATCGCGGTGTCGACGACCTCCTTGAGGTGCGGCTCGGACTCGACGAGGGCACGGAACTCGACGCCCTCGCCGTACCGCTTGTGCTCCTTGTTGTAGATCTCCGAGAGCGGGACACCCTTGCCCATGACGTCCGGCGGCATCGCCTTGGTGAGCTGCTCCCCCACCGAGAACGGGTGCCCCATGACGCGAGCGGCGTCCTTGACGGCCTGCTTGGCCTTGATCGTGCCGTAGGTGACGATCTGCGCGACGCGCTCGGCGCCGTACTTCTCGGTGACGTACTTGATGACCTCACCGCGCCGGCGCTCGTCGAAGTCGACGTCGAAGTCGGGCATCGACATGCGCTCGGGGTTGAGGAACCGCTCGAAGATGAGGCCGTGCGGGATCGGGTCGAGGTCGGTGATCCGCATGGCGTAGGCGCACATCGACCCGGCACCGGACCCACGGCCCGGACCGACGCGGATGCCGTTGCGCTTGGCCCAGTTGATGAAGTCGGCGACGACGAGGAAGTACCCGGCATACCCCTTGGAGACGATGACCTCGGTCTCGAAGGCCGCCTGCTTCGTGGCGTACTCGGGGACACCATCGGGGAACCGCTCGCGCAGCCCGGACTCGACCTCCTTGACGAACCAGCTCTCCTCGTTCTCCCCGGGCGGGCAGGGGAACCGCGGCATGAACCGGCCCTCGCCCTCGGTGAAGGAGATGTCGCACATCTCGGCGATGAGCAGCGTGTTGTCGCAGGCCTCGGGCAGCTCGCGCCAGGTGTGGCGCATCTCGGCCGGGCTCTTGAGGTAGAAGTCGTCGGCGTCGAACTTGAACCGGTTCGGGTCCATGAGGGTCGACCCGGACTGCACGCACAGGAGGGCGGAGTGCGCCTTGGCGTCCTCCGGGCTGGTGTAGTGCAGGTCGTTGGTGGCCACCAGCGGCAGGTCGAGCTCACGAGCCAGGCGCAGCAGGTCCTTCTGCACGCGGCGCTCGATGTCGAGCCCGTGGTCCATGAGCTCGCAGAAGTAGAACTCCTTGCCGAAGATGTCGCGCATGTCGCTGGCGGCCTGCAGCGCCTCGCGGTACTGCCCGAGCCGCAGCCGGGTCTGGATCTCCCCCGAGGGGCAGCCCGTGGTGCCGATGAGGCCACCGGAGTACTGACTCAGCAGCTCGCGGTCGACGCGCGGCCACTTGGCGTAGACCTGGTCCAGGCTCGCCATGGAGTCCATCCGGAACAGGTTGTGCAGCCCGTTGTTGTTGCGCGCCAACAGGATCATGTGGGTGTACGCGCCGGAGCCGGACACGTCGTCGCCGGCCTGGTGCTCCTCGCCCCAGCGCACGCGCGTCTTGTCGGTGCGGTGCGTCCCGGGGGTCACGTACGCCTCGACGCCGATGATCGGCTTGACGCCGGTCCCCTGGGCCTTCTTCCAGAACTCGTAGGCCCCGAACACGTAGCCGTGGTCGGTGGTCGCCAGCGCCGGCATCCCCATCTCGGCGGCGCGGTTGAACAGGTCACCGATGCGGGCGGCACCGTCGAGCATCGAGTACTCGGTGTGCACGTGCAGGTGGACGAACGAGTCGGTGCTGGAGGCGTTCTGCGGGGACATCGGGACGATCCTAAGCCAGGGCGGTGACGGTCTTCGGCGTGTCGTCGGACGTGTCGTGGGCGGGTGTCCGCCACCGCCCGTCCGTCCCTCCGTCGGCGGCCATCGGACCTCGTGCAGCGGCCTCGTCGAGGGCGCTCGCAGACGCCCCTGATGGACCGCGGACATGCAAAAGGGCCACCCGTGATGGGTGGCCCTTTTGGTGAAGTATGTTCGGCTGCGTCCTACTCTCCCACACCGTCACCAGTGCAGTACCATCGG